>CAZVME010000143.1:0-2621 GCA_964628835.1 uncultured Gammaproteobacteria bacterium | reverse complement strand
TTTGGGGCGAATACCCCATGGTAGCGGGTCAGATTGACTCGAGGTCTGGGCACCAGCGCGGCAAGTCTGGCGAGCAGGTCCAGTGGCTCGAAGAGGAAGTGGGTAGTGCCGTTTGAATAGGGGTGCTTGAGTGCATAGCGCAGCTTGCCTTCGTCGGTCACCGACAGGCGTTCCAGTGCCAGACAACTTCAATGCCATGGCAGACGCCCAGGGTAAGACCTACGATGAAGTCGTGCAGGACTTCGTAAAGCAGTTCCGAATTCCCGCAGGGAAGTTCGGCGATGCAGATGATCTGGGCAAGTTAACAGCTGTGTTCTGCAGCGAGTTTGCTAACTATCTGGTGGGGCAATCTCTGGCCGTGGATGGTGGGGTAACGAACTCTACCTTCTAAGGCCTTCACCCAAATACGTACAGCTACTTATCACCATTTAACTGTGAGAGGATGCAAAACGGTTCAACGCGCAGCAGCTATAAGACGATAATGCCAGCATCCCCTTCTCCAGCGAAATCACGCCTACCCACCAGAACTCTGTTCGCTTATGGCATTGCGGATTTTCCGGTCACTTTGACCACCATGCCGATGATGCTGTACATGAATTTTTTCTATTCCAATGAGTTTGGCCTGGACCTGGTGGACATGGGCACCATGATGCTCACCGCGAGAGTGTTTGACCTCATCACAGACCCCCTTGTCGGCTATCTGTCGGATCACACCAGAACCCCCTGGGGACGACGCAGGACCTGGATGCTGGCGTCACTACCGGTGTTGATGGTGGGAATCTACAAAGTGCTCATTCCAGATGAAGGCGCAGACCTGTGGTACCTGTTTACCTGGCTGATGGTGCTATGGTTGGGCTGGACCATGTTGATGATCCCCTACTATGCGTGGGGTGCAGAACTGACCCCTGACTACGATGACCGCTCCAGAGTAACCGGCTGGCGGGCCGCCATGGGAAGTGTTGGACAACTTGTCGCTATCAGCTTTCCCGTAGTGATGGCGACTTTCTTCACCCTCGACGGGTTCAGCGAAATCATGCGCATCACCGCTTATGCAGCCCTCATCCTCACCCCGATATGTGTGGGATACACCATCTGGCGGGTAGACGAAAAACCAAATGCCAATGCACCGGCCATGCAATTGTTCGATGGATTGAAAGTGATGTTCAGAAACGGTGCGTTTCTGTGGCTGGTGATTGCATTCATGACTTCCAGTCTGGGGGTCGCCATTCTCATGCCACTGAACGCTTTCTACGCCACCGCCGTGCTGGGCGCATCGCAGAACCTGGTGCCCTTCCTGATGTTCTTCGGCACGTTCGCGGGCATGGCTGGTATTCCGTTCTGGATCGCGGTGTCTAAACGCTATGGAAAACATCGAGCTTGGATTGGCGGCTTTTTACTGGTTGCCGCATTCAGTCCCATGTATCTATTTTTCGGCCAGGGCGATTTCTGGCTGATGGTGCCCTTTGCTGCAATCAGTGCGTTTGGTACTGGCTCGTTTGTGGCACTGCCTAATTCCATGAAGGCCGATGTGATCGATATCGATACCGCACGTACTGGTGAAAACAGGGCCGCCCAATACTTTTCCGCCTGGTCCCTGGCGACCAAAGCTGCCAGCAGTTTCGGCGCGACCCTGGGTTTATGGGCATTGGGTTGGGTGGGCTATGAAGCCAGCAAAGGTGCACTCAATTCAGCAGAGGCTATAGATGGTTTGAGGTACGTCTATACGTTCCTGCCAACCTCTATCTTTATCCTCGCTGCCATCATCATATGGAACTATCCAATCACCAAAGAGCGCCAGAGCCGCATCCGCGCGGCGATCGACAGACGAGAGGCACGGCGCGCGCGCGTAGCCGAACTGGAAAACCCTGCCGGTTTCTAGGTCACTACAGCATCAGGGTGGTTAATACGTAGTAGAAGATCACCGCCAGCACCGCACCTACCGGTAAGGTGATGATCCAGGACATAAAAATCGAACGGATCACCCCGAGATTCAGCGCACCAATACCCCGCGCGAGACCTACCCCCAGCACGGCCCCCACCAGGGTGTGCGTCGTGGAGATCGGCAGACCGGTACAACCCGGCGCTCGCGCTAGACAGGTCAGGCACTCACCTGCCTGATGGCCCCTGCGCTTGAGACAAAACCCTGTCAATCTCTACGATCGCACCTGCCTTGGGCATAAGTTATTGCCTATGCAAACCAACCGGACATCGATCAGCCCTAAATCCCCGCGCGGCGATACTTTTCGACATCAAACATAATGGCGGTTATTTTTCCTATCCCTGGATTGAGCCCGGATTTCTTAAAGCGCACTCAGGGGTGCGACGAGGACGCGACCTGAGCCAGCCTCCGCGCCTTGATCACTGACGTAGAGATTCTGACCACATATTTCGACATCAGTGGGCGTAGCAAGGCTGACAAGGTTGTCGTAGTCGACTCTCTCGCCCTGGGGAGTAATTTTGATCAGCTTCCCTATGCCCGGTTCAAAACCCAGCAGACCCGGCAATCCATTGGTTGCGAATTCCAAAACGAACAAATTGTCATCCGCATCATGAGCGAGGTCGACGGCTAAGGATAGGAAGAATTAAAACCGTTTAGTGGTTGAGACGAAAGTAGGCACGGT
>CAZVME010000142.1:0-2661 GCA_964628835.1 uncultured Gammaproteobacteria bacterium | reverse complement strand
TGCTCATTACTGTACCAGGGGAAGATGCCGGATGTGTAGGCCTTGAGTAGTCGCGGTATGGAAAGGTCTCCGCCCACCGCAAGTAACCCATCAGGTTCTACCTCAGCCTGTCCCACCGGGGGGAATTCTGCGTCGGGGTTGTTGGGATCGAGAATAAAAAGCATAATTACCTGAAAATGATGGGTTTGGGTGGATGAAACACAAAACACTAAAAATTCTTGTGGGGGACACACTCCAGCTACAAAAGGCGGGGGATGATACCGGTGAAAGGTATGCATCCACTGTTATCGGTTTTGTACCAGGAAAAAGTCTACTTGTTACAACCCCCATGGTAAATAATAAACCTGTTTTGGTGCGCGAAGGCCAGCAGTTTGCCGTACGCATGATACAGGGCAGTTTTATTCAAGGCTTTGTTGCTAAGGTAATACATAACACTCTGGCCCCCTATCCGTATATCCACCTGAGTTTTCCGCAAGAGGTGGAGTATATAAAAATCCGTAATGCAGATCGCATAAGTGCTGATATTCCGGTTGTAACCAGAAATGTTAAACTGCCGGACGAGAAAGACAACTGGAAATCAGCGTCGATCAAGGATATAAGCTCAACTGGTGCCAGGCTTGAGAGCATGAGTAAGATCGGGGAGAAAGATGGCGTACTGTTGATGCGATTCAAGTTACAGGTCTGCTCCCAGGAGGAGGAGATGGAACTTCAGACCACAATCAAGCATGTGGATGAGCCGGCAGACGTGGGGGCCGATGAATGGGGGGTGTTTGTCTTCGGGACCCAGTTACAGGCGCCTGGTCGCCTGGAACAGGTGTTGATACAGAATTATGTTCTTGAGCAGAAAATGATCCATACCTTTTGACGGTGTGAGGCAGAATCAAGTGACCGCAGGCCTGGTAACCAGACCTGCGGTTTTTTATGCCGTAATTACTCTTTAGCCTTCAGTGCATCTATGTAGCGTTCTGCATCCAAGGCCGCCATACAGCCGGTTCCGGCAGATGTTACAGCCTGTTTGTAGACATGATCCATTACGTCACCAGCAGCAAATATACCCTCGACACTGGTCTGCGTGGCATTACCCTCAATACCACCGGTCACGGTTAGATAACCGTTTTGCATATCCAGTTGTCCGGCAAATATATCTGTATTTGGTTTATGCCCGATGGCAATGAATACACCCTGCAGATCCAACTCCTTGGTGGAGTCATCCTTTACGTTTTTGATGCGCATGCCAGTCACGCCAGTTTTGTCTCCAAGCACCTCATCCAGCACGTGATTCCACTCAATGGTCACGTTACCGCTCTCAGCCTTCTGGATCAGTTGATCCGACAGGATCTTCTCCGAACGAAAGGCATCGCGGCGATGTACAATAGTAACCTCGGCTGCAATATTGGAGAGATAGAGCGCCTCTTCAACGGCAGTGCTGCCGCCGCCTATGACAGCAACCTTCTGATTACGATAGAAAAATCCGTCGCAGGTGGCGCAGGCAGAAACGCCGCGTCCCTTGAAGCTCTCCTCAGATTCCAGTCCCAGGTACTGGGCGGAGGCACCAGTGCAAATGATTAGTGCATCGCAGGTGTAGGTGGCCTGGTCACCAATCAGACGAAACGGTTTTTCAGTAAGTTCTGTGGTGTGGATGTGGTCGAAGATGATCTCGGTATTGAAACGCTCGGCATGTTTCAGCATGCGATCCATCAATTCAGGACCCTGTACACCTTCATTATCCCCAGGCCAGTTGTCCACTTCAGTGGTGGTGGTTAACTGACCACCTTGCTCCATACCGGTAATCAGCACTGGATTCAGGTTGGCGCGTGCTGCGTATATTGCGGCCGTATATCCAGCTGGACCTGAACCCAGGATCAGCAAACGGCAGTGCTTGGTTTCACTCATGTGCATTTACTCCGAAAAAATGGCGTATATTTTAATTAGTGCTGAGAGACTTGGATGAATAGTCATTGGAACTTAGATGAGGATGGGTCAGTGCAACTGCAACTGGATGTCCAGATGGTGCGCAGATTCGCCGGTCATTTAAGTCAAAATTATTTCCATGTCATGAAACTCTGTCTTCTGATTAAGATCAAATTTTACGTAATGTTCAGGAGTGGGTAAAGGAGAGAATATGCTGATTGCCATCCCAAGGGAGATAAAGCCACTGGAGGGTAGGGTGGGTCTTATCCCCAGCGCGTGCAATGAACTTATTCAAAACGGCCACACCGTAATGATTCAGAGTGGGGCTGGCGAAAGGAGTGGATATCCCGATTCTGAATATCAATCCCTGGGTGTAACAATCCTGCCGGATGCAAGCACTGTCTACGCTCAGGCCGAGATGATCGTGAAGGTAAAGGAGCCTATTGGCCCGGAGCTGGATATGTTGCGTCCTGAACACATCCTGTTCAGTTTTCTGCATCTAGCGGCCGTACCCGGGCTAATACAGAGATTGTTGGAGATCGGGCTTACCGCCATCTCCTATGAGACAGTCGGGGATGGCGGCGAACTCCCGATCCTGGCCCCTATGAGTGATATTGCCGGGCGTCTTGCGGTACATCATGGGGTTAAGCTGTTGTTTCAACCAGAGGGGGGGCGAGGCCTGCTGTTGGGGGGGATTCCTGGAGCCGACAGGGGGCATGTGGTGGTGTTGGGTGCTGGCAATGCTGGTTC
>CAZVME010000141.1:0-2734 GCA_964628835.1 uncultured Gammaproteobacteria bacterium | reverse complement strand
CCTTTTGGGGACTTGGATGTCCCAAAAGGCATCACGAGATCAAAGACTCGCTTACTTGGGTACGGTTGACCCGCAGCCGACATTTCCGATCCTGTTTGACCACAGCGCTGGTAGTATGGAGCGGTGGGGGGTGAGGGGGTTGCCAACTACCTATATCATCGATCCTGATGGGTCAGTCAGGTACCGTGCCATTGGTGGTCGTGAGTTCGATCACCCGGAGTTGATTGAGCGGATACGCTCCTGCCTTGATGATTGTAGCTAACCATCGCTAGTATCTGTTATAGAGTTATTACCTTCTGCCTGCACAGATAGTTTCACGTTCCATAATACCCACTTCAAGTTTTCCGATAGATGCCGATATAGCTTCTATCTGTACCTGTTTGCGTGTGAGAGCATCCAAATACCGGTACGCAGAGTTATATGGAGAGTGATTGATATGAGTAAGATTGTTTTACGCCGTATGCTGGTGACTCTATGCCTCTGTGTTATGCCGATATTGTGTTCAGCATCAGAGTCAAACCATAGTGCAGATTTACCGGTAATTATCCTGTTTGACCGCTCCCACAGCATGACTGAACCCCTTAATGGTCAGCCGAAGATCCAGATAGCCAAGGATGCATTTCGTGACCTGGCCCAGCGCTTTCATGGTCAGACCCAGGTGGCAGTACGTTTCTTTGCCGGTGGCGTAAATAAACAGGATGCTGCTGCAAACTGTCGTGCCAGCGAACAGTCTTTCCCTATGGGACAGAAGGTGGACACTGCAATTATGGAGAAGTTGGTGGCCGCTCTCAGGCCCCTGGGACGCAAGACCAATATCGCCCATGCCATTCAACAGGCCACCAAGGACCTGGAAGGGCGTGAAAATGGTCGGATAATCCTCATATCCGATGGCCAGGAAAACTGCAATCTGGATCCCATAGCCCTGGCCAGCGAACTGGCGGAGAAGAACATCCAGGTGGATACCATCGGCATAGGTATGCCCGGAGAGTTCTCCCAACTGGGACGCATCGCCCTGGCTGGAGCGGGTAAGTTCCAGTTGGCGAGTTCTGCAGCAGCTTTGGCCCAGGCTATCGGCCAGGGCCTGCCTCCTGCCAAGCTGGGAGCACCAGCCGTGGAAGTAAAATTACCCCAGCCGGCACCGATGTCTGAATCTGAAACAGCAACCGACTTGCCTCTGGTGAGCGAGTTGGAACCAGTTCCGGCCCCCAAGCTAGCGCCCTCGGCGCCACTGGCCGTGCCTGCGCCGCCAGTGGTTCCACTGGAACTGGAGGAAGAGGTGGTAAGTGATAAACCCAAGGAGCCGGTAGCCATCGAGGTGATCTTGGATGTGAGCGGCTCCATGGCCGGTAAGATACAGGGCAGGCGCAAGATGGTGTTGGCCAGGGTGGCAATGCATAATTCAATTCGTGGCCTCGACTCGCCGGCGTTTCACGTGGGTTTTCGCGCCTACGGTTTCGATAGCAGCGTAGCCAAGACCCCAGAGGCATCCTGTCCCAATACCGTGCTGTTGAATCCCATTGGCGCTGGCCAAGTGGGTTCCATTCAGCGCCAGATAGATGGTCTGCAACCATACGGCTATACCCCCATTGCCAGAAGCCTGAAACTGGCTGGTGTCGATCTAGGTAAGGTCAAGAGCAGCAAGAAGATGATCATACTGATCTCAGATGGTGAAGAGACCTGCGGTGGTGATCCGATAAAGGTGGCAGCACAGTTACGTAAGATGGGTATAGATGTGGAGATCCATGTGGTGGGTTTTGATCTAGACAAAAAACAGGCCCAGCAGATGCGCGCCATCGCCCGTGCCGGAGGCGGTAAATATTTTGATGCCAGGGATGCCAAGCAGTTGCAGGACGCACTTACCAGTGTGGTGGAGGTGGCCCAGAACAAGATTGAGCCTACCTGGCTGCGTACCATTCATCCTATTGCGGGCGGAACCTCACCGGAAACGGCGGTGGATCTATTACCTGGGACTTACACCTTGACTAGTTTCCTGGAGAAGGGTGAGCAGGCGTACTTCAGGGTAAATACCAAGAGAGCCCAGCGTGGTGTGGTGCGGGGGTTGATCCAGTCCCGTCGTCTGGTACGCCAGGAAGGTGATATGGTTGAGTCCTCTTCCGGTTACTCCCAGTACCGCATTTCCCTGTATCAGATGCGGCGCGGCAAGAACCGTGGCAGGTTCGTACGACTGAGTGGTGAGCCAGGCAGCTACGGACATGTAGGATACAGTGACACCACAGGTGATGGATTCATCTTTACTGTTGGTAGTGTCTACGACCGGGTGCACAAGGATGCCCTGTTCAATGTAGAGATCACCGAAGCTGGCGATAAACTACAAGGCAGTGAGGCTGGCGGTGATGTGGCGGTGATGTGGCGGTAGATGCTGAACCGCTAGTATTGAATGAAGAGATAATCGGGCATCTGGGAGACGGTGATACAGTAGATACTTATCAAGTGGCTGTAACCGATAGCTCCAAATCTGTGATATTGGATATTAGGCCGTCAGATTCCCAGTTTAGATATCGGTTGACAGTCAAGAACAGGAAAGGAAAACGCATAGCCTCAAAGGCATCCAGAGGCGGATCGCTGAAGTTGCAGCTTAAACCTGTAGGCGACGCGGGTGAGATCTTTGTGGAGGTCAAGAGCAATAATCCAAAGCTCGAAACCAGGTTCACCTCATACTCATTCGCTGCCAGCCATGGAGAGCGAAGCGAAGGCTGGTAAACCCCGGTAGTCG
>CAZVME010000140.1:0-2896 GCA_964628835.1 uncultured Gammaproteobacteria bacterium | reverse complement strand
ATAACCTCATCCACCGCCGTCAGGCCATCTTCACTCTCCCGCCGGGTGCGCTCGGCCAGCTCCCCCAAACCCTGGGCCTTCTCCAGACTCTGGTCCGAAGTGGCCTTTATCTGCTCCAGGGTAGAGGTGGTCTGGTTCACTGCCGCTGCCTGCTGGGAGGCCCCGGAGGTCTGCGCGGCAATGGTACCCCGTAGCTGCTCCACCATGCTACTCATGGTGCCGCTGGCTGCACTGTTCTCCTGGGCCATGGCAGCCAAGTTGCTAATCATGATATCCAGGTCTATTCCCAGTTGCACCAGTATGTCGTTCTCGTCATTTTCCGCTTTTGCACCAATCCGCCTGGTCAGATCACCCTCGGTCACAGTGCTCACGTGGCTCCTGAGTATCTGCACTCGATCTTGGATATCCGCCGCCTCGCGTAACTCTTGGATCTGTTGTTGCTCTCGGGCGCTACCTTCCTCCAGGGCCTGAGCCATATCATTGAAAGACCTGGCCAGTTGTCCGAGTTCATGCCGGGCGATGCTGTCCACCCGCACTCCCAGATCACCAGTTGCCAGCCGGCCACTCGCCCGCATCAGTGATAACAACGGCTTATTGATGGACTGGGAGATTCGGTAACCTATGATCAGCAGCAGTAGAATGGCCGCAGGCACTACTATCAATTGCATAATATTCGTACGCAGCACCAGGGCGTACAGCGACTCGGTACGTTTATCCCAGTAACGCTGAAGGAGCCCTTGGAGCAAAGTCAGGGCGGTAAGGTACGGCCTGTCGTCTACCTTAACCATTACATCCAACTCACTAACTGAATGCCCAGCTTCTATCAATTGGCGTGCCTTTTCGATCATCTCCCCATAGGCGTCGACCATGGCAACTCCATCACGCAATGCCTGTTGCTCCGCATCCGAGAAAAAACCCAGGGTTTCGTAACGTGAAAAACCCTTGCGGATTCTATCGGCACTGCCGTTAAAGAGGGTGATGTACTTCTGGTCACCCCGCAGGATGTAGTTCTTAAAGTGATGAATAGCACCACCGTAGCCAATGTGATATCGGATGTCCTCAGCGATGGATTTCTTTTCATCAATTACGTTCAGGACATTATTAATATCCGTTTTGATGGCCGTCAGGCTGTGCCAGGTATTACCGCCCAACGCAAGCAACGCCAGCGCACTCAAGCCCACCAATGCGTGCACCCGCGTACGAATCTGTACATTTGTGAACATCTTTAGCTCCTAATATTCCATATCGTCCGCTGCTCAATATTTACATGGTTCACTTTCATTTCTTAACCCGCAACCTATGCCCCCGGCCCTTCATCCACCACCAGAGACGGGTCCCCCAGCAGCGCCTCCATATTCAGCATGGTCACGGTTCCAGCATGGATACCGGCGATATACTTGATATCCGTGATACCGTCTGATGCCAGGGGCGGCGCCAGCCGGGTAGGCGGATACTCTTCATTGCCCTCCACCGCATCAGCCAGGAGACCAACACGCATGCGGCCGTCACTCACCACCATGATGCGCGCCTCTTCCGTTGGCTCCTGGGCCTGGGTGTGGAAAAACTGCTTCAGATCCAACACCGTCAACAATACCCCACGGTAATTAATAACCCCGGCGATACAGGCCGGCGTTCCCGGTATGACAGCAATGTCTGACACATACAGCAGGGTGTCCATGAATTCGTAGGGTATGCCGTAGTGTTCCATGGGGCCGAGACGAAAGCGCAGATACTGTACCCGCTCCTCAGCCCCGTCCTCCCCCTCACTGAGCCCGGCCAGTACCGCCGCCCGCTGTTGCAGGATCTGTTTGAACCCCGCTTCCCGGGGCATCAGGGTTTCGGCCCGCACGGCAGTCACCCGCGCGCCCGTATCTGCGGGGTTCCCGGCCAGAACCTGGACCTCTTCAATTGCCGAGCTGTGGGTTTCACTCTGGCCACCCTTTTCGGTCGACTTGTTTGCCGAAACACGCTTGGTGTTCTTGCGTTTGCTGGAATCTGTCACGGTATACCTTGTTTAGCCATTTTTTAGTTTAGCCATTTCTTACCCCACCAATATAACGACATCAAAAAGTGCAGGCCTGGCGACCTGGCAGCTGACCACCGACCCATACAACCCGCAACCTGTCCCACGCTTTATTCCACACCATAAACCTCGATCTCTTTGCGCATGATCTGAGCAAAATGCCCGTAATTCATGTCTGGGGAGTTGTGCAGCGGACGCTCAGGATCACCCTGTTCGGCGATACTCAGGGCATTGCCCAGACACCTACGACCTTCATCGGTGCACCCTTGCTGCAGTAACAGAATACCCAGGTGGTAATGGGCCTCCACGAACTCCCGGTCCAGAAACAGCGCCTTGCGCAGGGCCGACTCCGCCTCCTCCTTGCGTCCAAGCTCGGTCATCACCAGGCCCTGCACCAGGTAGGGGTGCTTTTCTGCCGGGTCCAGCGTCACCGCCCGGGAACAGTTCTGCAGCGCCTCATCCAGTCTGCCCAGGTTAGCCAGCGCCACCGCCTTCAGATGCAGGGCGAAATGCTCTTCGCCGTACCGGGCCAGCCTTTTCTCAGATGCCTCCAAGAGATCCTGCCAACGCTCTTCACGCCACAACTCCAACAGCCCCTCGGGCATGGTCGGCCTGGCTGGTGGGGTTTGGATCCCCTGCCGTTTCTGCCCGGCCTTCTCGGCTCGGCCTCGGGGCTGCACGGTTCTCCCCGGAGCTGCAACCACGGGCCTGTCCACAGGCCACTCGCTCACCTCTGCCAGCTCTGTGGTTGTTTGTGTAACCTGCTCTGGCACTGGTTTAGGCATGCCCGAGCAAGTGTAGCTGAAGGTGCGCCCATGCTGCTCCATGCGTAGTGTCGGCGGCATCGAATCCACCGGGTCAGACGGTCCCAGC
>CAZVME010000139.1:0-2901 GCA_964628835.1 uncultured Gammaproteobacteria bacterium | reverse complement strand
GCATGCAAACAGAAAATCGAACTGTTATTCATTACGTTTTAAATAGACCAAAAGGTCCTGGAGGCTGAGATGTCTAAATCCAACATGGTAACCGTAGACGGAATTGAAGCGGCTGCCCACGTTGCTCATAAGACCAACGAAGTTATCGCAATCTACCCCATCACCCCATCTTCCGGCATGGGCGAGTTGAGCGATGAGTATTCAGCCAAAGGCAGGACCAACCTGTGGGGCACTATCCCGCAAGTGATTGAGATGCAACACGAGGGCGGCGCCATTGCCACCGTGCACGGCGCATTGCAGACTGGCTCCCTGACCACCACCTTCACCTCCTCCCAGGGTCTGTTGTTGATGATCCCCAGCATGTACAAGATTGCTGGTGAACTGACCCCGTCGGTGATCCATGTGGCGGCACGCGCCATTGCGGCGCAGGGCCTCTCCATCTTTGGTGACCACAGCGACATCATGTCCACCCGCGCCACCGGCTATGCCATGCTCGGTTCCAATAACCCGCAGGAGGTGATGGACGCAGCTTTAATTTCCCAGGCGGCCACCCTGGAGTCACGCATCCCGTTTATCCACTTCTTCGATGGCTTCCGCACCTCCCACGAGGTCTCCAAGGTTGAGCTGATAGATGATCAGACCATGGACGCCATGATCCCAGGTGATCTGGTACGAGCCCATCGTAACCGCGCCATGAACCCGGACAACCCGGTAGTTCGTGGCACCTCACAAAACCCTGACACCTACTTCCAGGGCCGTGAGACCGTAAACAGCTACTACAATGACACCCCTGCCATCGTGCAGAAGGCCATGGACAAGCTGGCAGACATAACCGGCCGCCAATACCACCTGTTCGATTACTTTGGCGCCGATGATGCGGAACGGGTAATCGTACTCATGGGCTCAGCTGCCGATACCGCCAAAGAGACAGTGAAAAAGATGATGGCCGCAGGCGAGAAGGTCGGCATGCTGATCGTCCGTCTATATCGCCCATTCTCCCCCGAGCACATGATTGCCGCCCTGCCAGCCAGCGTCAGCAAGATCTCGGTTCTGGATCGCTGCAAAGAGCCCGGCTCAGACGGCGAACCACTGTACAAAGACATGATCACCGCGCTGGCCACCCATGTTGCCACCGGCAACAGTAAATTCGCCGCCATGCCACGGGTAGTGGGCGGTCGCTATGGTCTCTCCTCCAAGGAGTTCACTCCAGCCATGGTCAAGGGTATCTTTGACGATCTGGACAAGGACGGCCCCAAGAACGACTTTACCGTTGGCATCATTGATGACGTCACCCACACCAATCTAGATTGGGATGACTCCTACACCACCATCGATGCCGAAAAGGTCACCCAGTGCATGTTCTACGGTCTAGGCGCAGACGGTACCGTTAGCGCCAACAAGAACTCCATCAAGATCATCGGTGAAGGCACTGAACTGTTTGGCCAGGGCTATTTCGTATACGACTCCAAGAAGGCCGGTGCGGTAACCGTATCCCACCTGCGTTTCGGTCCGGAACAGATCAACTCCTCCTACCTGATCGGTAAGGCCCAGGCTGACTTTGTGGCCTGTCACCAGCCGATGTTCCTGGAGAAGTACGACATGCTGGACTATGCCCGTGACGGTGGCGTATTCCTGGTCAACTCACCGGCACCTGCAGACAAGGTATGGCAGACCATACCGCGCAAGCTGCAGCAACAGGTCATCGAAAAGAAGCTTTCGGTCTATACCATTGATGCCTACAAGGTTGCTGCCGAGGCCGGTATGGGTCGTCGCATCAACACCGTCATGCAGACCTGCTTCTTCGCCATCTCCGGCATCCTGCCTAAAGATGAGGCCATCGCCAAGATCAAGGACGCCGCAGAGAAGACCTACGGCAAGAAGGGTCCGGCCGTGGTCAAACAGAACTTCATGGCCATCGACGCCAGTATAGCCAACATGCATCAGGTGGATATTCCAGATAGCGCCAGCTCCAACATTGAGCAGGTACCTCCGGTTACCGCCAATGCGCCTGAGTTTATCCAGAAGGTTACCGGCGAGATCATTGCCGGACGTGGCGATATGATCCCGGTGAGCATGATCCCGGCCGACGGCACCTGGCCCCTGGACAGCTCATCCTATGAGAAACGTAATCTGGCGCGCGAGATCCCCATATGGGATGCCGAGCTCTGCATCTATTGCGGCAAGTGCGTATTCGTCTGTCCACACTCGGCCATTCGCAGTAAGGTGTTCGATGTCGCTGTTACCGAGAACGCCCCCGAGACCTTCAAGCACATTCAGGTTAAGGGTAAAGAGTTTGCTGAGGGCGAACACATCACCTATCAGGTAGCCCCCGAAGACTGCACCGGCTGTACCCTGTGCGTGGACATCTGCCCGGCCGTGGATAAGCAGAATCCCAAGCACAAGGCCCTGGACATGGTGGATCAGCCACCTCTGCGTGATGCTGAGCGCGAGAACTGGGATTATTTCCTCACCATTCCAGAATATGACCGCAACAAGATCGCCTGGGGAACCATGAAGACCGCCATGCTGGCCCAGCCCCTGTTCGAATCTTCCGGTGCCTGCGTAGGCTGCGGCGAGACCCCCTATGTGCGCCTGGCTACTCAGCTGTTTGGTGATCGCATGGTGATCGGCAACGCAACCGGTTGCTCCTCCATCTATGGCGGCAACCTGCCCACTACCCCATACGCCACCAACAATGAGGGCCGTGGCCCAGCCTGGAACAACTCTCTGTTTGAAGATACCGCAGAGTTCACTCTAGGTTTCCGCGTCTCCATCGACACCCAGGCCGATTATGCCCGGGTACTGTTGGGTGATCTGCGCGGTGAGGTTGGCTCCGAACTGGTTGACAGCATCCTGGATGCAGACCAGACCACAGAGCCTGGAATATTCCAGCAGCGTGAC
>CAZVME010000138.1:0-2946 GCA_964628835.1 uncultured Gammaproteobacteria bacterium | reverse complement strand
GGTTGACCAGCATTCTTTCACTAAGCTCATAGCTGATTGTTGTAACCGGATTGAAGGGGTTGGGATAGTTGGGGTAGAGCTTAAAAGTATTTGGCAGCGATCCTGTTTCAATGATGCCAACAGTCGTATTAACCGCCTCAACGGTGTAGGGCTCATCCACCGTGCCATAGGCACCATTCACCACAAAGGAGACCTGATTGGTAACATCCAGCACCGTATCCATATCGGCATCCCAGGCCTGGAAGGTCACCACCTCCCCGCCACTGTTGGATCGCACCATCAGGAAGTAACGCCAGTCACCAGCGGTGGAGGTAGCCTCAACCACACCCCGGCATTCCGTACCAACAAAAGCGGCAATAACATCCTGGCTGTCATCGGACAACTGATCGTTGATCTCCAGCACCGCCGTCACCGTCATAAAATGCTCCCAGGCAGTGGGGTCCACTGTCCACTCTGCCGGGGGCTGGCCTGATACCAGGCCAGCCATCAGCAGTATTATCAGTGCAAGTGTCCTTTTCATCATTTCAGCAGCACCATCTTACGAACCGCATGGAAGTCCCTGCTCTCCATCACCACGATATACATTCCCGAAGTAACCTGTTGACCAAAACCATTGGTCCCGTTCCAGACCACATAGCGGTAGCCGGCTTGCAGGTCATCATTCACCAGTGTCTTCACCTCCTGTCCCAGCAGGTTGAAAATCCTGATCCTGACATGGGCATCCTCCGGGATACCGAACCCCAGCTTGGTGTTTGGGTTGAACGGGTTGGGATAGTTCTGCGCCAGGGAGAACACATCCGGAATATAACCCTTGTCGCCGACCTGCAGCGCTGCTCTGGTCAATGGTACCGGTGTCGTGGGAGTACCGATAATGTCATCGGCAGCATAGATCAGCAGCTCATTGCTCCGGTAGGTGATCTCCGTATCCATATCGTAGATCCTGAACTCCACCGTCTCTCCGGCAGAACCATACACCATCATGAACACCCGGTACTGTTTAAGCGCCGGTACATAGAGGGGACGGGCCACTCCACGGCACTCATCACCCACAAAGGCCGCCACCACATCAGCCGGGTCATTCACACCAACCGTATCACTCTCCAGCAGGAAGGTTACGGTCATATTGGCGGGTGAGATATGGGGATCAGCCTCCCAGGGAGATGGTGGCAGGCCGGCATCATTGTCCATTGCCCTGGCCAGCAGCGGCGGAACAGCATAAACCGCATCCGTGGGATAGGTCAGCGTGTCTGCTTTCGCGCTGCTCAGCTTGTAGCCCCGGCCGGGGTACATCCACTGCAGACTGCCGATCCAGCCATAGCCATCAATATACTGGGCATAGGAGTACTGGTCCTTTATTAAATCATCCGTGGAGCTGTTGAGCGACCACAGGGCCTGGTTCACTTCATAGTTCATGTCCGGCAGGTAGCCAACCCAGTTCCAGCCGCTGTTCAGATAAAGATCGATCGTGTCCGGGCCCACCGGGAACCCGATCAGGTCCAGAACATTGGACGTGTCCAGATCGCTCATGTACATGGCACCCAGCTCCAGCCCGGCTTCAGCCAGTGGACCTTCCCAGGTACCCTCACTCTCAGAGTACTGGGCATAGGACTCCAACCCAATGATCCGGTCACCATCGCTGACCCTGTAATCGGCAAACAGCACATCCAGGTTATCCGGCATACTGCTGGTCAGGTTGTAGGAGAACCAGGTGAAACCCTTCGGCATCCCGATCGTCTGGGCAATGGCGCCGTTGGCGTTCAGGGCCAGGGGCTCCAGCGGCGTACCGGCATAGGTATCACTCACAAACAGGAAAGCCGTATCAACCTCCCAGTATTCCACACAACCGGTGCGGTCCCAGATATGGAACTCCACCGTCTCACCGCTGTACTGGTTGCTGTACACCGTCAGGTAAGCCAGGTAGTCATCCAGCTGTTCGCTATACTCCACATGGGCAAAACCACGGCACTCATCATCGATGAAAGCACCGACCCGGTCGAACTCATCCAGGGACTGGGTACCCTTCACGTACAGCCGCGCGGTCACGTTCATGCTGAACTGGTAGTCCTGGGCCACTACCGGCCACTCTGGATAGGGACACATGGATACCACACTGACTGAAAGCGGCTCACGCCCCTCCGGCGTGTCGGCATAGATCATGACGTCAAACTCACCCACGTTGATATTGGGATCGATCATGAAGTGGATATCAAAGGAACCACCGGGGTTGATCTCTCCTACCAAAGGATCGGCTGTCAGCCAGTCCGGCAAGTCAGTCAACTCAAAGGGCTTGGCGATCGACCCGATATTATTCAGTGGTATATCAAAACTGTTATCCGCACCAACGATGGCAATCAGATCCGTGGAAGGCACATTCCAGGAGATCGGGTTGCGGTTCACCTGGAATGACCAGCGCAGCGTGTCACCGGGGTTGCCGTACATATCCTCATAACCGAATATCGTCGCTTCAACAAAATGGTTCTCAATAAAGGAATTATGCACCTGGGGCATTATCACGATCCGGTTCTCAGATACACTCACCTCGATATCGGTGATCTGGCCGCCGGCCTGGCCATCATAGAAGATCACATTGCTGCGCTGAACCGTGGCGGCGTTGATCGCTTCGGTCATGTTCACGGCGATCTCATCGTTCATGTTCAGCACACCGTCCACCGGCTCCGGTGAACCCAGCACCGTGGGTATCACCCGGTCGATCGTGCCCTGAACCGGCGGCAGCTCATTGGTCAAGAGGCCTTCCAGGCAGATCGAGCGCAGACGGATATCATAGATACCGTCCAGCAGGTCCACCACCGACCACTGTATCAGGGCCGCCACCTGGTTGTTCAGCCTTAATGTGTCCGCCTTTAATGTGTCATCGATCGTGTACCAGGCCTCGCCGCCAAGAGGGCGGTACTGGAGCCAGAGCTCGTCAAAATGACCCTGGTTCAG
>CAZVME010000137.1:0-3019 GCA_964628835.1 uncultured Gammaproteobacteria bacterium | reverse complement strand
TATTCAGGGGCTGGCTCATTCTTATATTCCTTCTTCCCGGTCAGGCTCGGCCCGGGATGTGTCTAGGGAGTGCAGGGGATGTGAATCACGCCTGGGCTAGGCGCGCCTCTTTCTCCAATTTTTTTCTTATGCGTTGGCGCTTCAGCCCGGATAGATAATCGATGAACAGCTTTCCGTCCAGATGATCTATCTCATGCTGAACACACACCGCCAACAGACCCTCTGCATCCATCTCCACCGCATCGCCGTTTTTATCCTGGGCCCTAAACCGAATACGTTCAGCCCGGGTCACCTTCTCGTAGACCGACGGCACCGAGAGACAGCCCTCTTCCGATACCTCCTCACCCGCACGCGAAAGGATTTCAGGATTGATCAGAAACTGGGGCTGATCACGCTCTTCAGAAACATCTATGACCACCACCCGTTTAGCCACCCCCACCTGAGTAGCGGCCAGCCCAACCCCGGAAGAGTGATACATGGTCTCCAACATAGAGTTGACGAACCCCCTCAACTGATCATCAAACTCTTCCACCGGCTTGGCGCAATTTCTCAATCTTGGATCCGGGTAGTGCAGGATATCAAGTATGGACATCTGGTCTCCGTTATTTGAACTTCGCAGCTGTTTATCAAAATTTGGCGGTATTGTTCCGCAGCCTGCAAAAAAAATCACGCCAAAAACTCAATAAACTCTATCTACTGGACATATCAAACCCGGATAGAGTTCTCAAATTGTGCTATTAAGGCATGAACAGTTACTAAAAATAGGTTATGGTATAGATTAGATATATACGCTAACATTATGATGATACAGGATTCTTATCATATTTTTTGTTGTAGTCCTGATCATTTGGGAACACAAACAAGCTACAAATAACCGCAAAGGGATCACCATGCCAAAGTCACCCTATAAGCTTACCGGCTTTTTCCTGGGCCTGATCTTTTCCTGTTCCGTCATTGCTGCGGGGCAAGTTACTCTGAATCCAGATCATCCGGATTACTATGTTGTGGTCAAGGGCGACACCCTTTGGGACATCTCCGAGAGGTTCTTGAACGAACCGTGGCGCTGGCCGGACGTATGGCAGGTCAATCCCCAGATTGCCAATCCACACCTGATATTCCCCGGTGACACCATAGTGCTGAGCTTCATCAACGGCAAACCACAGCTCAGCGTTGCCGACACCAGTACGCCAACTGAGCAGATGCCGAGTGATAACCAGGGCAACGGCCAGGCCAATGGCAGTCTGGTAAAACTATCACCCAAGGTTCGCGCCACCCCAATCTCCAAGGCGATACCGGCAATACCCATTGACGCGGTACAGCAATTTCTGACCCGCCCCTACGTTGCGGATAGAGCCCAGCTGGACCGGGCACCCTATGTGGTGGATTTCGCCGATGAGCACATTGCCGCAGGTCCCGGTTACAAGGCCTATGTCCGGGCCATTCACGGTGGCAACAAAACCAAATTCGATGTAGTACGTCCGGGCAAGCCGTATCGCGATGCCGACACCGGCGAAATTCTGGGATATGAGGCGCTGTTTATTGCATCATCTGAACTACTGCAGACCGGCGATCCGGCCACCGTCCTGCTAACCGCCACCGAACTGGAGGTACTAAAGGGAGACCGCCTGATCCCCACCACCGAGGACCAGCCTCTCGAGACCTTCTATCCCAGACCTCCAAAAAGAAAGGTACATGGCAGCATCATTGCGGTACTAAACGGTGTAACTCAGATCGGACAGTATAATATTGTGGTAATAGACCGCGGCCAGGACGATGGCCTGGAGTCTGGAAGCGTTCTGGCAATTGATCGCCGGGGAGAGTTGGTGCGGGACACCGTTAGCCCCAACCCGCGTGATCGGGTCAAGCTGCCAAATGAGAGGGCGGGAACCCTTATGGTATTCCGCACCTTCCCACGAGTCAGTTTCGGTCTGGTAATGCGCGCCACCAACGCCCTGCATGTAAATGACCGGGTGCGTAATCCCTGATTACCAGATCACATCTTGACCCAGCTGATGGAACAGTGACTTTGGTAGGGAGGGTAGCGTTCTGCAACAGACGCAGGCAGAACTGAAGTACTGGCTGGCGCTGCTGCATGCCCCGGGCATTGGCAGTGTCAATTTCAACCGCCTTCTCAAAGTCGCGGGGAATCCCAGCCACCTTTTCAGCGCCTCAGAGTCAGGGCTTTCCGAATGGGGTGTGAAGGCCAATCTCAGAGCGTACCTGCGCACGCCGGATTGGGATGCGGTAGATACCAGCCTGCGCTGGCAGGAACAGCCAAACAACCACCTGATTACCCTGGGCCACCCACTGTATCCACCCCGGCTGGGAGAGATTCCCGACCCACCACCCCTGCTGTTCGTGCATGGCGATCCTGAGACCCTAAGCACCCCACAACTGGCCATGGTTGGATCCCGCAATCCCAGCATCTCCGGCCAGGAGACCGCCCGCGAGTTTGCCTACCACCTGGCAGCCTCCGGCCTAGGCATTGTCAGTGGCCTTGCCATTGGCATCGACGGGGCTTGCCACACCGGTGCTTTGAAGGCAGATGGCATAACCATTGCCGTGACCGGGACCGGCCTGGACCGGGTATACCCAGCCAGTCAACACGCTCTGGCCCATGAGATAGCTAAGCAGGGGGCTCTGGTATCGGAATTCCCACCCGGCACCCAGGTAAGGCCGGGCAATTTCCCACGCCGCAACAGGATCATCAGCGGCCTCTCCCTTGGAACCCTGGTGGTGGAAGCGGCAGAGAAGAGCGGCTCGCTGATAACTGCGCGGTTGGCCTCAGAACAGGGGCGTGAGGTGTTCGCCATACCCGGCTCCATCCACAACCCACTGGCTCGCGGCTGCCACAAGCTCATACGCCAGGGTGCAAAACTGGTGGAGACCGCCAGCGACATTCTGGTGGAGTTGGCCCCACTGCTCAGGGAGCTGGAACCGCTGCCACCAACAGACAACTTGCACAACAACCAGCAGGAGCAACCACTGGACCCTGACTATCAACTTCTAATGGAGTGCC
>CAZVME010000136.1:0-3039 GCA_964628835.1 uncultured Gammaproteobacteria bacterium | reverse complement strand
CTGGATTATGAAAAGCGAGAAGCGGGGGTTGGCAAGGTTATCTATCCGAGTGGTGATCTAAAGGGCGATCTTCGTCAAATTTTGGATTTTTACAACACAATTACCCCACGTCATCCTGAAAGATATCTGAAGCTGTAATCGTAAACAGATAGAAATCTGGGGCTCTGTACGCTCATCCAGCAATTGGTGCGATCTATCCTAGGCAACATCCTTCAGAATTGGCCACTTCACATCAATCTCATCCCATGGCACCAACACTTTATCAGTTTCATCTTTTTCGATTACGCCCCACTCTATAAGCGCAATAACGTCGGTTCTGACGTTCTTATAATCTCTTTTGAGATGCTTCGCTAACGCATAGATACTCACTGCACCAAGCGCTTTCAGCTGCTCGATCAGCTCCCAACGCTTTGGAGTAAAAAGCTTATTCATCCGAGAGATGCTATCCAGGCCAATACCAAAATATTTCACTGGCTCTTTCCCTGCTTCAAGTGCTTCAGCGGTCTCAATGAATTTTTCAAATGACTCTTCTGTTGAGCGGCCTACCTTGATGGTCAACGTCTTCATGTTTCTACCCTCTCAATATCTGCTTTAAAGTCTTCAACAACTGTTCGTATGCTTACAAACTTGTACTTAATTTCTTCACCCCTAATGTGTTTGCGATCACCCTTCCCACGCTCATTATCGTACCCAATCACCCTTTCATTATTGACGATGCATACAAGACTATACTTGTAAGGGTGTTCAGATGGCGGTACTGGTTCAGGCACTCGCCAAATTTTCATTTCGATAAAGCCGTGCTTGTAATTTTCTTTTGTGCTGAACAATAAATCGGCCTTCATAGGGTTCACTACACCCTATAATGTAGGGTATATAAAACCCTACTCTTCTCCAACAAATGAGATAGCCCTGAATTTCAGGCGTGGCACGCTTATCCAGTAGTCAAGGCAGGGTGAGATAACTTCTATTCAGCGCTCTATCATTGAAGAGGGGGTGCCCAATTGCACCGCCATGCCAAACTTGCGAACCTGGGACATGAGGTTCTCAACCTGGATCGCACTCGCCGGAGTGATGGGAAGACCGGCAGATCGTAGCACCCGGGCGGTCCAGACATTACAGGTGTTGAACAGGTGGTAGCTCTTCCCGGATGGGTAGAATTGGCTGTTCCCATAGAGACCGGGACCGAGTGGTTTGACCTTACCGCTCCCATCTAAGGCGAAGCTATTCGCAATACTGCGTATGAGCTGTTCAAAACCGGCGGAAGGTATCTCAATCTGGATGATTTCGCTGTAGGGGAAGTAGGTCGGCACAGGGCCGTTGAAACCCACAATGTGAAGCACGCTTTCTGTCGGCAGCAGTGCCGCCTTGATCATCAACCCCGTGTCAGCATCCGGTGTCTGGTAGAAGTCCATGTCTCCCCACCCCACCTCCAGGAATTGTGCATTGGGGAAATCCTCAGTTATCGGTAAGAGATTGTCAGGGATGTCGGCTTGCGGTAGCACGATTCCGGCGTGCCAGCCGTGGCTTACCAGATAGATCGTTTTTTGCTGCTCGTCGCTATTCTGTTCAGATGAATTAGTGATCGGTGCGACGCTGCTGCTGAAGCTGAATGCGAGGAGCAAGAGCCAGATCTGGACTCTGCTCATTCTGTTAATCATTGCTTAGGTACTGCCAGTATCATCCGTAGGTGGTGGAACACCCACCCCCACCCCTTCCCACCCCCTTCAAGGGGGAGGGGACATGTACTGCCACCCCTTTATTGATGACAGATGCTAACTCAATGCCATCTCTCATTTTCTGACATGCTTCGCATAGAGCTGGTGGATCTCATCCGCGAATCGCTCCTCAATGGCTGCCCGTTTGATCTTCATGGTGGGGGTGATCAGCCCATTCTCGATGGTCCATAGATCCAGGCTCAGTGCTACACCATGCACCTGTGCATGGTGGGGGAAGCCGCGCAGAAGGGTGGCTAATCGGTCAAGCACTGCCTCCCGCACCTCTTTTGTTTCAAGTGAGGCGCTGTCGCTGGGGTTTAGCTCAAGGCTGGCTGCCAGCTCGTTCCAGCCATCCCGGTTCAGCACCAGCAGTGCGGCGAGGAATGGCCGCCCCTCCCCCACCACCATCGCCTGTTCAAACAGCGGATCAAGGTCGATGGCCAGCTCCATGTCAGCCGGTGGCGCCTTCTCGCCGGTAGACATCACAATAATCTCCTTGATGCGTCCACGAATATAGAGGTGACCATCCACCAGCTCGGCCACATCCCCGGTGTGGAGCCACCCCTCCGCATCAATGGCCAGCTCTGTTGCCTCCGGCTGCTGCCAATAGCCCAGCATCACCCCTGGGGAGCGGACCAGCAGCTCATTCTCTTCTCCCAGTTTGGTCTCCACCCCCTGGAGTAGTGGACCGACACCGGCTGGCTGATTGTGTTCCCGGTTATTACCGCTGATCACCGGCGAGGTCTCGGTCAGGCCATACCCCTGCAACAGCGGCAGACCGAGACCGATAAAGAAGCGGGCGATGGTCTCGGTTAGCGGTGCGCCACCACTGGCTGCGATACGGATGCGCCCGCCCAGCTTTGCCATCACCTTGTCGGCCACCAGGTGGCGCAGTAGCGGCCACATCAGTTGCTGGATCAGCGTCGGCGCAGGTCCGCGCCCCTGGCTCGCCTCAAAGCGCTGCCATCCGATTTTTATAGTCTGCTGGAATAGCCACTGTGCCATCTTTCCCTCGTGCTCCAGCTTCTGTTGGATCTTTCCATAGACACGCTCAAAGATGCGCGGCACCGAGATCAGTACCGTAGGACGGATGGTGACCAGATCCTCGGCCAGCAGCTGGACCGAGCGGGCATAGGCGACACAACTGCCGGCCATCATCGGCAGGTAGTAGCCCACCGTCCGCTCGAAGGCGTGCGAGAGGGGGAGAAATGAGAGGAACAGATCTTCCCGGTCGGTAGGGGTCGCCTCCAGCACCGCTTGGGCGTCCCAGAGGATATTACGGTGGGAGAGCATCACCCCTTTGGGGCGTCCGGTGGTGCCCGAT
>CAZVME010000135.1:0-3174 GCA_964628835.1 uncultured Gammaproteobacteria bacterium | reverse complement strand
TGCCCACATGACTGCTTCCACTATAGTTGGATGCGTCCAGGGTTTTGAGCTCCTTCTTATTGATGCGTCCCACATAACCCAGTACATGGGCCGTCTCTTCTCCCAGTGGGTACTTGCGCAGGAGTTTGGCCTGGATCTCCACTCCGGGAAAGCGGTGCCGGTTTACCGAGAAGCGTGCTACCTCATCTTCATTCAATCGGGTGCGGATAGGGACGCTGTCGAAGCGGCGGCGCTGTTTACGCAGGCGTTTGAATTTTTTTAGATCACCTGGGGTGATCTCCATGATCTCCCCCAGTTGGGACAGGGTCTGGTCTAGATCCTTAACCTGTTCCGGGGTTATCTCCAGGCTGTGGGTGGGTACGTTCTGCGCCAGCAGGATACCGTTTCTGTCGTATATCAGGCCGCGGGTTGGTGGTATGGGCTCTACCCTTACCCGGTTGTCCATGGATTTTGTGGTGAAGTGCTTATGATCCAGGAGTTGCAACTCCGCCAGTCTTAGCACCAGTATCAATAGCGTTATCAACACCATTATGGTGGCGATGATGCTGCGTCCCGCAAACAGTCGGGCCTCGATGATATGGTCTTTGAAGGTGGAGTGCGGCACTTCTCTAGTTTGCCCGGGAGCGACGTCTCACGTCGCGCAGGATGATAAAGATCCAGGGCCAGAGCAGCATGCCAATCACCGGCGTGAGCCAATAGAGCGGAGGTGGGGGTGGTTGATGGGTAATGCCCATGGCCCAGGTGGCGATCAGGGGTTCCAGGAACAGCAGTATCAATACTGCAACTGATTGTTGCCATAGTGGAAATACTCGGATCTGTGTATGTAGCTTGACCACTATGTATGCCACCAGAGAGAGGGTCAGCGCATGCTGTCCAGGCAGGGATTCGGTCATTACATCCACCACCAGGCCCAGTAGCCAGCCAGCACCGACGCCGATGCGTTCAGGATGGGCCATGGCCCAGTAGATCAACGCCAGGGTGTACCATTGAGGGCGGAATGGTCTGGCCCAATCCGGGAGGGGTATGAGTGTGATCAGCAGGCTGATAAGAAATGTTACCAGGATGATGAGCAGCCCCTGTTTGCGTCCATGGCTCATGGCTGTATTACCTGCTGAGCCTGGTTCGGCTGTTTGGATTTGGGGGTGTGTACGGTCCACACCAGAAGCACCTCGCGGGTGTGGTCGAGTCTGGCGTTAGGTGTGGCCTGGACATCGATAAAGGCCTTGCCCTCCATCCGCTTGATGTCGGTCACTGTGGCCACCGGGTAACCTGGTGGAAAGCGCCTCCCCAGGCCTGAGGTCACCAGTAGATCCCCGATATGTATGTCTGCGTTGTTCGGTAGGTGGGGTATATGCAGTTGATTGATGTCACCGGAGCCAACGGCAATGGCGCGTTGGCCGGTACGTAGGATCTGTACTGGCAGGGAGTGCCGGGCGTCTGTGATCATCAGCACGGTGGAGGTATAGGGGGTGACATTGGTCACCTGCCCCATTACCGCATTGGCATCCAGTACCGGCTGTCCTTCAAAGGCCCCGGAATTGCTACCCTTGTTGATCAGTACCTGGTGTATGTATGGATCCAGGTCCACTGCAATCAGCTCTGCAATCAGCACCCGGTCCTTGACCTTGAGCGATGACTCCAGCAGATCCCGCAGGCGCATGTTCTCGTTTTCCAGTGATAGCAGCTTTTGCTGCTGGGCCTGCAGCTTCAGGTTCTCTTTCCCGAGCCGGGTGTTCTCTTCTTGTAGTCGACTGTTGGTGGAAAAGGTCGCTACCGCCCAGTTGCTCACTACCAGTGGCGTATTTGCCACCACATGCAGTGGGTATACCGCTATGGTAAGCAGGTTGTGGACCGCTTTGAGATGTTTTTGATTGTAGCCGCCAAACATCATGGCAAGTGAGACCATGACCGCCAGGATCAGGCGGGTATTTATGGATGGGCCGTATGTGAAAATAGGTTTGATCGGAGGTCAGTTCCTAAATCTGAAAACACTACCGTCGTCTTTGGTGTGTCAGAGGTCGTCCTACTCAACTGCGAAGATGTCGCCGCCGTGCCGGTCCATCAGTTCCAGCGCCCGGCCACCACCGCGGGCCACGCAGGTGAGGGGGTCTTCTGCCACCAGTACCGGCAGTCCAGTCTCCTCCTCCAGCAGACGGTCCACATGGCTCAGTAGCGCGCCGCCGCCGGTGAGGACCAGTCCGCGTTCGGCCACGTCTGCAGTAAGTTCCGGCGGGGTCTGTTCCAGTGCAGTCTTCACTGCATCCACGATCCCGGAGAGCGGTTCTTGCAGCGCTTCCAGGATCTCGTTGCTGTTGATGATAAAGCTCTTGGGTATGCCTTCGGCCAGATTCCGCCCTGTTACTTCCATCTCTTTGACGTCATTGTCAGGGTAGGCGCTGCCAATCTGCTTCTTGATGTTTTCAGCGGTGGCCTCGCCAATCAGGGTGCCGTAGTTGCGGCGTACAAAACTGATTATGGCCTCGTCAAACCGGTCGCCACCCACGCGTGCGGAGTTTGCGTAGACAATGCCGCTGAGGGAGATGATGGCCACCTCGGAGGTGCCACCACCAATATCCAGCACCATGGAACCCCGTGCTTCGTCCACTGGCAGACCGGCGCCGATGGCTGCCGACATGGGTTCGTCAATCAGGTATACCTCACGGGCGCCGGCGCTGACTGCGGACTCTTTAATGGCGCGACGCTCCACCTGGGTGGAACCGCAGGGTACGCATACCAGAACTCTGGGGCTGGGTCGGATCAGACGGGATTCGTGCACCTTGCGGATAAAATGCTGCAGCATCTTTTCGGTGACGGTAAAGTCGGCGATAACGCCATCTTTCATCGGGCGGATGGCCGTGATGTTGGCCGGGGTGCGCCCCAGCATCTGTTTCGCCTCCTCCCCAACTGCCACAACCGATCTGCCACCACCGTGGAAACGATCCTGGCGGATGGCAACCACCGATGGCTCGTTCAACACTATCCCGCGTCCACGGGTGTAGATTAGGGTGTTTGCAGTTCCCAGATCAATGGAAAGATCGTTGGAAAAAAGCCCTCTAATGCGTCGTAACATAGCCTGATTATTATCTCAAAAAGTGCCGCGTTGATCGGGCAGGGGCCACAGGCCCCCGGTGAACTGACATAATTTAACAATGGGCGCTGAGATGAGCAAGGAGC
>CAZVME010000134.1:0-3241 GCA_964628835.1 uncultured Gammaproteobacteria bacterium | reverse complement strand
ATGGGATGGGCGCCTGCCAATAAGGCACCCAGGGCTGAGAGCCCACCGTTGATCAGCACCCAGTCTGCCACCAGGCTCCAGCCAATATCGGGACTGCGGGAGAAACCGATGGCGAATCCTGACAGGATCAGAACGACGATGATCCATGGAATCAGTTTCAGCCAACTCTTTTTCTGTGGGATGGCATCCAGTTCCGCCACTGTTTGCTGCGGCGACTCTATGCCCTCTTCCAGATAGCGTTTTATCCCCTGCATATGACCGGCGCCGATCACCACCAGGATATTTTTGTGGCCATCCTTCTGCATATCCTCCAGCAGACGGGCGGCCATGTAGCGATCCCGTTCATCGATCAGGGGCAGAAACAGATCCTGTCGATCTTCGGCGAATTCGGCAAAGGTGGTCTCCAGGATATCCCCCTCCTTGAGCCGTTCCACCTCATCCTCATCCACATCCTCTTTGGAGAGCAGACTGGCCACCAGGCCGGAAAACAGATTGATGCGTTGCCACCAGGCTACGTTGCTGGCTACCCGCTTCAGGGTGATGCCTATCTCACGGTCAATCAGCAGCACCGGGCTGTGATTCTCCCGGGCGTAGTTCACCGCCTCGCGCTGCTCTGCTCCGGGCTCGATACCAAACTGCTCGGCCAGACGCTGTTGATAGGCGCCCAGCGCCAGGCTGGCGGCCACCATGGTGCCCTTGCCCTCTTTCAACACCCGAAACAGATCCATACGCGCCAGCGCATCGGGATCGATAATGGCGTTATAGCGGCTGGGGCATAGCTCCACCGCCACTGCATCATATACGCCGGTGTGCAGCAGTTCCCGCACCTTGTCCGCACTGGCGCGGGAGACGTGCGCGGTTCCCAGCAGGGTTATCCTGCCCTCTCCGATCTGCAGTTCAACTTGCGGCTCTACACTCTCTTCATTCATGCAACATACTCAACTTGAAACGGTCGTGGTTATCCAAAGGTCAGGTATGATACCAGCATGCACCGCATTTCGGGCAGGTATTGCTAGATCAAGCGCCGATACTCGCTTAACATGGCCGGCATGCCCTAACTAGAAAATTGGAATAGACCATGCGAACTTTGCAAGCAGTCAGGAACTTCTATCTGATAATAGCCATTGCCCTACTACTCACCAGCTGCCAGACCATCAAGGACAAGGATATGCAGGACACCCTGAGCAAGGTGCTGCATAGCTATGAGCTGACCACACGCTGGGGCAAGCTGGAACAGATCTACTCCTTCCTATTACCGAAGCTGGCCAAGGAGGCCAAGATCCAGGAGGACATCAACAATATCCGCGTCACCCACTATGAGGTGGTCAAACGTCCTGCCAGTGTTGCAGACAACAACGAAGTGATGATGCAGAACGTCCTCATCCGCTACATCTATATGGACCGGCAGGTTGAGAAGGAGATGGTGGATAACCAGGAGTGGACGTATGATGATGATAGACGAAAGTGGCGTCGCAGCAATCCGATCCCCAAGTTCTAACCACTAACCCATGCATAAAGGAATTTCCATATCACAGGGCAGTCATATCCTCCTGACCATGGCGGCATTTGTGGTCATAGTCGCGGGTGCGCGCGAAGCCAGGGAACTACTGGTGCCTTTTTTGCTATCAGCATTTATCGCCATCATTGCAGCCCCGCCGCTGTTCTACCTACAACGCAAAAAAATCCCAGCCGCTATTGCCCTGTCTCTGGTAATCGGAACGGTCATAGTCGCTGCGCTGTTGTTTGGCGCTCTAGCGGGCAACTCCATTGACGACTTCTCCGCCCAGTTACCCTTCTACCAGGAGCGGCTGGATGGACAGACCCAGGCCCTGCTGGCCTGGCTGGCGGATCTGGGGATAGACATACCGCAACATACCGTCTCCAAACTGATGGACCCGGCTAAGGCGATGCAGATGGCAGCAGTGGGCCTGAGCAGCCTGGGCGGTCTGCTCACCAACACTTTTCTGATCCTACTAACCGTCATTTTTATTCTGCTGGAGGCATCCAGTTTTCCCACCAAACTCGGCTCGGTTTTACAAAATCCGGACACCGGCATGCCACGCTTCCAGACCTTTCTGGATAATATAAATCACTACATGGCCATTAAAAGTGCCACCAGTGCGCTCACCGGCATCCTGGTTTTTCTCTGGCTCTGGATAATCGGCGTGGACTACCCGGTACTCTGGGGTACCCTGGCCTTTTTGCTTAACTTCGTCCCGAACATAGGTTCTATAATTGCATCAGTACCAGCCCTGTTGCTGGCCCTGATCCAACTGGGAGTTGGCGGCGCCCTCTGGTCACTGCTGGGATATGTACTGATCAATGTAGTGGTTGGGAATCTGATCGAACCGCGCTTTATGGGGCGTGGACTCGGTATCTCCACCCTGGTGGTATTTATCTCTCTGGTGTTCTGGGGCTGGATCCTGGGACCCGTGGGCATGTTTCTGTCAGTGCCCCTAACCATGATGATCAAGATCTCTCTCGACAGTAGCAGTGAGACCCGATGGATAGCCATACTCCTGGGTTCTGAGGTGGAAGCAAAATGAGTCAAGAAATCAGCCAAGTGCCGGGGCGTCACGAACGCCACCTGCTACGCAAACGTGACAACCCCCTGTTCCCGGAGTCAGAGCAAGAGATAAGCTCGGAGGCATTGCTGGATACCCAGCGCCTGGACCATGAGGAGCTAGTTGAGTTCATTACCGGTTTACGCACCCTGGTGCAAAAGACCATTCATCTGAAACCCAACGAAGAGAGTGAGGTAATCCTCGAGATCAAGGAGCAGCTGGACATGACCTATGAACAGGCCTCGGTCCTGGCGGACGACCAGACTGAAACCAAACAGGCCATCAGCAAACTGACCCAGGTAATCATGAATACCATCCGCTCCAATGCAGCGGGTGATCCTCTGGCCCTGGACGAACTGAAACAGGAAGATGCAGCCCGCAACGCCCACTACGCCCTGCTACAATTCCCCATTGTCGCCGACCTGCTACACCCTGAATCACTCATTCTGGAGCATGATCTGGCCCCCACCCTGCTCAGCGAAAATGAACAGGGTCTACAAGCGGCCATGGAGCTGTTCGACAGCGCCCAACTGCAGATCATTTGTGAGGACGCCTCAGAACTACTCCACCGCCTGGAGGTCGAAGGGGGTGTTCCGGACCGGGCCAGGCAGCGTCTTACCGAGATTGGGACCAGACTGACAGAGGGCGCATCCGGGGCCATAAATTAATTGGCATTG
>CAZVME010000133.1:0-3300 GCA_964628835.1 uncultured Gammaproteobacteria bacterium | reverse complement strand
CTTTCCAGTACGATCCTACCTTATCCTGCGCAGTACCGAAATGTTATTCAACTCCTACGGCTTCATCTTCCTGTTTCTGCCCATCACCCTGCTTGGTTTCCATCTGATTGGTGGGCGAGGTCATCACCGTATTGCGATCTCCTGGCTGGTTGGAGCCTCGCTCTTTTTCTACGGGTGGTGGAATCCGGCCTATCTCGGACTAATTTTTGGGTCGATGCTTTTTAATTATGCCTTGGGTGTGGCTATACTCTAGCAAGCAAGCAAGCAAGCAAGCAAGCAAGCAAGCAAGCAAGCAAGCAAGCAAAGATACTGCTCACCGCCGGTATCGCAACCAACCTTGGGATGCTGGGGTATTTCAAGTACGCCAACTTCTTTGTTGACAACCTGAATGCACTGGTAGGTAGTAGCCTCACCCTTGAGACTATTATCCTGCCGCTGGCGATCTCCTTCTTCACTTTCCAGCAGATCACCTATCTTGTGGATGCCTATCGGGGAGAGACGCGAGAGTACCACTTTCTCCACTATGCGCTTTTTGTCACCTTCTTTCCCCAGCTGATTGCCGGCCCGATTGTCCACCACAGGGAGATGCTACCCCAGTTTGCCCGGGACACTCTCTACCGGCTCAAGGCGGAGCATCTGGCGGTAGGGATCACCATCTTTACAGTGGGCCTCTTCAAGAAGGTGGTACTAGCCGATGGGATAGCCATCTATGCCACACCGGTGTTCGAGGCCGCAGAGGCGGGGGTTGTGCTCACACTGTTTGAGGCATGGGGCGGTGCGCTGGCCTATTCGCTCCAGCTCTACTTTGACTTCTCCGGCTATTCAGATATGGCGATCGGGCTGGCGCGGATGTTTGGTATTCGCCTCCCGCTCAACTTTAATTCTCCCTACAAGGCGAGCAGTATCATCGACTTCTGGCGGCGCTGGCATATCACCCTCTCTCGCTTCCTGCGGGATTACCTCTATATCCCCCTTGGTGGTGGCCGCAAAGGGGAGGCGCGTCGCATCACCAACCTGATGATCACCATGCTGCTGGGTGGTCTCTGGCATGGGGCAGGCTGGACCTTCGTTCTCTGGGGAGGATTGCATGGGGTCTATCTGGTCATCAACCATGGCTGGCGCAGGCTGTTTCCGGTCAATCAATCTGGACGGTTAAGAAAATCGTTTGGCTGGCTGCTGACCATGTTGGTTGTGGTGGTGGCGTGGGTACCGTTCCGTGCAGAGAGTATGGAGGGGGCAATGCAGATGCTAACAGCGATGGTTGGGGGTAACGGACTGTCCTTGTCAGAGCAACTGACCGGAAAGCTTGGCGGTGTAGAGCAGTGGTTGATTTCTCAGGGTGTGGTTTTCCATGGGATGTTTTCCAATGGGGCCTTTGGTGATCCAAAGGCAGGCCTTGGTTGGATTTTTGTACTGATTCTGTTTTCTACGCTGCTTCCAAACACCCAGCAGTGGATGCGTCGCTACCGCCCCGCATTCGAGACCTACCATGGGGAGATCACCCGGTTGCGGGTTCGCTGGATGGAGTGGCGTCCGACCTCTGCGTGGGGATGGGTTACGGCACTGATGTTGTCGCTGGCGATCCTGGGTCTGAGTCAGGTCACTGAATTTCTCTACTTCCAGTTTTGAGCGGGGTCTCCTCTATGCGTACCACTCCACCTTCCCCCTTCTATCGTTATCTACGTGCGCTGTTGGTGGGTGTTCCGGTGACGCTCGTGATAGTCATCACTTTTAACCGCTTGATTGACCCTTACAATTTCTTCGGCGGTCCACACATTGAGGGGATTAATACCCAAAAGACTGAGTTCTCCAAACATCTCAGGATGTCGAAAGCTGCTGCCATTAGCCGATTCCAGCCTGCTGCCGTCATCCTTGGGACCTCACGCGGGGAGATCGGGATTGATCCGCAGCACCCTGGGTGGAGCGCCTCTCCGGTCTACAATCTGGCGCTTTCGGGCGCCAACCTCTACGAGGCCTTTCGTTACCTGCAGCATGCCGATGCTATGGCGCCGGTGAAACAGGTTGTGCTGATGCTCGATTTCTTTATGTTCAACGCCAATGAAAACCCAGAAGAGCCCGATTTTGATGAGCGGCGTCTGGCGGTCTCGGAAGATGGTCTACAGCAACGTGGCACGTATGGTGATCTCACTGCTGTTGTGGCCTCTCTGGATGCCCTCTATGCAAGTCTGCATACCGTGAGAAAACAGCATGCAGCCGGGCAGGATTTGTATCGACAGGATGGGTTTCGGTTGTGGGATAAGAAGGCCCGTGCAGAGAATCGTCGTGCTGGCGGTCAGCGAGAAAGATTTCGGTCAAATGAAAAGGGTTATTATGATGGTCACTACAATCGTTTTGCCTTTGCAAACCCTTTTCGCGACAATGACTCCATCTTTCGTCGGCTGCTGCAGCTGGCAGAGCGTAAGGGGATTGAGCTGCATATTGCGATCTCCCCCAGCCATGCCAGGCAGTTTGAGACCATTGCAGCCAAGGGGGCGTGGGATAAGTTTGAGGGGTGGAAGCGTCAACTGGTGCAGAACAATGTCGAAGAGGCCCGGCACACAGGGCGTGACCCCTTTCCCATCTGGGACTTTTCCGGCTATAACAGTATGACTAGCGAGGTGGTGCCTCCTCTGGGCGATGTAGATAGTGAGATGCGGTGGTACTGGGAGTCTAGTCACTATAAGAGGGAGTTGGGGGATCTGGTGCTTGATCGAATCTTTAGCTACCAGTCATCAGAGCGAACGGTTCCGGATGACTTTGGTGTGCGCCTGACCGCCGAGTCGATTGAAGGTCATCTGGGGCAGATTCGTGCCGATCGGGAACAATGGCGGAGGGAGTACCCGGAAGATGCCGCTGAGATTGATGCGCTGAAGGTGCTGGACCAAAGGCAATAACACAACCCGATGCGCCACTACACCATCAAAAGCCTACTGCGCCAACTGCCCAACCCACTGTTGGCGCGCTACTTCAGCAGCAAGGGGGTGTTTGCAGGGATCGATTTCAAAAAGCTGAAACGGAAGCGGGTGGATATCCTGTTTGCAGCCTGGAACAAATTACCTGATACCGTGCGTAACCAGCTGGATGCGGCCAGCTTCCATCTGGAGAAAACTGCCCCGGACCAATATGCTGCACTGGTTGGCCTGCTCTCAGCGTTACCCAACCATTATCAAAGAGCGATGGTCACCCTGCTCGATTACCCGGCCTACTGGAAAGGTGCCACCTTTTTCTACCATGCCGATACCCTCGAGTTATTGTCAAAAGTGGTGTTCAGGGTCATCAGTCAGGCGGCCCTCTGTTTGT
>CAZVME010000132.1:0-3321 GCA_964628835.1 uncultured Gammaproteobacteria bacterium | reverse complement strand
GACGTGTAGTTACTCTACATGAACGAATGATAACGCCGCTGGGCGGAAAAATAGCTCCAGCCCTTCGGGTTACGCCTGAAAAAACGCCACTCGTTGTTACCAACATGGATGTTAGTAAGGGGCGTGAGCAGGACGCGGTAAGCCTTGCTCGTCGTTCATTTGGAATGACCAAACTACACTCCTTGCACCTAGATTGACGCTTTTTTAGGCGTAACAAAGCCTATTGGATTAGTGTTAACAGGCCCTAGAACCTAACCATTATGATAGGACATCACTATAACCCATCATTATATTTATATATCCATTAGTTATTTCCATTACCCGCCCCATATTGGTACTTTTCCCCAGGTAGACGCATTTTTGGATAACGGCGCAACACAGCAATGCCCCAGCTCATATCTACTCATACACCCCATCCACAACAGGACTCAGACCAATGAACAGCGACAACCCATTGATCAATCATCAGGATTTTGACCTATACGCAGAGTCCGTGGAACTCTTCAAAAACGGCCTGATGGACCCAAACAAATTCCTGCACATTCGGCTGAACCTGGGGGTATATACCCAGCGTCAGGATGGCATGTGTATGGTGCGAACCAAACTGCCTGGGGGTCGACTCAATGCTGATCAGCTACGCGGGTTTGCTCATAACCTGGAGAAATACTCCAACATTGATCAGGTCCAGATCACCACCCGTCAGGATATCCAGTTCCACTATGTGGAGCTAGGCAAGACACCTGATCAGCAACGTGATCTCGCCCGCTTTGGCATAGTTACCCGCGAGGCTGGCGGCAACACGGTGCGCAACATCACTTCCTGCCAACTGGCTGGCATCTGCCCAGCAGAAAATGTGGATGTGGAACCATACATCCAGCTCACAGCCGCCCATTTTGTGAGACACCCACTCACCCAGTCTCTGCCCAGAAAGTTCAAGATCAGCTTCTCCGGCTGCGCTCAGGACTGCGCCCAGGGTATGGTGCATGACCTGGGGATCATCGCCACTCAGAAAAACGGCCAGCCTGGATTTAGGCTACTGGTGGGCGGCGGACTGGGGGCAAAGCCCAAGACCGCCATTGAGGTAGCGGATTTCATCCCAGAGTCCGACCTGCTCCCGGCAGTGGAGGCACTGCTGGTACTACACGACCGCCACTCAGACCGTCAGCGCCGCACCCGTAACCGCATCAAGTTTTTAGTGGAAAAGTGGGGCGATGCCGAGTTTAGTGAACGTTTCTGGAAGGAGTTCAAACACACCCGGGATGCATTTACCCCGCGCGGCGGCACCCTGGTGAAATGGCGTACACCCAGCCACAACGACCAACCCTGGGGGGAAGTGCTGCGTCGCCCCCTGCCCCAACGTCAGGCCGGACTGCTTACCCTGCCGATCTCCGTATCTGGCGGTCACCTCAAGGCAAAACAGTTGATAGGTCTGGCCAGACTGCTGGAGCACAACCAAAGGTTCGAACTGCGGGCCAACCAGGACCAGAATCTGACCCTGTTTAATGTACCGACTGAGCATCTGGAACAGGTAACCGCAGAGCTTGGCAGCATCGACCTAAACCTGCATGAGGCTGGCAAACGGGTAGTGGCCTGCCCTGGCACCAGCACCTGCCCACTGGGTGTCACCAACTCACAGCGGGTGGCGTTCGCCCTCAAAGGTGGTGCAGAAGACCTCAGTATACGGGTAAATGGCTGCCAGAATGGCTGCGCCAACTCCCTCACCGCCGACATTGGTTTTGCCGGCGTAGGCAAAAGACATTACGGCAAGCTGATCCCCAGCTATAGACTGGAGTTGGGTGGTAACGGACGCCTGGGCGGAGCCATCGCCTTCGACGGCCCGGAGATCCCCGCAGCGCGTCTCACCTCCGCCCTGGAACGGATTAAAGAGCGTTATCAGATCGAAAAGCAAACCAATGGAAGTTTCTTTAACTGGAGCAGGGACAAAGGCACGGACTATTTTAAAGAACTGCTGTTAGATCTAACTGAAGTGCGGGAGAGCGAGCTACCATTCCTCAACCGGGATCTGGGTGACAGCCAGGTATTCAAGGTGGACTCAGTGGGAATCGGCGAGTGCGCCGGGGCCAAGGCCGACCCTCTGGACAAGCTGCTGCTGGATGCACGCTATGAGGCCCAACTCGGCAGATCCTTCGCCAGTAGATTTAAATATGACGAGGCTGTGGAGTCTCTGCACAATCAGCTACAGTTCTGCACCCAGGCACTGCTGACACAGCTCAATGCTGACCCGAAGTCAGATGCCAGCGACGCCGTGAGTCACTACCTAGCGGTCCACGATCAGGAGGCAGCGCACTTTGGAATCGACCTGACCGGCCTATTGCAGCGGATTGAGAGATTTAGAGCAAATCCGGACGAACAGGGCTATCCCAAACTGGCGGATATTGCAGACCAGTGGGAAAACTCTGTCAGGGCAATCAATTCCGAATCACAAAATCAGGCTGTACGGTCCGGCACCAACGGTTAGCACAATTTCCAATCCCACTGCCTCGAAAGTACCATCAGGTGCTTTGCAGGTAGTGGATTTTTTGAGCAAACAATGCCTCAGTCAATATCGAGCTAGAGCCAGGTGTTGTCAGTATAAAAACCGCAGACCGCCCCTTAGTATATTCATGTGAGAGAAAGGCATCCTGAATAGATTGCACGCTTGAAATAGCGTGAATAACTCCACACAGTGTGTGGCATCACCACCTACCGTGCCCCTGCGCACACTCTATTTCCTCTTTAGCCACACTATTATTTCTCTGCGACTTTTACTACTGACCTTTTCCATTGCCAATCTCGCCCTGCAGACGCTGTTCTAGAGAGCAGCTGATCTTAATCTGGTAGCAGTATGACCTCCACTTTTGGCATCAGCCAAAAGTGGATGATTACCGTACCGCCGAGTACATTGACTATTTTTTCAGCCTGGTAATTTTCGATCCTTCCAGAGTGAGGTTGTACATCAGACCTTTGTTGCCAAAGATGAACCCGACGATGGGGTCCTTTATATTTTGCGTGTCAATGGACTCTGCAGCCCCTAGATCAATCAGGGCGACTGAGCCGTCCACACCAGCTTTCCACCCCTCGCTGTTACGGAACTTATTCAACGCCCGCTGCGTCATGAACACCATAATCACAGTTTTGGATTGTGCCCCAATCTGAAAACCGATGGAAGCTGCTGCAGTGCTGTAGTAACCCTGGGTTTTACCCTTAATGCGCAGCGCCCCTTCACCATACTCACCACCAACGCCAAAACCGGCCTTAATTACGCTGGGGAATACCAGGATACCGACAGAGCCATTTACAAAGCGCCTAGCCCCACCTACC
>CAZVME010000131.1:0-3398 GCA_964628835.1 uncultured Gammaproteobacteria bacterium | reverse complement strand
CTCAATTCGGTCTGCCACCCGGATGCCGCTGCGAACCGCAGTGCGTCGTACCTTGCCCTCCTGGTCTAGGAGGTATACGAAGGCCCCCAGGCGATCATGCCTTACGGCGTTGAACGGAATCAGCATGCGTTGCACCCTGGCGGTCTCCAGGGTGACCCGGGCGAACTGTCCGGCACGGGCGCCCTTGGGCACCGGGTCCAGGATCACCTCCACTACGCCCTGGCGAGTGGCCGGGTCCAGCTCCGGGTGGATGCGCAGCACGCGCCCACTGAAACGTTTGTCTCCCAGGGCGTCTATTCGCACCTGCGCCGCATCTCCCTGCGCAATATGGGGTAGCAGCAGTTCGGATATGCGGATCTCGGTGATCAGTGATTGCGGGTCAATCAGGGTCAGCAGATGGGTATGTTTGGCTACGGCGTCACCTGGTTCCACATAGCGGTGGCTCACCACTCCGCGAAAGGGTGCAGTGATGCGGGTGTAGCTGAGGCGGGTCTGGAGTAGCTTCTGCTCGGCCTTGGCCACCTCCAGACGGGTGTTGACCCGGGTGAGTTCATCCTTGGATGCGGCTCGACGTTCTACCAGATTGCTGATGCGTTCCAGATCCTGATGGGCCTGGCTGGTGGTGGCGCGGGCCTTGGTCAGTTGCGCCTTGAGCAGTTCATCCTCCATGCTGATCAAAAGCTTTCCTGCCTCCACCAGGTCTCCCTCGAAGTGGGGCAGCTCGATCACCCGGCCCTCTTCCTGATTGTGGATGCGCACCAGACGCCTGGAGCGCAGGGAGCCGGTGCGCTCCTGGGCGGTGCTTACCGGCTTCCACTCCACGCGATCCACCTCCACCAGGTGGGGTTTGCGCTTGGCAGTGGCCGGTTCTGTGGGAGGGGCTTCATTGCAACCGGTCAGGGTGATGGAGATCCAGAAGGTAATTAGCAGCAGTAGGTTATTATTATTGTTCTGCATGCAGCGTTAATCCGGGTTTCCGTTGTTGGTCTGGTATGGTTTGTAGCGTGTTATCTCGCGCCCGATATTGCGCTGTACTATCACCCCTTCAATCCGGTATTCGGTCCCATTGAGGTCGATCTCAGGGTAGCCCGGCTTCAGGGCCACCAGTCTGTTGCTGCTGTCGCGGTCGGTAATGAACTGGCGGAACCAGCGCTCTTCTCCCACCGTGATCACCACAAAGGCACCGCTGGCGCACACCTGGGATGGCTCGATAATGATTATGGCATTCTCCGGAAACTCCGGTTCCATACTGTCGTCCAGCACCTGCAGGGCATAGAGTTCGTTGTAACTGCAATCTTGAGTCATACTATATTTCGCTCTTTACAAAAGATTATTATCCACACAAAAGGCCACGCTTCTAAACAGATTTTCCTGGAGTTCCAGTCCATCTATGGCCAAATGTTATAGAATGGTTAGTTAATGTAGTTGCATAAGAACCCAATCATAACATGCCGCACAATACACAAGTTCAATCTCGCCCCCACAGTGACCGTCGCGATCTGCACAATCTGCGCATGATGTTGACATTTTTGGCCGAATACCGGGGGCGAGCGCTGTTTGCCATCGCCTGCCTGGTGCTGGCCAAGGTGGCGAATGTGGGTATTCCGCTGCTGTTGAAGCAGATTGTGGATGCGGTGGAGAGTAGCGGCAGCGCAGCCCTGGTGCTGCCAGTATCTCTACTTCTGGGCTACGGCTTGCTGCGGCTCAGCAGTTCCCTGTTCAATGAACTGCGTGATGTGGTGTTTGCCCGGGTGCGCTTCAATGCCATGCGCATGCTATCGCGCAAGGTGCTGGAGCATCTGCATCGGTTGGCGCTACGTTTTCATCTGGAGCGTCGCACCGGGGCCATCAGTCGGGATCTGGAGCGCGGCACTCGCAGTGCCAGCACCATCCTGAACTATATGACCTTCAGTATCCTGCCACTGCTGATTGAATTTACCCTGGTGGCGATTGTCCTGCTCACCATGTATGACCCGGTATTTACCCTGGCCACCTTTGGCGCTGTGGCGGTGTATATCATTTTTACCTTGCTAGTCACCGAGTGGCGTATGGAGTTTCGCCACAGCATGAATCGTCTGGAGTCCGAGGCCAACGGTCAGGCCTTCGACAGCCTGATCAATTACGAGACGGTGAAGTATTTTGGTAATGAGCAGTTGGAGCTGGAGCGCTTCGATAACACCCTGTTCCAGTGGGAGGAGTCGGCGGTAAAGAGCCAGTCATCCATGTCCCTGCTCAACTTCGGGCAGGGCGCCATCATCGCCATCGGTGTAACCATTATTATGTTCCTGGCGGCAGATGGTGTGGTGCGTGGTGAGATGGGTATTGGTGACCTGGTTATGGTCAACGCTTTCATGCTGCAACTATTTATCCCGCTCAATTTTCTCGGCATGGTGTATCGCCAGGTGATGTACTCCCTGGCGGATATGGATCTGGTGTTCAAGCTGCTGGAGCGGGAGCCAGAGGTGCAGGACCAGCCGGGAGCCACAGAGCTGCAACTGAGTGGCGGAGAGATCAGTTTCAACCAGGTAGAGTTCTCCTATCAGGAGGACCGGCAGATACTCTTTGGAGTGGATTTCAGCGTGCAGCCCGGTGAGAAGGTGGCGATTGTAGGATGCAGTGGGGCTGGTAAATCCACCCTGTCGCGACTGCTGTTCCGTTTCTATGATGTATCTGGCGGCAGCGTCACCATAGATGGCCAGGATGTGCGCAGCCTGACCCAGGAGAGCCTGCGCGCCGCCATCGGCATAGTGCCCCAGGACACGGTGCTGTTTAACGACAGCATCCTGTACAACCTGCGCTACGGACGCCCCAATGCCAGTATGGATGAAATAGAACAGGCGGCAGCCATGGCGCACATAGACAAGTTCATCGACTCCCTGCCGCAGGGTTATGACACGGTGGTGGGGGAGCGCGGTCTCAAACTCTCCGGGGGTGAGAAACAGCGGGTGGCTATCGCCCGTGCCATCCTCAAGCGTCCACGCATCATGCTGTTTGATGAGGCTACATCATCTCTGGACAGTGCCACCGAGCAGGCGATCCAGGAGACACTGAAGGATGTGGCCCAGAACCACACCACCCTGGTCATCGCCCATCGCCTCTCAACGGTGGTTGATGCGGACCGGATTCTGGTGATGGATCAGGGGCGCATCATGGAGCAGGGTACGCATCAGGATCTACTACAACAGAGTGGTCGCTATTCGAAGATGTGGCAGTTGCAGCAGGAGGATCAGCGGGCTGGAGCTTACCAAGGCCAAAGAGAATGAGTATGCTTGAGCCATACGATGATAGAGAGTAATAACAATACGCTAATGGCAAGAGTCTGATGAACATCTATTTGGTAGGCGGCGCGGTACGTGATGGCCTGCTGCACATGCAGCCGAAGGAGCGAGACTGGCTGG
>CAZVME010000130.1:0-3398 GCA_964628835.1 uncultured Gammaproteobacteria bacterium | reverse complement strand
CGGTAAGCGTGGTCTTACCATGATCTACGTGACCGATCGTACCAACATTTACATGTGGTTTCGTACGTTCGAATTTTTCCTTGGACATCGAATTTAATCTCCAAATAGATTCTTTGAATCGTTAAATTAAAAGTTAAAAAGACAAATTCGTGCGCTTATTCCGCACGTACCAACAATAATACTGGAGCCCAGGAGCAGATTTGAACTGCCGACCTCACCCTTACCAAGGGTGCGCTCTACCAACTGAGCTACCCGGGCCTAACCTAACTGGAGCGGGTGATGGGAATCGAACCCACATAATCAGCTTGGAAGGCTGAGGTTCTACCATTAAACTACACCCGCACTGGCCCGACTAAACAACCATCGCACCACTACTTAACGCTCTTAACTCGCCGCGCTACGCTTGGCGTACTCCGGCGCTTACAGCGCCTCCATCGAACCTGAGTTAATTAGGCTCTCATCCTCCCCGGTGAACCGCGGAGGGAATAAATCTGGTGGAGGGGGAGGATTACTCCATGCCTTCGGCATTCCGCCCTCCGGGTCGTTGCTTCGCAACGTTCTCCGCCGCTTCGCGGCTACGTCGAACCTCTTATCGGTTCTCATCCTCCCCGGCAAACCACGGAGGGAATAAATCTGGTGGAGGGGGGAGGATTCGAACCTCCGAAGGCTGAGCCGTCAGATTTACAGTCTGATCCCTTTGGCCACTCGGGAACCCCTCCAAACACAAGCGGAGTATTTTGATTTACAACACCCCTACCTGTCAACATGTTACGGAAGGTTTTTTCCGTCTTTTTTCAAAAAATAGCGCAGATCAACCCAACCCGGACATCCAACGGTTACTAACGGTCAACTTCCGCCATGCAACTCATTCATCACCAACTGACTTTCGCCCGCCAGAATCCTGGGGAGTTGGTCAGCAGCAGCCTCCAGGCGTGACTCGATAGCTACCGCATCATCCCGGGACGGATTACCAAGCACATAATCTACAACCTGATTGCGCTCCCCCGGATGATCTATACCAATACGCAGACGCCAGAAATCCTTGCTCCCCATGGCGCTGATGATATCTCTCAACCCATTATGGCCTGCGTGGCCACCATCCCGTTTCAGCCTGACCTCCCCAGCATCCAGATCCAATTCATCATGCGCCACCAGGATCTGTGGTGTTTCTATCTTGAAGTACTTGGCCAGACTGGAGACAGACTGACCACTCCTATTCATATAGGTGGAAGGTTTTAACAGCCAGCACTCATTAGTGCCGACACGGACACGACAGGCCAAGCCATGAAACTTGCTTTCCAGTTTAAAATCACCACCATAGCGACGCGCCAGCAGGTCCACGAACCAATAACCGGTATTGTGACGGTTCTGTTCATATTGCCGCCCTGGGTTTCCCAGGCCGACAACCAGATTAATAGAGGATGGCACGATCATACCTTGAGTCTGAGACGGGGATCAGATTGTTACACAATCAGATCCCCGTACACAATCACACCGCAATGCTAGTCTTCACTATCCGCATCACCAGATGGAGCTTCCACATCGGCTTCTTCATCCTCAGCGGCTTCGTCTTCCATGCCACCATGGCCAGCGTGCAGGGTTACCACGAGCATATCCTGCTCTTCACCCTGAGCCAGGGATGGAATTTCAACACCTTTAGGCAGACTCAGCTCAGACATGTGGACACTGTCACCGATCTCCATCGCGGACATATCAACCTCGATATATTCCGGAAGATCCTTAGGCAGACAGAGGATTTCCAAGCTGGTGATGCTATGGGATATGGCACCGCCAATTTTGATACCAGGAGCCACATCTTCACCAACGAAGTGGAGCGGCACGCTGGTACGCAGCTTGGACTTGGCCGAAACACGCTGAAAATCAGCATGCAGAACTATAGGCTTAGCCGGATGCCGCTGCAGGTCCTTCAGGATCACCTGCTCAGCCTTACCATCTACCTTCAGATCCAGGATATGGGAATAGAAGGCCTCATGCTCCAGATGCAGCATCAACTCATTATGCGCAAGAGAGATCATCTTCGGCTTGGACTTTCCGCCATAGACGATTCCAGGTACCTGTTCGGTGCGGCGCAGGCGGCGGCTCGCACCCTTCCCTGCGTCCTCACGCGACTGCGCATTAATCTCAAATTCATTACTCATGATTTTCTCCAAACCAATTCAAATTAAAAAAAACGCCACCTTCCGCGACCAGAAGGCGGCTACTACTTCGGACTGCAGCACTCGGCCACCACCCGCAATTCTTACTCCATAAACAAGGAGCTTACCGACTCATTCTGTGAGATGCGGCGAATTGTTTCAGCCAGCAACTCAGCCACACTAATCTGCCTGATCTTGGTACAGGCCTGGGCCTCAGGAGTCAGCGGGATGGTGTTTGACACCACCAACTCATCCAGAACCGAGTCGGATATATTATCCACTGCCGGACCAGACAGCACTGGGTGGGTACAATAAGCCACAACCCGATCCGCTCCATGCTCTTTCAGCGCCTGGGCCGCTTTGCACAGAGTGCCTGCGGTATCCACCATGTCATCAATCAGTACGCAGCTTCTACCTTTCACGTCACCAATGATATTCATCACCTTGGCCTCATTGGCCTGGGGGCGGCGCTTGTCAATAATGGCCAGATCCGCATCATCCAACTGCTTAGCCAGGGCGCGGGCACGCACCACACCACCAACATCCGGCGAGACCACCATCAGATTGGGATATTTCTGACGCCACACATCTCCCAGCAAAATAGGCAGGGCATAGATATTATCCACCGGGATATCGAAAAAGCCCTGAATCTGATCCGCATGCAGATCCACCGTCAGTACTCGGTCTGCACCAGCGGCAGCAATTTGCTTCGCAACCAGGCGCGCCGTAATCGGCACTCTGGCCGAACGTGGACGCCGATCCTGCCTGGCATAGCCATAGTATGGAATTACCGCAGTAATACTAGCCGCCGAAGCCCAGGTCAGGGCATCGATCAGTACCAGCAGCTCCATCAAATTATCGTTGGTCGGGCAGGAGGTAGACTGAATAACGTAGACATCACGCCCGCGCACATTCTCCTGAACCTCGACCATCACTTCGCCATCACTGAACTTGTCTACAACCGCCCTACCACGGCGCAGTCTCAGACGCGACGCGATACCAGATACCAACTCTGGATTAGAGTTTCCGGAAAAAACCATAATGCCGCTGTTTGGCACGGTATAACTCCTTAAAATATATATGGCAGGACTCGCGAGTCCTTAACCGTAGCACCAAGACATCAAATAATAATATAGTTGGGGCGCCAGGATTACTCCGGGCATCCATGCCCTCCGCCCCTTCGGGGCCAGCTTCGCTGTTCAGATTTGCTCCCGGCAAATCTGTCGAACCTTCCAAGCTCTC
>CAZVME010000129.1:0-3543 GCA_964628835.1 uncultured Gammaproteobacteria bacterium | reverse complement strand
CTTTTGGGGACTTGGATGTCCCAAAAGGCATCACGAGATCAAAGACTCGCTTATATTTTCAATGGCTTATAGCCATAGAAAATGGCGGTACATCCATGTGTTGCTGGAACCTCTGAATTAATCAGAGGTTCCTTAGCAGTTGCTGATGTGTGGCGGGATCTGTTTGCGGCTAGCCATCACCGGAGCCGATCCTCAGGATCAGACTCCAGACATGGACTGTCCCATAAATGGCGTGAGTGACAGGCCATAACAGGACTTATCACGGAAGTTGTTTGGTTGTATTGGTGGTCCCTTTGAGTGAAAATACCGCCTTTTATCGCCACATATATAATAGGAACCCAAGATGTCATCACGCAGAGAGCTTGCCAATGCAATCCGCGCACTGAGCATGGATGCAGTGCAGAAAGCCAATTCCGGGCACCCCGGAGCACCCATGGGAATGGCCGATATCGCCGAGGCCCTGTGGAATGACCATCTGAAGCACAATCCGGCCAATCCTGAGTGGTCTGATCGTGACCGCTTTGTGCTCTCCAACGGCCACGGCTCCATGCTCATCTACTCCCTGCTGCACCTGAGTGGCTATGACCTGAGCATGGATGATCTGAAGAGTTTTCGTCAGCTCCACTCCAAGACCCCGGGCCACCCCGAATATGGCTATGCCCCTGGGGTTGAGACCACCACCGGCCCGCTGGGCCAGGGCATCTGTAATGCTGTGGGCATGGCCCTGTCTGAGAAGACTCTGGCGGCCCAGTTTAACCGCGATGGCCACAACATCGTGGATCACCACACCTACACCTTCATGGGCGATGGCTGCATGATGGAAGGCGTCTCCCACGAGGCCTGCTCCCTGGCCGGTGTGCTCAAGCTGGGTAAGCTGGTCGCAGTATGGGATGACAACGGTATATCCATAGATGGTGAACTGGAGGCATGGTTTGCCGATGATACTCCCAAGCGTTTTGAGGCCTATGGCTGGCACGTGATCCGTGATGTGGACGGGCACGATGTTGCTGCGGTGAGCAAGGCCATTGCAGAGGCCAAGTCGGTTACAGACAAACCAAGTCTGATCTGTGCCCGCACCACCATCGGCTTTGGCGCACCAAACAAGGCTGGTAGCCACAACTGTCACGGCGCCCCCTTGGGTGCAGATGAGATCCAGGCTACCCGCGAGCAGTTGGGATGGACCCATGAGCCATTCGTGATCCCGGACGAGATCTATGCCGGATGGGATGCGAAAGAGAATGGCGCGGCAGTTGAAGTTGAGTGGAATGATCGGTTTAACGCCTATGCCGCCGCTCACCCGGAACTGGCCGCAGAGTTCAAGCGTCGCATGGCAGGCGATCTGCCGGAAAACTGGGAACAGGTCGCTGCTGACTTTATTACCCAGGTGGATGCAGAAGAGGCCTCTCCTGCTACCCGTAAGGCATCCCAGAATACCCTTAATGGTTACGGCCCATATTTGCCGGATCTGCTTGGCGGTTCTGCTGACCTGACCCCGTCCAACCTGACCGCCTGGTCTGGTTCCCGTGCCCTTACCGATGGGCATACGGATGGTAACTATATTTCCTACGGCGTGCGTGAGTTTGGTATGACTGCGCTTATGAATGGTATGGCCCTGCATGGTGGATTTATCCCCTACGGCGCTACCTTCCTGGTGTTCTCGGACTATGCCCGTAACGCCCTGCGCATGGCTGCTATCATGGGTCAGCGTGCAATCCAGGTTTACACCCATGACTCTATCGGTCTGGGTGAGGACGGCCCCACCCATCAGCCAGTGGAGCACATCTCCAGCTTGCGTTTGATGCCTAACATGCATGTGTGGCGTCCCTGTGATGCAGTGGAGACCGCGGTGGCCTGGAAGCAGGCTATCGAGAAAACTGACGGTCCCACCAGCCTGGTGTTGTCGCGCCAGGGCTTGGCCCATCAGCCACGCAGCGAACAGCAGTTGGCAGATATCACCCGCGGTGGTTATGTGCTGGAAGATTGCGATGGCACCCCGGATGCCATCATCATTGCCACTGGTTCTGAAGTAGCGCTGGCGGTTGCGGTTGCTGCCCAGATGGATCAGAACATCCGGGTTGTATCCATGCCCTGCGTGGAGTCCTTCGAGGCCCAGGATGCTGAGTATAAAGAGTCTGTGCTCCCGGCTGCGGTAACCTCAAGGGTGGCAGTTGAGGCCGGCGTTACTAACTTCTGGTACAAGTATGTTGGGCTTGGCGGCAAGGTGGTTGGTATCGACCGCTTTGGTGAATCGGCTCCAGCAGGACAGCTTTTCGAACAGTTCGGCTTTACCGTGGATAACCTGACCGCTACGGTCCAAGAAGTCCTGTGATCGCATCATGCCAGCGGCCGCAGCTATCAGGTGGTGACAGGGGCTTGCGCCCATGCCGATAAGGGTGGCGATTAACGGCTATGGTCGTATCGGGCGCAGTATCCTGCGCGCCCTGTACGAGTCGGGCCGTGATGACCTGCAGGTGGTGGCCATCAACGACCTGGGCGATATCGGGGTAAATTCCCATCTGACCCAGTTTGATACCGCCCACGGGCGCTTTCCCGGTGAGGTGGCGCTGGATGGCGACTGTATGCTGGTCAATGGTGATCGTATTCGGGTGTTCTCCGAACCGGATCCACGCAATTTGCCCTGGGCTGAACTGGGCGTGGACGTGGTGCATGAGTGTACCGGCGCGTTCACTCGCCGCGAACAGGCCGAACTGCATCTGCAATCGGGCGCTGGCAAGGTGCTGATTTCGGCGCCTGGTGGTTCGGATATGGATGCCACCATCGTCTACGGGGTGAATCACCACACCCTGAAGGGTTCGGATCGCATCATCTCCAACGCCTCCTGTACCACCAACTGTCTCGCCGTCACCCTGGAGCCGTTATGCCGGGAGCTGGGGTTTACAAATGGCATGATGACCTCGGTGCACGCCTTTACCAATGAGCAGGTGCTGACCGATGCCCATAATGAAAATCTGCGCTATGCCCGTTCTGCCACCGGTTCCATCGTCCCTCATGAGACCGGAGCCACTGCGGTCATTGGTCAGGTGCTGCCAGAGCTTGCCGGGAAGTTGAGTGGCTTTACTATGCGGGTTCCCGTCATCAACGTGTCCATCATCGATCTGACCATCCAGGTAACCCGCGACACCTCGGTGGATGAGGTGAATGCCATTATGCAGCGGGAGGCGGACGGGTCTATCCTGAGTTACAACTCAATGCCGCTGGTGTCGGTGGACTTCAACCATAACACCAGCTCGGCCTGCTTCGACTCCACCCTGACCCAGGTAAATCAACGGCTGGTGAAGGTGTGCTCCTGGTACGATAACGAGTGGGGCTTTTCCAGCCGCATGTTAGATGCCACCACTGCAATCATGGCTGCAAAATAACGGTATCGGCCACAAGTGCTCGCCAGGGGGCGGAGTCAATTCACGAGAGTGAGTGTATTGCTCCCCGGTTTGGGGGGTGAATTGACTCCGACCCCTTATGTAAAATGCTCCGCAGCCCGGATCATCGCCTCCAACAACCGCTTATCGGTGTAACCACGTGCGC
>CAZVME010000128.1:0-3677 GCA_964628835.1 uncultured Gammaproteobacteria bacterium | reverse complement strand
CTTTTGGGGACTTGGATGTCCCAAAAGGCATCACGAGATCAAAGACTCGCTTATTGGTTTGCCTGCTAACATTAGAGAGTAAAAGGCGCAAAGTGAATTATCAGGTTCAACCTGATTATATCTACATGTCTGTTGGCAGGGAATGATACAGGTCTAGCTTATCTAGGATTGCTGATTGGGGTCGTTACTTATTTTTGATCTGCCTTGAACACCTGAGTCTCCGGGTGGAAGGTGAACCAGGCGAACCAGTAACTCTGGATGGTTGGGATCATGGTCCCGTTGTTGTCGTAGATGTTCCCAGACTGGTTCTTCTTGTCCCATTTCACCAGGTACTCTGTTCCATTTAGGGTGTCCTTGAAGCGGGGTTGGCTCTTTTTATTAAGTTCAATAAATGGGTAGGCCTTGTAGCTGTTTCCACTTTGCAGACCGAGCACCCGCTCTTTGGGATGATAGGTGCTGGGGGCCTTGCGGGAGGTGGCGAAGTAGAGGCTGCGGGATTTTTCGTAACCGGCATAGGGGTCGCGGTTGTAGTTGCGGCGGAATCCGGTGGTGGTGGAGAGCACTGATGTATCCGGGTGCTCGGCAAACCAGGCCCGCCAGGTGGTATGGCTGAGGGCTATGGGGGTGAGCTTCTGGCCGACCAGTTCCCCAGAGATTGCCTGCCCCAGGATCTGGGACCAGAGTGACTGGGTGTTGCGGTCGTACAGCAGGACGTCGCTATTGTAGAGCAGCCCGGAGACGCCGAAGTTGAGCATCCTGTGATTTACTGCTGCGGAGAAGGCCACGCCGGTTCCACACAGGGGGCAGTAAGTGACGGCAAAGAAGTTGTTGTCGATGCGGTCATTTACAATCTCATGCCAGTTTAGAATGCGGATAGGATAGGCCTTGGTGGTGCCGTTGATCACAACCCCCAGGATGCGGTCATTGGGGCGCATGAAAGCTGCGGCTTTGCCGGGGATGAACCTGGGATTGTCTATGGCCGGTATGCCATCTTTGGGTGGCCCGCCGGAGAGGATCTCGTCGGCATTGATCAGGGAGTTTGAGAGGTCAAAACTATTCTTCGCCCAGGTAGCGCCTGGTGTGGCGAGCAGGGCCATTATCAGGGTCAGTGTGGTGGCGCTGCGTACTGATGAGGATAGTGTTGGCATGGGTCTACTCCAGGCAGTCCCTCATGTGATGAGTTTTGGGACAGGCGTAAACAGATAGACCCTTTTGCGGCTGGAAAGTGCTGTGGTTTCGGGGTGTGGCTACTGGGTGCTTGGGTTATCCACCGGGCCCGGAACAGATTGTTTTGCTATCATCCTCTGCCATAACCCGGTCAAGTACCTCCAGGGCTCCGTCCACATAGCGTGGGCAAATGTTTTCAAACATCCCCTGCTTGCGCGCCTGATTGTAACCGGTTGGGGTACTGATATCGCACCCCAGCAGCTCCTTGCAGTTAACCGATCCGAACTCCTCCTTAAAGCCCGCCATGAATTCGCGGACGATGCGGTAGGTGTTCTCCTTGGAGGCAGTGTCGCCGGCCTGGTCTGATCCTGCGTGTAGGCCGATGATGGAGATGGCGCCGGTTACCGCACCGCAGGCGCCAGCGCTACGCCCCATGCCGCCGCCAAACCCTGCGGCTATAGTGAGGGCGGTCTTTTGATCCAAACCATACTTTTCACACCTGGCCGATAGCACCGCCTGTGAGCAGGAAAACCCCTGTGCAAACGTATCTGATGCCCGCTTCTCCCTAGCCATGTAACTCCCCTAGTTAAATTATGTGTAATAGTTGGCCCATGTTCTGTCAGTTGGCAATATATGTCCAGTGATCCATGGGGTAGGCAGCCAATGCCGAGTGGTTCAGGGGAGATGAAACCCAATGCTCAGCAGGAGAGAGAAGAGTAGTTGCAGTCTGGCGGTTTGAGCCAGGTAGTGGTTGAAGATGGCTCCAGGTGGTTCCCGGATAAAGTTGCGCAGGAGGAATAGAGCGGCTGGCAGCAGCAGCAGAATCAGCCATATCCCGATCTCAAAATTGCGGAGCAGAAGTGGTAGCAGGAATGGGGGCAGCATGAACAGTCCGTAGGTGATGCGGCTATTGTTTGCCCCCAGGTAGTGGGCCAGGGTCAGTTTGTCCGCCCTCTGATCGGTCTCCAGGTCGCGGTAGTTGTTCACCAGCAGTACGGCTGCGGCCAGCAGGCCCAGGGCCATGGAGCAGTAGAGGGCGTTCAGCGATATCTGGGCCGTCTGCAGATAGTAGCTGCCCATCACCGCAACCAGGCCAAAGAACAGGAATACAAACAGCTCGCCGCTGGCAGAGTAGGCAATGGGTCTGGGGCCACCGGTATAGGCATAGCCAGCAGTGAGGGAGAGCAGGCCGATCACCACAATGGGAATGCCGCCCACGCTGACCAGGTAGATGCCGATGGTAAAGGCCAGGCCAAAGCAGATGTAGGCGGCGCGTTTGACTTCACTAGAGGCGAACCAGCCCTGGGCCGTAGCTCGCGCCGGTCCCACCCGATCCGGAGTGTCTGCACCGCGATCAAAATCTGCGGCATCGTTGTGCAGGTTGGTGCCGATCTGGATCAGCATGGCGGCGGCCAAGGCTGCTAGCGCCGGCAGCCACTGGATGGAGCCAACTTCAGCCTGGGCCAGACTGCTACCCACCACCACCGGAGCAACGGAGATGCCCAGGGTCTTAGGGCGTATAGCTAGAAACCACTCTTTGATCATGGGCGGCGCGGGAACTTTTTGAAATCTGCGTCGCGTTTCTCCACGAATGCATCCCTCCCTTCCTGGGCCTCTTGGGTCTGGTAGAACAGCGCGGTGGCGTTGCCGGCCAGCTCCTGGATACCGGACAGTCCGTCGGTCTCGGCATTAAATGCAGACTTCAGCACCCGCAGGGCGGTGGGCGACAGGCTGAGCATCTCGCGGCACCACTGTACGGTCTCGCTCTCCAGTTCCGCCACCGGCACCACGGTGTTGACCAACCCCATCTCCAGGGCCTGTTGTGCATCATACTGACGGCATAGCAGCCAGATCTCCTTGGCCTTCTTCATGCCCACGGTACGGGCCAGCAGACCGGCGCCGAGTCCGCCGTCAAAACTACCTACACGCGGGCCGGTCTGGCCGAATCTGGCGTTGTCAGCCGCAATGCTGAGATCACAAATCAGGTGCAGCACATGACCGCCGCCAATGGCGTAACCGGCCACCATGGCTACCACCGGTTTGGGCAGGGTGCGGATCTGGCGTTGTAGCTCCAGCACGTTCAGATGTTCTATGCCACTCTCATCCTTATAACCCCCCTCCCCGCGAACCTTCTGGTCACCGCCGGAACAGAAGGCGCGCTCGCCCACTCCGGTGAGGATGATTACCCCGATCTCAGGGTCCAGATGGGCGCGTCGGAACGCCTGGCCCAACTCCTGTACCGTCTTGGGTCGGAATGCGTTGTGGATCTGGGGGCGGTTGATGCTGATCTTGGCGATCCCCTCTGCATGGTGATAGAGGATATCCTCGAACGTTGCATCCGCTGCAATTTGCCACTCTATGTTGCTGCTCATCTGTCTGGACCTGTGTTGGGTGTGAGATGCTATTTTTTCAGAGAAGGCGTAAGGTCTACAATAACTATTTAATCATGGTTGTTATTTGGAGTATCTGTTGACGCGGTATACAAGTTATATGTCCCTGTCTGCAACTAT
>CAZVME010000127.1:0-3893 GCA_964628835.1 uncultured Gammaproteobacteria bacterium | reverse complement strand
TCCAGGTAAACCACCGCCTCTGGCGGTGAGATACTAAACGGCTTTGCCGTTGCTGTGCGCAGTGCCGGGAAGGGAGCAAGTGGCATTTCTTTGCAAAGAGTGAGTTTGTTCACCTGTGGGAGTGGCGACTCGTCACGATGGACTTGGCACTCAGCCTGCCATATTCCTTCGACACGAGACGCGCCTCCCACAGGCTGACTGATGGCGGTGGATATTTTGGCCCTTCCAGGGACCTCTTCATACTACCAGCTTTGCGGGTAGTAGATGATTACCAATCCATGAGTTAAGTAGCCAGGTTAAGCACATGTTTTGGGTCAGAGTTGTTTCCAACTCCGACCCAAAGCTGGCCCCATCCGGCTAGCCGTCAATCTTCCGGTATTTTATCCGATGTGGCTGATCCGCCTCGGCGCCCAGACGCTTCTTGCGGTCGGCCTCATAGTCGGCGTAGTTGCCTTCAAACCACACTGCCTTGGAGTCGCCCTCGAAGGCCAGGATGTGGGTGGCGATACGGTCCAGGAACCAGCGGTCATGTGAGATAACCACCACACAGCCTGGGAAGGTGAGCAGGGCCTCTTCCAGGGCGCGCAGGGTCTCCACATCCAGGTCGTTGGTGGGTTCATCCAACAGCAGCAGGTTGCCGCCACTCTTTAGCAGGTTGGCCAGGTGTACCCGGTTGCGCTCACCGCCGGAGAGGTCGCCCACTTTTTTCTGCTGGTCTGGTCCCTTGAAATTGAAACGGCTGGCGTAGGCACGGGAGTTCATCTCGTAGTTACCCACGGCAATGACTTCACTGCCGCCAGAGATCTCCTCCCATACCGTCTTGTCGTTGTTCAGGGCGTCCCGTGACTGGTCCACCATGGCTGCCTTTACCGTCTCACCGATGCGGAACTCGCCGCCGTCTGGTTGTTCGGCTCCGGTGATGATGCGAAACAGGGTGGTCTTACCCGCACCGTTGGGTCCAATGATGCCCACGATGCCACCTTTGGGCAGGTTGAAGGTGAGGTCGTCATACAGCACGTTATCCCCAAAGGATTTCTTCAACCCATTAGCCTCGATCACCAGATCGCCCAGGCGGTCGCCGGGTGGGATGTAGATCTCGTTGGTTTCGCTGCGTTTCTGGAAGTCCTGACTCTGCAACTCTTCAAAGCGCTGGATGCGGGCCTTGCTCTTGGCGTGTCTGCCCTTGGGGTTGCTGCGCACCCACTCCAGCTCATGTTTCATGCTCTTGATGCGAGCGGTCTCCTGCTTCTGTTCTATCTCCAGGCGCTCCTCTTTCTGTTGCAGCCAGGAGGAGTAGTTGCCCTCCCATGGGATGCCGTAGCCGCGGTCCAGTTCCAGGATCCAGCCCGCGACATTATCCAGGAAGTAGCGGTCATGGGTTACTGCAACCACAGTGCCGGAGTAGTCGTGCAGAAAGCGCTCCAGCCAAGCCACAGACTCGGCGTCCAGATGGTTGGTAGGCTCGTCCAGCAGTAGCATATCTGGTTTGGATAACAGCAGTTTACATAGTGCCACCCGGCGTCTCTCTCCACCGGATATCTTGGTTACATCGGCGTCCCATGGTGGCAGACGCAGGGCGTCTGCGGCCACCTCCAGGGTGCGCTCCATGTTGTGTCCGTCGTGGGCCTGGATGATGTTCTCCAACTCGGCCTGACGTTTGGCCAGGGCGTCAAAATCTGCATCCGCTTCGGCGTAGGCGGCGTAGACCTTGTCCAGATCTTCCAGGGCGTCCTTGGTTTCGGATAGGGCCTCTTCCACATTGCCGCGCACATCCTTTTCTGGGTTGAGCTGTGGCTCCTGCTGCAGATAGCCAATCTTGATCCCGGCCTGGGGACGAGCCTCACCTTCGATCTCGGTATCCAGTCCGGCCATGATGCGCAGCAGGGTGGATTTGCCGGCACCATTCAGTCCCAACACGCCGATCTTGGCGCCGGGGAAAAAGGAGAGTGAGATATCTTTAAGTATTTCACGCTTGGGCGGCACAATCTTGCCGACCCGGTTCATGGTGTAGATGTATTGAGCCATTTTTAATAACAGTCCGGGTTGTATTGGTTGGGAGTGGCTGGATATTGGTGTCCAACAATATGGTTCTGTGTCTGTTCCAATACGCAATTGTGTCTCGCGCCAAGACGCAAAGGCGCCAGGAGAACTACTGAGTAAAGGTTAGTTTTTACATTGCACTCTTGGCGTCTTGGCGCGAGTTGCTCTTTCTGGGCAGACATAAGAATTTTGGTTATCCGTGTTGTGTCAGTCCAGGGGGGCAAGCTCGGCGATTGGTCCTGGGTTTTTGCTCTCAACTTTTTCATACAGGTCGTTGAGTGCCGCCTGTAGCGCCTCTTCGATCACCGGGTGGTAGAACGGCATCTGTAGCAGTTCGCCTACTGTCAGGCCCTGTTGAATGCACCAGGACAACAGATGCGACAGGTTTTCGCCATTAGTGCAGGCCATGGCTGCTCCTAGCAGTTTGCCGCTGACCTTATCAGCATAGACCCGGATAATTCCCATGTTCTTGCCCATGATCAGGGCGCGTCCCACTGGGGCCAGCTTTACCTCGCCTACCGCGGTCAGGTCTGGGTTTAGCTCTGACCAACGCAGGCCCACGTGACAGATATTCGGTTCGCAGAAGTTTATGGCAATGTGGGTTTTGCGCTGAAATGCCATGATCTGTTCGCTTGCAGCGTTGCTGCCGGCGATGCGGCCCTCGTCTCCGGCTTCGTGCAACAGTGGGGCGTCACCGTTTACATCTCCTGCCAGGAAGATGTGGCTGGAACCCACCTGCATGGTGTGTTTGTCGTAGAGTGGTATGCCTTTGGCATTCAACTCCACACCGGCTTTTTCCAGCTCTAACTGTTTGACGTTGGGTGCTCGACCCAGTGATGCCAGTACCTTCTCCACCAGCACCGACTGGTCTCCTGCGGTGACTCGCAGTTTGCCGTTCTCTTCACTGATCTCAGCGGCAGCGCCCAGGTGAATGGGGAAATCCTTGCGCAGTATGCCAAGTGCGGTCTTGGCTACCTCTGGATCTTCGATGCCGCCGATGGTGTCTAGCAGATCAAAGCCGGTTACATCCATGCCCAGTCTGGAGAGGGACTGGCCAATCTCAAGCCCAATGGTGCCAAGCCCGATTACGGCAACCGAGCCTGGCATCTCCTCCAGCTCAAACAGGGAGTCGGTGGTTATTATCTTGTTGCCAAATTTTTCCCACGCCTGTGGGAGTACCGGTCTGGAGCCGGTGGCGATGATGATCTTGTCGGCCCGGATTAGTTTGCCATCCACCTCCAGCAGATTGGGTTCCAGGAATTTGGCATAGCCCTCGATTAAAACCTCTTCGCTCATGTGGTCAGTGCTGTTGGATTGCACCCGGTCCACGAAGGTGTCGCGCATATCCTGCACGTACTCCAGGGTCTCATTGATGTCGATCTCAATTCCATCGTGTCCTTCCACCCCGTAGCGACCCAGCACCTTGCGCCGAGAGAAGTCCGAGGCCGCCTGGATCAGGGCCTTGGATGGCATGCAGCCGATGCGGGCGCAGGTGGTTCCAAGTTCGCCACCGTTTATTAGGACAAAGCTCTTGCCGGATGCCTTGATTTTACCCAGAGCGTACAGGCCGGCGGTGCCGGAGCCGATTACTGCTATATCAACTTTTTTCTCTTGCACTGGAATCTCCGAAATTTGATGAAAGTAACTAGTTGTGGTCAAGCGCCCTATGTTCTTATCCGCCGGGGGTCGGAGTCAATTTAAGTTTAAGGGGGGGTGGAGTCAATTCACCCAATATTTATGAGGGATCGGAGTTAATTCAAGATAAAATATGAATCTGCCGCCGATGGTGGATGAATTGACTCCGACCCCTTTCTGCTAGGTAATTACACTCGCTGCCAGCCATGGAGAGCGAA
>CAZVME010000126.1:0-3977 GCA_964628835.1 uncultured Gammaproteobacteria bacterium | reverse complement strand
GTTTGACCATGATTAACCTTATGATGAGGCTAAGCCTCCTGTTTAGTTAACTGAACGTGTCATTAAGCCTTCATCAAACGGATCTCCAGGATGCCGTTTTTATACGCCTTCTGTAGCTTTGCTGTATTTACGGCTTCAGAGAGCAAAATCTCTTTAGCATACTTGCGCTCACCGGTGGTTTCCAAGGAGAGGATATCGTCCTGGATTTCGATATGGATATCACCCTCAGCCACACCGGGCAATTCGGTAACGATGATGATTTCCTGATCTTCATCGAAGACGTCCACCAGTGGTTCTCGCACTTCAGCAACCACTGGTCCGGATTCGGTGGTGCGGATGTTGCCAAAACGCTCTACACGGGGGATGCCTCCAATACCGGAGCGGACTGAGAAGCCATAGACACCACGAGCCCGGTCACCCAACCCCTTAACGCGGAACTCGCCTGTACGCGTGACTTCCTCCTCGCCCATCTCGACCATTTCCCCTAACAAGTCAATGAAGTCACCCAGACCCTTAAATAGGCCACCAAAACCCAGGTCAACCGTAACTTTATCTTTAGTTTCCTTGTTTTCTGACATTACATTTCCTTTCGTAGCTACTCTACCAGACAGGGAATTTCCCCAAAAAGGGTAAATCCGTTCCATGTATGAGCAATTACAGTTGGTAAATAATAGTTTTTTGGGGCTTCAATACTCCAGCGAGATTTCCTGCCAGTTCTGTTCTTCGTTCTCGGGATGGTAAGCTTCTTCAGACGGAGGGCGGCATGCGGCAACACGCCCTGCCTTGTTAGGGGGCTGCTCAGCTGATTGGGATTGAAACACCTGTCGTAATTGTGCTATATTCTCCTCCACTTCCTGAAGTCGGCGGGCTGTATTTTCCTGATTCTTGAGCCATAACTTCATATCTCGTTTTAGACAGCGTTTCTCGTGTTCCAGGTACGCCAGTTCAGCTACAGTCGAGGCTTGGTTGGTCTGTACGACACTTCTCCGAGGGTGCTGGGGAGCAGGAATATCCCTCATGCCCTTGATCTTTTTGCTCTGCATAGCAAGTCTCTTCCTTATCCATCAAAGTGGTGTTCAATTAGCTTGAGAAGCATCTCGTGTTGCTGGGCGTGTCGCCTGTGGCCCTGGTTGGTGAAGGTGCTCTTCGACTCAAGCACATCCAGGCAGACATTTACGAAATGCGTATCCTGGACCGAGATCTGCAAACCTTGCATCGCAGCAACGCTGGCGATCATGATGCAGGCCCGCAGAGTAGGGGTTTGGTTATATTCTCCCGAGGCTCGAAAGTCGCGCACCAAGTCCACAATCCTGCTCACATCCTCGGTTGGTAGGCTGGAGCGGGTGGCTGTGATGCTAATCTCTGTCTCGCGGTCGTAGAAGTCCAAATCGATGGTAACCAAGCGGTCGCTGAGGGCATCTTGGGTTTCATGGACACCAGCGTACTCTTGTGGGTTACTGGTAAAGATTGCCTGGAACTTAGGGTGCACCTTGACATAGGCATCATCATGACCCATGGTGGGCAGAACAAGCAATTGTTCCTCCAATACGCCCAACAGGACGTTGTTGGCTTCAGGTCGCGAGCGGGTAAACTCATCGTAGACCAGGGTGAAGCCTTCACGGCAGGCTGTGGTCAAGCGGTGATCTACCCAGCGCTGGATGGCGTCCTCTTCATACTTGTAAACGGAATGAATGAAGCGATCAACAACTTTGCGGTATCGGTAGCCATACTGGCCACCGATCAGGTCAGAGGTGGTGAACTCCTCGTCGCCGACGATGAACATTACCGGTCGTCCTAACTGCGCAGCCACATGCAGGGCCAGGGTAGTTTTGCCAGTTCCTGCAGGACCGCGGAAGTGTATGGGAAAACTGGCGGATAGATAGGCCAGGGCCCGTTCCGTCAGAGCCTGGATAGTGGGCGTCTCTACAAAGTCGGATCGGGGACTTACGGATAGGGCTATTGGAGCTTCTTCAACTACGCTTCTGGTTGCGACTGCCATATATATGCCTCCTTAGTGTTCATTTGTTTTTGTATTCTTCCACTGTTGCCATTCCCATCTCCATCGTCAGTGCCCGATACCAATTATCTCGAGCGGTGATGTGGGTTTCGGGGTTCTCCTGCCAAGTGTGGAACTGGTCGAAAAGGCGGCGTAGGGCCGGTTGAGCCTGTTGCCAGACCCAGTCATCGAGGGGAGAGCACAGGAGTTGTTCCGCACAACCTTCCCCCCCAGAAGGTGCGATGGGACAACCCTCGCTCGAAGTCAGTGCCTAAGACGGCAAAGTTGCCAGTGATGAGATAGGCTACAGCATCACCAAATGCCAGTATTAGGTCACCCTTTAGATTTAGCCGGTAGCCAGCCGCCATGGCCAAGAATGCCACCAAACGGGAAAGGGCATCCATCTCTGCGATCTTACCTCCAGCCTGTTTAATCAGGACAGCCAGGGCATCTGCGTAGGCTAGAGGAGGTCGCTCTTGCCAGTGATGGTGCGGGAAGAGAGCCAGGGTGAAGTCGGCTGGGGAGAAATCACCAATCTCACCTACTTCTTCCAGGCCCAGGCGTAGTTTTTGCCAAAGCTGGCGGAAGAGAGTCTGGGCAACAGAGAGATCTGGCTGCAGCACGATTTCCGGCCGGGATCCATCCCGCACCGTCAAGCGGCATTCGACACCTTCCAGGATTTGCAGCCGGACAGGCAGAGTGATTTCGACGCTTCCACTTGTGCGGCCAGCAGAACGGATTTTGCGGTTTCCCAGGTACATGGTAGTTCCTTATGTGCTATATCTCCTAGTGATTAATCTAGCAGAAATCCTGCTAATAAGGGGTAACTCTAATAAATACATTTTAGGGCCAATTACTGCGATCTCATAATAACTGTTGGAGTTGTAGCACCTCCGGCGTACAGAGCAAGGATGCGAAAAGGTCGGTTTACCTCGCAAAAGGTTTGCACTGCCCCAAGGGATTGCAGGAACGACAAACAATTCCGGTACGGAGAACGCTCTTTTATCACTAAGAACCCATCAAATACATCATGATTCATCTTCATCTATTATTGGGACTGTTTTTTTGGCTTGGCGCTGCTGTATAAGCGCGGCAAAGCTGCTCCACGCCTTATGAGCTTCACCCTGGTCTGCCTGCAACCTTCTTCGCATCATGGATACTTGTGAGGCCAAACTCGCTCTTTCAGCCTTCAAACGCTCTTGTTGCTCAGTGGCCATGACCTGATGGGCAGTGTTCAGATCTTTCAGGAAGGCAGCGGTTTCACGACGCAGTTCATCTGCTTGCTGCGCTAACCGCTGGCGCTGCTCGGCCGCCATGTCTTGGCGAGTAGCGCCCAATTCCTTCAAGAAAACTGCGGCATCATGGTGCAGTTCATCTGCTTGCTGCCTTAGCCGCTGGCGCTGCTCAGTCGCCTTGTCTTGGCGGGTAGTACCCAAATCCTTCAGGAAAACTGCGGTGTTATGGTGCAGTTCATCTGCTTGCTGCCTCAGCCACTGGCGCTGCTCGGCCGCCATGTCTTGGCGGGTAGTACCCAAATCCTTCAGGAAAACTGCGGTGTTATGGTGCAGTTCATCTGCTTGCTGCCTTAGCCGCTGGCGTTGCTCGGCCGCCATGTCTTGGCGGGTAACGCGGAATTCTCCAAGCTCCTGTGCAGTCCTGTTGCGAAGATCTGTTACTGCTGTTACACGTGCATCATGAGCATCTAAAAAGTGCTGGGTTATCCGATGCATTTCGGTTGATAGATTCATCAGGTTATCTCCTATCCATATTTACCATTATGATTTGAGACGGTGTGCAGGGAACTAATAATTGGGAGGCAGGGGAGCCGGTGTAAGATGAAAAATAGGTCTTATCACAGACCCCCCCGCTCCCAGCTTCTCCGCTCAAGATCATTTGCTATATTTAAGCGGGGGCGGCGGCGGCGGCTGTCAGACCCACGGCTTCAGCGTACTTTAGGTATGCATCCACGCCAGCAACAACT
>CAZVME010000125.1:0-3980 GCA_964628835.1 uncultured Gammaproteobacteria bacterium | reverse complement strand
CTTCTTGTTTTTCATTCATGTACTCTTCGCCCTTCTTTATCTTATAGGGCGTAAAGCCAAATGGACCGGAAAGCTCTTTTTCGGGTCTCTTTTTAGCGACCATTCAAATCTCCTGACAAACCACGCTAATGAAGGGCGGTATCTATACCAGAATAGCCGGTGCTGGGCAAGAATTTGTGCGTTTAATCAAGCCTGCAAAGGTGCTTTTGTGTAAACCTTTGGGGTAAGCTGATCCCATATTGCTGCGGGCTTACGGTGAATTTGGAGTGTATTGAGGGTGACAGCGGAACGAATGCAAAAGATCAGGCCATTCCATGTGATGGAGCTGCTGGCTAGAGCCAGGGAGCTGGAGGCCCAGGGACGATCCATAGTGCATATGGAGGTGGGGGAACCAGATTTTTCTACGCCAGAACCGATCATTGAGGCAGGTCGCCAAGCCCTGGCCGATGGCCGTACCCACTACACGCCGGCCACGGGCCTGCCGGAGTTGCGCCAAGCCATTACCAGACACTATCAGCAACGCTACGGCCTGGACATTGACCCTGGGCGTGTGGTGGTGACACCAGGGGCTTCCGGTGCCCTGCAGCTCCTAATGAGTGTTCTGATCAATCCGGGTGATGGCGTGCTGCTGGCGGATCCTGGCTACCCCTGCAATAGAAATTTTGTTCATCTGGTGGGCGGAGAACCCCAGAGCCTGGAGGTGGACGCCGACACCGGTTATCAGCTGAACGCCGCCCTGATTGAACAGAACTGGCAGAGCAACACCAGGGCAGTAATGGTGGCCTCGCCTTCAAACCCTACTGGCACCATGCTGAGCCGGGAGGAGTTACGGGAGATTTATCAGGTGGTCCGGCAACGTAACGGATTTCTGATCGTAGATGAGATCTATCAAGGCCTGATCTACGGGGCTGAGGGCCATACGGCGCTTGAGGTCAGCGTAGATCTGTTTGTGATCAACAGTTTTTCCAAGTACTACGGCATGACCGGCTGGCGTCTGGGATGGCTGGTGGCCCCAGAGGAGCAGATAGATGCCATCGACCGACTGGCACAAAATATATTCCTGGCAGCACCCACACTGGCTCAGTATGCGGCACTGCAGGCGTTCAGTGCTGAAACCGCAGAGATTCTGGAGCAACGCCGGGATATATTCCGCCAGCGGCGGGATTATCTGCTGCCGGCCCTGGAGGGCCTGGGCTTCAGATTTTCCGTCCGGCCCCAAGGCGCATTTTATCTGTATGGTGACTGCTCTCAACACACCAAAGACAGCGCCGCCTTTGCCCATGATCTGCTGGAGCAGATGGGGGTGGCGGTAACGCCAGGAATGGATTTTGGTGAAAATGCGCCAGCACGACACCTACGCTTCGCCTACACCACGGATATGGGACGGCTACAGGAGGGGGTGCGTAGGATTAGGCAGTTTGTTGGAGCGTAATAAGGGGATTAGGTTTAATTTAACATTGGTAATATTCGCGCAAAGACATAAAGAGAACCACATGCTGGTGTAATAACTAAGGAACCTCTGATTTATTCAGAGGTTTCAGCGGCACATGGATGGCTTTAATCAGCGCTTCCCTTAGTTGTTACCTTGAGTCCTTCGTGTCTCTGCGAGAGATAACTCTAAGCCCGACCTACTTTTGGGTATCCAATTTTCGATCACACCACATGGCAGTGGCCCCGGCCACGGCAGCTGGCATGGCTACAAAGTTAAGGACCGGCATCATCATCAGCAGGGTAAGGCTACTACCAAAGCCAATAGCCGCCAGCCGCACCTGCTTCATCTGTCGACGCTGATCCTTGAAGTTCAGCCCGCTATTGGCCATGGGGTAGTCTGCGTACTCCAACGCCAGGTACCAGACCCCAAACAGAAACCAGAGTATGGGGGCAATCAGGTTTACACCAGGAATCACAAACAGCAGCAACAGGGGCAGGGCGCGCAACAGGAAGTAGCTCAGCTTGATCAACTCTGAGCGCAGTGCCGGCCAGATCGACTGCATGAGGCTGTGTGCACTGTTGGTGGGCGATTTCCCAGTAATCATAAGTTCCACCTTTTCTGCCAGGAGGCCGTTGAAGGGTGCTGCAAACAGATTGGCCAGGATGGTAAAACTGTAGAAGGTAACCAGGATGGCGGCCACCGTAAACAACGGCCAGAGCAGAAACTCCAGATATGCCAGCCAGGAGTCCTGCGGCAGCATCCAATCGAGCAGATTTGTAAACTGAGAGATACCGATCCATATCAGCAGCGAAAACACTAAGATGTTGATCAGCAGTGGCATTATCACATAGCGACGCAGGCCAGGTCGCATCAGAAGTTTTAACCCCTGAATCACATATCTGGCCCCACAAAATGGATTATTGTTAATCATGCTTCAAACGCCACAATGAATAGCAGTATGCCCAGGATGAGTCGATATATGACGAATGGCAACATGCCACACCTCTCAATAAACCGCAGAAACAGATGGATACATAGATAGGCGGCAAAAAAGGATAGTGCCGCCCCGGCAATCAACTCGCCCCATACTATCACTACATCGCTACTTAACAGGCCGTAGGTAACCAGAACACCTGACATCATAATGGCGGGTATGGCTAGTAAAAAAGAGAAGCGTGACGCCGCCTCTCTGCTCAGGCCCAACATCAATCCGGCAGTTATGGTAATCCCGGAGCGCGAGGTCCCGGGGAAGATGGCCAGGGCCTGAAACAGGCCAATTACCAGGGCATCCTTCCAGATGATGGAGGATTCATGCCGCTGTTTTCTGCCCTTGATGTCATACCAGTAGAGCAACAGGGCAAAGACGATGGTGGGAATGGCTATCACCACTGCCGTGCGCATCTGCTGTTCCACCAGAGACTTGAGAGCTAGACCAAAAATCACGATGGGTATAGTCGACAAAATAATCATCCAGCCCATGTGCGAATGCTCGGTTGCACGGGCAGGTTTGCCCAGAGCGTGCAGAAAATCGCCAATGATGAGCCGCAGCTCCTTTCTGAAGTAGCTGATTACCGCCAGGGATGACCCCAGATGCACAGCCACATCAAAGGCCAGGCCCTGATCTCTGAAACCAAATAGCTGGGGAGCCAGAATAAGGTGTGCGGAGCTGGAGATGGGCAGGAATTCGGTTACTCCCTGAACCAGAGCCAACAGCAAGATGTGGACAGTTTCCATCTGAGAATTGACTTGCCTTATATTTTTAATCGTCGTGTTTTTATTAGGGAAACTCTGATTAATTCAGAGCTCCCTTAGCACAATAATAACAGGTGACAGCGGTTGCTCCTAAACAAGCACCGCCCGATTCACCTCTTATTCAAAATTGAAATGCTGCAACTCCACAGATGCCTCTGCCGGGGCCCGGGTGGCGATGCAGGCGATCCAGCCTTGTCGAGGTGAGAAGTACGTGACCTGGATACTATCCTGCTCCACCTGGGCAGAGAAGATACCAGCACCATGTAGCTTGGCCCTGGCCTCAAATTCTGTCCATCTCTCGGTAAAGGCGGCGGCAAGCTGGTCTGCTGGCAAGGCTGAAAGTTGCTGGTAAGTTTCGGCAGTAAATAGGCGCTGGGCAACCTTCAGCTGTGATGGCCTGGAATTGATGCGTTCCAGATCTATACCAACGGGTCCAGTTTCAGACACAGCCAGCAGCGCCATGCCACCACTGTGAGTCAGATTGAACTCCATGCCTGATTCCGGCTGCTGGATGAACGGCTTGCCATGCTCGCCCAAGCCAAACTCCAGCAGCGCACCCGATTGGCCCAGCCGGTTGCCCAGGATGGTGCGCATGGCGCCACGGGCGCGGATAAAGCGGTTTCGGTCTTGCTCCCGGATAATGCGTTCTGCCCTCTGGGTCTCATCTGGGGAGAGCAGTTCCGTCAGATCCCCGGGGGTCTGGTCCAGATCTATATGCCAGATGTGTAGTTCAATGGTTGCTACAGGCATTCGTAGTCAGCCGCAACAAGTCTGATTAAAGGTTGTGCACACATTC
>CAZVME010000124.1:0-4175 GCA_964628835.1 uncultured Gammaproteobacteria bacterium | reverse complement strand
TGGTTTCTGGTTTCTGGTTTCTGGTTTCTGGTTTCTGGTTTCTGGTTTCTGGTTTTTATTACCCACAAAGAAAACGCTATGCCAATCAATATATTGTCTTCGCGTTTTTTGCATTCTTCACGGTTAATTTTATTTTTTCCAAACAGGCACCAGCTACTGATGCTAATGAGCCATCAACGCCTCTATCTCTGCCACCGTCTTGGGGGCATCTTTGCTTAGTACATCACAGCCATCCTTGGTGACCACCACATCATCCTCAATGCGAATGCCGATGTCCCACCATTTTTTGGCCACCCCTTTGCTATGCGCGGGAATATATATACCAGGCTCGATGGTAAGCGCCATGCCCGGCTCCAGCAACCTGGATTCACCATCCACCCTATAGTCCCCCACATCATGCACATCCATACCCAGCCAGTGTCCGGTACGGTGGATATAGAACTCCTTGTAGGCCTCTTTTTTCAGCAGGGTGGAAACCCTTCCCTTGAGTAACCCCAGCTCCATCAGCCCCTTGGTCACCACCCTTACTGCGGCATCGTGTGGATCATTCCAGTGATTGCCTGGTTTCACGTGGCGGATGGCCGCCTCCTGAGCATTTAGCACCAGTTCATACAGCAGTTTTTGTGGCTTACTAAAAACCCCGTTGACCGGAAAGGTGCGGGTAATATCAGAGGCGTAATAGTTGTATTCGCACCCCGCGTCCACCAGTAGCAGGTCGCCATCCTTCAGTTCTGCGTCGTTATCAATATAGTGCAGCACACAACCGTTCTTACCACTACCAAAGATGGCCGGATAGGCCTGCTGTCGCGCACCTTTATGGGAACACTCATGGATAAATTCAGCCTCCAGCTGGTACTCTTTCATGCCGGGACGACAGGCGCGCATAACCCGCTTGTGGGCCTGGGACGATACCCTGGCTGCACACCGCATCTGTTTTATTTCAGAGCGCCCCTTGTACAGGCGCATATCGTGTAGATAGTGATCCAGCGCGATGAATTCTAATGGGCCATGCTCACCCGATCGGGAACTGCTGCGGACCTGACTTATCCACTCAGACATGCGCTTATCCAGATCCGGGTTGCAACCCATGGCGTAGAACACCCGTTCACACTGCTCCAGCATGCGCGGCAGAATATCGTCCAGGTCACCTATAGGAAAGGCATCATCAGCCTCATATACATCCACCGCGCCGATATGCCCGGCGCGCGGGCCATCCCATCGCTCCTTATCCGCATCTCTCTCCCGGCAGAACAACACGTATTCGGCATGGCTACGCCCAGGGATAAGAACCGCTACCGCCTCAGGCTCTGGAAAGCCGGTAATGTAGTAAAAATCACTGTCGGGACGATAGTGATATTCAACATCCCGGTTTCTTTTCACCACCGGTGCGGCCGGCACTATGGCGATACTATTTTCGCCCATCATGCGCATAAGCTGACGCCTGCGTCGTGCAAACTCTTTTGCGTTCATTGCTCAGTCTTTTCCCGCCGGCTATGGGCCATCGCATCATGCACCAACATTGCCGCCACCCAGATGAACTCTGTCACCTCGGTTAAAGCCACCTCATCCTCTTCATCCCCGGTGATACCATCCACGTCCATGCGACTGACCTCGGCCAGATCCTGCAGCGTCTCTTTGGACTGAGCTGGCAATCCCGCCTCACCCGCAGACCCAACCAGACCGACTCCGTAAAGAAAGCCCTCACACCAATCACGCACCGCAACCGCCCTCTGGGTAAGTGGCGCATCCTCATCCGGCAGGAGTAGGGGGAAACCAAAATCAGCTCCGTCTACCGAGGCATTTACCGCCCGCACCAGCTCATCCACGGCATCCTTACATGCCGTAACGGCGGGATCATCCGCGGGCTCACTCGAGAACCATTCGGCCAACAGTCGCTGCTGAGGCGTAGTCTCACCACCACAGATCAAACCACACAACAGGCCATGTGCCCCTGATGCCCCTACATCCACACCAACATCGGTAAGACACTGGCCCATATACTCATAATCAACCTGCATTGAATTCCCTTGTTTGGTAGTGCCAGGCAAATAATAACGCTCTAAAACTGATAATAGCACGGGCTCTCAGCCTAGATATATTTGGATCAACTGCCAACCGGGCAAATTTGCAATACGCGAGACAAATACACCCTATATGCGGGTTAAATATCCATAATAATGCCGAACAGATCACCCTTTTCCGTTGACCCAACAACCTACGCACTCTATATTGGAAAACATGAGCAGCCAAGATATCAACATAACTGAAGATGACCTGAAAAGGCTGGAAGCAAGGGTTGATGAACTCATTCAGGCAAACACCAATTTACGCGATGAAAACAGCTCGCTCCTGTCTGCACAGGAGAATCTGGTTAGCGAACGGGCAGAGCTGATTGAGAAGACCGAACTGGCCAAGTCCCGGGTAGAGGCCATGATCACCAGACTTAAATCCATGGAAACAGGATCGTGAGTGAAAAACAACTTCCAGTTAGTGTGCACATACTCGATAAAGAGTATCTTATTGCGTGTCAACCAGAAGAGAAAGAAACACTGCTAGAAAGCTCACGTCACCTGGATACCAAAATGCGCGAAATACGCGACAGCGGCAAGATTATTGGCACGGACAGGATCGCGGTCATGGCTGCGCTTAACATAGCGCACGAACTACTGGATCAACAGGCCAGCAGCAGATCAGGCGGCATCGCCACCAGCAAACGCGTCCTAAGACTGCAGGACAAGATCGAAAATGCCCTGTCCACAAATAAACAACTGGAATTTTAGTTAAAAAAGGCCTAACGTTATAACCAGACACTTCATCAACCCAGCATTGATGAAATAGTTAAAAGTTTTGGACATTCCCTGTTGTGTTTGTCAGCAGATCGGGTATTTTCTTGAGCCTACTTAATGCCCCGGGGACATAATGCTGAAGCCAGTGCGCAGATCCACCCCGCGTGGAGAGCCTTAGGCATCACTGTTGACCCCACTTGAACCTTCCGGTTCAAGAACGATGATAAGCAACGGCATTAACGGGGGATGTCTCTCCATTCACTGGATCTACGACCTTGCACGATCCACTTCTACTCAGACAAACAATACGCGCTCAAAGACGCGCCCTTTCCCCGCAACAGCAAGAGAAGCACAGCCAGGCCATGGGCAGGAAACTAACCGCCACCAGCCTGTTCAGAAACAGCCACAGGATAGCCATCTATATGGAGCATGATGGTGAAATCGGCGTCACCCACCTACTTTCTCGAATTCTCAGCCACGGAAAAAGATGCTACCTGCCTGTTCTCAGGCCAATGCTGCCCAATCGACTCTGGTTCTCTGAATACAAACATGGCGACAGAGTAATTCCAAACAAGTACGGCATCATTGAACCTGACATACGCAGACGCAAGCCGATTGCAGCTTGGGCACTGGACATGGTACTTGTACCACTGGTGGCATTCGACACATCAGGAAATAGAATTGGTATGGGCGGTGGCTTTTATGACAGAACTTTTGCCTACCTCATGTCCAGAAGCATATGGCGTAAACCAAAATTAATTGGTGTCGCCCATGAATTGCAACGACTGAAATCAATACAACGTAACAATTGGGACGTACCACTGGATGGAATAGTTACAGAGATGCAGTTATATAGATAACGATGATTAAATTCAGAATCTCAGTGGCCTACTGATTCAAGCACCAAGCTGTAACTTAGAAGTAATTCCACTGCTAAAAATGCTGGTATTTTTCAAATACTTTATTATACTCACTAGTGACTTTTGCTAACAATGTTTGGAGGGGACAAAATGGCGATCAAGAAAGCAGCGAAAAGGAAGGCGGCCGCCAAAAAGACTGGCGCTAAGAAAACCGTTACCAGGAAAAAAGTAGCCGCCAAAAAGAGGGTTGCTAAGAAACGGGTCGCCAAGAAAAAAACAGTTGCGAAAAAGAAGGTAGCTAAGAAACGGGTCGCCAAGAAAAAAACAGCTGCGAAAAAGAAGGTAGCTAAGAAACGGGTCGCCAAGAAGAAAACAGCTGCGAAAAAGAGGGTAGCTAAGAAAAGAGTCGCCAAGAAGAAGGTAGCTAAGAAACGGGTCGCCAAGAAGAAAACAGCTGCGAAGAAGAAGGTAGCTAAGAAAAGGGTTACCAAGAAGAAAACAGCTGCGAAAAAGAAGGTAGCTAAAAAAA
>CAZVME010000123.1:0-4310 GCA_964628835.1 uncultured Gammaproteobacteria bacterium | reverse complement strand
TATCCCCCTTGCCCACCACCCGCACCACCCCCTGAGCCAGCCCCACCTGCTCCAGCCTGAGCCCCACCAGTTCCGATACGCGCAGGCCGGTGGCGTATAGCAGCTCCAGCATGGCGCGATCACGAAACCCTTCCGGGCTCTCCAGATCTGGGGCCGCCAGCAGGGACTCCACCTCCTCTTCGGTGAGTGCCTTTGGCAGTGGCCGCCCCAGCTTTGGGGCATCTATCCGGCCACTGGGGTCGGTATCAACCCAGCCTTCACGCAAGGCGTGCTGATAAAACTGGCGCAAACAGGAGAGCAGTCGGGCGGTGGATCTGGGCTTGTGTGATTTTTTTGACTGCACCGCCAGATACTCCAGCAGATCTTCCCGCTCCGCCTCCAGCAGTTGTCGCGACCGGTTTGACTCCAGCCACTGGGCAAATTTGTTCAGGTCTGATTGATAGGCAGACAGGGTATTCTGGCTGAGCCCACGCTCCATCCACAGGGCATCGGCAAACCGTTCAATCACCGCCGCCGCTGCCTGTAGCTTCACAAACTGACACCCTCATGCCGTAGCAGCCAGCGTTTGATCTCCAGACGCCGCCCCCAAGTGGCGCCGGCAAAGCCGCCAATACCAGTGGCCGACACTACCCGGTGACAGGGAACCAGCAGTGGCGCCGGGTTTGCGCGACAGGCATTTCCCACCGCCCTGGGACTGGTGTTCAGCTCGCTGGCTATTTCCCCATAGGTACACACACTCCCTCTGCTAATCCTGGTCAGAGCCTGCCACACACGTTTCTGGAAATCGGTGCCAAGAAGTGTCAATGGAAGTGAGAACCCGGCGCTGCTGTTTTGAAAATAGCTCTGCAACTGCCGCTGCACCTCCAGTGCCGCTGGATCATTGGAGGCAAAGGGTTTGGAACGACGATCCAGGAATTCAATACCCTGTACGCGACCATGCGTCAGGGTAACCCCCAGCGGCCCGATGGGACCATCAGAAACAAACCGGAACTCTTCAGCACGCGACATACTGAATAATGTACATGGTCGAGATGGCTTTTTACAGTGGATTACACTTTTGTAACAGCCCTCAGCCCGCATGGGACCTAATGGCTCAATATAGTGCACAAATGGGGATATTTTTTCTCCACAGATCCTGTGGATAAAGTTGTGGAAAAAACTCGCCAACAGACCACAAGACCGCGCCACAGTTAAACCGCAAACAAATTGTGCACTTTTTATACAGTCCGTCGTACTCTCGAAGAATCAATAACTTACGCCACCCCATCTGCATAATTATATTAACATTTCCTTAATTTCCCTGTAATCGCCAGGCACCGGATGCCCTTGTGCATATATCCAGGCAATAGAGAGATTATTCGCGCCTATTGAGAATTTAGATAATGTAATAAAAAACAGCTGCATACGCCCTTACCTCCACCCCAACTACAGCTTAATGGCCAACCGAACCCGGTCATCACCAGAGCAATAGATACGCTTCCACAACTTAGCGGAAGAGGCCGTTAGCAACAAAACAGGTTAGAATAGCGTGTGACTATGAGACAACCAACACCCGAAATATCACCCAGTTTCTGGAAAGATAAACCCCTCGATACATTGACACCGGAGGAGTGGGAATCCCTGTGTGACGGCTGCGCCAAGTGCTGCCTGCACCGGATCGAGGATGCAGACACCGGTGAGGTTTACACCACCAATATCGTGTGCCGCTACCTGAATCAGGACGATTGCCGCTGCGGCGATTACCCCAACAGGTCCATAAATGTCCCAGACTGTGTATCGGTCACCCCGGAACTACTGCAAGATCCATACTGGCTACCATCCACCTGCACCTACCGGGTACTGGCCGAGGGGAGAGAGCTGCCGGAGTGGCACCCCCTGGTTTCCGGCACCTATGCTACGGTGCTGACATCAGGAAATTCCATCCAGGGTCGGGTGGTCTGTGAGACCGAAGCAGATGATCCCGAACATCACCTGGTGCACTGGGCCAGCTAGCGGTCAATCATATGGCCCTGGCAATTGTTGGCGCAATCATTCTCATAGGGCTACTGCTGGTCCCTCAGCTCTGGAGCAACGCCCTGATGAGCCGCTACGGACGGGAGCGGAATGACATTCAGTACACCGGGAGCGAGTTTGCGCAACATTTGATCAGAGAGCAGAACCTTAGTGGAGTATCAGTGGAATTGACGGCCCAGGGCGACCACTACGATCACATAACCAGTACCGTCAGGCTCTCCCAAGCCAACTTCAACAGCCATTCACTCACCGCCATTGCCGTTGCAGCACATGAGGTTGGGCATGCCATTCAACACCAGGAGAGGGATAGCCGCTTCATGTTACGGGATCGGGTGGTGCGCATGGCCGCAATCACAGAACACTACGGCTCCTTCGCCTTCATTGCCATCCCCATCCTGGCCCTGGCAACCCGCAGCCCGTTACTGCCCGCCATCTCCTTCCTGGTTGGATTTTCCAGCATGACCGCCACCACCATTGCCCACCTCTCAACCCTACCGGTGGAGATGGACGCCAGCTTCAATCGAGCACTACCGATACTTAAACAAGGTGGATATATAAAACCTGCGGACGAGAGGGCAGTGCATAAGATATTGAAGGCGGCAGCCTACACCTACGTGGCTGCCTCCTTGACCAGCTTGCTCAATGTATGGCGCTGGTTGAAGATGATGCGGCGCTGAGACGCGCCGTCAGATCAGATTACTTCTTGTTGTCAGTGGCAGAGACATCGAACACCCCAGCCCTTGGGCTATAGACATACTTCTTGCCGCTGGGTGCGGTGTACCGATTTTTAGCAGTTTTAACCCACCCATCCACGGCTATACCGCCGCCAACAAAAATGCGCTTTCCGGTAACGAAGGTAAACAGCACGTTTTTGGGTGTTGCCGGCCCCAGTTTTGCCTCATCCAAAAACGGCGGATAGAGGACAGAAGACCCTGCTTTTTTGGAATCGACGGCATAATCATGAATACCGTTGCGGATAACCTCAATCAATCCATCTTCCACCGAGGCCTTAGAGGCTATAGAGATCTCCGTATACTTGATATACGCCAAAAGAGCCACGGTCATAACTATCACGGCGATAAATGCGATCTCAAGACGGGACGCCCCGGACTGCCGATGGTTGCGTAAATTCATTTCTGGTAACACCTTGGTATAGGGAGCTTGCGCTATGTATGCGACGCAAGCTATAGATACATTGCTCAGGTGTCAACTTCCGCCCCTGCCCTGGTTCAGAATACGGTAATCAGAAACATGCCGGTCCAGATCAGTTCAGGGATGGTTATAACAGTAACCGCCAGGTACAGAAGCCCACGCAACCAGTTGTTTGTGGCCAGAGATTTCATTGCGTTGCAGGGGGAAATATTGTTCATGATGCTACTCCTAAAATTAACTGCTTATTTTGTTTAACCGTTAACCGGTGTGTTGCTGCTTATTAATGCATGCACCATGCCAACATTTCATCTTATTGTTTTTATTGATCATTTAAAATTCACACTGGAACCACGCCGTTCACATATGTTAAGTTAACAACCAATGAACGCCATATAGTTAACAATGTGAACGTTAAACATAATGAAAAACACACTGAACACTCTGAAGGACTTCTTTGATTGCCTGGAAGAGGGAATCATCTTTCTCAATCATGAACGTCAGGCGGTTGCAATCAACCTTGCAGCAAGTCGCATGCTGGGGCGGGAGCGGCAACAGGTTATAGGGGCCCTCTGCCCCAGCCTGTTTAATGATACCCACTGCAGCAATGCGTGCTCGGAGAGGGGTTACTGCTCCCTGGCCAAATCCATCAAAACCTCACCTGTGGGCGCCAGCAAGACCCAGGACCTGACCATGCGCGGCCCTGATGGCACCCCCATATACCTCAGAATGTGGGCCATGGTTTTGCCCCCGGAGGAGTCACTGGTCTACTGCGCCATTGTGCTGTGGGACCGCACCCGCGAGGTCAACCTGGAGGAGAAGGTAAGCGAACGCATGCGCCTGGGGAGCATGATCGGCCATTCACCGGTGATGCAGGATCTGTTCAACAAGATACTACGTGCGGCCAACAGTGACGCCACGGTGCTAATCACCGGAGAGAGCGGCGTGGGCAAAGAACTGGTGGCCCGCGCCCTGCACGAAAACTCACCCCGTTCCGACGCCCCATATATCCGGGTGCATTGTGCCGCGCTGCCTGAAACCCTGCTCGAGTCAGAGCTGTTCGGCTACGCCAAAGGCGCATTTACCGGGGCCAACACAGAACGTATGGGGAGATTTGAGGCGGCTCACAATGGCACCATTCTTCTGGA
>CAZVME010000122.1:0-4457 GCA_964628835.1 uncultured Gammaproteobacteria bacterium | reverse complement strand
GTGGCGACGCACGTCCTAGATGAATGATCATTCAAGACAGAACCCGGCTTACAGGACGGCTCCCACTCAATATATGAATTATCCCCCTGAGAAAAGTGGAGGATAAACCCTGTGCAAGCAATAAAATCCCGCCAAAATAGTAATAAATTACTTTAAGTTACATTCTTATCGTACTGTTTTTCTGTGTTTTATTCTATTTGTTTCCCGTTAATTCCCCTCTGTAACCCACTGTCTTTAAAGGAACTTTCCCTATTTTTGTGGAGTAATTACCTTGACAAGTGGGGAATATGCTACCTATTATGGCGTTAAGTGGAAAAAAGTGGTTTTTTATGGAAATTTAGTGGGGAGGCCTAGCCTTGTTTCGAGGGGTTAACAGACTCAATCTGGATGTTAAGGGGCGGTTCGCGATTCCGACCAGATATCGTGAGCGCCTCAGGGAGTGCTGTGCCTCGCAGTTGGTGATCACCGTCGACCCCAATGACCACTGCCTGTTGATCTATCCGGCGCCCGAGTGGCAGGAGATTGAGCGTAAGTTGATGAAGCTCCCATCCTTTAATAAGGCGGCCCGGCGCCTGCAGCGCCTGTTGGTGGGTCATGCTATCGAGGTGGATATGGATGGTCAGGGCAGGATCCTGCTGCCGCCGCCACTGCGGGAGTTTGCCCAGATGAATAAACATGCGGTGCTGATCGGGCAGGGCAACAAGTTTGAGTTGTGGGATGAGGAGCGTTGGAACGAGTTGCGTGAGAGCTGGCTTGAAGAGTCAGATCTGGAGCAGCTGGACCTACCGGCAGATCTGGAAACCCTGTCGATCTGATGGGTGCTCCACGCGACCACATACCGGTGCTGTTTGACGAGGCGCTGGAGGCCCTGGCTATATCGCCGTCCGGGATATATATGGACGGAACCTTCGGGCGGGGTGGGCATAGCAGCGCGATTATGCAGCGTCTTGACAGTGCGGGGCGTCTGCTGGCGATAGATAAGGATTCGGAAGCGGTTGTCCATGCCGAGCAGATGTTTGGCGGGGACGAAAGATTTTCCATCAAACATGGGTCATTCGCCATGTTAGAGCAGCTGGCACAACAGAGCGGTGTAGCTGGAAGGGTCAATGGTCTATTGCTGGACCTGGGGGTCTCTTCGCCGCAACTGGATGATCCTGAACGCGGCTTTAGCTTCCTGCGTGATGGTCCTCTGGATATGCGCATGGACACCAGTTCTGGTCAGAGTGCGGCCCAGTGGTTGGCTACGGCTGAAGATAGGGAGATCGCTCAGGTGCTTAAAGAGTATGGAGACGAAAAATTTGCCCGGCGCATCGCCCGGGCCATTGTGGATATACGTCAGGAGCAACCCATAGTTACCACCGGGCAGTTGGCGGCCATTATTGAACAGGCCAGCCCCACCCGTGAGCGTGAGAAGCATCCGGCGACGCGTAGTTTTCAGGCAATCCGTATCTATATAAACAGGGAGCTGGACGACCTGCGGCACTGTCTTGAGCAGTCGTTGCAGGTGCTGGCGCCGCAGGGGCGTCTGGCGGTGGTCAGCTTTCATTCCTTGGAGGATCGGATCGTAAAGCGTTTTATACGCGACTGTGAGCGTGGTGACGATTTTCCTGTGGACTTGCCGGTGACCCAGGAGCAGTTGCAGCCGAAACTTCGCAGTGTCGGCAAGGCCATATACCCATCCAGCGGTGAGATTGAAGCTAATCCCCGGGCGCGCAGCGCCGTGCTGCGGGTGGCGGAGCGGATGGCATGAGGCCGGGCAATATGATCCTGGTGATTCTGTTAGGTCTGGCAGTGGTGATGTCAGCCACAGGTGTGGTGTATGCGAAATATGCCTCGCGTCGGCACTTTGTAGAGTTGGAGTCGCTACGGGCGCAGCGTGATGCGGTGGATGTGGAGTGGGGTCGGTTGCAGCTGGAGCAGAGCACCTGGGCCACTCACGGGCGGGTGGAGCGCATCGCCCGGGAAAAATTGAATATGCGCATTCCCTTGGTGCAGGAAGTAAAGGTGATCAGGCCCTGACTATGGCTGGTGAGAAACGCAAAAAACGGGCGGCAACAACACGTAAGCGTGAGCAGGCGGAACTGCCGCGTTTTCGTGCCCGGCGCTGGACCATGCTCACCCTGCTGTGGATCGCAGGAGTGGCGGTGATCTGGCGTGCAGTGGACCAGCAGATATTCGAGACTGACTTCCTGCAGCATGAGGGTGAGCGCCGCCACCTGCGGGTGGTGGACATACCGGCGCACCGGGGCATGATTCTGGATCGCCGGGGTGAGCCGCTGGCGGTGAGCACTCCGGTAGACTCTATCTGGGCCAATCCGCGGGCGATAAGCACCAAAACCGAAGATCTCTCCGTCCTGGCCAAGGTCCTGGGGCGTGGTGTGGATGGTTTGCAGAAGCAGTTGCGGCAGCGCCAGGATCGCTCCTTTATGTATCTGAAACGACGGGCCAATCCGGACCTGAGTGAAAAGGTGATGCAGGTAGTGCGCAGCGAAAAGCTGGCCGGGGTGGAATTGCAACGTGAGTACCGGCGCTTCTACCCCAGTGGTGAGGTGTTCGCCCATGTGGTGGGCTTTACCAATATAGATGATAAGGGCCAAGAGGGGATGGAGCTGGCCTTCAATGACTGGCTGAGCGGGACCTCCGGCAGCAAGCGGGTAATCCGTGATGGCCGCGCCCGGGTGGTGGCGGATGTGGAGAACATTCGATCGCCCAAGCCGGGGCAGGAGCTAACCCTGAGCCTGGATTGGCGGGTGCAGTTTATGGCCTACCGGGCATTGAAGACCGCAGTCAATAAACACAAGGCCCGTTCCGGGTCTGTGGTGGTACTGGATGTCAAAACCGGTGAGGTTCTGGCCATGGTGAATCAGCCGGCGTTTAATCCGAATGGTCCCAAGCGTGGCGGCGGCCGAATCCGCAACCGGGCCATGACTGATCTGTTTGAGCCTGGCTCCACCATAAAACCGTTTGTGGTGGCCAGCGCCCTGGAGAAAGGGCTGATTAAGCCTGGGACCAAGATCAACACCGCCCCGGGTCACTTCAAGGTGGGTAAGAATCTGATCAAGGATGTGCGCAACTACGGGGTGATCGATATCGCCACGGTGATTCGCAAGTCCAGTAATGTTGGTATCAGTAAGATCGCCCTGAGTATCCCACCTGAAGATCTGTGGGAGAGTTTCCTGGGTCTGGGTTTTGGCGTTCCCACCAACAGTGGCTTTCCGGGTGAGGTTGGTGGGCGGCTTGCTGACTTTGATCAGTGGTCCCGCTTTGATCATGCCACCATCGCCTTCGGTTATGGCCTGTCGGTAACGCCACTACAGCTGGCTCGCGCCTACTCGGTGTTGGCCTCAGATGGTCTCAGTCGTCCGGTAACAATACAGCGGCGTGAGACAGCAGCAGAAGGCACCAAGGTGTTTAGTGCGTCCACTGCTAAAGCCGTGCGTTCCATGTTGGAGGCGGTGGTCTCTTCCCAAGGGACTGCACCGGCCGCAGCCATCAAGGGGTATCGGGTCGCAGGCAAGACCGGCACCGTGCGCAAGAGTATCTCCGGCGGATATGCCGAAGACCGGTTTTTCTCGGTGTTTGCCGGTATGGCTCCAGCCACCGATCCGCGGCTGGTGACGGTGGTGATGATAGATGAGCCCAGCGCCGGCAAGTATTACGGAGGCCAGGTGGCGGCGCCGGTATTCTCCACGGTGATGGGTGGCGCCCTGCGGCTGTTGAATATATCGCCGGATGAATTTCCGGGTGACAGTTTACGTATGGCCAAGAGTGTGGGAGGGCTGTGATGGTGGAATCAGATAGCATGCCTGAGCACAAGTTGGCCGACCTTTTGAGCGGCCTCGTCGACGCCGATGCGATCGTGGATTGCACTGTTAGTGCTATCACTCTGGATAGTCGCCAGGTGCAGGCCGGAACGCTGTTTCTGGCCTGTTCCGGTGGTGATCGCCACGGTCTGGATTTTCTATCTCAGGCGTTGGAGAGTGGCGCCTGTGCCGTGGCCTATGAGCCTGATGCCAACTGGGATGAGCAACGGGTTCAGGCCATCTCATCTGCCCCGACTGTTCCGATGATAGCGGTGGAGCGGTTGAGCGTGTGCGCCAGCGAGATTGCCGGGCGCTTTTATCACCACCCCAGTCGCCACATGAGCATAACCGGTATTACCGGCACCAATGGTAAGACCAGTAGTGCCTTGTTTCTGGCCCAGGTCCTGGGTGGTGATGCCAGGTGCGGCGTGGTGGGTACCCTGGGTAATGGATTTCCTGATGACCTGAAACCAGGCACCCATACCACTCCCGACCCGGTGGGGCTGCAACGTATTCTGCAGCAGTTGCGGCAGGATGGGGCCAAGAGTGTGGTCATGGAGGTGTCATCTCACGCCCTGGAGCAAGGGCGGGTGGAGGCGGTGCATTTTGATGTTGCGGTATTCACCAATCTGAGCCGGGACCACCTGGACTACC
>CAZVME010000121.1:0-4600 GCA_964628835.1 uncultured Gammaproteobacteria bacterium | reverse complement strand
ATCTCAGGGACCTGTTCGTTGTAGATGACCTTGCCGTTTTCATCCAGTACCACTACTGCTCTGGCCAGAAGGCCAGCCAGTGGGCCATCCACAATGCGGGCACCATAGTTTGCACCGAAGTCGCTGTTACGCAGTTCGCTCACCGAGTCGACGCTTTCCAGACCTTCGGCGCCGCAGAAGCGGGCATGGGCAAACGGCAGGTCTTGGGAGATGCAGAGGACGGTGGTGTTATCCAGGGCATTTGCATCTGCATTGAAGTGGCGCACGGAGGCGGCGCACACATCGGTATCGATGCTGGGGAATATATTAAGTATGACCCGCTTGCCTTTCATGTCCTGCAGAGAGACATCTGAGAGATCGGTCTTGGTCAGGATAAAATCGGGGGCCTGGCTGCCTACCGCAGGCAGATCACCGGATGTGCTTATCTCGTTTCCCTTCAAGGTTATTTTAGCCATTTGTATTGCCTCTAGTATGGTTTAAGTAGTCATGGTCAGGCCCTTTGGTCTGACCTGGTAATTTGGTGCTTTCTGGCACTTAACTCTGTAGCCAGCGCTTGAAAAGGACTGTTTGCCATCAAGCTTGACGATATACTGGCATTAATCCCGGTGTCTGTCAATGGTTATTTGATAAAAATCACAAATAGTCGTCCGCCCCGACTAGCTGAGATAGTTGCCAGCGCAAAATTCCCAGTTCACCAGGTTCCAGAATGCACCAACATAGGCTGGACGGGCGTTTCTGTAGTCGATGTAGTAGGCGTGTTCCCACACGTCACAGGTCAGAAGTGGTTTTTGTCCCTTGGTCAGTGGACTGCCGGCGTTGCCAGTATTCACGATCTCTATAGAACCGTCAGAGTTTTTCACCAGCCAGGTCCAGCCGGAACCGAAGTTGCCAATGGCGGAGGCGGTGAACTTCTCTTTGAACGCATCCAGGGATCCAAAGGTGCTGTCTATGGCGCTGCCCAGATCACCCGTGGGTGCGCTACCGCCATTGGGACTCAAGCAGTTCCAGTAGAAGCTGTGATTCCAGATCTGGGCCGCATTATTGAAGATGCCACCATCGGCCTTACCGATGATCTCTTCCAGGGACATGCCTTCAAACTCGGTTCCCGCGACCAGATTGTTCAGATTGGTTACATAGGCTGCATGGTGTTTGCCATGGTGATATTCCAAGGTTTCAGCCGAGATATGTGGTTCCAGTGCGTTGATGGTATAGGGAAGATCAGGAAGTTTATAAGCCATGATATCTCTCCGTGTTTGTAATGGTTATCAGTGTAGATCAGCAATGAGCGACCGTTTGATCTCTTTAGGGATGTCATCAATGGAGTGGTTGTAGGCGTTGTGTTCTATACCCATGCTGACTTGGCTTCCGGTCTTGGCGGCAGCCACCATCTCCGGGGTCAGCTCAAAGCGTACAAAGTGTACCGATGAGGTCTTATCTTCGGTCTCTCGCTCCAGATCTTCATTGGCAATGGGGTATACCCGGTCATAGCCGTCCACCTTTACCCACAGGCCACGCTCAATTCCTATCAATCTGGACAGGGCAGCTCTGCGCTCCACTTCATCTTCATACTCCACCATGAAGGTAGCCTTCCAGTTTTTGCCGTCCGGTATCAGTGGGTTATAGATATTCAGCTCATCCTGTATACCGTTGGCCTCGAATATTCGCTCAATACGCAACATCTCCTGCACCTGGTACTGCATGGTGAGTGCATCCTCGAAGTAGAGGGTGGCATGATCGCCTATTGAGACCCGACGCTGTTGTTTATGCGCCATCACCTTGGCTCGGAATTCAGGCCGGATGCGGGCATACTCCTCCAGGCTGTAGAGGTCCTGATGTGACAATTTGCTCATTGGAAAACTCTCCATAGTCTTATTAAGTCTAAATACCATAGGCCAAGCGCAGCAGGCTCATGGGGTGTCTGGTCTCGCTGTCATCGCCCATACCATGCTCGATATGGTGGCCGGCCATGGGGCAGTCACTGCCGTAGTGGTCCGCCTCAAACTTCTTCACCCTGGCCACTACAGGTCGCACTATCTTCATGGCGTTGTGGTGGAACTCCCTTTTTACTGCGTAGGTGCCATCATGGCCGGAGCAGCGTTCAATGGATTCAATGGTGGTGTCCGGGATTAGTTCCAGCACCTCGCGGGTCTTGGGGCCGATGTTCTGCACCCTCTGGTGACAGGCGGCATGGTATGCGACCTTGCCAAGTGCAGTCTTGAATTCGGTGTTGAGCTTTCCGCCTCTGTGCCGTAGTAGCAGATACTCAAATGGATCGAAGATGGCCGCGCTTACTTTTGTTACCTCAGGGTCGTCCGGGAACAGAAGCGGGAGTTCCTGCTTGAACATCAGGGCGCAGGAGGGTATTGGTGCCACTATGTCCCAGCCAGCATCCACCATCTCCGCCAGGGCCGGTATGTTGGCCTGCTTGGCCTGTTCCACCGACTCCAGATCACCCAGTTCCATCTTCGGCATACCGCAGCACTGTTCCTGCTGCAGAATAGTTACCGGGATATGGTTGTGTTCAAACACTGCTACCAGGTCCTCACCAATAACCGGCTCGTTGCGGTTGCCATAACAGGTGGTGAATAGCACCACCTTGCCGCTGGTGGGGCCTATTACCTCGCCTGTGGCTTCTAGTCCTTTGCAGTCGGACAGGCGTGAGTGTAGGGATTTGGAGTGGTACTCGGGCAGGCGGGCATCGGCATGCACCCCCAGTACCGCCTCCAGTACCTTACGTGTGGGTTTCATCTTATTGACCCTGTTTACCACCCCTGACACCACAGGGATACCAGCGAAACTACCTACCGCATCGGTACTGGTTAGGATCTTGTCTCTGATGCTGGCACCACTGTTCTTGAAGCGTACGGCCTTGGCCCTGAGCATGAGGTGGGGAAAGTCCAGGTTCCACTCATGAGGTGGCGTGTAAGGACACTTGGTCATAAAGCAGAGATCACACAGGTAGCAGTGATCCACCACCTGCCAGTAGTCCTTCTTGTCTACGCCATCCACCTCATAGGTGGGTGACTCGTCCACCAGGTCAAACAGGGTGGGGAAGGAGTTACACAGGCTTACGCAGCGGCGACAACCGTGACAATGATCGAATACCCGTTCCAGCTCCTGGAATAGATTGTCCTCATTGTAGAATTCAGGGTTTTTCCAATCCAGAGGATGGCGGGTAGGGGCTTCCAGATTGCCTTCTCTTGCTGCCATTAGGTTATCTCCATCTTCTTTTTTTATAATGGGCCGGGAGATCGGCCTCCCGGCCTGGGTATGAATCAGCTACTGGTCCAGTTCGTTCAGGGCCCTTTGGTAACGATTGGCGTGGGAGCGCTCTGCCTTGGCCAAGGTTTCAAACCAGTCGGCAATCTCATCAAATCCCTCATCTCTGGCGGTCTTGGCCATGCCTGGATACATGTCTGTATACTCGTGGGTCTCACCAGCAACAGCTGATTTCAGGTTATCCGCAGTACCGCCAAAGGCCATGCCGGTTGCCGGGTCTCCACACTCTTCCAGATACTCCAGATGACCATGGGCGTGTCCGGTTTCACCTTCGGCGGTGGAACGGAACAGGGCCGAAACGTCGTTGTAGCCTTCTACATCCGCCTTGGATGCGAAGTATAGGTAACGGCGGTTGGCCTGAGATTCACCTGAAAAGGCGTCTTTGAGATTCTGTTCAGTTTTGCTGCTTTTAAGTTCCATTCCTGTTTCCTCCAAAGTGTTGTCATAATTGGCTAGTGCTATGGGTGATTTGAAGTATAGGAGTTGTTTGTTGATATTAACAATTGATTGTAATTACCAAACTGATAACATCAGGTTATTATGAAAATCACCCTGCGCCAGTTGGAATATCTCACTGCACTGGCAGAGCTGCGTAGCTTTCACCGCGCTGCTACTGCCTGCCATGTTAGCCAGCCTGCCCTGAGTACTCAAATCCGGCAACTGGAGGGGCAGCTGGGGATCAAACTGTTGGAGCGCAATCAACGCATGGTATTGGTAACGGCGGCTGGGGAAGAGATTGTCCGACGGGCGCATATGGTGCTGAATGAGGCCAATGATCTGATGGAAGCCGCCCAGTCCCTCTCTATTCCTATGTCCGGGACCCTGCGTTTAGGTGTGATACCAACTATTGCCCCTTACTTCCTGCCCAAGGTATTGCCGCAGGTGCGAGATCAGTACCCGGACCTGCGTCTGTTGCTATATGAAGAGAAGACAGATGTTGTGGTGAGGTTGTTGCACGATGGAAAGTTGGATCTGGCCCTGCTGGCCCTGGGGGTGGAGTTGGGTAACCTGGAGACCCAGGCCCTGTTTAATGATCCCTTTGTGCTTGCGCTACCCAATGGGCATCATCTGGCCGCAAATAAGAGCATCAAACAGAGCGACCTGTTCAATGAGGAGGTGCTGCTGCTGGAAGATGGCCACTGTCTGCGGGATCAGGTATGGCCGGTGTGTGAACAGGGCGGGGCGCACGAATTTGGTGATTTTCGCGCCAGTAGTTTGAGTACCCTCACTCAGATGGTATCAAGCAGCATCGGTATAACCCTACTGCCTGAGATGTCGCTAGATGTGGAGATTGGACGCAGTGAGAATATTGAGCTGCGCC
>CAZVME010000120.1:0-5176 GCA_964628835.1 uncultured Gammaproteobacteria bacterium | reverse complement strand
AATCTTCACCTTCTCACTGGTGCTGCTGGGTACCTTCCTGGTGCGCTCCGGCGTACTGGTCTCGGTACACGCCTTCGCTGCCGACCCGGCCCGTGGTGTGTTTATCCTCTTCTTCCTCGGCATTGTAATCGGTAGCTCACTGGCGCTCTACGTCTGGCGTGCACCCAGCATCAGTGGTGGCGGTAAATTCGAGAGCTTCTCCCGTGAGACCCTGCTATTGATCAACAATGTACTACTGGTTGTGGCTACCCTGACGGTGCTGATCGGTACCCTCTACCCGCTGATTCTCGATGCCCTCAACCTCGGCAAGATCTCGGTTGGCCCCCCCTACTTCGACACAGTCTTTGTGCCGATTACGCTACCGATGTCCTTCCTGATTGGCATCAGTGCAGTCATCCGCTGGAAGGCGGACCGCTTCAACCGCGTACTCAAGCAGGAGCAGATTGTACTGGTGGCCTCGATGGCCTTTGGCGCAGTGCTACCCTGGCTGGTCTTTGGCGAGAGCTCCTTCCAGCTCAGTCTGAGCATAGCAGTAGCCGTCTGGGTGATCGCCACCATGGTCCAGGACTTTGTTACCCGTAGCCAGAAAAAAGGGGGGCTCTCCCGCAGCCATGTGGCAATGCTGGTGGCTCATGCGGGACTGGGGGTCTTCATCATCGGTGTCGCTTTCTCCAACGCCTTCAGTGTAGAGAAGGATGTGCGCATGGAACCGGGCACCAAGGTCGAAGCCGGTGGCTACCTCTTCCATCTGGATGGACTGGCAGAGCGCCAGGGGCCCAACTACATCACCACCATGGGGCTGGTGTACGTCTATAACGAAGCGGGTGAACAGGTCGCCACCCTCCATCCGGAGAAGCGTATCTACACCGTACAGAACATGCCAATGACCGAAGCCTCGATTGATGAGGGGCTGTTCCGCGACCTCTATGTGGCGATGGGTGAGCCGATCAAGGGAAGCAACGCCTGGGCAATGCGGGTCTACTATAAACCCTTTATCCAGTGGATCTGGATGGGTGTACTGCTGATGTCACTGGGTGGCGCCATCGCTGCCACCGACCCACGCTACCGTCGGGTGGCACGGCAGGCACGTAAAGCACAGGCAAACGCAGAGGGAGAGGCGGCGTGAAAGCGATCCTGATGGAGACTCCAGGGGGCGTTGAACAGCTACAGTTGGGAGAGATTGCCAAACCGGAGATTCGTGATCCACAACAGATCCTGATCCGCATTGAGGCGGCAGGGATCAATCCAATCGATACCAAACTGCGCAAGGGGGGGCCCTACTTCCCCGACCATCCTCAACATGTGCTGGGCTGTGATGGTGCCGGTGTAGTCGAGGCGGTGGGTGAAGATTGCACACGTTTCCAACCCGGCGATGCAGTCTACTACTTCAATGGTGGACTCGGTGGTCTGGAGGGGAACTACACCGAATATGCGCTGATTGATGAGCACTATGTGGCCCGTAAGCCGGAGAATCTCAGCTTTGTGGAGGCGGCGGCTGCACCACTGGCACTGATCACCGCCTGGGAGGCACTGTTCGACCGTGCCACCCTGCATGAAGCCGATGAGGTACTGATTCATGCCGGGGCCGGTGGTGTCGGCCATCTCGCCATTCAGCTGGCCAGACACGCTGGGGCACGCATCGCCACCACGGTTGGTTCTGCAGAGAAGGCGAGCTATGTGCGCGATCTCGGCGCAGATCTCGCCATCCTCTACAAGGAGGAGAACTTTGTCGATGCGGTAACCGAGTGGAGCATTCAGGATGGCGTCAATGTGGTCTTCGACACCATTGGTGGCGACCTCTTCAACCCGTCACTACAGGCTGCAGGGCACTATGGTGAGGTAGTGACGCTGATTCAGATTCCCGACCAGGTGGACTGGAAGACCGCCCGACTGAAGAACCTGCGTATCAGCCAGGAGCTGATGCTCTCCCCTACCGTATTCGACCTGCACGAGATGCGCATTCACCAGACCGAGATTCTGGAGCAGAGCTGCAAGCTGTTTGAAGCCGACCAACTACAGGTCAAGGTGAGTCACCAACTTCCACTGGAGCAGGCAGCAGAGGCACACCAGCTGATTGAGCGCGGGGATATGTTTGGCAAGGTGGTACTCACTATCAATTAGTGATACCGTCACTGCACTTCACAATAACAAGGGGAAAAGAATGAGGAAAACCACCAAATTTCGCACCACACTGTTCTGGATGGCCGCTGTCGGCTTCAGCAGTAACAGCAGCGCCTTTATCGACCCGGATGAGTGGAAGATGGACAAGTGGGGCAAGTGGGATGAGTGGGACGGCCCACCCGACATGAAGAAGTGGCGTACCGATCAATGGGGCGACATGGATCAGTGGGGCGTGATGCCCAACAGCGACCGCCGCCTGCCCTGGGAGATGCGCAGTGGCAGTATGCCGTGGAAAAATGGTGGGGGTAACTGGGGCAGCATGCCCTGGGGTGGCAACCGCAGCGGTTGGGGCAACAACATGCCCTGGGGCGGTGGTAACAACTACAATATGCCATGGGGGGGCAATCGCGGCAATTGGGGAACTCCCCCTTGGCAAAGCGGCCCTCAACAAGGCTGGGGGCAACCCAACCCCTATTACGGTGGACCACAACAGGGATGGGGGCAGCAGCAACCACAGATGCGCTCGCAGCAACAACCCTACCGGGCTGAAGCTGGCCGTTACCCGGCACGCCCTCAACAGTCGGAGTCTACTGTACAGGAGAGCACCGCGCCCTCAACACAACAGTAAAAATCTCTGCCATGGACGAAAAGGGCTGCTTTGGTTACCCATAGCAGCCCTTTTTAGTGCATGATTACTGTTGTCATAGTGACCTCAGATCGCCCTGATTTCGAACACCAGGATATGAAACACACTACTGCACCTGTTTTGGAATGACCCGGTCAATATAATCACCATACCCTTTATCATTCATCTCCTCCGCAGGGATAAACTCCAACGCTGCAGAGTTGATGCAATAACGTAATCCCGTTGGTGCAGGGCCATCATCAAAAACATGCCCCAGATGTGATTCTCCAATCATGCTACGTACCTCAGTACGTAGCATGAAGAGCTTGCGGTCAGCGTGAGTGGTGATAAATTTATCATCAATGGGACGGGTAAAACTGGGCCATCCGGTTCCTGATTTGAATTTATCCGACGAAGAGAAGAGTGGCTCACCAGTCACGATATCTACATAGAGCCCCGATCTGGTATTATTCCAATATTCATTATCGAACGAGCGCTCAGTACCCTCGTTCTGAGTGACTTCATATTGCAACTCAGTCAATTTGTCCCGGATTTCCTCATCAGATGGCCTGATGAAACGCGACGCTGTTCCAGCCTCCCCTCTTTCATCAGCTTTTTTCTCTCCACCTCGGTACTGACTATAGTCAATTTTCAGATCACTGCCCCAGGACTTTTCCACAAAACCTGTACGGCCAGAGCGGTTGGTATAAAAATAGTATCGAACAGGATTTTTCTGTTGGTAGTCCTGATGGTACTCCTCTGCACGATAGAAAGTTCCCAGTGGTGAGATCTCTACCACAACAGGTTTATCGAAACGCCCTGAATGGTCCAGTTCTGCTCGCGACTTTTCTGCCTGCCGCCGCTGTTGTTCATTACCAACGAAAATACCGGGTCGATATTGAGCTCCACGATCATAAAATGAACCAGTTCCATCGGTCGGATCAAAAATTCGCCAATAAGTGGCAAGCAACCCCTCATAGGAGATTTCATCCGGATCATAATAGACTTGGACCGCTTCCGTATGCCCCGTCTCACCTCTTGAAACCTGCTCATAGGTGGGATTGATTTCAGTACCTCCTGTGTAACCGGAAATCACCTCTCTGACCCCCGGCACCTTTTCAAATCCAGCCTCAACACACCAAAAGCATCCACCTGCAAAGGTAGCAGTAGAAAGATTCGACAATTCGCTATTTCTTGCATCTTGCACTGTTTCAGCATAGCTATGCGTTGTCAGGTAAAAGATACCGGACACAATAATCACGTTCCAAATTCGCTTCAATTTCAACATAGAATCACTCTCCTGACTTTGTTGGGAGGGGATTACTTCACTTCTCCCCAACCATTTTAGAAACACCTGTCAAATACCCGGAAACGAATAAATTCGGGCAGGCTTATTACTTGGTCGTAATAACAGCCAATTCCTTACAATTAAATATAGAAAATTGAACGTGACAGGAGAATCAGGTTGCTTCGGTCTGGCCATGGTTAGACCGCACAAGATAGAACGGCAAAAGCCCTCAGTAATCGATCCAGCCACCAATGGTTTGAATGGGCTTGATGGAATCCTGTTTGCTAATCCAAACTGCAATTCCCAGTCGCCTGCCTGGCAAGCCTTCAAGATCAGGCATCATGATTTCCCACTGATTGCCCTCTGATGAGTTTTCGGGAAAGTATTTCAGTACGGTAAAATCGTGAACCAGCTGCCTCCCACTGTTTTCACCTGCAGAAATTTTAGAGCGAATATCGTTGCCAAGAATTGCCACATTCAGCAATAACCCCTTGACCTGAGGCCACGGTGCAAGCGTTGCACTTAACTTGCCATCAACCAGCTGAGCCTCCAACATTCCAATTGGTTGCGGCTTTTCTGGAAAAGGGTTCCCTCCCCTCCACTCTTGACCGTTTACAACAAAACCTGGGGTATAGACTGATCTAATTGCCCCCTCTTTCAGGTATTGATATTGCCGGTAGGTATAGGCGCTTTGCGAAAATTGATCCTTCCAGCCAAGGCCATCCCAATAATCGACATGGAAAGCAACTGGAACAAATTCTGTCCACAGCTTTGGGTTATGATCCAGCCTACTTAACCACTGCTCCGCAGGAGGACAGCTACTACACCCCTGAGACGTAAACAGCTCAATAATCGTAGGATTATGATTATCGCCTCCCCACTGATTACCACCAGCAACCGCTGCAAGGGACATACAGCCAAGTAACAGTCCTGAAATCTTTTTCATAATAAGCTGTATTTGCCTGCTGCCAGACGTCTTTCAGAGAACTTATTCGTGAGTTCCATACATAACACACGCCTGTTGGGCACGCAAGCATGGCTTAAAACTTCTGCATGCACCACGCAATATGTACTAATATGTGTCAATTGTCAACAACCACCGGCTAAAAGCCGGTGGCTTGTAGTTACGGCTGGAAGCCGGA
>CAZVME010000119.1:0-5294 GCA_964628835.1 uncultured Gammaproteobacteria bacterium | reverse complement strand
CTTTTGGGGACTTGGATGTCCCAAAAGGCATCACGAGATCAAAGACTCGCTTAGACAAGGAAGGATGTCGGTGCGCGTGCCTGTGAAGTGATCTGGGTGGAACGGTTTGAGGTGGTGCAGCCTTAGGTTGTGCCGCTAAAAAACGGCTCCTCGGTCCCTGTATTCACTCCCCCTGAATTAGTGTCAATATTTTGTCCAAATCATATTATTTGACTCCAGCGGTCACCGCTCGCCAATAAATACCGACTAAATTGCTTGGTTGTCTCCAAACTCCAGAATTATTGTATAGACTGTATGTATCTTTGTTAGAGAAGAGATGCGTGTCAAACAGATATGATCGGAGTTAAGAGAGCTGTTTTCTCGCAATTCTGGCATACAATTTAAGGAGAGAGATATGTCTAAGTTATCTGAAATTGAGGGTATTGGTGAGGCGTATTCATCCAAACTGATCGAGTCTGGCATTACCTCACTGGAGGGCCTGTTACAGAGCTGCCGTGAAAAGAAAGGAAGAACGGATGTGGCGGAAAAATCCGGCATCAGTGAGACGCTGATCCTCAATTGGGTCAATCGTGCTGATCTTTCAAGAATCAAGGGTGTCAGCACCCAGTATGCGGATCTGCTGGAGTGCTCCGGTGTGGATACGGTCCCTGAGCTGGCCCAGAGAAACCCCGACAACCTCCAGGCAAAGATGGTAGAGGTGAATGATAAAAAAGGCCTTGTACGCAAGGTGCCAACCATAACTCAGGTGCGGGATTGGGTGGCGCAGGCCAAAACTCTGCCGCGCCTGGTAGTGCACTGATTAGACAGAGTGTTAACTGGACCGCCAAATCCACAGTCCCATATGCTGGTTCGGGAATTGGTGGTCCGATCCCAAGTTTCAACAATTGTCTGTATATGGCAGTGGTTGGTTATTCTGGCCGATCCAAGCCGATCTGTTTTCTCAGGTCAGGCCTCTCAATCAGCCCATCCATTACGCTCCAGGTGATAGGGGAGCGGTAAAACTTCAGATTAAACCCGCCGCTGTGAGTAACGTATGCTGAGATGGCATCGCGGAACCGCTGTAGTGTGATCTGTTCTGGTGTCGCTGTGGTGAAGTTGCGCAGCTTCAGCACACGGGCCATCTCTAGCATCAGGCTGCGCCCAATCGGCTTTTCAAACAGGCCGTTAACGGTGGAGTTATACATGGGCACGATCAGGGTGCGTCCATCAACATCGGTCAGGCTTCCAATACTTACCCCTTCGCAGATAACCTCGTAGCCCTGATTCAACAGGGGGGCGACAGAGTTTATGCCCTGACTGCGAAGCTGGGTGTCACTGAGTAGCGGGTCTTCCAGAAAGGCGCAGTAGATGTGGTTGGGCTTTAGCCCCCAATTGGTGCAGATGGTCCCGTCGTGCCACTTAAGCCTCTTGCCAAAGGTGATGGTCTTTGTCTCCAGGTGTGCCGAGTCGGTAAACGGTGTAACCGGTGCCGCCACGTAACTGGCGCGACGGCCATCCACCCAGGTGAAGCTGCCGCTGGGTTTTGTTGCAGCAAATTTTCTATCTGGTGTGCTTTTTGGGGTTAACGCTAACAGCGCGCCGCTGTGGCTGAATAGGTACAGGGCAAGGAACAGTAGCCGTGTCAGAAGAGCCATGTTCGACCTCCTGTTGCTGCTGTTGGGGTTGGCAATCCAAATCAGATTCATGCCGCTGCCACACTCCTATAAAACTACTGTTTTTGTTGTTTATCCAAAAGTCTAGCATAGGTGCACTTGGCTTAGGTGCCGGGTTAATAGTTACAGCAGGCGACTGGATCTTAATCCTCTTACTCAATCATCTTCTGTATCACATGGCCAGCCAGCATCATTCCAAACAGTCCCGGCATATAGGAGATGGTGCCGTTCACGGCCTGTGGCCTTCCCGGATTGTGACTGTCGATGGGTTGATGGGGAAGCCCCTTGACCGGGGTTTCATCCGAGAACACCACGGTGTAGTCCAGAGATGCCCCCAGCTTTCGCATCTGGCTGCGCATCTCACGCGCCAAGGGACACATCAATGTATTCTCCAGGGTTGAGATCCTGGCCCGGGAAACATCCACCAGGCCGCCTGCACCCATAGCGGATACCACCGGGATTCCTTCAGTTTGACATGTGGCAACCAGGTCGGCCTTGCAGGCGATGCTGTCGATACAGTCAAGCAGATAGTCGATGGAGCTGCCGCGCAATACCTCAGAGATGTTGTCCGGGTTAAGAAAGCTATCCAAGATCTCAAGGTTCAGGCCAGGATTGATATCCAGCAATCGCTGGCTCATGACCTCGGTCTTGGGTTTTCCGATAGTGGAGTGCAATGCAGGTAGTTGCCGGTTACAGTTGCTGGAGGCTACCAGATCGTAATCCACTATGGTTATCTTGCCGATACCGGCGCGGGCGACGGCCTCGGTTGCGTAGCCGCCGACGCCACCCAGGCCAACCACCATTACATGTTTGTTCGCCAGACGTTTAATCCCGTCCTGGCCAATGAGGATCTCTGTCCGTTCCTGATCAAGGCTCATACAGTTATTCCAAATAGATTAATCGCATTTTCTGTGGTGCGTGCGGCAACCAACTCTGGATCTTCGCCCCTGATCGCGCTGACCTGTTTCAGGATCGACGGCAGGAAGGCAGGTTCATTGCGCTGATTGTGGTGCTGGCTATCTGGTTGATCCGGGGCATCGCTCTCTAGCATGATCGCTTCCAGTGGAAGGTCCGCCACCAGCTTATGCAGACGCGAGGCATTGAGGTAGGTGATGGGGCCACCAAAGCTCAGGAGAAAACCCATATCCATGAGACGTTGCGCCTGTTGCAGGCTGCCGGAGTAGCTGTGTAGTACACCCTTTAACCCTGGGTATCCGCGCAGGCAGTTCGTCACCGTATCCACTGCGCGGCGGGCGTGAATGATCACCGGCAGCTTGAACTCCATGGCCAGCTCCAGTTGCGCCGTAAACAGTTCCAGCTGTCGCTGTTTGTTCGGGTTGTCCATATAGAAATCGAGGCCACATTCGCCCACCGCCACCGGGGCTTCCTGTTCGATCCAACTGCGCAACTGCTGTGGATCGGTCTCTTTATGTTCATGCCAGAACATGGGGTGTAGGCCGTAGGCCGGGTGCAGGCCGGAGTGGTTGTCGCAGGTCTGTTTCACCCTGGTCCAGTCTGCCGCTGTGATGGATGGAACCACCTGTGCCATCACCCCGGCTGCACGGGCGCGCAGCCAGGCATCCGCTCGGTCCTGGTCAAATCTTCTGTGGTCAAAGTGGCAGTGGCTGTCGATCAGCATGGTGGTGTAATTATGGTTTATAACCGTGTCAGCGCCGAAAGATCCAGTTAGGTTCTATTTCGCAGTTTGGCGACCCAGACCTCAAACTGATTGATCGCAATACTGTGCAGTGGCGTGGCCAGGAGCCAGCTCAGGGTAACAGCTGCCACTGCTATGGCACCTACGATCTCGTCGGTGAGCCAGTGGGCTCCGCTCATCAGACGCGGCAGGGTAAATGGGATAACCATCAGGGCGGCGATGATGCCGTATCTGCGCGGCATGAAGAACGCCACAAATCCTGCGTACAGCAGCAGTATCAGACCATGGTCTCCGGGGAAGCTGTCGCTGGCCGTGTCCTTGGTAACTATTTCCGACACCAACTGGGAGAGGCGCAGGGCCTCGGGGAAGTGGAAGGTGGCGCTGGGTCGCTTGATGGGGATCGCCTTGCCGAGCTGTGATGCCACCAGTACCGTGATCAGCAGCAGAATACCGATGGCGATATAGCGGTTCAGATTCTTTCGATCCCGCCCCAGGCTGTAGTGGCCATACAGCAGCAGCATGCAAAATGCCGGTATCAGATCAAAGGCGCGGTTGTTGGTTATGGCCCACAGCCACTGCCAAGACCTGCCTTCGGCCAGGGAGTTGTTCATGGCCCAGAAGGCCCAGCTGTCCAGCTCCAGCCAGAGGGAGCGTGTGGGCTCCAGCAGCCAGCTGACAAACAGTACGATGGCAAACAGATTGGCCGAGATCAGAATCTGCGGGCGCCATTTGCCTTGGATGTTAGAGGGGGATGTCACGGTGACTCCTATATGATCCTGCCCAGCATGGTTGTTCCATCGCTGCTTATCGACTCAAGTTGTACTTCGACAATCTGGTTATCCAGGGTGTCTCCAGCTACGCATGGTACAGCAACCCGGAGGAAATTTGGCGTATATCCGGTCCAGGTCTCACCCTCATGTCCGCTGTTCTGCTCCTTGCTCTCGATCAGTACTGGATAGGTTTGCCCCAGGTTCTTCTGCAGGGTGTCGCGTTTCATCTGCTGGCCGAGTTCGTGCAGCTCCTGACTGCGTTGGCGCATGGTCTCCCGGTCTACCCGCTGCGGCATCTCCGCTGCCAGGGTGCCGCTGCGCGGGGAGAAGGCGAATATGTGCAGATGGCCAAAACCGGTCTTGCGGATAAACTCCAGTGACTCGCACCACTCCGGTTCCCCTTCGCCGGGAAAGCCGACAATGACATCGGTGGTGATGTTGAAGTTGGGGGTCTTGGCCCTGGCGTCTGCCACCAGGCGGGCAAACTCACTTTTTTTGCAGCGCCTGGCCATGCGCCGCAGGATGCTGTCCGACCCGCTTTGCAGGGGTAGATGCAGATGCGGCATGAAGCGTGGATTTTCAAATAGTGACCAGAACTGCTGCGGCAGGTCCCAGGGTTCCACCGCACCCAGCCGCAGCCTGGGGATGGTGGTCTGTTCCAGCACCTGCTGAATCAGTTCGGTGAGGGTACTATCCAGCTCGCTGCCGTAGCCGCCGATGTGGACGCCGGTAAGCACCGCCTCCTGGATGCCTTCTGTGTGCAACTGGTTTATCTCAGCCACCACATCGGCAATGGGACGGCTTCTCTCATCACCGCGGGCCAGGGTTACGATACAGAAGGTGCAGTTGTAGCGACACCCATCCTGTACCTTTATAAATGCCCGCTGTCGACCACGGGCCAGCAGGAAGTTCACCCCGGGCTCGGTGGCCAGTTGCGGCATGTTCTTCAGTTTGAGTTCTGCGCTGACGATCTCCACCAGTCGGTCCTTGTCCTGGTTGCCGATCACCAGATCCACCCCCATCTCCTGGGCGGTGGTTGTGGGGTCCAGCGATGCGTAGCAGCCACTCACCACCAGCTTGGCCTCTGGATTGCGGTTATGCGCCCGGCGCATCGCTTTGCGGGATTTACGCACCGCCTCTGCGGTTACGGCGCAGCTGTTCACCACCACTATATCGGCCTGTTCCAGTACCTGGGTCAGCCGGTGACCATGCTCC
>CAZVME010000118.1:0-5357 GCA_964628835.1 uncultured Gammaproteobacteria bacterium | reverse complement strand
TTTTGGGGACTTGGATGTCCCAAAAGGCATCACGAGATCAAAGACTCGCTTAGTTTCCCGGTGTTCTTGCGCCTTTTTTTGAATAGGAGTGGTGCCACCTCATCGAAGCTGGCGGCGAAGTGTACCTTGATCCCCTTGCGGATATGCTCCGGCACCTCCTCGAAATCCCCCTGGTTCTCCTTGGGCACGATCAGCTCCTTGATGCCGCTGCGGCGGGCGGCGATCACCTTTTCGCGGATACCCCCCACTGGGAACACCTCGCCGGTAAGGGTCATTTCACCGGTCATGGCCAGGGGGCGGGCCAGCTCTTCACCCCGCGCCAGAGAGAGCAGGGCGCTGGCAATGGTGATGCCGGCACTGGGGCCATCCTTGGGGGTGGCGCCTGCCGGTACATGTAGATGGATGAAGCTCTTTTCGAAGAAGGCCGGGTCGGCCCCGAACCGTTTGGCGTGGCCAACGATATAGCCGTAGGCGATCTCGGCTGATTCGCGCATCACATCGCCCAGTTGTCCGGTGAGTTTGAAGCCACGATTAAAACTATGGGTGCGTGCCGCCTCTATGGTAAGGGTGGCGCCGCCCATGGCGGTCCAGGCTAGTCCGGTGACGATACCGGCGCCGCTCATGCTGCGTTCCTCGCGGAACAGTGGATTGCCCAGGTACTCCTTGAGCTCGTCCTTCTCCACGCTGATTGGGGTCTTGGTCCCCTCCAGGATCTTGACCACACACTTGCGTACGATCTTGCCGATCTGTTTCTCCAGCCTGCGTACTCCGGCATCGCGGGCGTAGCCATCAATGATGGCGCGCATCGCCGGGGCGTTGATCTTGATCTGGCCACGCTTGAGCCCGGCCCGTTTCAGTTGTCTGGGGAACAGGTATTTGCGGGCTATCTGTAGCTTCTCGCTGGCGATATAGCCGGAGAGCGGTATCACCTCCATACGGTCCAGCAGTGGGCGCGGTATGGTGTCTAACTGGTTGGCGGTACATAGGAACAGCACCTTGGAGAGGTCGAAACGCAGGTCCAGGTAGTGGTCAAGAAAATCGCTGTTCTGTTCCGGGTCCAGTACCTCCAACAGGGCAGAGGCGGGATCTCCCTGGTAGGAGGCCCCCACCTTGTCGATCTCATCCAGCATGATCACCGGGTTCTCGGTGCCCACCTCTTTCATGGATTGGATGAACTTACCGGGCATGGCCCCGATATAGGTACGGCGGTGGCCCTTGATCTCTGCCTCATCGCGGATGCCGCCCAGGGAGAAGCGGAAGAACTTGCGCCCAAGGGCCTCGGCGATGGATTTGCCGATGGAGGTCTTACCCACGCCAGGCGGTCCCACAAACAGAACGATGGAGCCGCTGATCTCCTGTTTCATTATGCCTACGGCCAGGAACTCCAGGATGCGCTCCTTTACGTCGTCCAGACCATAGTGATCCTTGTCCAGGGCCTTGCGGGCATGCGCCATGTCCAGCTTGTCGGTGGAGTGTTTGCCCCAGGGCAGCAGGGTGATCCAGTCCAGATAGTTTCTGGTCACCGCATACTCGGGAGATCCGGTCTCCAGCATGGCCAGCTTCTCCATCTCCTCATCCAGGCGGCTCTGGGCCTGTTCCGACAGTGTCAGCTCCTCCAGGCGTTCAGTGAATTTGTCCAGTTCGGCGGTGCGATCATCCTTGGCGATGCCCAGCTCTTGCTGGATGGACTTGAGCTGTTCGCGCAGGAAGAACTCCCGCTGCTGCTTGTCCATGCGCTTTTCCACCGACTGGCGTATCTCATGCTGAGCCCGGGCCATCTCCAACTCATTGTTGAGCAGCACCAGAACCCGTTCCATGCGTGGTAGCAGTTCCACCGCCTCCAGCACGCTCTGCAGCTGTTTTTTGTTGGAGGAGGTGAGGCTGGCGGCAAAATCTGCCAGGTGGGATGGATCCTCCGGGCCAAACCGGTCCAGGAACATGCGCAGCTCTTCCGCATACAGTGGGTTCAGCGGCAGCAACTCCTTGATGGTGTTGATGATGGCCAGGGCGTAGGATTTTATCTCCCGGTCTGGCCTGCCACCAAACTCGGGCAGGTACTCCACCTGGGCTATGAACGGATCGCTGCTGGTGAGGACCTTCTTGATCTCAAAACGCTGTACAAACTCCACCAGGACCTGCAGGCGGTCCTCTATCTGTTGGACGCGATGGATATGCCCCACCACCCCGATGCGGCGAAAATCCGCTGGCTGCGCTACTTCTGCGGTGTGGGCATCGGCCAGAACCACTCCCAGGACACTGCTGGATTTTTCGGACAGAGATTTAAAGGTGGGTCCCCAGTGTTTTTCTTCCATCATCAGCGGAACCGCCTGGCCGGGGAAGAAGGGGCGACTGGTGACCGGTAGCAGGTGGATCACGCCCGGCATTGCCTCGCCTGAGCGAATCAGGGCCTGGTCAATAAAATCGTCGGGGTGTTCTATGCCGTTGTTGTTATCATTCATGTTACGGGTGGATTTCCTTGTACAGAACCGTATAGGTAAATACTAGCAACAGTTTGGGCTTTGCACTGTGTTGATTGTCAGCCCTGCTGCCTTTGTCTACCCACCCATATCAGGACGGCGGCTCGGTTTTACAAGCGGTGTTGGCCAATCGGGCAAATGTCTCCACATCCAGTTGTTCTGCCCGCAGGCCGGGGTCAATCCCCAGCTGTTCCATGGTTTCCACATGAACCAGCTTACGCAGACTGTTGCGCAGGGTCTTGCGCCGTTGGGAAAAGGCCTGGGCCACCATCTGGGAGAAGTATCTCTGGTCCTCTATCTCAACCCGAGGCGTGGTATAGGGCTCTAGCCGCACAAAGGCGGAGTCCACCTTGGGTGCGGGTTTAAAGGCGCCCGGTCCGATCTCGAACAGGGGGGTTACCTGGCACTGGGCCTGCAGCATTATCGACAGGCGTCCGTACTGCTTGTTGCCAGGGCTGGCGCCCATTCGCTCCACCACCTCTTTCTGTAACATGAAGTGCATGTCCCGGATGCAGAGGGAGCGCTCCAACAGATGAAACAGAATCGGGGTGGATATGTTGTAGGGCAGGTTTCCCACCACCCGCAGTTGCGCTTCGGGCGGTACTAGGCTGCACAGATCAAATTTCAACACGTCGGCGTTATGGATGCGCAGCTCCCCCAGCGGGGCGCACATCTCTGCCAGGGGCGTAATCAGATCCCGGTCCAGCTCCACGGCATCCATGTTGCCGGTGGCGCGCAGCAGCTCCCTGGTTATGGCGCCTTGCCCCGGTCCGATCTCCACCAGATGCTCATCTGGTCGTGGGGCGATGCTGTTTACTATGCGCTGGATAATGCCAGGGTCATGCAGGAAGTTCTGGCCGAAACGTTTTCTTGCTCTGTGAGTCAATAGGTTACCTGCTGTTATTTAATAAAGCACCAAGGTTTATATCGCTTCGTACAAAGGTTGTCTATGTCTGATGTTATTGTGGGTTTCCCGCTCAGGGTTGGTTCTGTACGAGAGACCGGGCTGAAAGAGATTAATAGTCGTGGTTAAAGTTTATGCTATAGAGGCCGCTACCTAAAGTATTGGCTACAGCCACTCATCCGAATAGATTTATGGTGGACTGATATAAAAAGCGGGGACTCTTGACTAAAAGAACGGTAGTAAGATTTTACGGTGTTAATGGATGAAGCGCCGGGACGGTCGGTTGCAAAATAACTCTCATGCGAAATGGTTGGCTGTGGCGCTGCTGCTGCTGGTTGCGCTGGTGGTTGGCTTTGGGTTTGTCTTCAATCGCGTGCAGCAAGCCTTGCTTACAGAAGAGTTTGCTCATGATATTAGCGGTATCTCTCGTTACTTCAATGACACTCTGAAGCAGAGGCAGAATTCCCTGGGTACGGTATTGGTGGCCCTGGAGAATGATCCACGTCTGGTGGATGGCCTGGCTTCCGGTGATCGCGAACGCCTGTTGCAAATGACCGCCCCTCTATTTCAGCATCTACGCAAAGAACACGCTATCACCCACTTCTATTTCACTAGCCCGCAAAGGGTTAATCTGTTGCGAGTGCATCAGCCGCGACGCTACAACGATACCATCAATCGAAAGACTACCCTGATTGCTGAGAGCAGCGGGAAGATGAGTTCTGGTCTGGAGATGGGGCCGATTGGCACCTTGACTCTACGGGTGGTGTCTCCCTGGTACCAGGAAGGGGTGTTGATCGGTTATGTGGAGTTGGGTGCTGAGATTGAACATCTAGTGAATAAACTGCCTGCTCTGTTTGGATTGCAGGCAACGGTGTTTCTGAACAAGAGCATGTTGCATCAGGGAGATTGGGAGAGTGGTATGCATATGTTAGGGCGTGAACCTGACTGGATGCGGCATTCTGAACATGTAACTGCCTACTCCACACAGAAGTCCCTGGCGAAATTAGTTCCTCCAGCCTGGGGGTCTCCTGCCATAACCCTTAATGGCGATAGTTATCGCATTGGCATGATGCCAGTGATTGACGTGGTGGATAGGGAAGTTGGCCAGATAGCTTTTTTGAGCCGCCTTGATAGCAATCGGATATTTGAGGGGCGGGGTATCACGTATACCAACGAGCTGTTTATGGCAATGGGAGGTGGAGTTACTCTGGCTATATTGTTGGTCTTTTATTTCGCGCGGCGTATTTTGACTACCTCCAAAAGGGAACTTAATCAGGCTAGACAGGAGTGTGCTGATGCCTTTGATGCCATGGCTGACCCTGTCTTTCTGCACGATGAGAATATGCATCTGATTCACGCCAATCAGGCCTACCTGAAACAGGCAGAAATGGATCAGAAGAGCATTATGCATCGACCTTACTGGGAGGTGTTTCCCATATTGGAGGGTTGTCTTCCGTGCTGTGCGGATTCGGTTAAAGACTCTTTGGATGGAGTTGAGAGCGATGATCTCATTGAGGATGAGTTTGTACTGCCAGATGGACGCTTGTTTAACTCCAGGACCTCTCTCTTGCGAAATAAGCAGGGTGAATATCAATACTCCATTCATTTGTTGCAGGATGTTACCGAGAAGAGAAACGCACAGGAGCAGTTGCGACTCTCTAGCGTGGCCTTTGATAACACCATTGAGGGCATTGTGATCACCGATGCCCAGTCCAATATTCTGATGGTCAATCGTGGTTTCTGTGAGATCACTGGCTACACCTCGCAGGAGTTATTGCATAAGCAACCTTCCATGCTGCAGTCAGGAAAGCATGACATAAGTTTCTATACGGATATGTGGGTCTCGCTGGAAAAAAATAATCGTTGGCAGGGTGAAATCTGGAATCGTCGTAAGAGTGGCGAAGTATATCCTCAATTGCTTACCATCAGCAGCGTGCATGATGCTCAGGGCACTATTACACACTATGTTGGTGTAT
>CAZVME010000117.1:0-5545 GCA_964628835.1 uncultured Gammaproteobacteria bacterium | reverse complement strand
TCTAAGCGAGTCTTTGATCTCGTGATGCCTTTTGGGACATCCAAGTCCCCAAAAGGCACTCGATCTTCGACAACCTGTTATTGCCCCGGCCGTCCCGGTCACTGGCACTGCGCGACAACATCGCAAGCTCGTTACCGCTCCGTTGCCAGTTCCCGAATGACTGGACGCCGTGCTCGGAAGCCTACTTTGCTTCCCCTCTGGCGCTATGCGCACGACGGGTAAGCAGTGCGGCCTCACGACTACCGGGGTTTACCAGCCTTCGCTTCGCTCTCCATGGCTGGCAGCGATCGCCGGCTTCTCGCAGGGTGGGGCAGTGGGCTATGAAGTTGCCCTGAGTTCACCCCATACCCTTGGCGGTCTCATTGCCATGTCCACCTACTTTGCAACGGCAGACAACATCACTCTCAGCCCGGCCAATGCAAAACTCCCTATCCACATTTTCCACGGTACTGCCGATCCTGTTGTACCAGTAGCGTTGAGCCAGAAAGCGAAGGAACAGCTTGAATCTCTGGGCTATGCACCTGGCTACACAACATACCCTATGGACCATACACTCTGTCTGGAAGAGATAGAAGTGACAGCGGGTTTATTGCGGGAATGGCTGGAACTATAGTAGATATACGTTACAAGAGAACATGATCTGCCCCCTATTACTCTACAATAGGGAATTGGAGAGCTGAAATGAAAATAGCCATGAAGAAAGTGAAGAGCGCCGCCTTTCACCTCGTATATATTATTCCTCCCGCAAGTGTTGTTGCTCTCTTGGCTAAGGTTGTTCTGGGTTAAAAACCAACAACCAATTTTGTGAAGCCTGCATAGAGTTTTTACTCTGCCCCCTATTATTCCGATTTACTGCTGCGGTTCGATTCAACAATATGTAGTCTGATTAGACGGGCAACTAGGATCGCCATGTAGAGTTGACCTACCAGTGCTTCAGTAGAGGAGAGGGAACGTGCGGAATGAGTGACTGCAGTGATGTCGCCGTAGCCCAGCGTGCTGAGTGTGACCAAACTGTAGTAGATGAATTGATCTATGGCGGCAAAATGGGGTGCATCATTTTGTCCCGCAGAGATCGTGCCGTTGAAGGACCCGGGGAACGTCAGTTCCAAAGCACCATAGATAAGCGCCCACGACAGACCTAGCAGTATGTACCCACAGATCGCTCCGAATATTTTGTTAACATCTACCAACAACCCAGCAATAATGAATACTCGGTACGTATCGTCAAGTTTGAGACCATTCGTCCCAAGAGCGCCCCTGGGGGTGTGTGATTGTTACGGGGGTGGACAAATCTGCCTTTACTGGTTTTACCAAACAGCTCTACCCCACTTATGATAACTACCGAAAGAGCGGCAAGCTGCTCTGCCCTAAATCATATAAGGGGAGGGGGGAGCCCGCATGGTATGAGTCGTTATGGGACTTTGCCTCGGGTGGCGTCTCCTGGGCTTCAGGCCTGTATGCCGATATTAAAAAGATGGCGGTCAAAACCGTGGCCAGTGCCATCAATGCGCTGCCTGGCACCCTGTGCAATGCAACCTGTGAAAAAGGGCTGATGGCAGACTTGAACACTGAGCTGATTGTTCTGGGAGTGCCTCCCAATCTTCCCACTCTGGAACAGCTTACTGATCAGGGGATGAACTACCTGGTAGAGGTGGCGGCTTCCCAGGCGGGTATCGACTGTGATCAGGAGTGTCAGAACATCATACGTTCCGGCATTAAGGAGATGGCAAAGCAGGCCACCGTGGCCAGCTATTGCGGCAACGTTGAGTTGGCGCATATCAATGGTAAGGAGCCACTCTGTCTGCCTCCGGGGGTAACGGCCATACCAGCGCCACAATCTGCCAACCAGCCGGCCAATGCAACAGTGCGTGTTATCCGCAATTCTGGGGCTATCTCCGCCTATGACCCGAAGTCAGTTCGATTGCTGGTCAGCTTCTCTGCGGTCAATCCATATACCGCAGGTGAGTCATGGAGTGTACCCACAAATACCTGCTATTCAGATACCAGTGTTTTTCCATGTGATCCGGTAATTATCAAAACTCCTAAACCTTTGTCTGGTGGCCTGTTTAACAGCAAAAACTTAAACCCTCCGCCCCTTATGCCTGGTCAGTCTGTGGATATCCCGCTCTTTCTCGAGGCTTCCGATTACTGGATTCCCGAGCATTTGGCGGCCATTAAAAAGCGTGGTGGGCATGTGAAGTACAACGACTGGTGGAAGCTATACCGGGGTGCAAAACTGACGGTAAAGGCAGATGTGCATTGTCCACGCATCGTCTCCGCGCCCATGGCCTCCTGCGTAAAACGGCCTGCTGTTATGTACTACTCCATTCCGCGCGATGCTAACTGACCTACGTGGTTAGGAACTTGTTGGTGCGATTGATGAGTGTGCAAAATATGCAGATAATTCGTTCAAACACGTTAGCCGTTGGCTAACAAATAATAAGCAGGACTAGTGGCGCTTTTTTGCAGAAAATGGATTTTCTCACCTGTGGTAGTGGCGGCTCGCCACGGTGGACTTGGCAATCAGCCTGCCATACTTCATCGGCGCGGGACGCGCCTTCCACAGGCTGAATTTTATGGAGGGGAATATTTTGGCCCCTTTCAGGGACCCTCTTCATACTACCAGCTTTGTGGGCAGTAGATGATTTTGCACAACCACCCCAACCAGCTGTGTACAGAGTCCAGGAGGTATTTGTGGTCTTCTGTAGGGTATCCATCTGCCGCCTGTTGGGAATGATATTGGTAGGGCCAACCGCAATTACTAGACCCATATTTCTCTAACTACACAAGTAATAGTAAGGCTTTAAATATATAGCTTCATTAATAATTGCTTATTTGCTAACATCGCGACCTTTTTTACCCCACCCTCCAGAGGTATCGATGTTTTTCAATTTCAAGTGTACGGATCGTGGTTGTCCCAAGAATGATATTCTCTCAGGTCTCACGGTAGCACTGGCGCTGGTGCCGGAGGCGGTGGCTTTCGCCTTTGTTGCAGGTGTGGGGCCATTGGTAGGTCTTTACGCTGCCTTCATGGTTGGATTGATTACTGCGGTTATCGGTGGGCGACCCGGGATGATCTCCGGGGCAACCGGTGCGCTGGCCGTGGTTATGGTGGCCCTGGTGGCGGAACACGGGGTTGAATACCTGTTTGCCACCGTTGTTCTGATGGGGTTTATCCAGATCCTGGTGGGGGCGCTGCGACTGGGCAAGTTTATCCGTATGGTTCCCCATCCGGTGATGCTGGGTTTTGTTAATGGTCTGGCGATTGTTATCTTTCTGGCCCAATTGAACAGCTTTCAAATAGGGGATGCATCCGGGCAGATGCAGTGGCTACAGGGTAACGCCCTCTGGACCATGCTGGGGCTAGTGGCTATGACCATGGCCATTATTCACTTTCTGCCAAAACTGACCAAGGCTATCCCTTCATCCCTGGCCGCAATTATTGCCGTCACGCTGGCGGTAATTGGCATGGGTATGGAGAGCCGAACTGTGGGTGATATCGCCTCTATTGCCGGTGGTTTTCCAGAATTCCATATCCCAATGGTGCCGTTTACCTGGGATACCCTGGTAATAATCTTTCCTTACGCGGTGATCCTGGCTGCTATCGGCCTGATTGAGTCCCTGCTGACCCTGAGCCTGATCGATGAACTTACCGAGACCCGGGGTCGTGGCAACAAGGAGTGCGTTGGTCAGGGGGTCGCCAATGCGGTAACCGGCCTGTTCGGTGGCATGGGTGGTTGCGCCATGATCGGGCAGAGTATGATCAACGTGAACTCCGGTGGTCGTGGGCGACTCTCCGGAATCTCCGCCGCCCTGTTTCTGTTGATGTTTATCCTGTTTGCTTCCGGCCTTATTGAGATGATCCCGCTGGCGGCATTGACCGGTGTTATGTTTATGGTGGTGATCGGCACCTTCGAGTGGTCCAGTCTTCGCATCATGGGCAAGATCCCACGCGCCGATGCATTTGTGTTGATACTGGTGTCGGCGGTAACCGTCGCCACTGATCTGGCCATTGCCGTAGTAGTTGGCATTATCGTGTCCGCCCTAGTGTTTGCCTGGGAGCACGCCAAGCAACTCAATGTGAAGATATACATTGGTAAGCTTGGTTCTAAGGTATATGAACTGCATGGGCCACTGTTTTTTGCATCGGTCAATAATTTTCAGGAGCTGTTCGATCCCAAGGATGACCCTGATGATGTGGTGGTGGAATTCCAGCACTCGCGGGTGATGGATCACTCGGCAATCGAGGCCATCGATACTCTGGCCGAACGCTATTTGCATGCCGGTAAGCGGCTGCATCTGCGCCATGTGAGTGAAGAGTGCCGCCAACTGCTGACCAAGGCGGGGGATCTGGTGGAGGTCAACGTGATTAGTGATCCACGCTATCGTATTGCGATTGATCAATTGGCGTAAACTAATCCACCGTTGGTTTTAAATGGATGACAACTGATTACAACGGTTAGGGTGCTCTGTGGAACCAGCTTGCTCAAGCGCTGTCGTACCTGCATGGCGTAGTTGGCTGTCACGGCCTGCGCCTTGAATTTCCTAATCTAAACAATGAGAAAAACCATGCCTATAAGACAGATTATTGCTGGACTGTTGCTGTTACTTACTTTTACTTCACTTCAGGCGGCGCCACCGCTGGTGGATGCTCAATGGCTGGTGGCCAACCGCCAGCAACCAAACCTGCTGATTCTGGATCTGCAGCCGGCAAAAATATATAACCAATACCATGTGCCGGGTGCCGTAAACAGCAACTATGCCGACTGGCGTAAGTCCAATGCCAAGGGTTCTCCCAAGATGATCCCATCTGTGGTGCATCTGGAAAAACTGATCGGTGGTCTGGGTATAGGTAACCAATCCCATGTGGTGCTGGTGGTCACGGGACGTGGCGCCGGGGAGATGGCTGCGGCCACTCGGGTGTATTGGACCTTTAAGGCCCTGGGTCACGACAAGGTGTCTATTCTGGATGGCGGTTTGGTCGCCTACGCCAACAAGAAAGGCAACCCCATGGAGAAGAAGGTCAACCGGCCTCAGAAACAGACATATAAGGCCAGGCCCAATCCTGAATATCTGGTGACGGCTGCTGCGGTCAAGGAGTCACTGGGCAAAGATGTCGCCATTATCGATAGTCGTAGTGTCGCCGAATATCTGGGCATCATTGGCGGTGGTGGCAAACGGCGAGCAGGCACCATTCCCGGTTCGGTCAATCTCCCCTTTGACTGGCTCACCATCAACGGTAGCGCAAGTTTCCATAGCACTGAAAATCTACGGCGTATCTACCGGGCCATCGGTGTGCCGCTGGAGGGTGATCAGATCTCTTTCTGTAACACCGGTCACCGCACTTCCCTGGCCTGGTTTGTCTCCCATGAACTGCTGGGTAACAAGAAGGCGCGTATGTATGACGGCTCTACCGCAGAGTGGGCGGCTAACAGAGCGCTCCCAATTGAGCAGAAGATTGAGTTGCAGTGATTGGCTGTTTTGATTGAATCCAGGTAAACCACCGCCTCTGGCGGTGAGATACTAAACGGCTTTGCCGTTGCTG
>CAZVME010000116.1:0-5624 GCA_964628835.1 uncultured Gammaproteobacteria bacterium | reverse complement strand
AGAGAGTAAATTTGCACCAGTTTTGTGTGTATTGCTTTTTTTTGGCATGGGTAGGGATGTTGTTTGATTCTACTGAAATGACGGGAGCTAACCAGAGTTTAGAGCAAAAGGAGGGAGTTGTTTTTTGGAACACTTAACTCCCGTAGTGGCCGTGCTGGGGTGGGAGCTGTAGATGCCGTATAACTATTGAATAAATAAAGAGAATACCCTGTTTATTGTTGATAAATACAGCTAATGAATTAATGCATAATTCTTGTTTTTTAATCTATTAAATACCCAGCTATCATTAGATCAGAGGGAGTGGTAACGGGGTAAATGGAGCGACTTCACGGGGTAGAGATAGGAGGTATTATCATGGTCAAGACAACAAACAATACGGGTAACAAGGGCGGAGTGACAGTCAGAAAATCTGGAGAGGATATCGCAAGGACGCAGGGCTCCAGGTCACTGCATCCGTTTGAGGGGATGGATCGTCTATTTGAAAACCTCTTGGCCAGAGGTTGGTTGACACCGTTGCATTGGGATGTCCCATCATTTGAGGATGTACTGGTTCCGTTTGAGGGCAAGATCCCACGCGTGGATGTGGTGGATCATGGGAATGAGGTGGTGGTTCGTGCTGAGATTCCCGGCGTGGACAAGAAGGATCTGGATGTATACATGACAGATACCTGCGTTACCATCAAGGGAACCACCAGCCATGAGAAAAAGGAGGAGAAGGACAACTATTACAGGAGTGAGATTGCCAAAGGGTCATTCAGTCGTACGGTGGCGTTGCCTGAAAATGTCGATGCAGGAAAGGCCAAGGCAAACTTCAAGGATGGAGTGCTTGAACTGACCGTTCCAAAGATAAAGGGCTCCAGGCGGCACACTGTCAAGTTGGAGTGATGATAGGTTGGGGGCCTGCACTTCGATGCGGGTTCCCTCAGCGGAGGGCGGAGTAAAATTAGTGACCCAGTGTGGATTGCTGCGCTGGCTGGGTTTAACTCCGGCCCCGCATGGTTTTTACTTCTGCTTATCCTATGCGAATCATATAGGTGAACCCTGAATTGCTCTCCTGGTAATCCAGGTAGTCGTGGCCGCCCTGTTTGCAGAAGATTTTGAGTTCCCGCTCAGTTCCAGGCTCGGTACCCACTATTTTCAACACTTCGCCACTCTCCATGCGGGATACGGTCTGTTTAATGCGCAGAATCGGCAGTGGGCAGTTAAGCCCCTTCAGATCGAGTTCTTTGGTAATTTCAGTCATTTCATAATCTCCACAGTCCTTTTAACAGCATATGACAAATTAACCGTAGCGGAAAGTGCAAGAAGTGGTTGAAGCACTGTTTTGTTGCCACGAAACAAAGAGTAGAATCGATTGGGCGCTATGGTGCTCAATCTGGGCCTGAACAACAACATATCACCACAATAATCGGAATGGATTGGGGGAATAAGAATGAGTGAACTGTTACAACAAACCTACTACGGTAATACCCTTCAGGTATGGGCTACAGCGTTTGCCATCATTATTCTGTCGCTGTTACTGGGCAAGGTGGCCTACTGGGCTTTCTCTAAGATAGTGCGCGGCTTTACCAGCCGTACCAAATCCAAACTTGATGACATCATAGTGGACATGATTGAAGAGCCCATGGTGTTCTTTCTTATCTCCGTCGGCATATGGTTTGGACTCAAGCAGTTGCTCCTGTCAGAGGCGGTTGATGCGGCTATCAATAGTTCGTTCCAGGTTCTGGTTGCCTTGTTGATAGGTTGGCTGGCCAGTCGCCTGTTTGATGCGGTGTGTCAGGAGTACCTGCTGCCCTGGGTGGAGCAGTCGGAAAATGACCTGGATGACCAGCTGTTGCCAATTTTGCGCAAGGCGGTCAAGACCGCAATCTGGGCATTGGCGATTATTATCGGCCTGAATAATGCTGGCTACAATGTTGGCGCACTAATCGCCGGACTTGGTATTGGTGGTTTGGCCATGGCCATGGCGGCCAAGGATACCGTGTCCAACGTATTTGGTGGTGTGACTGTATTTACCGACCAGCCGTTTCGGATCAACGATCGCATCAAGGTAGCCGGTTATGACGGCACCGTGACCGAGATCGGCGTACGCAGCACCAAGCTGAAAACCCTGGAAGGGCGTATGGTGACCATCCCCAATGCCAAGTTTGCTGATGCGCCGGTGGAGAACGTCTCCCGTGAGCCTTCGCGCAAGATCGTCCTGAATCTGGGTCTTACCTATGATACCCAGCCGGATAAGATGCAGCAGGCCATTGATCTGTTGAAGATCATTGGTGATGAAAACAAAAATACCGAGGAGAAGGTGACAATCTCTTTTAACGGTTTTGGGGATTTCGCCATGAACATCATGTTTATCTACTACATTAGTAAAGGAGCAGACCTCGCCAATACCCAGACCGAAATAAACATGGAGATCCTGCGTCAGTTTAATGATAACGGACTTGAGTTTGCATTTCCCACTCAGACGCTCTACACGATCAAGGCGGATACAGTATGAGCTATGAGATATTGATCGGCGGTAATGGGCAGTCGCAGGTTTCACTGTTAGCCAAGACTGCCAATCGACACGGAATGATTGCCGGAGCCACCGGTACTGGTAAGACAGTAACCCTGCAGGTGCTGGCAGAGAACTTCTCGGCTATGGGGGTGCCGGTATTCCTGGCCGATGTTAAGGGCGATCTCTCGGGGCTGGCTCAGGCCATAGGCATGAACGATAAGATCACCTCGCGCCTGGAGACCATCGGCATCAAGGACTTCACTCCCGGACCGAGCCCGACCCTGTTCTGGGACCTGTTTGGAAAGCAGGGGCATCCTATCCGCACCACCATTTCGGATATGGGGCCGCTGCTCCTTTCCAGTCTGATGGAGTTGAATGATACCCAGACCGGTATACTCTACGCCGCCTTCAGTATTGCTGATGATAACGGCCTGCTGCTGCTGGACCTGAAGGACCTGCGTAGCATGCTCAACTGGATGGGGGAGAACTCTAAGGAACTATCATCTGAGTACGGTAATATCACCAGCGCCAGTATCGGAGCCATCCAACGTCGCCTGCTGGTGTTGGAAGAGCAGGGTGCAGAGTTCCTCCTAGGTGAGCCGGCGTTGAATCTGAATGACCTGATGATCACAGATTTCTCTGGGCGCGGCGTGGTGAGTATTCTGGATGTTACTGAGCTAATGTCCAAATCACCCAAGGTCTACGCCACCTTTCTGCTGTGGCTATTGGCAGAGCTATTTGAAAATCTGCCGGAGGTAGGTGATCCGGAGAAACCAAAGCTGGTGTTGTTTTTTGATGAGGCTCATCTGCTGTTTGATCGTGCACCACGTCCACTGCTGGATAAGATAGAGCAGGTGGTGCGCCTGATCCGCTCCAAGGGTGTAAGCGTATTCTTTATCAGCCAGAGCCCGCTGGATATTCCATCGGATATCCTGGGGCAACTGGGTGCACGCATTCAGCATGCCCTGCGCACCTTCACCCCCAAGGACAAGAAGGCGGTACGCACTGTGGCGCAGACCTTCCGCCAGAATCACAAGCTGGATACTGAGCAGGTGATAACAGAGCTTGGTACAGGTGAGGCGTTGGTGTCGGTATTGGATGAAAAGGGCAGTCCAACACAGGTAGAACGAGTCCTGATACGTCCACCACAATCCCGTATCGGTCCACTGACAGATGCGGAGCGTGCAGAGGCCCTCAACCGCTCGCCTCTTAAAGGACGTTACGATACACCGGTAGATCGTGAATCTGCCTATGAACTGCTGAAGAAACGTGTGGAAGATGAGCAACGCGCAGAGCTTGCAGAGCAGGTCCGTATTGAGCAGGAGAAAGCGGCCAAGAAAGAGGAGTCTAAAGGGAATATGTGGACCGGCACTTCAAGACGGCAAGGTGTGGGTGAGGCCATAGTAAAGAGTGTGGTGCGTTCTGTTGGTAGTTCTCTGGGACGGCAGATTGTACGCGGCATCCTTGGTTCTCTGCTGGGCGGCAGACGCTGAAACTTAATAAAAGCGAGGAAATATAGTTAAATGACCAAGGGCAAAAAGTACGATTATCGAGTGGTGCAAGCTGACAGTGACTGGAGTGCAGAGATAGTCCGGCGGGTGACCACAAAGAAAACAGTAGTATCAAAAAGCCAGGGTGGATTTAAAACCGAGTCAGAGGCTAAAGAGTGGGGTGAGACTGAGTTGAAGAACTTTTCCAAGAATCTTAATGCGCGCAACAAACGCCGTTCTGAGCAACGCAATCAGGGGGCTGAAAAAGAGTGATGCACTCCGTGCCTGCTCATGCCATTTATCGTTGCAGTAATACCTAAGTCTCCATGAAACTGCTCACTAGAAATGGAGATATGCAATATCTGCAATCACTAAAACTCCGGTTGGAGGAGCAGGGCATTCCAGCCAATATCCAGGGCGAAAACACTGCAAGAATGATTGTCCCGCAAAGCGCCTTTGAACCCACCCTGTGGATCTATATTGATGATCAGTATGATGAGGCCAAAGAGCTTATAGAAAATTCTGGTTACGCAGTCAAAAACCAAATAGATGTGACCGAATTTTATGAGGACATGCCTACAGAAACAGAGCAGAGAAAGGTGCTAAATAGCGCCTTTCTGCATCTGGGTTGGGTCGTGGGTCTGGTAGTGCTTGGTCTGCTGTTGCTGATAAAAGTCCTGTACTCAATTTGAGTAGTGTTTCTATCCCTTCTTAATAATGCCGACAATGAAAAGTAGTAGTGCGGCGCCGGCAGTTGCTGTGAAGATGGAACCGATCAGGCCGCTTGTGTAGATACCAAGCAAACCAAATACAAAACCACCCAATACCGCACCTATTACGCCAACTACAATATTGCCAAGCAGACCGAAACCTCTACCTTTCATCATGGTTCCAGCCAACCATCCTGCTATGGCTCCAATTACTAAAAATATGATTAATCCTGATATGCCCATATGTTTACCTCTGTTTTAATAACTATCGTTTACAGAATCAGAAAAACACAAGCTTGCAAGGGTTATTCGGGTTGCTATTTTTGTTAGGTTTAATTTTTTCCACGGTCAATCATCGGCCCCTTTGGCTTTGATAACTCACAAAACTCTTCAGCTGTATATTTCATGACAAGCGCTGAAACACCGCTAGCAATTAGGGGGATTCCAATGCGAAAATCACTAATGGTTGCAACTATAGCAGCAGAAAAATATCCTTCATTAAAGACTTTTGGAACACGTTTCGACCACAATTTGTAGATTGTACTATCTGGGTTACAAAATGTTTTCCAGGCGATGCGCTTTAATACAGCGAAAGTTGTTTTCCCAATCTCCTGAGGGTTTTCAGATTTTTCAGGTGAAGGAAGGAACTTTCGATCAGGTGCCGGAAGTTCGTTCAGAGAATATGTTCTCACATCATTAAGTAGGTTGATGCTCGCAGTTGGAACACTATTACCGATAAGTTGAAAGATTTCATCATCACTATTCTTTTGAATTAGTAGGACTGCTTTAGCTTGTATTTATTTAATATCAAGCTCTAACACCGAAGTCCCTATTAACTCGGTTAAAATGCACTCTTCCTCAATTCTTTCAACCGCTGCCAGCCATGGAGAGCGAAGCGAAGGCTGGTAAACCCCGGTAGTCGTGAGG
>CAZVME010000115.1:0-6043 GCA_964628835.1 uncultured Gammaproteobacteria bacterium | reverse complement strand
GATAGTCCACCCCATACACCTCTGCCACCAGGGGGGACAACACGGGTGGGCCGGGTGGCAGCTCCACCACCTTGACGTTACCCCGGTACCTGGCGGCTATCTCCTGGATGGAGGGGCGCACGCCCAGGGCGATCTCATGGCTCTGGCGCTCGCGCTGGCCCTTGTCCAACAGATTTACCTGGATGTCTCCCAGGTTGGGGCCTTCACGCAGATAGTATTGGCGCACCAGCCCGTTAAAACTGATGGGGGCGGAGGTGCCGGCGTAGGCCTGATAATTGGTGACCTCTGGAACAGTTTCCAGATAGCCGCCAATCTCATTCAGCACCCGGGTGGTCTGCTCCAGACTGGTGCCCTCCGGCATATCCAGCACCACCTGGAACTCTGATTTGTTATCGAAGGGTAGCATCTTCATGATCACCGATTTGGATGCCACCAGTGATACAGATGCGCCGATCATCAGGAGTATGGAAAGCAAGAGCAACACGCGTTTGAAGCGCCCTTTTTTGGGGTCGAGAAACGGCCGTATCAGACGCTGGAAGATGCGGGCGGAAAGTCCGTTGTTATTCTTTTCCTCGGCGTGTCCGGCCAGGGTGTGGGCACTGCTTGCCAGCGCCTTGTGGGTAAGCCAGGGGGTAAGAATAAACGCCACCAGCAGTGAGATCAGCATGCCCATGGATGCGTTGATGGGTATGGGGCTCATGTAAGGCCCCATCAGCCCAGTGACAAAGGCCATGGGCATAAGAGCTGCGATTACGGTAAAGGTGGCCAGGATGGTGGGTCCTCCCACCTCGTCCACCGCCAGAGGGATGGCCTCCTGCAGATTTTTTGCCCCCAGGCTGATATGGCGGTGAATGTTCTCCACCACCACGATGGCATCATCCACCAGGATACCGATGGAGAAGATTAGGGCGAACAGGGATACCCGGTTCAGGGTAAAGCCCCAGGCCCAGGAGGCGAACAGGGTGATGGCTAGGGTCACCACCACGGCGGTGCCCACGATTAAGGCCTCGCGCCAGCCTAGGGCAAACAGCACCAACAGCACCACTGAGACGGTGGCAAAGGCCAGCTTGCTGATCAGTTTTTTGGCCTTGGCGTCGGCGGTGGCGCCGTAGTTTCTGGTGATGCTGGCGTGTACCCCCTCCGGGATAAATATCCCCTTAAGCTGCTGGAAACGCTCAATCACCGCGTTGGCGATATCCACTGCATTGGTCCCAGGCTTTTTGGCGATGGCAATGGTGACCGCTGGCAGGGTGCCGGAACTGGAGAGTAGCTTGTCGCTTGATCCTGGCCCGCTGCCGATCCACACATACTGACTGGGTTGATCCGGGCCGTGGTTGATCTTGGCCACATCCCGCAGAAACACCGGCGCTCCCGCATGCACCCCTACCACCAGATTTCCCACCTGTTCGGCACTGGAGAGAAAGGTGCCGGCCTGCACCAGGATCTCCTGGTTATCAGTGGTGAGGCTCAGATTGTCGCGCACCACGTTGGCGGCGGTTAGGGCGCGTTGCAGATCGTTTAGGTCGATGTTGTATCCGGCCAGGGACTGAGGGTCCAGCTGGACGCTCACCACCCGTTCGGGATCGCCCACCGTGTAGATATCCCGGGTGCCTGGCACCCGCTTGAGCTCGGTCTCGATGGCGTGCGCCACCTGGCCCAGTTCGTAACCGCCGATCTTCGGGTCATCCGACCACAGGGTGGCGGTGATGATGGGTACGTCATCTATGCCCTTGGGTTTGATGATGGGTTGAACCACGCCCAGGTCGGGGGGTAGCCAGTCCTGTTTGGAGTAGACCTTGTTGTACAGCCGCAGGATGGCGTCAGAGCGGCTGACCCCTACCTGGTAACGTACCGTGAGTACGGCCATGCCAGGACGGGAGGTGGAGTATATGTGCTTGATCCCCTCGATCTCGGATATGACCTGCTCCGCCGGGGCGGCAACCAGGCTCTCGATTTCGGTGGCGGTGGCGCCAGGGAAGGGGATGAAGATGTTGGCAAAGGTCACATCGATCTGTGGCTCCTCCTCCCGGGGGGTGATCATCACTGCGAACACTCCCAGCAGAACTCCCACCAGCGCTAACAGGGGAGTGATGCCGGTGGTGAGGAAGCTCTGGGCGATGCGTCCGGAGATACCCATCCTATCCACCGTTGCTCTCCCTGATCGCGCTTTTGAGTTGGGTCCCGGCTGCCACCGGGTCCAGGGCCACCTTCTCATCCTGGTCCAGTCCAGCGAGGATGATGATCATCCCGTCTGCCAGTTTCCGACCCAGACGTATGTGGCGGAAGGAGATCTTCCCCTCCTGGTTCAGGACATAGGTCCCGGTCACTTCGCTACGGAACACCACTGCCTGGTATGGGATCAGCAGGCGTTTCTGGGTGCCGATATGGAATGTGGTCTTTACGAACATCCCCGGGAACAGTCCCGAGGCCTGCTGCGGCAGTCCCAGCCGCACCTTGAAGGTGCCGCTTCCGCTCTGGGCAAAGGGAAATATGGTGAGGTCAGCTGCTTGCACGGTCCGGTTATCCGGGAGGATGATCTTGGCCGTGCCGCTGGCGCGGATCACCGGGATCAGACTCTGGGGCACGTTTACGTTTACCCGGAGTTTGTCCAGCGACACCCCGCTCATCAGACGTTGACCAGGATTTGCGGTTTCGCCCACTTCGATATGGCGCTGGGTGACGATGCCGGAGAAAGGGGCTTTTACCTGGGTGTAGCCGAGCTGTTCCTCGGCCTGCTTCAGTCCGGCCAGTGCCGCCTGATTGCGGGCCTTGGCGGCCTCCAGTCCGGCATTGGTCTGATCCAGGGTGGAACTGGAGATCAGCTTCTTCTCATATATGGCGACTATGCGTTTCTGCTCCTTTCGGGCCTCTTTTAAACGGGCTGATGCGGCATTGAGTTCCGCCTTGGCCTGCGCCAGTCGGGCCTGCTGTTCCGTGTCCTTGAGCCGGATCACCACAATGCCATGTTTCACATAGTCATCCACATCAAACAGGACTTCAAGCACCTGGCCCTGGGTCTGGGCTGAGAGTGTGCCCTGGTTTACCGCCTCCACCACTCCATCCAGACGATGCTCCAGGGGGATATCACGATAATTGGCCTGGGCTGTCTCCAGGGGGGAGGCGGCCTCGGCTGCGAGGGACAGTAACAGGGTTGATAGGGCCAGGATAAGGCTTGGCTTCATGCCGTTTCTCCAGATATGCAGTAAATAAGATTATTCTAATGTAACGTCGTGTCGAGATCTATCAATAATCCTGTTAACGGACATAAGGATTTTGGGATCACATATGTTCCCATAGTTGTCAGATTCGTGATTGCCATTACCAGGGTGATCGATGCGGACTCAGAGAGGGAGCTGTCAAGGGTTTTTTTTACATCATTGATTATTATCATGTCGCTGATATTGCCAGTTGCAGAAAATAAGAATGATACATCTACAAAAAGGTTGACAGTATGGCTAATCACTCAACAGAACTGGATCTTACTAGCATACGTTCGGTCCATTGGTTGTTTGTGATGTTGGTTTTTGTCTTGGGCACAATCCCACTGCGTGCGGCGGATGTAACTCATACTTCTGCTACACCGGGTAGTGATGGTGGTGGCATAGGTGTGGCTGAATATACCAAGGATGAGCGGTCAGCTGCTGAGAAGCGGATGTTGCAGGCGGTGGAGAGCGACTCTACCGCTGATCATGCCGAGTATGAAGAACTGAAGGGTCCATTTGCGAGTGGCACGGAAGTAACCAAGGCCTGTCTCTCCTGTCACAACAAGGCGGGCAAGCAGTTCATGCACTCCATCCACTGGAAGTGGGAATACAAACATCCCAAGACCGGACAGGTGCTGGGTAAAAAGACTCTGGTAAACAATTTTTGCACCAACGCCCGCGGTAATGAAGGGATGTGCGCCATGTGCCACCCGAGCTATGGTCATGAGGATCACACCTTTGACTACTCCAATCAGGAGAATATTGATTGTGTGGTTTGTCATGACCGCAGTGGTACCTATTACCGGTTGCCCCCCACCCAGGGGAACGAGTCCTGTGCGGTTATGTTCGAGGACAAGCCGCAGATCGATCTGGCCAAAGTGGCGCAGAGCGTTGGTATGCCAACCCGCGCCAACTGTGGCGGCTGTCATTTCAAGGGTGGTGGTGGCGATAACGTAAAACATGGGGATCTCTCTACCGCACTGATCAACCCAGACAGGTCCCTGGATGTACACATGGCATCGGAAGGCCTAAACTTTTCTTGCACCGAGTGCCATGTCACAAAGCAGCATGTAATCTCCGGCAGTAGGTATAGCACCATGGCCACCGACCCTGAGGGTGTGGGCAAGCCGGGCCAACGGCGTAGCGTGGCTACCTGTCAATCCTGTCATGGAAATTCTCCCCATGATTACCTGGAGGGCATTAAGGAAGTCAAACTTAATGGCCATGCCGACCGGGTGGCCTGCGTGACCTGTCATATCCCAAAGTACGCCCGCGGCGGCGTGGCCACCATGACTGATTGGGACTGGCGAGAAGCAGGTAAGCTGAAGGATGGTGAGGGTTTCTATCTGGAAGAGTATACCCAGGGTGACGGTGAACACCGCAAGACATACAAGTCAATCAAGGGTTCATTTAAATTCGGGGAAGACCTGATTCCACATTATGCGTGGTTTGACGGCCAGATTAGCTACTCAACGGTTGATAGCAAGATTGACCCCTCCCGACCGGTGGATATCAACTCCTTCAGCGGTTCCTTTGATGATCCGAAATCACGCATCTGGCCGTTCAAACAGATGCATGCGTTCCAGCCCTTTGACAAGGGAAATAACACCCTGGTCTATATGCACCTGTGGGGAGATGACGATTCGTCTTACTGGGGCAACTATGATTTTCAAAAGGCCATCAGCTGGGGCATGAAGGAGTTTGGTCTGCCCTATAGCGGTGAATACGGCTTTGTGGAGACCAATATGTATTGGCCCATCACCCATATGGTGGCGCCGAAGGAGGATGCCCTCAGTTGTGATGAGTGCCATGCCAAGGAGGGACGGCTAAAAGAGCTGAATGGTTTCTATATACCGGGCCGCGACAGCTTTAAGTGGCTCGACATGTTGGGCTATCTGCTGGTGCTGGGTGCCCTGGCGGTGGTGGTGTTGCATACGATCCTGCGTATCATTATGTGCAAGAGCGGTAAATCTGATGGCTCCTGTTAAGAGATGGGGATAGAGACAATGACAAACGGAAAAACACGTAAACAGGCGGTCAAGATCTACACCATCTATGAGCGCTTTTGGCACTGGTCCCAGGCGGTGCTGATTTTTACCCTGGCCTATACTGGTTTTGGGCTGCATGGCACCCATGATTTTATGGATTTTCAAACGGCAGTTGAGATTCATACCATTTCAGCCCTCCTGCTGATTGTGCTGTGGCTGTTTACCACTTTCTGGAATTTCACTACCGGTAACTGGCGGCAGTTTCTGCCCAAGAAGACCGGAATGTTTGCGGTGATCCGTTTCTATGCCTGGGGTATCCTTTCTGGTCAGAGCCATCCACATATTAAGACCCTTCAACATAAGCAGAATCCGTTGCAGGCGCTGGCCTATCTCACCTTCATGATCCTTATCGGACCGGCCTTGGCGGCGACAGGCATGGTTTATCTGCTGTATGACCTGTGGAATGTTATGCCTGATTCCGGTTTCTATTTCCGGGTTGTGGTCTTTCTGCATACCGCAGCGGCATTCATGATGGTGGCCTTCGCCATCATCCATGTCTATATGACCACCACTGGCAAGACGCCCTTCGCCTATATCAAAACCATGATCACCGGTTTTGAGAAGGTGGAACTCTCTGAAGTGGAAGGGGCCTACCTGGAGGCGGAGTATCCCAAACGCCTGAAAGATTGAGTGAGTGATGCTCGGTCAGGGGTCGGGTTAATAGCTGGTGTCCGATAAGAAGCATCCATGTTTCTCTCGTCAGGGCGCAAATAACGCAAAGGTATTGTTTTTTTCACTGCTGTCCCGTTAACTAAAATCCGTCATACCGGGCTTGACCCGGTATCCAGTAAG
>CAZVME010000114.1:0-6331 GCA_964628835.1 uncultured Gammaproteobacteria bacterium | reverse complement strand
GACATGCCACGGACCGGGCGGTGATGGCCACCGAGGAGGGTAGCAAGGGGGTGGACTCGGGCGTGGTGCTGGTGGAGCGCAGCGGCCAAGTGATGAAACAGCAGGTGGATGTGGTGCGTGAGACCGTGGTGGCGAGTCAGCAGATTGTGGCCTCGGTGCGGCAGGTGGCCACCGGGATCGAGCAGGTTTCCACGGCCATGGGCGAGATCAACAAGGTTACCGGCCAGTTTGTTACCGCCTCACGGCAGACCGATGAGGCCAGCGTCGAGCTGGGCCAGCTGGCGCATCGGCTACGGGACGGGATCGGCGGCTACAAAATATAAGGCCAAGTGGGCGGTTGTCAGGAGTCAGGATGCAAGGGATGGGGTGCAGTTGTCAGGGGGCAGGGTGCGATCTGGATTTTTCTGTCTCCTGCTCCTGGTAATATTGTTAGTCCAGTCTGGAACGAGAGGGTTTAATTATGTTTCAAACAGTTATGAAGCCGGCAGTGGCGTTGATGGGGCGGTTGCCATATGCCGTCAGGTTCCAGCTGGTGCTGGTGTTGTTTCTAATTCCCATGGCGGTGTTGGCGGTCATTTTGATGACCGAGCTGGGAGGAAGGACGGGCTTTCTCGAACAGGAGCGCCGTGGGCTCACCTATATTGTGGAACTGCGGGGGCTGTTGGAGGATCTGGCCCTGCACCGGGGTATGAGCAATGCCCATCTGCGGGGGAATGCAGGGTTTGATGAGCGCGCCAACTCTAAGGCGCGAGAGCTGGACCAGGGGTTTGAGAGGCTCATGGATCTGGATCGTCGTCTGGGCGAGGTGCTGGAAACCGGGCGCCGGGCCGATGCGGTCCGCCAGTCCTGGGAGCGGCTCAGGGATAAGAGTACAACGGGTCAGGCCGACAAGGTTTTCGCCGTCCACAGCAGCCTGATTGCGGAGGTGCAAGAACTGGTGTTCCATGTGGCGGACAGCTCCAAGCTCATCCTCGACCAGGATTTTGACAGTTACTACATGATGAATGCGTTGGTCAATATTCTGCCCCATCTGGCGGAGAATATCGGCCAGGCCAGGGGATGGGGCGCGGGTCTGGCGGTTCAGGGTAAGATCAGTGTCGATGACACGATCCGGATGCGGGTGCTGGGGGATAAGTTGAAGGCAGAGGAACGGGAATTGCAGTACAGTTTGGCCTCGATTTATAAGACTGACCCCGGCCTTCGTGGGCTGTTGGAGGCGGCCGGTGTTGCGGTTCAATCAGAAACCGACCTATTCATGAAGTCAACCGAGGCCAGCCTGGCTGGCGTGGGCAATGTTGACCCAGAGAGGTACTTCGCGCAGGGGACCCAGGCCATAGACAGCGTTTTTGTGCTTTACGATACTCTGGTGCCGTTACTGGATGGGCTGTTCGAGAAACGGATCGAATGGTACGAACTGCGGAAATGGACCGCCTGGGGGATCATTGCTCTGGTGTTTCTACTGGTGAGTTACCTCTTCGGAGGCTTCTATCGTACGGTGATCGATAGCATCTCCAAGCTGGATCACGCGGCCGGGAGCCTGGCCGACGGCGACCTGGGCGTGCGGGTGGAGCTGGACGTGCAGGACGAGCTTTCCGGACTGGGAGAGAGCTTCAACCGTATGGCCAGCACGCTGCAAGAGAGTGCGGAACGAGAACAGCGGCAGATGGATAAACTGCGCCGGGCGGCGGATATCAGTGAGCGGGTCGAGGAGCTGCGCCGTCATATCGAAACGGTGGCGGAGGGTGATCTAACCAGGCAGATAAAAGAGCAGGGCGACGATGATATGGCCCGCCTGGGCCAGAACCTCAACCGGATGATCGATAGTCTGCGCGGGGTAACTCAGGAGATCCTGGGTGCCAGCAGCGATATCACCAGCACCTTGTCCGAAGTGAGCAGCGCCACCAGCACTCAGACCGCCGGCGCATCTCAGCAGGCCGCAGCGGTCAATGAGACTACAAGCACCTTGGAGGAGATCAGAGCCACTTCGGACCAGAGCCTGGAGAAGGCTCGGGGCCTGGGAGAGTTGGCCGAACGCACCCGGCGGGAGAGCGAAGATGGCCTGACGGCGGTGGATGAGGTTATAGCTGGCATGGGCACTATTCGGGGGCAGATGGAGGATATCGCCCAGACCATCCTGGCCCTGAATGAACAGACTCAGCAGATCGGGGAGATAACCGGTGTGGTAAGCGGATTGTCCCAGCAGTCGAAGATGCTGGCGCTTAATGCCTCCATTGAAGCGGCCAAGGCGGGCGAGGCGGGCAAGGGGTTTGCGGTGGTGGCGGCGGAGGTGCGGGAACTGGCCGAGCAGTCGCAGCAATCCACGGCGCAGGTGCAGAAGATTCTGCAGGATATCCGACATGCCACGGACCGGGCGGTGATGGCCACCGAGGAGGGTAGCAAGGGGGTGGATTCGGGCGTGGTGCTGGTGGAGCGCAGCGGCCAGGTGATGAAGGGTCAGGTGAATGTGGTGCGTGAGACTGTTGTGGCTAGCCAGCAGATCATGGCCTCGGTGCGACAGGTGGCTACCGGGATCGAGCAGGTTTCCACGGCCATGGGCGAGATCAACAAGGTTACCGGTCAGTTTGTTACCGCCTCACGGCAGACCGATGAGGCCAGCAGAGACCTGGGTCGGATGGCGGAAAAGCTGCGTCAGGTAGTCTCCATCTATCGGATTTAAACCAGGTGTGGGGCATCAAAGATGAGAAGTTTCCGCAGGATGCAGTATCGGATGCAGTATCGGATGCAGGAGGTGGAGCAATGCATGGAGCAGTTGTCGGGCGTTCACCTGCCGATAGATGCAGTTTGCAGGCCCTCCATATCCTACGAGATAACTGGATGCACTACGAGGTAGGTAAATGGCGTTAGACACAGCATTGATGCAACAGCTGCTGGAGGTATTCCAGGCCGAACTCTCGGAACAGCTGCAGCTCATCGCGGATGGTCTTCTCAGGCTCGAGAAGGGCATTCCGGACCATGAGCGCGGAGAGGTGCTCGATGGTGTATTCCGGGCCGCGCATAACATAAAAGGGGCCGCGCGGGGCGTGGAGGTGGATAGTGTGGTGGGTATCTCCCACGGTCTTGAGTCCCTGTTCAGCGCCTTTAAGCACGGCCGATTGCAACCCACGGCCGCAGCTATCGACCTCAGTCTGGAGTCGCTGGATCGCATGCGCGATGCCATGGCTGCGTTCAAAGATGAGCGCGAGTTGGGCTTCGACCTCCCGGCTCTGCTGGCTAAGTTGCAGGCCGCGCTGGAGGCCCCGCCCGCATCGACAACGGCTCATCAGGAGCCGGAAGATGCTGCGTGGTCAGAGGCGGAGGGGAAGGTAAAGGAGGACCAGGAACCCACGCCCCAGGATGCCCCGTCCGGACGTGAGACCGCACCGACCATGGCGCTGGCCAGTGAGGTGATTCGGGTCTCCATCGGAAAACTTGATCACGTGGCGGCCCAGACCGAAGAACTTCAGATAGTCAAGATTGAGATAGAGGACCATCTTTCGACTCTGCGCCGGTTGCGTGATGGTCTGGACACCATGAAAAGGATTCTGGGGAAGGGGTTTGGCGACCATACCGGGGGTGACAACGCGGCCAGGATGGAGGAACTGGAGCGGCGGTTGGAGGCGGGCAGGGAAGCTATTATGGAGGCGGACAATCTGAGCCTGAGTCTGCATAAGGAGTTTCGGGAAAGCACCAACCACCTGATGCTGGTTGCCAACTCCCTGCAAAGCGGGGTGCGCATGATGCGCCTGGTGCCCTGGGCTAACGTGCTCCAGCCCCTGGCCCGCTCGGTCCGGGATATTGCCAGAGAACTGGGTAAGCGGGTGAATTACACCGTCATTGGGGACGAGGTGGAGGTGGACCGGCTGGTTCTGGAAGGTGTGAAGGCCCCCCTCACCCACATCGTGCGCAACGCCGTTGACCATGGAATTGAAATGCCAGCAGACAGACGGGCGCTGGGTAAGCCGGAGGAGGGACAGCTCACCATCACGGTACAGGCCGAGGGTAGCCAGATAGCCGTGCGTGTGGAAGATGATGGCGCCGGCATCAACCTGGATGTTATCCGTGAAACCGCACTGCGGAAAAAGATTGTTACGGCTCTAGAGTTGGAAAGCATGGCCCCGTCCGAGGTGATGGATCTTATCTTCCGCCCAGGGTTTTCCAGTAAGGAGATTATCACCGATATCTCTGGTCGCGGGGTAGGGTTGGACGTAGTGCGGGCCAATCTGCGCCGTCTCAAGGGTAACGTGAGACTTGAGACCGTGGATGGGGGGGGGACGGTAATAACCCTGCAGGTACCGTTGACCCTGGTCACGGACCGGGGTCTGTTGGTCCGGGCCAGTGGGTCGACCTTTGTGATCCCTATTACCGCGGTGGAGCGGATCATGGAGCTATCGGCTGATGAAGTACAGGATGTGGAGGCGAGCCAGGTTATCCTGTTGCAGGAGCGTCCGCTTCCCCTCAAGGAGCTGGGGGTGGTGTTGGGGCGACCGCAGCGCAACACGCCTCCCGGCGTGAAAATTCCGGTGGTGATCCTGTCCAAAGGCTGGGAGATGGTGGCGTTCATGGTCGACGAGGTGTTGGAGGAGAGGGAGATCGTGGTAAAACCATTTGCTCCACCACTGGTATATGTGCGCAACGTAATTGGTGGCACCCTTACCGGGAGCGGTGACGTCATCACTGTCCTTAATCCTGGAGAGCTGGTGGATTCCGCCCTCTACTCATCCTCCACTGGCAGACTGTTCGAGTCAGATGCGGGTGCTGAACAGAAACGCCAGCGTATCTTGGTGGTGGATGATTCCATTACCACCCGGACCCTGGAGAGGAGTATTCTAGAGAGCGAGGGTTACCAGGTGGAGGTGGCGGTGGATGGTGGTCAGGCCTGGGAGGTATTACAGGAGAGTCAATTCGATCTGGTGATTACCGATATCGAGATGCCAAAACTGGATGGTTTTGGTCTCACCGACCGCATTAAGCAGAGCGAACAATACCAGGCGATCCCGGTAGTGGTGGTGACCTCTCTGGCCACGGAGGCGGACAAGCAGCGTGGCATCGAGGTGGGAGCAGACGCCTACATTGTCAAGGGGAAGTTTGAGACCCGGGTCCTGCTGGAAGTGGTCAGGCAACTTGTTTAGGGTCTGTTAACAGATCATAGGGAAAACATGATAAAAATTCTCATAGCTGAAGACTCGGATGTAGTGGCAATGCTCCTCAAGGCCATATTTGAGGACCAGCCCGATATGCAGGTGGTGGGGCGGGCCAGGAACGGGCATGAGGCGGTCCGCATGGTCCATGATCTGCAACCTGACCTGGTGACTATGGATATCCGCATGCCGGTTATGGACGGCTTCGAGGCCACGCGGATGATCATGTCCACCAATCCCGTGCCCATCGTAGTGATCAGCTCCAGTGTCGGTGATGAGGAGTTGCGCATCACCTTCCGCGCCATAGAGGAGGGGGCGCTGGCTGTTATGGAAAAACCCCATGGAGTTAGCAGCCCTGATTTTTCTATGATGCGCCGGGAACTGGTGGAAACCGTACGTTCTATGGCGGAGGTCCGGGTTATCCGGCGCCGCATATCAGTCAAGGCAACCCCCGGCAGGATGTTCGACCGGGTTGAGCCGGTTGAGGGCGGTTACCAGGTGGTGTCCATCGGCTGTTCCACAGGTGGCCCCCAGGCCCTGCAGCAGATCTTATCCGTGATGCCTGCTGGATTTCCCACCCCCATCCTGATCGCCCAGCACATCGCCAAGGGTTTCGTCCAGGGCCTGGTCGCCTGGTTGCAGGGGAACACCTTGTTGAGTGTTAAACTTGCCGAGGATGGGGAACTGCTACGGAAGGCGACGGTCTATCTGGCCCCGGATGATTACCATCTGGAGGTCGCTGGGAGTAGTAATGGTTTGATTTCCAGGCTGAGGCATACAGCGCCGGTGAACGGTTTTCGACCCTCGGCTACGCCGCTGTTGCAATCGGTGGCCTACAATGCACCCGGGCGCGGCATCGGGATGGTGCTCACCGGCATGGGAGGAGATGGGGCCGAGGGTCTGTTGGCCATGCGCAAGGCCGGTTGCCACACCCTGGTACAGGACGACGAAAGCGCTGTGATCTACGGTATGCCAGGCACCGCTTTGGCCATGGATGCCGTGGATGAAGTGGTAAAACTCGACAAGATCCCGGCCCATCTAATCGGCTTGGTGCGGCGGGATATGCATAAAAACAGTACGGTATAGCCAGTCAAAGCGGGTAATCCTTTCGGGTGGGCCACATAAAAAGCGCACCATTATCAATGACTGCTGGTCTATGGACTTTATGCATGATCAGCTTGAGGATGGGCGGA
>CAZVME010000113.1:0-6516 GCA_964628835.1 uncultured Gammaproteobacteria bacterium | reverse complement strand
GCGTTTTCCACTCATTTCAACACCTTCTCTTTTTGCGTTATTGTAACGCTAACAGATATCTACAATACCAGGGCTTGTTAACTCTACAGACCAGCCGCCCCCATACACTGCATCTGAGTTTTGTAACTATTACTCCACATATCTTTTCCATATTTTTCGAGTTGCCATACCCTTTTTTTGATCTATAAATATCATAGGTAATTACTAAGGTAATTATCCCCCATACTAACAGGGAGTGTCGAAGGCGAATGATTACGCAGGGAGCTTGGTTTTCTCTTCTGATATATCAACAACAAAAACCCTCAGGTAAGCAGTTCGTCTTCAGAAACCATTTATATGCAGGATAGCGATGATAGTAACGTTTCATCCTTGATACGTACCCTATCGTCAAAAGGGGCGTTGAAGAGATCCCATTTATTACCATGGGTAATAGCACTGGGTGTAGTCTGGTGTCTGGCATTTATGGTGTCCATGTACTGGAATGTCCGCCACAATCACAACATGATGATGGACCAGGTGTTATCTCAGGCGAAGGCCGCCATAGCCAAGGATATGACCTACCGCCATCTGGTTTCAAGTGTCGGTGGTGTCTACATCCCCACTGATAAGGGGATCAAACCCAATCCTTACCTGGCACACATCCCCCATCGTGATGTAATCACCAAGAGTGGCCGTGAGCTAAGCCTGGTGAATTCCTCCTACTTCACCCGCCTGGTACACGACCAGGAAGCAACTGCTTCTCCCAACGGCATACGTGGCCATGTAACCAGCCTGAAACCGCTACGCCCAGAGAATGCCCCCGATGAGTGGGAAAAACAGGCGTTGCAGGCGTTTGCACAGGGCGCAAAACAGCAGACTGGCATATCCTCAGATGAAAAAGGAGACCACTTCCGGTTGATGCAGCCACGTATGGCCAAGAAATCCTGCATGGAGTGTCACGGCCATCAGGGGTACCGGCTGGGGGACGTGATGGGGGGCATCGGCGTCTCCGTACCCATGGGACCCTTATTGATTGAAACGGAAATACGGGCTTTTCAACTGGGAGTCTGGCATTTTCTATTTTGGCTCGTTGGAACAATGGGGCTATTTCTGGGCTACTATCTGCTACAGAAGCAGGAACGCCAGATGCGTTTTTCCGCACTGCACGATGTATTGACCGGGCTTCCTAACCGGGCGCTGTTCCTGGACCGCCTGAGCCAGCAGTTAGAGGCGGCAAGACGCCATAACTACACCGGCGCAGTACTGTTTTTTGATCTGGACCGTTTTAAGACCATTAATGACTCTTTAGGACACAGCGTCGGTGATCAACTGCTTTGTGAAGTGGGCCACCGCCTTAGGGGGCTTTTACGTCGGGAAGATACCGTAGCCCGGTTGGGAGGGGATGAGTTCGTTATCTTGCTGGCAGATCTAGATTCTGATGCCGAGGCGGTGGTTACCGAGGTTCAGATTGTAGTAGAGAAGGTATTGGATGCACTGGCCCAACCCTACAAAATTGAATTACGGGAACTGTATGCGCCCTCCAGCATTGGGGTCTCCCTGTTTTCCCACGAATCCAAGAATTCCAATGAGGTGCTACAACAGGCCGACGCCGCCATGTACCGCGCCAAAGAGGCCGGAGGTAACTGTTCTCGATTCTTTCTACCCAGCATGCAGCATGTGGCGGAAGAGCGGTTGGAAGTGGAACACTCCTTGCGCCGAGCCCTGGCACACAATGAGTTTCTACTCTATTACCAACCAATTATCGATATTAATCAGCCGGACTGCATTGTTGGCGCCGAAGCGCTGTTGCGATGGCAACACCCGGAACGTGGCATCGTATTCCCTGCTGAGTTCATTGGCGCAGCCGAGGAGACCGGCCTGATACTGGATCTAGGTGATTGGGTACTATACGAGGCCTGCAGTCAGATGCAAAAATGGAACACAAGTAATCCAGATCTCGATTACGGCCGCATATCCATCAATATCAGTCCCCGCCAGTTCCAGCAAGCCAACTTTGTACCGAAGCTGATTAACGCCATAGAGATAGCCAATATTGACCCGGCCAGGCTCTACCTGGAGTTGACAGAAAACCTGTTGGTGAGAGACATTGATGATGTAGCGGAAAAAATGAGCGGTCTGAAGGCACACGGCTTGCAGTTTTCCATTGATGATTTCGGAACCGGCTACTCCTCTCTTGCCTACCTGAAACAGTTACCGCTGGATACCCTCAAGATCGACCAGTCCTTTGTGCACGACATTACCACCAACCCAAACGATGCCGCCATTGTGGAGTCCATACTGGCCATGGGCTCACGTCTGGGATTCCGGGTGCTGGCGGAAGGAGTGGAAACCTCGGAACAGTTGGAGTTCCTGACAACACATGGATGTGATCTCTACCAAGGGTATCTTTATAGCCGTCCGGTCCCGGCGGAAGAGTTTGAGATGCTACTGCAGAAAAGCAAGGTGCCAGTGTGATAAAACTGAGCCTTACCTGTGGCATTCTGAGTTCCAATCAAAACTACCGTGGTTAATCACCAATCAGCCTGACGCGAAACGTGCGTCCCTTCAGTTTCCCCTGACCCAGTTTTTTCAGTGCCGACTTTACTACATCACGACTGACCGCCACATAGGCCCAATTATCGGAGAGATTTATCTTCCCCACCTGCTTTCCTGCAATACCGCCCTCACCGGTCAGGGCACCCAGTATATCGCCCGGTCGCAGCTTCTGTTTTTTACCGCCATCGATTTGCAGCGTCGCCATGGCAGGTTTCATTGCCTGCTTGTCCAACAAGCTGAGAGTAGGTAACGGCTCAGCATCCAACACCGGATCCACTTCACCGTCCAGCATTGAGACCCTATAGCCCTCCTGATCGGTAAACAGGGTGCAGGCAATCCCCTTATTTCCAGCCCGACCAGTACGGCCAATACGATGCACATGTCCTTCCGAGTCATGCGAAAGATGGTAGTTGATTACCGCATCCAGGGCATCAATATCCAGGCCGCGGGCAGCCACATCGGTGGCAACTAGAATAGAGGTACTCTTGTTGGAAAATTGCACCAGGGTTTGGTCGCGCTCTCTCTGTTCCAGATCACCGTGCAGTGCCAGCGCGCTGAAGCCATAGCTATGCAGTTCATCTGCCACCTCTTGGGTTTCCCGCTTGGTGTTGCAAAACACCAGGGTGGACTCAGGGTGATAGTGCATGAGCAACAGACGAAGTGCGGTCCTGCGCTGTGTATTCTCGGTCACCCGGTAGAAATGCTGCTTGATACTGCTCTCATCGTGGGTGGAGGCCACCTGCACCATTTCAGGTTCACACATGATACGTTTGGCTATGGACTGGATCTGCTCTGGAAAGGTTGCACTGAACAGCAGGGTTTGGCGCTTGACCGGGGTCTGGTCAACGATAGAGTCCAAGGCATCCTGAAACCCCATATCCAGCATGCGGTCTGCCTCATCCAGCACCAGCATATTTACATCTCTCAGCTTGAGCGTACCCCGGTTCAGATGGTCCAGGATACGGCCTGGAGTTCCTACAATAATGTGGGCGCCGTGTTCCAGTGAACCGGCCTGGGGACCGAAGGGCATACCGCCGCACAGGGTCAACACCTTGATATTATGGATAGCCCGGCCCAGCCGCCGAATCTCCTTGGCCACCTGATCGGCCAGTTCCCGGGTGGGACAGAGGACCAGGGACTGGATACGAAAACGCTTTACCTCCAATCTCTGCAACAGACCAAGGCCAAATGCGGCGGTTTTTCCTGAACCGGTTTGGCCCTGGGCAATAACATCTTTACCCGCCAGGATCTGGGGCAGACTCTGCGCCTGGATGGGGGTCATGGCCGCATAGCCGAGAGAGGTGATATTCTCTAGCAGATCGGTATTTAGATTAAGGGTGGAAAAGGCGGTTTGATCCAAAATTATTTCCTGCATTAAATGGTATGGGGCGCGGACGCCTAGAGCCAGATCCGACAATTGCTTATGCAATAGGTCTAGGCAGCATGCGTGTTTACTGGTGGATTATACCCTGTTATTTGGGAAACTTGGTCTTAGCATGCAGATAGATCGGCAGACCATTCCGCTGATACCAATTTGATCCAGTACAGTATTGGTCCACTGCGCCACCCAGGGCCAGCAGGTAGTCATTCAGCTTTCCAATATTGCCCTGGGTCTTGGTATTAAACTTGTCGACAAACCCCTTCTGCGCCTTGGCGATATCCACCTCCATACGTGCAACCACGGCGCCACCCGGCGCACTCACGGAGCCTGCGCCTTTCATGGCGGTCATGCGAGCCTTCTGGATCTGCATAATCACTTCGTAGGTACGCTCATTCTTATACAGGGTGTATAGGGCGTCATCGATCCTGGCCACATAACCATCAAAGGCCTCAATACAGGCAGCGCTGCCTTCACAACAATCACCGGCCGGGAGTTCAAAGCCGGAACCGGGATCATCGGGCATACTGCAGTGTGGATCTGCCCAGCAGGCACTAGCTGCTGAGTAGTCAGCATAGGCCTGGGCAAACTGGGCTGCGCCATTGAGCATATTAGAAAAGCTCGGATTGAACAGGTTATCCATAGCCCAGTCATAGTCAGTTGCAACGGCCAGTTGGTTCACAGAACCAAGGAACAAGACCCACAGGCTACGCCGTAATATTGCAATCATCTGACTGGCCTCCCCTGCTTGCGGCGGGCAAATGAGGTGACCTTGCCAGCAGTTCCAGACTGGACCCGGTTGAACTTTTCATCACTCAGCCCATCCAGCCTATCGCCGGGATACCAAAAATAGGTGGCGTACATTGCCTCATCACCGCTGGGTGATTCGATTAGCACGTTGATCCTGCCCTTTAATATCAACCACTGCTCGGCGGTCTCTCCCGGCTGCACCACTAGTTTGTGTTTAACCAGTTTTTTCCCATCTCTGGCAGATACCGACAGCTGCACTGATGAATGCCGGTGTGAGCTGGCAAGGGTAAAGCGCATACGGGCGGGGACCGGGGTCTTGCCGAGGAAAAATGCGTCACCTGCATCACCACTACCGACCTTACCCCAAACGCCAGCCATTCTGCCCAGCACCAGATCTTTCTGTTTTTTTAATTTAAGACGGGGAGCGCTTTTTTCCTTATGGGTAATATCATCATCTATATCCGGATAGATATTAACGCCGCCAGCCGCGCCAGCTACGATTGCCACTGGTAACAAGAGTGCAAACAAAATAACTCTGAACATTATTCCAACTCTAATTGCGTAAAATTTGTGCGTCTGCCAGACGCCAGCCTGTTGCCGTAAGTTTCAGCGAAAAACGGATACGACTGAATAGCTTGATAGTAGTTGCCTGGGGCCAGACCGCCTGCACCATAACCTGCGCATCTTTCCCATCTGTTTCAGCAGGCGCATATTTCCAGATAGGGGAACTCCTGTTCGTTCCCAGCAACCCCATTGCCATACCGACCAACCGCCCCATACCACGGCGCGCCCCGCCAGTATCCAGCCACAGGGGCTCTGACACCTTGACCAGGTCCTGCATCTTTAACCCCTTCTTAGCCAGGAGTCCCAGTTGGGTTTGCACCAGTTTTTCCGGGCCGTCCCCGCTGGCAACGACTGTCGGTTTTGGTGCTGTCGTTTTATCCGCTTGCACCTTCTGGCTGCGATGACCGGTGATAAACCACTCACCCCGATCCTTATTCAGTTCAAAAGTGTAACTCTTTTTTAACGGATCTCTATGGCGCGGTTTTGAGGTAAAGTGCACCACTGCCTCGGCATAGGCACCGGCAATACGTTCCGGTTCAATTTCCCATGAGTCGGGACGGGCAGAAAGAAGATAGGTAAACATGGTTCCGGCTGGAAGATCCTTACTTTTCACCTGACCAATCCAGTAACCCGCACCAAAGCCATACTCCATTCTGGTTGCCTGCTTCTCCAGTTTGTCTAACTTACCTGAATAAAGCTGTTCCACGGCCTGCCTGGTATTTTTAAGGTAGCTGTCGAGTACAGTCTTGATATCCGCGCCTGGTGGTAGCGGCCGCCTGGTGAGATCCTTAAACGATTTGATCTGCCATCTATCCTTCAGCAATACCAGATCAAACTCGGTGCTCCAGGGGTGGTCAGGAAAGCTATCTACGCTGAAATCTACGGTAATACGGGCAAACTCATTGTTCCCAGCAACCGGGGTAAAACTCCAGGCTACAGGTGTCTTACGATAAAAGAACCCCACCAGGTTAACCGCCCTTCCAGGCTGGCCATGTTTCTGCAGCCAGTGGCCGCGTCCGTTGACCAGGTCACTGCGTATTTTTAGCCGCTGCTTGAAAGTTGTATTCTTGTCTTCAAGCAACTTTAGGGTAGTCTGGAGCTGTTTCAAATAAGCATCCAACATACCTTCTGGCTTGATCTCTGCCGCAGCAATATTAGGTATAAACCACAGCAGTAACAAGATGGTTATCAATGCGCTTTTACTCCTTCTAATCACCATTGCCTGCCTTTATGCCTTAAGCGAGTCTTTGATCTCGTGATGCCTTTTGGGACATCCAAGTCCCCAAAAG
>CAZVME010000112.1:0-6893 GCA_964628835.1 uncultured Gammaproteobacteria bacterium | reverse complement strand
GACTACCGGGGTTTACCAGCCTTCGCTTCGCTCTCCATGGCTGGCAGCGATGGAGCTTTTCCAACGCCACCCATCTGAGGCCTTTACCGCCACCAGCTTGCCTGTCAGCTCAATAATATCTCCAGTACGTGCCTCATCTATCTGTGATTCAACCACAGCATTCGCCGGGATCAGATGCATATTTGCACTGTGAGTCTCAATCTCGCGCACCGGTATTGGCAGGATCTTGGTGTGCCAGCGGTACCAGCGTCCACTTTGGGATATGTCGATCTGCTCAAGAACCGACTCATCGGACATATTGCCCCAGCCCAGGGCCAGATCCACCGGCGACAGATCCGCCTCCCGGTCAAAGGCGTACTCCTCCCGAGACAGTACTTTGGCCTTGATCCAAAATTTAGCCATTGGGGTGATGGTGTAATCACCATGATCAAAGCTGGATGGAGTGGTGAATTCTGTTTGTCGCGGTGACTCTTTTGCATAGACGCCTGGTCCCAGGGTTACCGCCCCCGGATCTGAGAGTATTTTCCACGCTGCGGCTATGACCAGTAACAGGAATATGGTTCTTTTCATGACCATAATTGCGGCAGAGATGTCCAGGATCTTAAATGGCTGAGATCTTATACCAGGACAATCTCTGAGCTATTTCTGAATTCCACCATAGGTGGAGACCATGGGGTCCAGCAGGCGCTGCAACTCCTCCCGGCTTAGCTCTGTATCCTCTAGCGCCACTTCGATAATAGGCCTGCCCTCAGCATAGGCGCGCTTGGCGATCTCGGCCGCCTTCAGGTATCCGATAATCGGGTTCAGGGCCGTCACCAACATTGGGTTATGCGCCAACACCTGGGTGAGTTGATCCCGGTTTACCTTGAACCCCTTGATGGCCTTGTCCGCAAGCTGGCGGGACGCGATGGTAAGCAGCTCGATACTCTGCAATAGGTTGTATGCGATCAGCGGCAACATAACGTTAAGTTGGAAACTACCAGACTGTCCCGCCAGGGTGATGGTGGTGTCATTACCGATGACCTGGGCAGCGATCATGGCGCTAGCCTCAGGGATTACCGGGTTTATCTTACCCGGCATGATGCTGGATCCGGGCTGCATGGGGAGCAGCTCTATCTCAGCCAATCCATGCAACGGCCCGCTATTCATCCAACGCAGATCATTGGATATCTTCATAATGCTAACGGCGATCACCTTGAGCTGGCCAGACAGTTCCACCGCCACGTCCTGACAACTCAATGCCTCGAATGGCGATGCATTGGGCTCCAGCTTCAGTCCGGTGTACTCGCTCAGTTTTCGGGCTATGCGGGCAGGAAACTCTGGATGGGTATTAATACCGGTTCCCACCGCCGTTCCACCCTGCGCCAGCCGGTGCAGACGCACCTCAGCCGCTTTGATACGCTCAATACCATTACGAATCTGTGCCGACCAGGCCGACAACTCCTGATCCATGCGGATGGGCATGGCATCCATAAGATGGGTGCGCCCGGTCTTGCACACCGACTGCAACTCGCTACCCTTCAGCTCTATGTTCTCCGCTAGGTGTTCCAGGGCTGGGACCAGCTCACGCGCAATGACAATAGCTGCACTCAAGTGGATAGCTGTGGGGATAACATCGTTACTGCTCTGCCCCAAATTTACATGGTCATTGGGGCTAACTTCCTGACCAGATTCACTGGCAATAGTCGCCAGCACTTCATTCAGGTTCATGTTGCTGCTGGTGCCGGATCCGGTCTGAAACAGATCCACCGGAAACTGCTCCGGGTACTCACCTGCCATGACTGCTTCAGCGGCATCTACTACGACTGCTGCCACGTCACAGGACAACAGCCCCAGCTCTGCATTCACCTCGGCCGCTGCCTTTTTGATCATGGCGACCGCATGAATGAATTGTGACGGCAGACGTAGGCCACTGGACGGAAAGTTGTCCACCGCCCGTTGGGTCTGCGCCCCATACAAGGCTTCTGCCGGGACCTCAAGTTCACCCATGCTGTCTGTGACCAAACGATACTTGCTATCTGTCATGGCAGTTATCCGGGTGGTTTAAGGTATTGGCTGTAACAGGGTCTATTCGCTGGCAAGCCTGCGCAATACATAGTGCAGGATGCCACCGTGCATAAAGTAGTCCCACTCTTTGGGTGTATCAATCCGTACACTGACCTGGAAACTGATGCTGCTGCCATCAACTCTGGTGGCTGTAACTGCAAGCTGTTTAGAGTCGCGGCTGGCATCCTCGACATCGTAGAGTTCAGTGCCGTCCAACCCCAGACTATCCACACCTTCACCCTGCATGAACTGCAACGGAAGCACCCCCATGCCCACCAGATTGGAGCGATGGATGCGCTCATAGCTTTTGGCAATAACCGCCTTTACTCCCAGCAGACGCGTACCCTTGGCAGCCCAGTCCCGGGATGATCCAGTTCCATACTCCTTACCCGCCAGAACCACCAATGGCGTTCCTTCTTCCAGGTAGCACTTGGCAGCATCGAAGATAAACATCTCGTCACCACTGGGCTGATGCCGGGTCCAACCACCCTCAGTACCGGGAGCCAGCAGATTACGCAGACGTATATTGGCGAAGGTGCCACGCATCATCACCTCATGATTGCCGCGTCTGGAACCATAGCTGTTAAAATCCATACGCTGGATACCATGAGCAATCAGATATTCACCAGCCGGGCTCTCCTCAGCGATGGCGCCGGCAGGTGAAATGTGATCTGTGGTCACACTCTCACCCAGCAGCGCCAATACCCTGGCGCCGGTTATCGCTTCTACTGCTTCTGGCTCCTGGCTCATACCATCAAAGTAGCTGGGCTTGCGTATATAGGTTGAGTCCTGGTCCCAGTGGTAACGCTGGGAGACAACTGCATCCAACGCCTGCCAGCGGTCATCTCCAGAAAACACCCTGTCGTAGGCGTTGCGAAACATATCGGAGTTTATACTGCTCTGGATTATGGCCTGCACCTCATGACTGTTGGGCCAGACATCACTCAGATATACTGGCTGCCCATCACTCCCGGTTCCCAGTGGCTCCATCTGCAGATCGATATCCATGGTTCCGGCCAGGGCATAGGCAACCACCAGGGGGGGTGACGCCAGATAATTCATCTTCACATGGGGATGGATGCGTCCTTCAAAGTTACGGTTACCCGAAAGCACCGATGTAGTCACCAGCCCACCCTGCTGGATGGCCTCGGCAATGGGCTCTGGCAATGGCCCTGAGTTACCGATACAGGTGGTGCAACCGTACCCCACCACACTGAAACCAAGGGCTTCAAGATCGCTGATTAGTCCTGCTTGCTTCAGATAATCTGTAACCACCTGGGAGCCTGGGGCCAGGCTGGTTTTTACCCAGGGCTTGCTGGTCAGCCCCAACTCCACCGCCTTACGCGCCAACAGCCCCGCCGCCACCATTACCGACGGATTTGATGTATTGGTGCATGAGGTGATCGCAGCAATCACCACAGCCCCATCATTCAGTTTGAAGTTTTCACCTGAGTAGTTGACCTTAACCCCATCCGGGCTGGCGCTGGCGCCATCTTTACGAAACTGGTCAACCGACGTCTCATAGGAGGCCTTAGACACGCTTAGAGGAATACGGTCCTGTGGCAGTTTTGGTCCTGACAGACATGGCGCCACTGTGGAGAGATCCAACTCCAGGACATCACTATATTCTGCTTCTAAGGCACCCGGCTTACGGAACATGCCTTGGGCTCTGGCGTATGCCTCTACCAACGCCACCTGCTCTGCGGTTCTTCCACTAAGCTCCAAGTAGCGCAGCGTCTCATCGTCTATGGGGAAGATGCCGCAGGTTGCCCCGTACTCAGGAGCCATATTGGCAATGGTTGCCCGGTCGGTGAGTGGCAGATGGTCCAGACCATCGCCAAAAAACTCCACAAACTTCCCCACCACCCCATGACTACGCAGCGTCTGAGTTACTGTCAGCACCAGGTCAGTTGCGGTAACCCCTTCGGTCAGCTCACCTGTTAGACGAAACCCAACCACCTGGGGTATAAGCATGCTTATGGGTTGTCCCAGCATGCCAGCTTCTGCCTCAATGCCGCCAACACCCCACCCCAGGACACCGATTCCGTTGATCATAGTAGTATGCGAGTCAGTACCCACCAGGGTATCTGGATAAGCCTGATTGACCCCACCCTGCTCCCGGGTAAACACAACTGGCGCCAAGTATTCCAGGTTTACCTGATGCACTATGCCAGTGCCGGGAGGCACCACTCTAAAGTTGGAGAATGTCTGCTGTCCCCAACGTAGAAACGCATAGCGTTCCTGGTTGCGCTCAAACTCGATCCTGGTGTTTAGGTCCAGCGCATCTGCGGTCTTGAAGGCATCTACCTGCACCGAGTGATCAATTACCAGGTCAACTGGCGAGAGTGGATTGATCTTCTCTGGATCACCACCCAGGTCTACCATGGCCTCACGCATTGCAGCCAAATCCACCACCGCTGGTACTCCGGTAAAGTCCTGTAGAACCACCCGCGCCGGCGTAAAGGAGATCTCCCGGTCCGGTTGCGCCTGCGGGTTCCAGTTGGCCAGGGACTCAATATCACCTCGCGTAACATCCACCCCATCCTCTAGCCGGAGTAGATTTTCTAACAAAATCTTCAGAGAAAATGGTAAGCGGGAGATCTGAAAATCTGACTCCATGGCTAGAAGACTGAATATCTCATACTCTGTCCCAGCAACACTTAGGGCAGTTCTGGCATTGAAGCTGTTGTTCATTGCGGTGACCTTATATATATCCGGTGCAACTTCAATAATCTTCCATATTGCGCCACTCGGCATCTTCCACCCATGTATCTGGGTGCTGGAGAAACTCTATAAGGTTGTCCAATATGACGTAGTGTTTTCCCTCCTCATCAGCAATCTGCAGACAGAGGCTCTTCTGCTCTGGATCAGATATCTCTTCTGCCTTCTGCTGATAGGTATTCTGACTCTTCCTCTCAACATCACGCGCCTTGATATAGGCGGCAATCTGTTCTGAGTCGGCATCCTGATCACCCTGCGTCTTCATCTCGGTGAATAGGTTTTTTATCCTGGAGACGTGATCACCCTCACCCCTGGATACTGGTTGATTCTCCTTCATCTGCATAAACGTCTCATAGTGCTCAGCTTCTGCATCGGCCAGAATATCAAACACCTGTTTGATCACGGCATTTCCAGCTTTCGCTGCCAATTCGCGGTAGTAGGCCTCTCCGTCCTTTTCCATCTGCAGGGCGTAATCGATAATATTCACTTTATACTCTCCTCACTAATTCAGGTGCTAATGTGGCCTTAGATTTGATAGTTCACGCCACACCTGTGCTTATTTTTTACTTCTCAGTAAGCCTCACTTGTAAAGTGTAGTTTATACTCCTCCATTATGAGTGGACAGCATTGGTAACACTGTGAAATAACAAGTGAATTGTGGTGGTATTAGCCCGGCAACCTTATAGGTGGCGTTTTCTTGAAGTCCCTGACTTATTGAATAATCAAAAGACAGCTGAACATCACCTATAAGGTTGCCGGATTAATAGTCATACACCTTTGCGCAGACGTTTAAGGAACACATTCATCTCCTTCACCGCCTGAATATCCCCCTTATCGGTCGCCACACGTATACCCTTTTCCAGAGCAGTTTCAGCACGACCAATATCCCCGCTCTGAAGCAGGGTTTTACCGTAGAGTTTCCAGGCCGCCGAGTACCTTGGATCAAGCTCCACCGCCTTTTCCAGATGCACCAACGCCTGATCTGCCTCATGTAGTTTCAGATAGGCCTCAGCTATACCCAGGCGCAGCAGCGCATTGTCAGGCCCTTTCTCCAGCAGTTTAAGCAGTTCATTCAGCATGTGCCCTCCGCACTAATTATAGTAGTGAAATGAACGAGAAATTGCTGTTACTTTGTATGTTGAAGTGTCCATGGTATTTTTATACTGAAATGATGAGGGAGAGGGGTTAATTCCCATCGAACTCGAAACGATGACTTTTACTCAACACAGGCCACATACAACCATGATCTTCCGCCAGATGTTCGACCTGGAATCCAGTACCTACACCTACCTGATTGCACAACGTGAATCCGGAGAGGCGATCCTGGTGGACCCGGTAATCACCCACGTACCACAATATCTGCAACTTCTGGATGAGTTGGGGGTGGGACTGGTGATTGCCATTGACACCCACATCCATGCCGATCACGTTACCGGGCTGGGCACCCTGCGCGACGAGACCCTGTGCGCCGTGGTTATGGGAGAACATACCAAGGCCGATTGCGTCAACTACAAGGTGCGCGAGGGAGAGCAGCTCAAGGCTGGAGATATCAGCATGGATGTCATCTACACTCCGGGACACACCGATGACTCCTACTCCTTCCATCTGGGGAACCGGATTCTCACTGGCGACACCCTGCTGATAAGAGGCACCGGCCGCACCGATTTTCAAAATGGGGACCCCGCCGCCCAGTACCACAGCATATTCCACAAGCTGTTAAAGCTCCCGGAGGACACTCTGGTATATCCGGCCCACGACTACAACGGCATGACCGTCAGCACTATAGGTGAAGAGAAGCAGCACAATCCACGGCTCCAGGTGGACTCAGAGCAGGAGTATGTGGAGCTGATGAACGGACTGGTACTGGAAAACCCCAAGCTTATGGACATAGCTATTCCCAGCAACCTAGAGTGTGGCCTGGTGCCAGACACACCCAGCTAGACCTCTCCTTATTTCATAGAATTGTGCAGCTGGGAAAAGCTCTTACCGATAAGATGAAAATCCCCCTTCCTCGGGGTCGATTTTCTCCACACCAGGCCGATAGTGCGGAACGGTACTGGCCGCCGAAACCGGCGCAGCTCAATATTCTCACTGCGTCCAATCTCCACATCTAGCGACATCTCAGG
>CAZVME010000111.1:0-7001 GCA_964628835.1 uncultured Gammaproteobacteria bacterium | reverse complement strand
CTTTTGGGGACTTGGATGTCCCAAAAGGCATCACGAGATCAAAGACTCGCTTAGAAGTACTGAGTAAAAAAGGATAAGGTGGGAAAAATGCGTGCAGTGTATGTTTTTGGTAGTTTGCTCCTGTGGTTTACGACTTTTCAGGTATCTGCTGACAAGGTGGAAGTTACAGTGGACCTATCCAAGCAGAGAATGGAAGTCTACGTGGACGGTTACCGCAAGCATAAATGGAAGGTATCTACTGCCAGAAAAGGTTATCGCACTCCAGTTGGTGACTACAAACCCCTGTGGACTTCGCGTATGCATTACTCAAAGAAGTATGACAATTCCCCCATGCCGTATTCAATCTTCTTCAATGGCGGCTATGCGATCCACGGCACCAATTACACAAGACGTTTGGGTAGGACGGCGTCCCATGGTTGTATACGCCTCCACACCGATAATGCCCGCAAGCTGTATAACCTGGTACGCGAACACGGTAAGAAAAATATGAAGATCAGGGTGCGGCGCCATGTGGATAATTCCCTGGTTGGAAACTATAGATACCAGTTCATGTTTGGTGATGAAGAGGGGGTCAACTAAGGCCGCTGTTGATCACGCACGTCGGCTGGCTGGTTTATTGCAGACCCTGTTGCTGTGATTAGTCCACGGCCGCCTGTTGCTGCATGGATATGCCCGTCTGAACAAACTTCCATAGGAATAGCTGTACTTCGGCATCCATACCGATAAACTCCACCCCATGGTGAAAGCTGGGGCGGTTTTTTTCTGTCACCTCTTGGACATGCCTGATCATGCAGCCAACCCTGACTCGGGGCTGTCCCGCTCCGGCCTGTATGTCTATCTGGAATTGGCTGTTCACCGCTCCCAGCCGTTGTTCCGACACTAGACGTGCGCCAGATACACTAATGTTTCGCATCGATATAGGGAGGTTGGTTTCACCACTTTCCATTACCAGATGCATCTCTGTGGGAGGCGCCGGTACACGATTACTTTTTCTAAGTAATCCGGTTCTGATCGTATCCGGGTAGGTTGTGTACAGATGTGGGTATGGGGCGGTTTGAACCTCAATTACCCTGGTCTCAAACGACACATTAGCATCATCTTGTTGTAGGCTGACATAAAATTTATCACCTGGATCAACCTGCACCGGGATATCGTCCTTTCTGGGATGGGACAGGATCAAGCCCTGACTCTCGGTATAGCCAATGATCTCTGAGTGCAGGTTGTTCAGGAACTCATCGGTGGTGGACTCAAGCTCAAGATTTGATCCGACAGCAAAGTTGATGGTGGTATCTGTCATATTCCGTTGATCCGGTTGTTATCTTACTCCCATGCTACTTGGAACGGTCTGGTAAGGTCCATAGTTGCACGGCAAATAGTTTGACTGGCTGACTATCTTGCCGAGGGGTGCAGTGCAGTAATAGATGACCGATTTGTTTGCAACCACCTGCCTGGAGCAGGTTAGATAAGCTCATCCAGGTTTGGGCCGCTGGGCGACTCCAGTTTCCCCGTGCTCTGATAGCTGTCGATGGCCTTGGATGGTTGAAGAGAGTTCCCCTCTCCGGCCTGCTGCTGTGCAAATATCTCCTGACGGGCCCGCATGGCCATCTGCGCTGCATCTGCCGCCACCGACCTGTCTTGAGCCGACGGTCTGGCTGGCGCCAGTGCGGCACGGCGTATCATTTCGGCCTTTGCCAGAGTGGCCTCGGGGGTACTGGCGCTGGTGGTATCAATCGTTACTTCACCACCTGTCGCATACAATACACCATCAGGACCACGTACATATTGCAGGTGTGCACCACCACGAACTGCGGAACCTCCTACAGCAATATGTGCAGCTTCATGGGCGCGAACCTCACGGTCTCGCGCCTTGAGTTCCCGCACCTGGTTGATTTCAGAATCTTCCAGGGTGGTCTCTTGTGTCTGGTTCTGTGGTTTATCAGACGGATAGGACTCCCTGTCCTTTGCGGTGGCAAAGGCGGGTGAAACAGAACCCATTTGAAAGCTTGTTGCGCTAATATTCATACTAGTCAGATTGTCCATTATCCTGAAGCAAGTATGGTTACGGTTTTCAGATATGCCAGTAATCATTTCACGTTAAGGCAAAAAAACTGGTTAAATAGGAAAAATGTTCCTGGGTTATTGGAAAATGGCGAAATATTAGGATCAAAAATACTACATTCATTTAAAAACCAATGCCTTATCAACAGGAAATAGAATCGGATAAAATGGCCCGGTGGCAGTTCTGGGTAGACCGTGGTGGCACCTTTACCGATATCGTGGCGAGAGCACCGGATGGCGCAGTGGTGACCGAAAAGCTGCTGTCGGTTGATCCTGCAAACTATGCCGATGCCGCAATCGAAGGCATCAGACGTCTATTGGGCGTGGCAAGCGGTGCAGAGATACCCACCGCAAAGATTGCCGCAGTCAAGATGGGGACCACCGTGGCCACCAATGCCCTGTTGGAGAGACAGGGTGAACCGACCCTACTGGTGACCACCAGGGGGTTTGCCGATGCTCTGCGCATTGGCTATCAGACCCGTCCCAAGCTATTTGAGCTGCATATACAACTCCCTGAGATGATGTACGCAGATGTGCTCGAGGTGGATGAACGCATCGGGGCCAGGGGTGAAGTGGTGATCTCCCTGGACCATGGCCAGGCGGAACTAGGTCTGCAACAGGCGTATGACAGGGGCCTGCGTTCGGTGGCGATTGTGCTTATGCATGGCTATCGTCATCCGCAACACGAACAGGCCCTGGCTGAGATTGCCCGGGAGATCGGTTTTACCCAGATATCCGTAAGCTCAACTGTAAGCCCTTTGATCAAGCTGGTGTCCAGGGGTGACACTACAGTGGTGGACGCATACCTCTCGCCTATATTGCGCAGGTACGTGGATAGGGTTGCTGCCGAACTGGCGGGAATGAAACAGAGTGCTGGACGTCTTATGTTCATGCAGTCAAATGGCGGGCTGGCGGATGCCGGCTTTTTTCAGGGTAAGGACGCCATCCTTTCCGGCCCGGCGGGTGGTGTGGTGGGTATGGTGCAGAGTGCGGCGGCGGCTGGGTTTGAAAGGTTGATCGGATTTGATATGGGTGGGACGTCGACCGATGTCAGCCACTATGCTGGAGAGTACGAGCGCACTTTCGAGACTGAGGTGGCGGGAGTGAGAATACGCGCCCCCATGATGCAGATCCATACCGTGGCGGCGGGTGGTGGCTCAATCCTCAAGTTTGATGGTGCCCGTCTTCGGGTGGGACCAGACTCCGCAGGCGCCAATCCGGGGCCCGCCTGTTACCGCAATGATGGTCCACTTACGGTGACTGACTGCAACCTGATGTTGGGCAAGTTGCAACCGGAATATTTTCCCAGGATCTTTGGGCCGGGTTCAGATCAGCCACTGGATGTAGAGATTGTGGCCAGCCGCTTCTCTACCCTGGCTGGAGAGATAGAGGGGGAGGCCGGCGCCAGGCGCACACCGCAACAGGTGGCAGCGGGTTTTCTTGCCATTGCGGTGGAGAATATGGCCAATGCCATCAAGCGCATCTCCATTCAGCGCGGGTATGATGTCACCGAATATACCCTGTGCTGTTTTGGTGGTGCAGGCGGGCAGCACGCCTGTCTGGTGGCCGATGCATTGGGAGTTAAACGTATATACCTTCACCCCCTAGCTGGCGTTCTGTCGGCCTATGGCATGGGATTGGCGGATCAGAGGGTTATCCAGAGCAAGGGGGTTGAGGAATTGCTGAGCCCCGGGCTTATCTCCGCTCTGGAGGATGAATCTGATCTGCTGCAGTCCAGCGGCGAAGAACAGCTGTATGTCCAGGGGGTGGTGTCAGAGCAGATCAGAGTAGAGAAGAGAGTGCACCTGCGCTACGCAGGATCGGATAGCTCCTTACTGGTTACGCTCAATACCCGGGACTCCATGGCCAGGGAGTTCAATCACGGTCACCGGCAGCGCTTCGGCTTTGTGGATCCAGACAAAGAGATCATTGCCGAGGCGTTGCAGGTGGAGGTGATTGCTGTTGCCGAGGCCACGCCGTTTGTGGCCTCCAGGCAGGCTGAGGAGAAACCATCACCGGTACACGCCACCCATCGAGTGGTGATGGGTGGTGAACTGCATGAGACCCCCTTTTACCTACGCCAGGAACTGACAGTGGGGCAGGCCATCAACGGCCCTGCGATCATTGTGGAGAAGACCGGAACCATAGTGGTGGAGCCGGGCTGGCAGGCGCAGTTGAGCCCGCGCAACGATATTATCCTGGAGCGTTATATGCCGCTTCCAGAGAGGCTTGCTATTGGCACCAGCGTAGACCCGGTGATGCTGGAGATCTTCAACAACCTGTTCATGTCTATTGCCGAGCAGATGGGTGTAGTGCTGGAGAATACGGCGGTTTCGGTAAATATCAAGGAACGCCAGGATTTCTCCTGTGCCCTGTTTAATCGGCATGGTGAACTGATTGCTAATGCGCCGCATATGCCGGTACACCTGGGTTCCATGAGTGAAAGCATCAAGGCGGTCATCAGCAAGCACGCCGGCGGCATCCGGCGTGGCGACGCCTATATCCTGAACAACCCCTATGACGGAGGTACTCATCTGCCTGATATCACCGTGGTAAAGCCGGTGTTCTATGGCTCTGGCAGTGCGCCGATATTCTATGTGGCAGCCCGTGGCCACCATGCGGATATTGGCGGTATCACCCCTGGCTCCATGCCGTCTGACTCCACCCATCTGGAGCAGGAGGGGGTGCTGATCGACAACATTAAACTGGTGGATGCAGGTTTGATGCTGGAGACAGAGCTGCGGCAACTATTTGCCATCGGTCCCTATCCCGCGCGCAATATCGAATGCAATATTGCAGATCTCAAGGCTCAGCTTGCAGCCTGTGAAAAGGGGATGCAGGAGCTGTTGCGCACAGTGGATCATTTTGGAATTGATGTGGTGAACGCCTACATGGGACATGTGCAGGCAAATGCCGAGGAGTCGGTGCGCCGGGTTCTGGATGTACTGCATGACGGTGAGTTCTGCTATGAAATGGATGATGGCAACCGGGTGTGCGTAAAGATCACACTGAATCAAGAGAACCGCAGCGCCAGCATAGATTTTACCGGCACCAGTCCCCAACATCCCGCGAATTACAATGCGCCCAAGGCTATATGCAGGGCGGCGGTGCTCTATGTATTCCGTTGTCTAGTGGATGATGAGATACCGCTGAATGAGGGTTGTCTCAAACCGCTCAACATCATCCTACCCGAGGAGAGCATGATCAGTCCCACCTATCCGGCAGCAGTGGTGGCCGGAAACGTAGAGACCTCACAGGTAATAGTGGATGCCATGTTGGGAGCTCTGGGGGTTGCAGCAGCCTCTCAGGGCACCATGAACAATTTCACCTGGGGCAATGAACAGTACCAATATTATGAGACCATCTGTGGTGGTTCCGGCGCCACTGCTGACCATGCCGGAACCGATGCGGTGCATACTCACATGACCAACTCGCGCCTCACTGATCCTGAGATTTTGGAGTGGCGTTTTCCGGTGCGACTGGAGGAGTTTTCCATCCGGCGTGGCTCTGGTGGTGAGGGTAAACATTCCGGTGGAAATGGCGTCAGGCGCAGGCTCAGGTTTTTACAACCGATGACGGCCAATATTCTTGCTGGACATCGGCGGGTTCCACCCTATGGCATGCACCACGGTAAGTCGGGGAAGGTTGGATGCAACTACCTGTTGCACAGCAGTGGGGCAAGAACAGATCTTTCAGCGCAGGGTCAGGTTCAAGTGGAGGAAGGGGATATTATGGTTATAAAAACCCCGGGGGGTGGCGGTTATGGTGAAGATGACAGTGTAACTTAGTATGCTAAGCGGCTTAACCGAGAGTTTTTCTGGGTAGTTGTCCATTGTGTCATGGGGCTGGTTTCTGGGCTGTAAAACTGGTGTCCAGCTCCTGTAGGTAAGGATAAAAAGGGCGGGGATCAGGCGTTTCCAGCGCCGGTCAATTAGTGATACAGTGCAGGTTCGGGCGCAAAATAATTGACAATTATATTCCACTGCAAACGCCATGAACCTGACACCGTTAAGCACAACAATACTGCTTGGAGTTGCATCTGCTATCCCCCAGGTCTGGGCAGGTCAGACGCAAACTATCAACCCGCAAACCCAAGCAGAGACCTGGAAGACCCACATCAACGGTGTCAGCCTCTCCCTGACCCAACTGTTACCTGATCAGGTGCGTGCATTCTATGTAAATCGTGGCTTCACTTTGAAACAGATAGAGGCGTACGCAACCGCATGTGTCTACATCATGATACTGCGCAATGACAAGGCTCCAGGCACGGTTCACTTTGTGCAGAAAAAGTGGTCGGTGGTGTCACCGAGTGGTTCCAGGCCGCCCATGGACACCGGTAACTGGCTGCAACGCCTACAACAGGCAGGAGCCACAAAACCGGCCCTGATTGCATTTCGTTGGGCACAGTTTCCGCCCGAGCATGAATATGAACCGAATGGCGATTGGAATCAGGGTATGTTGGCCACCGGACTTCCCGCTGGGAGTAGCTTTGACCTTGTAGTGCGTTGGGATGTGAAGGCCCAGACTTTCGAGGGGAGGTTACGCAATGTACATTGCGCCAGATAGTTTTATCCTGAGATTTATGGTCCCCGTGCTGCTGTTTATGGCCGCAAACCTGTCTGCCACCGAACTCCCGCCCCTAACCCATAGTTTGACCTCACTCAAGAGTGCTGTTGCCGCACCGACGCTCAGATTAAAAAACATGGATGATGAGGTCATCGATATATCCGAGATGAGAGGGAAGGTGGTTGTGGTTTCCTTTTGGGCTAGCTGGTGTCCGCCCTGTCGACGGGAAATGGGTTCGCTTGAACGACTGCACCTTGCTACGGCCGATCAGGACATCCGGGTGCTGGCGGTGAATGTTGGTGAGGATGTGGATTCGGTATTCTCCTTCGCTGCCAGCCATGGAGAGCGAAGCGAAGGCTGGTAAACCCCGGTAGTCG
>CAZVME010000110.1:0-7048 GCA_964628835.1 uncultured Gammaproteobacteria bacterium | reverse complement strand
GTGTGGGGTGACCAGGCCCACAAAGCCGATGGCCCCGGTGATCGATACCGCTGCGCCCACCGCCAGGGCCAGGGCCAGAAACAGACGCCAGCGGATTGCTGGTAGATTAAAGCCCAATGTGTGGGCCGTATCCTCGCCCAGAGTGAGGGCGTCCAGGGCCTTGCCGGAGCCTACCAGCAGGCCCCAGCCGATGAGGGTGGGAAACAGCAGCAGCCAGAAATCATGCATCCCCTTGTCGGCAACCGAGCCCAACATCCACAGGGCAATCTCCTGCACTGCGTAGGGGCTGGGGGCCAGGTTCAGGATCAGTGAGACCAGGGCCAGGGCCAGGGTGTTGATGGCAACGCCGGCCAGGATCAGGGTGATGATGCTGGCATCGCGACCGGCCAGCATATACACCAGCAGCATGGCGGCCAGGGAACCGAGCATGCCGCCCACCGGCAGTGCTAGTTGCACCACATCAGTCAGACCCAGATAGAGCACCAGCACTGCTCCAAAGGCCGCGCCACTGGAGCTGCCGATCAAACCAGGACTGGCCAGAGGGTTACGCAACAGCCCCTGCATTACCGCGCCACACAGCCCCAGGGAGGCCCCGGCAAGCAGGGCGATGAGGGTCCTGGGCAGCCGTATTTCGGTGAGTATCAGGGATATGACAGATGGCGATTCACCCACGGCATCGGCGGCTGCCTTGAGTAGTGGTAGCGGGTTGCTGCCGGTGGTAAGTGAGACAAAAAACAGTAGTGGCAGCAACAGGCTAAACAGGGTGATGATGCCACCCTGGGAAAGTCCGGTACCTGTCCTGGTGCTGGTCATTGGTGAGCGGAGGCCAGGGCCTCAATCGCATCGGCGATCATGGGGCCATCACAGATCCACAGACGATAACTGATCTCAACCATGGGGCGCTCCCGGGTCAGCGTGTGGATCACCGGGTGTTGTAGCAGACGCTGGGCCATGGAGCTGGTGCCTGGCGCATAGCTGGAGGTGAAGATCTGCTGCGGCTGGGCCATGAGCAACTCCTCCAGGCCAATGGAGCTGTAACCAGACACCCCGATTTCTGAAGCAACATTGCTCCAGCCTGCCAGCCGCATCGCCTCGTCCTGCAAGGTATTACTACCACTGGTATAACCTCGGGGCTGATAAAATATCGCCTTGGGTCTGGTAGCTGCCAAGCGGCTGGTTACGGCTGTTATTCTCTTATCCATCTGTCGAATAAGCTGTTCGCCTCTACGCTCTTCCCCCACCAGTAGCGCCAGTTGTCTGATGTTTTTTCGGATGCCATCCAGGTCTGTGGCCAGGGGTAGCACCTCAACTTTGTAACCGAGATGGCGCATCAGTTCTACCGCTGGTCTGGCGGCAAGGCTGCTGGCAAGGATCAGGTCTGGCTTCAGGGGCAGAAGCTCTTCGCTCTTACCGTGATTAATCCGATGACTGCTTGCTGCTGTCGCCATATAGGAGCTGTGTGGATCCAGCGAGAGAGAGCTGATGGAGGCGATTCTATCTGGCGTAACCAGCATCAGAAGCAGCTGATCGGTACACAGATTAATAGAAGCGATACGCTGGGGTTTTGCCGCACTCACCACTGCTGGAAAAATGCAAGCAACAAACAATATAGAGTAAATGGTGTTCAGTGCTCTTTTTTGAAATCGTAAATCGATGTGGTTCAGCATGACAGAGGAGGACAATATACTGCCGGAACAGATAGGGTCTGTTTTAAATAGGAAGTTTTAAACATCTGTTCTGTCGCCTATGAACATAGCACCACTTCAAGAAAGTTCGTGCTCCGCGCTCCGCGCGAGTATCAATAGTAGCGGATTATTTCACTACACACATGGATAGTAAAACCTGCTGAATATTCACTATTACATATCAATGGATGCTATAGGAAATTGGAACCACGAATCTCCAGCGGCTACGGTTTACACCCTTGGGCAAGGGCGGCGCCTTACCCATGCGCTTTATGGTCTGGACGGCGGCCTGGTCAAGTAGTGGTCTCTGTGAACTGCGGGAGAGGGAGATATTTTTGATCTCACCGTTCTGTTTCACTGTGAATGCCACCAATGCCTTACCCTGCATGCCGCGCCGTCTGGCCCGCAACGGGTAATACTTATTTCTCTCAATCAGTCGCAGTAGGGTGGACCTGTAATCTCTGGAGAGTCGCTTGGAGTTGCCCTTGGTAGCGATCTGCAACGGTTTTTTCGCACTGACTTTAGTACTTTTTTCCTCAGCTGATAGGGCCGGGACAGAGGCCACCGCAGGCGCCGGTACTGCCTTGGGCCTGGCTGGTGTGGTGGGCTGTTTTTCTGCCGGTTTGATTGGCTTTGGCTGGCTCTCTGAAGTGGTGACCTTGGCTGGTCTAACCGGGACAGGGACCGGTCTCTGCTCAACTGCCGGAGTAGTGATTACCGCCTGGATCACCACCGGCTCAGGTCTTTCTCTGGGCTCAATTGGGAGAGGCGGTTTTGGGATTGGTTGTGCTGTGGTATTCCCGGTTTCATCCACCTGCGGTGGTGTGGGTGGTTGTGCCATGGCTAGCTGGGTCGACTGCTGCTGGGATGCATGATCGGAGAGTTTGGAGCGTTTCACCGTTATATGCAGGGCGCTGTCACTTGCGGCCGGTCCGCTGCCCATCTCCCCCAACGGTACGGGGATGCTGATCAATACCACGGCATGCAGGATGATGGAGGCGAACAGACTTACCAGCCTGACGCCTGAGTCCATGCCGTAAAAGGTTGCAGCCAGACTCAACTACCCACTCCTGCCTGTGCTATCTCACTCTCGGTTCTGGAGTAGAGTCGCAGGGCCAGAACGATATTGTGCAACAACAGAATATTCGAGAACGCAAATAACCAGGCGGCGGGCATGAGGAACCAGTTCGGCCTGAAGGCAGCGGCCAGAAACAGCGCCAGAGTGGAGAGGTGGAGCCAGAACTGAACCCTGGCCCTGGTGTCCGGGATCATCTTTTTGATATTTGGGATCATGCGGCGGCTGAGCTTGAGTTCAGTTACCCTGACACTTAGATGGAGCCAGATAAGAAAGGGGATGATTTTGTACAGCATACCGTTGATCAGGCTAAGGGCAAATCCCAGTATGACAGTGGTCCCAAGGAACATCTGCCACCGCTGCTGCAACAGATCAACATTGGTCTGGGCGTAGAGCCAGAGAGATGTGGCTGTTATCAGGCTCAGCATGCCGCAGCGCCAGAACCAAACCACCGCATTGGCTTGCTTTTTCTTGTGCCTGGATTGGAGCCTCAGGGTTACTGCGGCAAACAGAAACATGGTTGTTGCAACTGCAACCCCACCGATCAGCGGCAGGAGTGACTCCGGGAGCAAAAGGGTGCTGGAGCAGAGCAGAAGAGCCAGGATGTGTGCCGGTGCCAGCCAATAGGTCAGTTTTTCCGGGTAGGGCGGTGTGAGCTGGAACATGGGTACCACCTCGTAGGCTACCGTTATCAACAGGATGCCGACCCAGCCCAACACACCCCAGGTGAGGTGGGTATCCGTGAGCGACCTCAGCAGTGGAACCCGGTCCCAACCGTAACCCGCCGCCAGCCATAAGCCTAACACGGCGGTTATGGAGAGGGCGAACAGGGCCAGGCCGATCCCGATGGCGGAGTCGCTGCGAGCGGTTCTGACGGTTATCCCTCTAAGTATGGTCCAGATAAACAGGCTAAACCAGGCAGCCAACAGTACCGCCGCGCCGCGCATAAACCAGGGTTCGCTGGAGATAAACCCCACGGCCAGGGAGACGGTGCCAAGAGAGAGGGTGGAGTGAAGCAATAGGCTCATACCCTTGATGCTGCGAATCCTGCCACCCAGCAGCACCGATACCACCTGGATCAGAGCCCCGGTCATCACCATGGTCATGAAGCCAACCACCAGCAGATGGGTGAAGGCTAAAACCGGCGCGGACCAGCGGTTGACCCACGGCATAGGTCCATACCACAACATCAGAACGGCTGCGGCAATGGCAAAAATCGGTGCGGTGACAAAAAAGCGCAGTGGCGCCCAGGCCGGGGGGGATTGCGACAGGATTAGCTTGGCTTGACTCATCAGTAGATTATCTATGAATCAATACGGGGGTGCGAATATTTGCGGATACCCGCGTCTATACTCAAATAATATGTTTGGCCTCAATAGTGACATTCGAAATTGCCAATGATTTATCTGCCTGAGATAGCTCATACTTCTTTAGCCTATAAGCTATACTGCTACGCATATAAATTATACTGCTAATGAAGCGGCTCCCCTCGCGGGGTTTGATTCCTTGGTTCTGTAACCGCCATACGAAAAGGGTTTTGAAGTAGATTATGACAGCCTCCGTCGAGACCGCACTAAGCGGTGCCAACCTGACCTTTGTGACCGAGGTTTACTCCAGGTATTTGAGTGATCCACATTCGGTGGATTCAAGTTGGGCCAAGTTTTTCGTTGAGTTGGGAGACGATAGCAACTCGATCCTGAAACAGTTGCACGGTGCAAGCTGGAACTGCATTGAGTCCAGCGTGATCGGCCAGGTTGCAGCGGATGCATCCAGGCCCCAGCCGGGTGCTGCTCCCGCCAACACCCCTCAGATCACCGCGTCCACCAGGGCTGCGACCCTGCAATCCATCCGCGCATTGATGATGATTCGTGCCTACCGGGTACGGGGACATCTAATCGCGCGCTTCGACCCCCTGGGACTGGAGGGTAATGTCAGCCACCCGGAGCTGGATTACTGCAACTATGGATTCAGCGATGCGGATATGGATCAGCAGATCTTTATCGACCATGTGTTAGGGCTGGAGTTTGCCACCTTGCGCCAGATTCTGCAGATCCTACGGGATACCTATTGCGGAACCATCGGCGTGGAGTTTATGCATATCCAGGAGCCGGATCAGAAGTCCTGGATTCAGCGCCGCATCGAGAGCATCCACAACCAGACCCAGTTCACCGAAAGGGGCAAACTGGCCATATATGAGAGGCTGGTGGAGGCGGAGGGCTTCGAACAGTTTCTGCATATCAAGCACACCGGCACCAAACGTTTCGGGCTGGATGGTGGTGAGAGCCTGATCCCGGCGCTGGAGCAGATCCTTAAGCGCGGTGGACAGTTGGGGATAAAAGAGGTGGTGATCGGCATGCCGCACCGTGGCAGGCTGAACGTGCTGGCTAACGTAATGCGTAAACCCTATCGCGCCATATTCTCCGAGTTTCTTGGCAAGGCCTCCCAGCCGGACGAGATACAGGGCTCCGGTGATGTGAAGTACCATCTGGGAACATCCGCTGACCGCGAATTTGACGGCAATCATGTGCACCTCTCCCTCACTGCCAATCCCTCGCATCTGGAGGCGGTAAACCCCGTGGTTTTGGGCAAGGTCAGGGCCAAGCAGACCCACACCGGTGATCAGCAGAAACATCACGTGATGGGGCTGCTGATGCACGGTGATGCGGCGTTTGCCGGTCAGGGCCTGGTGCCGGAGAGTCTGGATCTGTCCCAGCTTGCCGGTTACCGAACTGGCGGCACCATCCACTTTATCGTCAACAATCAGATCGGCTTTACCACCAGCCCCAGCTTCTCCCGCTCTTCGCCCTATCCATCGGACGTGGCGAAGATGATCCAGGCCCCAATATTTCATGTGAATGGGGATGACCCGGAGGCGGTGGTGCATGTGGCCAGGATTGCCACCGAGTATCGCCAGGAGTTTAAGCACGACGTGGTCATCGACATGTTCTGCTATCGGCGCTACGGCCACAATGAGAGTGATGAACCGTCTTTTACCCAGCCCATAATGTACAAGGCCATCGCCGGGCATGACTCCACACGGGATATCTACGCCAGGCGTCTGATTGAAGAGGGGCTGCATACGCGGGAGAGCGCCGCTCAAGTGGAGAGTACTTTTCGGGAGCATCTGAATCATGCATTCAATCAGGCCAGTGAGTACAAGCTGGATAAGGCGGATTGGCTTGGCGGTAAATGGAAGGGGCTCTCCAATCTCAAGGATGAAGAGGAGTTAAAATACTATGACACCGCCGTTCCAGTGGAGTCGCTAAGGGAGATAGGTCAGGCCATAAGCGCTGCGCCGGATGACTTTGTGGTGCATAGAAAGCTCCTGCGTCAACTAAAGAATAAACGCAAGCTCCTGGATGCAGGTGTAAGCATCGACTGGGCCACCGCAGAGGCCCTGGCATTCGGTTCACTGCTGTGTGGTGGCACACCGGTGCGCCTATCGGGTCAGGACTCGGGGCGTGGCACCTTCTCCCAGCGTCACTCGGTGCTGGTGCATCAGGAGGACCAGTCAAAATATATTCCCCTGAATAATATCCGGCAGGATCAGGCCCGGTTTGAGGTGATCGACAGCCCCCTGTCAGAGGCGGCGGTGCTAGGCTTTGAATACGGATTTACCCTCTCTGACCCGGGCACCCTGGTGTTGTGGGAGGCGCAGTTTGGTGACTTCGCCAATGGCGCCCAGATGATCATCGATCAGTTTATCAGCTCCGGTGAGTCCAAGTGGCTGCGTATGTCCGGGCTGGTGATGCTACTGCCACACGGTTATGAGGGTCAGGGACCGGAACACTCCTCGGCCCGGCTGGAACGCTATCTGCAATCCTGCGCCCAGGACAATATGCAGGTGGTCAATATCACCACGCCGGCCAACTATTTTCACGCCCTGCGCCGGCAGGTACACAGCTACTTCAGAAAGCCGCTGGTGGTGATGGCGCCAAAGTCGCTACTACGCCACAAGCTTTGCGTTAGCAAACTTGATGAGATGGGGTCAGGTACCCACTTCCAAAGGGTTATAGGAGAGAGTGTACAGCTGGTGGCTAGGGACAAGGTCAGGCGGGTGGTGCTGTGCAGCGGCAAGGTCTATTACGACCTGATCCAGGAGCGGGAGGAACGCGGCATCGATGATATAGCCATTATCCGGGTGGAGCAGATCTACCCCTGGCCACGTGACCTGCTGCTGGAACAGATCGGTCAATACGAGAATGCCGACCTTGTCTGGTGCCAGGAGGAGTCGGCCAACATGGGTTCCTGGATGTTTGTGCTCCCGAGACTGCAGTACATCCTGGAT
>CAZVME010000109.1:0-7265 GCA_964628835.1 uncultured Gammaproteobacteria bacterium | reverse complement strand
TTGAGGAAAGGTATGCCCCTCAATAATCTTGTCCGTTTTACTGGGGGAGGTTCAGTACCCTTTTAAAAGCTACTAGAACTAAAAGAGCACTGACCATTAATCGATGTATGTTTTAGGTATTAATGCGCTGCTGCCCAAAGCCCGAACCTGTTCTGAACACACCTGGCGTATTAATTATTCATGAGACTCTAAATAACAAATATATTTCAAAGGCTATACTCCTTTTATCGATCTGGCATCCACATCCATAAAAACGACATAGGAGGCACAATATGCTTGCAAGGAATTTTTTACATTTACTTTTTGAGCCTAAACAAAGCCTGAAGGATGCAGATAAAACGCCAGCAAACCCCCTGGAAATTATTTTATATACCGCACTACTTGCACTGATTCCCACCATCTTCGGATATATGGCCACTGTAAATACTGGCTGGGATCTGGGTGTTGGCGAGCCCTTTACCATTGCCGCACACAAAGCGATATATATAGCGATTGCTGCTTATGTTGGATTTAATGTCGGTGTCTATGCCATGGGCTTTGGCATATGTTGGCTGGCAAAAACATTTGATGTCACTCCCAGTCCAGTGCACTGCATAGAACTGGCATTATTGACCTCGGTACCAATCTTTCTGGCTGGATTCGCAGCACTCTACCCTGTGCTTATTGTAGATTTAATTATTGGGATGGCTGCAGTAGCAGCATCTGTCTACTTACTGTATGTCGGTATTCCTATTTTTATGCACATTCCAGAGGAAAAAGGTTTTGTCTATTCAACATGGGTTGCTTCCCTTGGCCTGATAATGATCGTTGTGTTTATTGGGGTTTCCATATTTATCTTTAGCTGGTTAACCTAGATAAACCAATGGGGTCAGACTCGATTGGTCCTGATATTGGAACACACCCCTATCTGATGTTCCCCCACTTTGCTTTCTCATAAAAACAGTAAATTAATCATTAAGGTGTTACCCCATTGCGACCCTCAATAATTATTATCCTCCTTGCTCTGGCCGCCATAATTTGGGGAATCAAGCGATATAGAGAGAAGGCACGCCGTAACCACCTTTTCCAACAGCCCCTTTCTTCCGACCAAATCTCTGTTCTTGAGAACAATGTGCCGCTATACACACGCTTACCTGAGGAATCACGTCAAACGTTACAGGGCTGTATAAATTACTTTCTTGATAAAAAAGTCTTCGTTGGTCGTGAAGGACTTGAGATAACCGATGAAATTCGGCTTATCATAGCGGCTAATGCCTGCATGTTAATAGTAAACAACAGAAATAGGTACTTCTCTGGATTTGAAACTATTCTGGTTTATCCAGACACCTATATAGCTAAGGAAGTTAGCTATGATGGCATGGTGGAGGTTCATAAAGACGTAGCTCGGGCCGGAGAGTCCTGGTATCGAGGACCAATCGTGTTGTCCTTAACCGATGTCCTGCGCGGTTCCGATAATGAGCATGATAGTCATAATGTAGTACTGCACGAGTTTGCCCATAAGCTGGATGAAGAAAACGGGGTTATGGATGGGCTGCCTGTTCTTCGGGAAAGCGCCCACTACAAAGAATGGGCGGAGGTATTATCGCAGGAGTATGACGAATTTCTTGACCGTGTTGACCGGGGCAAGAACAGGGTGATTGATGAATATGGAGCCGTTTCCGCCCCTGAGTTTTTCGCTGTTGCTACCGAATCATTTTTTGAAAAATCTGAGCAGATGAGAAAGAGACTACCTGAGCTTTATAAGCAGTTGCAGACTTTCTATGGTCTTGATCCTGCTGAGTGGTAAATAGAAGCGAATCAACTATCGTCACTTTATTCAAAACCCTATATGTCCCAATGGTAATAACCTATTGAAATAGTCTGGAATCATACTATTGTTCAGATATGTCAGTGAAAATGGCCAGCGACAGTAAGAAATCAATTCTCAATATGAAGGAATAAATCATGGCAACTTACGATGTCAATGTTGTACTCCATATAGATGAGACATTGTCCAGTGAAGAGATTCATGACCTGGAAAAAGGATTGTCAGATGTAGGCGGTATTATTAGCACCTGTGTACCCAAGAAAACATCACATCTTATGATTGTAGATTATGATCCACAAACACTCTCTTCTATGGCTTTGTTACATCATATTCGTGGCTCTGGCTTGCACTCTCAGTTAGTCGGTGGATTTTAATCGCTAACCTAGCGCCAGGATGAACCGAAAGTGAAGTCAACGCCGCCTCAGAAATGGGGTGGCGTTTTTCTTTGTACTATACCCCAGTAGTGCCATAAGGGGAGCTTGGCATTCACAGCTATAATTCAAACCCAGGCTGTAGATGAAATCCTTCTGGAGGAGATAGCCAAGGAGTACGCTGCAATCCTATCCTTCACACGGAATTCTCCTGATTATTGTACTACTTATTCTCCAAAAACCAGGATTCAGCCGGGACTTGCGTAGTATAATTACGCGATGAAATCAGACCCCAAAAAACTATTAAAAAAGTATGACAAACTTGTTCACTCTGATCTGCTCAAGGTGGCTTCCCATGTACAACGGGATGACGGCAATTGGATCATCAATACGCTCACGGTTGAAGGACATGACGTACCTTTCAAATACAAAAGAAAGAAGCACTATAAGAACATAACAGGGCAGCGTATCAATCTGACCTACTACCCAGCTATTGAAATCATAGCGGGCATTGAGTTTGAGGTTGTGAATGTAGTACGAATCAGGATTTCATGAGGCGGATCAAGTCAAGGCAGCGGAGACTGAGATAGCTGCTTTGTGCCGACATGTGATCCCTCTAAAGAAAGAATCAAAATGGTCAGACTCGATTGATACTTAATTCCTTCAGGACCTGTCTTTACCAAACAGAAGGAAGTTCCAGCTCTCTACTTCATTACTCTCCAATCTTTGAACATCCTTCGAATACCGTGGCTTGTCCCCGATCATTACCGATGGCAACTGTTGCTGCCTGAATAGAAAGCTGTTCTATATGCATGGTCCACTAGATCACTTTTTTTGACTGTTAAAATATGCATTGTCTGAAATAACACTCCAGGCCCGAGCCTTTTTCATATAGGCCCGTTGTGATTCGACAATCTCTTTCGCCATTGCATCTGTTGCGACCATTTCTGACAAGAGCCCACTATTTGCCCCCTCCATAGCTGCGAGAACCTTTTTAGGAAAGGTTTTGACCTTAATATCAAGATAATCACTAATCATCTTATCCCAGTTTTCAGCGTTGGCGTGGTATGAATGTATATACATATCGTATGCAGAGACCCGCATCGCCACACGCAGAATTTCTTGCAGATCAGAGGGCAGAGCCTCCCACTTTTTCTTGTTGATCATAAACTGGAGTTCAGCGGCTGGCTCATGCCATCCTGTATAATAGTAGGGGGCAATCTTATGGAAACCCATACGTAAATCCAGGGCTGGACCAACCCACTCCAGGGCATCAATAGTGCGGCGTTCCAAAGCGGTAAACAGTTCACCCGGTGGAATATTTGTCGGCTTGGCGCCAAGCTTGGCCAACACCTCACCAGCAAAGCCTGGTATGCGTATTTTCAAGCCTTTAAGATCAGCAACAGTTTTGATCTCTTTTTGAAACCATCCACCCATCTGCCCCCCGGTATTTCCACCCGGAAATGACAGCATGCCATGCTTGGCGTAGACCCGTTCCATTAGTTCCATGCCACCACCAAAATAGAACCAGCCGTACTGCTCTGGCGCTGTCATACCAAAAGGCATGGTGGTGAAAAACTGCGTGTTGGGGTCTTTTCCCTTCCAATAGTATGAAGCTGAATGCCCCATATCGTATTGGCCACCGCGCACCATATCAAACACACCAAAAGGTGATTTATGCTTGTTTTGCGAGTCAATGGTAATGATTAACCGTCCATTGGATGCGGCCGCAACTATCCTGGCCAAATTTTTTGTGGTGTCACCAAGGATAGGGTAATTTGGCGGCCATGTTTCTGCTAACCTAAGACGATATTTCTTTTCTGCCGAAACTGCTGGGATAGATAGAGCTACTGCACATATAGCAGCCAGAATCAGACTGCTGGTTTTGTTAAATATATATATCATCACACATCCTTAAAACTCATATTGTTATTAACCCCTGACCCTCATTACCGTCAGGCTCGATCTTTACCAAACAGCCGATAGTTCCAGTTCTCTACTTCACTGCTCTCCAATCGCCGAACAGCCTTCTTTCTCCAGCTTGCAGCGAGTTTTTTGTTTTCAACCAGACGCTCCAGGTTTGACTTATTGAGTGGGTCACCAAAAAAGAGTTCATATACTTCTCTGACGCTCAAGCTATGTTCGTCCCGCTCTAAAAAACGCAGTTCAGAATCAGGGGCAACACCGCCTGGTTCTATCACTCTGTACAACCACCCACACTTGCCGTTGTTTTGCATGGCCAAGGAAATATCCTCCACACCAAATCTATAATTGAGTTTGTAACAGGGTGATCTTGGTTGACTTACCTCTATGACTGCCTCACCAAGTTGAAAGCGGTCGCCGATATGTACTGTTTCTTCTGTTAACCCGAGCGTACTGATATTTTCACCCATTCCAGGGGCAACCCAATCTCTTGCGCAAGGGCCATAAATCTTTTTCCAAACTGCGTAATGCTCTTTAGGGAAGTGATGCAATGCCCGATCAACTCCACCATGATTCCTCTGATCTGCGCATTCATCGCCTTCTAGCCCTAGTGCGGATAACTGCCTGGATGACACCATCTTCTGTTTGTTAATGGCTGATTCGAAATAGGAGATAGTTTCTACTCCCCCCATAAAAAGATTGGCCTTGCCAGAAAACCCAGTTAAATCATTCATGTTCTTTACTATTGATAACCTTGTATGCATATTGGATTAGGATGACAAATACTAACCCTGAGCAGAGACAGAAAACTAGGGCTAGATAGCAATTGTTTCTAATATCAGAGACCAATGCTCTCTGATTCCGTTCAATGCTTACCTATAACAGTTCCATAGTGATATAATTGCATGACGTTCAATAAATCTCAGCAGGAGGCGTTTTCATGATTGTTACCCGTTATTCACAGGCCAGTAATCCAGGTTAGTAGCGACACTCAGCATAGTTCATACCACGAACATCCTCGCTTAGCTCTCCATAATTACCCGGCCTGTATGCCGGGGTTCATAAGAATCCCAATAGTTTCAGCATGCCTATATTTGGCGCGTGCTGCTTCGTTATGCAATTTTTGGGATAACTACAATGCAAATTCACAATCTTATTGACTTGGGATGGAGTAACTTTTTTCAGTCTCAGTTAGATCTGGAATCATTTGATTCACAACTTCCGTTTCGTGTTGTTTCTGTACAGCGCAACCTTATTGAGTGCGTAGGATTAGATAGAGAAAACCAGCAAAAGCAGCTCCAGTTATCGACCTATCATTGGCGAGACGAACCACCTGAAGACCACCCTACAGTTGGTGACTGGATATTGGTTGGCCTGGATTTTCAGCCGCTGCGTTTACTTGAGCGCAATACACTTATTAAGCGCAGAGGTGCGGGTAGAGAATCATTCGTTCAGCTCATAGCATCGAATATAGATACCGTATTCATTGTCACTTCATGCAATGATGATTTCAGTATCAACCGGATAGAGCGCTATTTAACCATAGCCGCTGAGTCCAATATTCATTGCGTCGTGGTGTTAACGAAAATTGATCTATGCCCTGACCCCACAACCTATTCAGATGCTTTATTGCATGGCTACCAGAACCTGCAGGTTGAGATGGTTAATGCCACCGACAGTTCAAGCCTCGGCGTCCTGAACAACTGGATTGCACATGGGCAGACAGTTGCACTACTCGGCTCATCTGGCGTGGGTAAATCAACCATCATCAACGGTCTGATAGGACATCAGGATCAGGCTACGGCAGCAATCCGGGAGAGTGGCAGCAAGGGAAGGCACACTACCACATCCAGAAGCCTACACTGTTTACCTGGAGGTGGGCTACTGCTGGATAACCCAGGCATGAGAGAGTTGCAGATAGTCGATAGTGAAGAAGGAATTAAAACCACTTTTTCAGATATCGACAGCCTAGCGAAAAAGTGTCGCTTTAAAGATTGCCACCATACGACCGAACCTGGGTGCGCCGTAATGGAAGAGATCAAGGCAGGTAGGCTTGAGCAGCGTCGACTCGATAACTACCATAAGTTGTTATCAGAACAGACGCGTAACAGCGAGTCTCTTGCAGAACGACGTAACAGTGACAGGGCATTGGGGCGCTTCTACAAGACCGCTAAAAAGACCTCCAAGAAATTTAAATCTAGAGAATAGAAAAAATCGGGCCAGAGATGGTTTTACCTGATATCAGATAAAACCATCTCTGGCCCAACACCCTGACAGTTATAGCTCTGTCAGCAGTTTTTCCAGCTCCCCAGCCGGCATGGGACGGCCACGCAGAAAGCCCTGCATCTCATGACACCCTTCCCGTTTCAGAAAATCTAACTGCTCATCTGTCTCCACCCCTTCAGCAAGGACACGCAATTGCATACTGTCCGCCAGAGAGATGATGGCACGTGCGATGGCGGCATCGTTGGAATCCTCCGGCAAGTCCCGCACAAACGCCCGATCAATCTTGAGCTTATCGATTGGAAAGCGCTTGAGGTAGGCAAGCGAAGAGTAGCCGGTACCAAAGTCGTCCATCGCCAAACCCACGCCGATACTCTTAATGTGATCAAGAATAGTGATGGCCTCTTCACCAGACTCCATAACGCAAGTCTCGGTGATCTCCAATTCCAAAAGCTCAGCGGGTAATCCGCTCTCATGCAGTGCTCGTTTAATATCCGCAACCAGATTGGATTGCTGGAACTGGCGGGCAGAGAGATTTACCGCAACCGGCAAAGACCAGCCCGCATGATGCCAACGCGCCGCCTGCCGGCAGGCCTTGATCAAGACCTGATTACCCATCCGAACGATCAACCCGGTCTCCTCCGCCACAGGGATAAACTTGGCGGGGGATATATGCCCATGCACCGGGTGATTCCAACGCACCAGAGCCTCCACACCGGTAAGGGTAGCACCATCAATGGAGAACTGCGGCTGGTAGTGCAGCACAAACTCATCCTGCTCCAGTCCACGCCGTAGCTCCGTTTCCAGCATAAGGGCTTCTGCAGCAATGGCAGCCATATCCGCAGAGAAAAAACAGGAGGCACTGCCACGTTCATTCTTGGCCCGGTGCGCCGCAGTGTCTGCACACTGAATCATACTTTCTACATTTTCACCATCAGCAG
>CAZVME010000108.1:0-7943 GCA_964628835.1 uncultured Gammaproteobacteria bacterium | reverse complement strand
GAGGTGCTGGAGACCGGACTCAAATGCCTGCAGGGCAAGGGGGTGGTCAACTCCATCTCCCTAAAAGAGGGCAAAGAAAACTTTATTAAGCAGGCCAAGCTGATAAAACGCTACGGCGCTGCAACTGTTGTAATGGCATTCGATGAAGAAGGGCAAGCAGACACTCAACAACGCAAGGTTGAGATCTGCAAACGCACTTATCGCATACTTACCGAAGAAGTCGGCTTCCCCGCCGAGGACATCATCTTCGATCCAAATATCTTTGCCGTTGCAACCGGCATCGAAGAGCACAACAACTACGGCGTGGACTTTATCGAGGCAACCCGCCAGATAAAACAACACTGTCCACACGCCCTGATCTCTGGCGGCATCTCCAACGTCTCCTTCTCCTTCCGGGGCAACAACCCGGTACGCGAGGCCATCCATTCCGTATTTCTGTACCACGCTATCCAGGCTGGGCTGGACATGGGCATAGTCAACGCTGGCCAGCTAGCCATCTATGACGATCTCCCTGCCGAACTAAAAGACAGGGTAGAAGTGGTTGTGCTCAACCAGTCTGAAAACGGCACGGAAGATCTGTTGGCGATCGCAGAGAAATATCGCGGAACAGGCGGCGGCAGCGTACAGAAAGAGGACAAGGCCTGGAGACAGTGGCCGGTTAAGAAACGCTTGGAACACGCCCTGGTAAAAGGCATCACTGAGTTCATCGAAGAAGATACCGAAGAGGCACGGCAACAGGCCAAACGCTCTCTTGATGTTATCGAAGGTCCACTGATGGACGGCATGAATCTGGTAGGCGACCTATTTGGCGAAGGTAAGATGTTCCTGCCACAGGTAGTAAAATCTGCCCGGGTGATGAAAAAATCCGTAGCCTGGCTAGAACCATTCATCCAGCAAGAGAAGGGTGAAGGCGAGGTAAAGACTCAGGGCAAGATCCTGATGGCCACGGTAAAGGGCGATGTGCACGACATCGGCAAAAACATCGTCACCGTGGTACTCCAGTGCAACAACTACGAGGTGATAGATGCCGGCGTTATGGTGCCAGCAGAGACCATCCTGCAACTGGCCCGGGAGCACGAAGTGGATATCATCGGGCTCTCCGGCCTGATCACCCCCTCCCTGGACGAGATGGTACATATTGCCAAGGAGATGGAACGGCTGGGGATGAACATCCCGCTACTGATCGGTGGCGCAACCACATCTATCATCCACACTGCTGTAAAGATTGCCCCTGAATATACAGGGGCTGCGGTGCATGTCGCCGATGCATCCCGTGCGGTGGGTGTAGCCTCCAACCTGCTTTCAGCCGATCATAGAACCTCCTACCTGGCGCAGATCAGCGAACAGTACCAAGCCGCCAGAGAACGTCGCGCCAATACCCAAAAGACCCGCGACCTAGTCTCTCTAAAACAGGCCAGAGACAATGCCACAGTTATCGACTGGGCCAGCTACAACCCACCTAAACCCAAACAGGTCGGCGTTCAGGTACTCAAGGATATCCCTATCAAGGAGATCATCCCCTACATCGACTGGACCTTCTTCTTCCATGCCTGGGAGCTGAAGGGAAGCTATCCCAAGATCCTGGCCCACCCGGAGAAGGGCTACGAGGCCAACAAACTGTTTGATGACGCCCAGCGCATGCTGGCACAGATCAAAAAACATGGCTGGCTCCAGGCCGCTGCGGTAATCGGCCTGTTCCCAGCCAACCGTGAAGGCGATGATGTAATCCTGTTCAATGATGAAAAACGTGACAGCGAACTTACCTGCCTCCACTTTCTGCGCAAACAGGGCAGACAGCCGGAAGGCAGGGCCAACCCCTGTCTGGCAGACTTTATTGCAGATGGTGAGAGCGGCAAGCCTGACTACATCGGCGGCTTCGCCTGCACTGCCGGTATCAATATTGAAACCAAGCTTGCGGAGTTCGAGGCTAGCCATGACGACTACAGCGCCATCATGCTCAAATCCCTGGCCGACCGTCTGGCCGAGGCCCTGGCCGAGTGGGTGCACCTCAAGGTGAGGACCGAGTACTGGGGTTATGAAACGGCCCAGAACCCAAAAACCGCCTTCCCGGAGGAAGAGGTAGATCTAGAGCCACTGTTAAAAGAGCGCTATCAGGGCATTCGCCCCGCCATCGGCTACCCCGCCAGCCCAGATCACACCGAGAAGGATATCCTGTGGCGACTGCTGGATGTGGAGAACAACATCGGCATGACCCTGACCGAGAGTAAGGCCATGCTACCCACCGCCGCAGTAAGCGGCCTCTATCTGTCACACCCCGACTCCAGCTACTTTGCCGTGGGTAAGATAGATGACGCCCAAGTTAGCGACTATGCCCAACGCAAGGGCATGGATCTTGCCGATGCTAAACGCTGGCTGGCCCCAAATCTGGCATCTGGCCAGTAGCCCGCCCCAAACAGCTCACACCCTGAAAAATTCACGCCCGGCCCTAAATTAGGGTCAGGCAAAATTTTCTGGTAATGGTGTATAGCTACTGCGGGGGTTCTGATCAGCAAAAAAGGGGCGTAATTATTTATCCACTGAAATATTCTCATAAAATAGTTACGTCCCCTTTTTTCGTCCGCATTGCAGAACAGACCAACCTGTTGGCGCTGAATGCAACCATTGAAGCCGCCCGCACCGGAGACCAGGGCAGGCCAATGAGATGGTTGGCTTGGTGAATCAGCTCAAATCAGAGGTCAATAGCTGACGCCAGAGATACCACACCCCAAGTAAAGCACCACCCCTTGTGGCCGGTGTTACACATTTGTATCACCCCATCCTCCACCAGACACCCCCGCAAATGGACCGGTATAGTAAGCAAACCCGCCTAAAACTACACCTTTAGTAGTATCTTTTTCTGCCGCCCTACCTCTTTAGTCATAAATTTAACTACGTCATCTCTAAGTTTTTTATGGTTTTCCACTAATACCACTATAGGTATGCTCCATAGTGAATATTCGCAGAAACAATATTGCCTCACCCCATACAGAACAGGGAACTGCACATGCTCACATACGACATCCTGATCATCGGGTCCGGCGGCGCCGGCCTCTACGCCGCACTTGAATCTCGCATGGAGGAGAACCTGCAGGTTGGGGTTCTGACCAAGGTCTACCCCACCCGTTCCCACACCGGCGCAGCCCAAGGGGGGGTTAATGCAGCCCTGGCCAACCTGGATCCCAGCGATACCGTAAGAGACCACTGGTTCGACACCATCAAGGGTTCGGACTACCTGGCCGACCAGGACGCCGCCGAGATCATGACCGCAGAGGCACCCATGGTGGTGCGCGAGATGGAGCACTGGGGCTGCCCCTTCTCCCGTACCGATGAAGGCAAGATCGCCCAGCGCCCCTTTGGCGGCGCATCCAAACCCCGCGCCTGCTTCTCTGCCGACAAGGTGGGGCATGTAATGCTGCACACCCTGTATGAACAGGGAATACGGCATGGGGTGAATTTTCTCAACGAGTGGCTGGTGCTCTCCCTACTGCATGACGGAGAGCGCTGCCAGGGTGTCACCGCCATGGATATCCAGACCGGACGGGTACACACCATCCAGGCCAAATCGGTAATCCTGGCCACCGGCGGTCATGGGCGCATCTACTGGACCCGCACCTCCAACGCCCTTGGCAACACCGGCGACGGCACCGCCCTGGCCTACCGGGCCGGGCTGCCGATCAAAGATATGGAGTTCGTACAGTTTCACCCCACCGGCCTGCGCCGCACCGGCATCCTGGTATCCGAGGGTGCGCGCGGTGAAGGCGGCTACCTGCTGAACGGCCTGGGTGAACGCTTCATGAGCCGCTACGCCCCGGAAAAGATGGAACTAGGTCCGCGTGACCTGGTATCCCGCTCCATTGAGACCGAGGTACGCGAAGGCAGGGGCGGACCTGAGGGCGAAGTGTTCCTGGATCTGACCCATCTGGGCGCAGAGCGCATCATGGAACGCCTGCCACAGATCCGCGAACTCTGCATCGAGTTTGAAGGGGTGGACCCCATCAAGGAGTACATCCCCATCAAACCAACTGCCCACTACTCCATGGGCGGCATCCACACCGACCTCAACGGCCAGACTCCCATAAAGGGAATCTACGCCGCTGGTGAGTCCGGCTGCGTATCGGTACACGGTGCCAACCGCCTGGGTGGCAACTCCCTACTGGATATCCTGGTATTCGGCCGACGCGCCGGACGCCACGCCCTGGAATACGCCAAGAGCAGCCAGTTTGCACCGGTGACAGAGGAGCGGGCGCAGAAGGACGAAAAGATGATCGCCAACATGCTGGAGGGCGACAGCGACATAACCATCCCGGATATCCGCCGCGCCATGGGCCGACTAATGGCAGACAAGGTGGGGGTCTATCGCAATGGCACGGATCTGCAGGAGGCAGAGGCAGAGCTGTTTGAGTTGCAGGTGAAGTTCAAGCAGATGCGGGTGAAAGACAAGACCAAGCAGTTCAATACCGCACTGGTGGCAGCACTGGAACTGAAGAACATGCTGGATCTGGCCCAGGTGATCACCACCGGAGCCCTGGCGCGCACCGAATCCCGTGGCGCCCACTGGCGTGAAGACCACCCCCAGCGCGACGACAGTAACTGGTTACATCACACCATAGCGACCCAGAGTGAAGATGGCAGCCCAAAACTTGATTTTGATCCCGTCACCATTACCGAATTCGAACCAGAAGCCCGGACTTACTGACATGACTGAAAAAATATCCCCCGATCGCAAATCAATTCTGGCCAATATACGCATCCAGCGTTTTACCCCAGGTCGCGACAAATCACCCTACTTTGACAACTTCAAGATCAATGTAGAGACCGGAATGACGGTGCTGGAGGCCCTGCGCCTGATCAAGAACACCCAGGACGCCTCCCTCACCTTCCGCTCCTTCTGCCGCTCCAAGATCTGTGGCTCATGTTCGGTACGCATAAACAACAAGCCGGTACTGGCTTGCAGCACCCAGCTGTTACCGATTCTGGAGGATTTCAAACAGGAGTCCCTGGTCATCCAGCCGCTGAAACACATGCCCATGCTGCGGGACCTGGTGGTGGATCTGGACCCGGTAATCGAAAAGCTCTCCAAGATGCATCCATATATAGTGGATAACAGGGAGCGGATACCGCAAACCCTGGAGCAGGAATCGCTGATGTCGAAGCAGGAGTTCTCGCGCTTCGACTACGTGACTGACTGCATCCTCTGTGGCTCCTGCTACTCCGCCTGCTCCGCAGTGGGCGCAGATCGCAGCTACGCCGGCCCCCTGACACTGGGCAAGGCCTATCGTTTCTCCGCCGATGCACGGGATGACTTCAAAGGCGAACGCATGCAGGCGGCGGTAGATCAGGGGCTCTGGTCCTGCGCCCAGTGTCGCAAATGTATCAACGTCTGCCCCAAGGATACCCGCCCGGCGCTCTCCATCCAGCGCCTGCGCAAGATGTCCATCGATGACGGCATCCACGACACCAAGGGCTCACGCCGCGCCAAGGCCTACACCGATGACGTGGCCCGCTTTGGCCAGGTTAACAAACCCATGCTCCCGGTGATCGTCAACGGACCCAAGGGTTGGGCCGCAGTGGAGGCGGCAGACAACTTTCTAAAGAAACACGGCATCGAGCCGGAACGCCAGGTCTGCACCCTGGAAGGCCAGAGCAGTACCCAAAAAATCTATGACCGAGTCAAACAGCTGGAAGCCAGTGGGGAAAACAAGACATGAGCGATAACAAACTACACTATGGATTCTACTCCGGCTGCTGCTTTCAGGGGGCGGACGCCCGCTTCTTCGACATCCTGCGGGATGTGTTTGCCAAGATCGATGTGGAGCTACACCTGATCGAGGACGCGGTGTGCTGTGGCTCGGGCGTGATCGAAGAGCGCTCCGAGCTCACTTCACTGGCGGTCAACGCCAAGAACATGGCCCACGCCGAAGCCATGGGGCTGCCGCTATACACCCCCTGCTCCACCTGCTACAACGTGATCTCCAACGCCAAGAACCGCATGGCGGAAGACCCGGAGATTCACCAGCAGGTAAACGAGATCCTGGCCGAACAGGGCCTGGAGTATAAGGGCGAATGCAAACTCACCCACACCCTGTGGGTTATCGCCCAGGATGTGGGGCTGGAGAAGCTCAAGCAGACCGTTACCAATCCGCTGAATGGATTGCGCGTGGCCTCATACTATGGCTGTCATACCCGCAATCCGGCCAACATCCAGGGCTATGAATCCTCCAACAACCCCACCTCGCTGGAAGATATTCTGCGAGTGCTGGGGGTGGAGATAGTGGATTACGCCACCAAAGATGACTGCTGCGGCTATCACCTGGCATGGCCCAACAATGAGCTCAACATGAGCATGACCAGCAACGTTCTGACCGGTGCCCATACCAAGGATGTGGACCTGCTGGTGACCTCCTGCCCACTCTGTTTCAAGAGCATGGATGGTTCTCAGGCCAAGGCCCTGGCCCAGACCGGCAAGAACTTTCAGCTACCAGTGCTGTTTCTGCCGGAACTGGTGGGGTTGGCCTGCGGCATGACGGCACAGGATATGATGTTGCAGTACCACGGGGTGCCGGTGAATATCCGACTTTAACTACCACACAAAACAAAAGCGGGCGTTCTGAAATCGGAACGCCCGCTTTTATCGCTCGCATCAGCAGCTACTTGTGATAGGGAACACTCAGTTCGTGTATCGCATCTATCATAACGCCAGAACGTTGGGGTGAATGCCGTGGCCCAGGTTGAACACATGCCCCTGCCCATGTCCGTAGCTGTTGAGCAAACGGCCCACCTCTTCGATAGGGAGCAGACCACGGTTTCCACTTATCCATCGCAGAACAAATCTTTTATCCCAGTTTCATTGTTTATTATAGGGCGTCCAGATTTACCATTAACATCGTGGTCCCCTATTATTTTGAGCTGCTTTTGTAACCCTGGGAGCGATGACCAACTTTGACAACCAACACAACGAGTTCTTCGTCCTGAATTTTATGAACTAACCGGTAAACCCGGGGCGGTTCAGTGTAAAAACTCCACCCCCTCTTCACATTCAGTCCTAGGCTTAGGCCATCTTTTTAATGCGAGTTTTTACACTGACCCCTTTATTTGGGGAAGAGCCTCTATTTTAATAGCATAGCAAGTTGCTGTTTATTCAAGATCTTGCTTGTGTTGGAGATGCATTTAAGGTGAAGCATAGTTGCCTCAGCCTTTAAATTAGAGATGGTCTCTACAATAGAATGTAGCTCATCGGGAGTTTTTCCAATAAGGATACCCTCTGTCACCTGTTTCTGAAGTGAGGCAATTTGCGGGGCAAGCTTTTTGGCACCTGTAAGAGTCTCTTTTCTGATAACAAGCAATGGAGGCTTTTGGTCATCCGTGAGGTTCAATGCAGGATTGTCCCATTGTTGCATTAATGATTTTGTAAGGTGTGGAAGTCCTACTGTGATCAAGAATGGTGATTGTTTTTTTTGCTGACCCTCTCCTGCAGGAGAATTATCGCCCTGTGCCATCAGGCTAGTGCTTGATAGTGAAAACATTATTGCTAAAGTAGCAAGAGCCAGAGTTAATTTCTTTAACATTATAAAGGACCTCATTTGGTTTTTGCGCATAACGCTTAAGTGGCCGACCGATATAGAGAAGGTTTCCTGCCGTACCCGGGTATGTCATTGGGTGGCAGCGCTACCAGTAGCCCAGAGAGTGTATCTTCGATCTCGTAATACAAAACGTGACATACAAGTCCACCTTTTTCACTCGATCTTTGACAAGGTGAATTCAAGTTGCAAGAGAAGTGGGCCCCATCAAGGCCCAATTTAATGCTCCCTTACGCTGCCGGCCATGGAGAGCGAACGCGAAGGCCGGTAGTCCCCAGTAGGCGATGCCGTCTGCAGATTCGGAATTAGGGGCGGTAGCGAGTGATGCAGAAGATACAGCAGCGGCTATCATCGCCGTAGAGTCAT
>CAZVME010000107.1:0-8146 GCA_964628835.1 uncultured Gammaproteobacteria bacterium | reverse complement strand
TCACGGCTACCGGGGTTTACCAGCCTTCGCTTCGCTCTCCATGGCTGGCAGCGATGGAAACCGTACCTTCACTTTTCAGGACATCCGGATCAGCACCAACACTGGATATGGCGTGAGAATGTACCACGGTGGTGGCGACGGAGACAGCAGTGTTACCTTCCGGGATACCCAGCTCAACGACATCAGGGGTACAGGTATAGACATAAACAACGGCCTTAACGGTAATTCAACTTACATATTCCAGAGGGTCGGAGTCAGCGATAGTAGCGATGGTATCGATGTATATAACAGTGGTGTCACCGGAACATTTACCAGTATTTTCCAAGATGTCATAGTCAAAAACGTTGGGCACGGTTCCTCTGGTATTGGCATACACTCTGAGCATCAAGATCTTGTTGGTACATTCGAGAATATCAAGGTTAGCAACATCGGCTACAATGGTATACAGGTAACCGCGAATGGAAGCGGAGGCAGCAGTGTTACCTTCCGGGATGTCCAGGTTGCAGATGTTGGCTTCACTGGCATCAGGAGAATTATTAAGGTCGGCGATCATAGTACCACCTTTGATGATGTCCAAGTCAGCAACACAAGTTCTTACGGCGTCATATTAAATAAATATGCTGACAGCAAACACAATGTTACTTTCAATGATGTTGAGTTTTTCGGGCAGATTCATTCCAGTAGCACCAGTGGTTCTCTGATCTCCTTCTGGACAGATGATGGGCCACTTTCAGCCAATGGTGTGATCACCAATCACGCCACGAACAACCCGGCTCTTTGTCGAGGCGTATTTGCCGGAACTCTAACCTTCAATAATGGAACAAGCACTGAAATAACTGATGGTGTTGAGTGTGTGCCCTAGTCCGCTTTGACTCTTGCATATATAGTGATCCAAGTGGTTTGAAGTAAGTATGAAGCGGGTCGAAAAATTCTCTCATTTTCTCATAGAGCAGTATTACCCTATATATAGATTTAGCTGGGTTTATCCTTATGCATAAATGGCTGGTGTGTATTGAAACCGGAAATTAGTGCTAAGTAGCATAATGTCCGCTCTTGCACAGAAAGTTCTGTGCTAAACCAAACAGTGTCCATACGATCAGGTCGCGACTACTACACTTTATAACTTAAGGAGCCAGCAGCAGCCCTAAACTCCCAGCCATTTCCCAACTGACTGTTTAGTGCAACTTGACTCCCTCGCTTAATCCAAACATCCCATTCAGAGTTGAGGCAGCGCCAGCACCCATCTTCTTGGCGAAGCGCTCAAACAGATCTTCACTACGGGTGAAGTCCACAATTTTCTCTACCCCAATTATCTCCCGGGCCACATAGCTACTACTGCCAATGGCATCTGCAAGCCCAAGCTTTACGCTCTGTTCCCCATTCCAGAACAGACCACTGAAGGTCTTGTCGTTGATCTTAAGACGGTCACCACGACCCCGTTTTACCGTATCGATAAACTGTTGATGGATCTGGTCCAGCATGTTTTTCATATAACTGCGATCAAACTCCTTCTGTGGAGAGAAGGGGTCCAGGATGCCCTTATGTTCTCCAGCGGTTAACAAACGCCGCTCAACACCAAGCTTGTCTATCACATCCACAAATCCAAAACCGTTCATCAGAACGCCGATGGAACCCACGATGCTGGCCTTATCCACATAGATCTCGTCCGCCGCCACCGCAATATAATATCCACCAGATGCACATATATCGGTCACAACGGCATACACCTTAATATCAGGATATTTTTTCTTCAGGCGTACAATCTCATCATTGATGTAGCCTGCCTGCACCGGACTTCCGCCTGGGCTGTTGATACGCAGGATCACCCCTTTGGTATTTTTATGTTTAAACGCCTTACGCAAGCCGGTGATTACATTATCGGCACTGGCTCCTGCATCGTGGGCGATCACCCCTTCAATATCCACCAGCGCAGTGTGTTTACCATCCCGGATATGTGCATCCTGCAACCCGTTTGGCACCAGCAGGGCGAGAACGGCTATCAGGTAGGCAAAGGTGAGGAACTTGAAGAATATGCCCCAGCGACGCGCCCGACGTTTCTCTTTGACGCTGGAGAGGGCAAGCTCCTGGATCAGCCCCTTCTCCCAGGCGTCTGTGCTGGGTGCTCCACCCTGATTCTGGTCATTGGTATCCATTTCGTTCCTCTTCTTTGCAGTACTTAATAATTAACTGACAGCATCCAGCCAGTTAGGTAGTTCCCGGATATCGTCCAGACATCCTAGTGGTCCCGACTGCATCAGGCGCTCTCTGGTATGACTGCCATAACTCACCCCCAGGCGCTGGGCATTGGCGCTACGGGCCATCTGCATGTCGTATTCGGTATCACCGATCATCAGGGTCTCATGGCCCTGGGTCCCCAGCTCATCCATTATCTGCAGTAACATATCAGGATTTGGCTTGGAGAACCCCTCATCGGCACAACGAGAGGTGTGAAACAGCTCCCTTAACCCGGTGTAGTCGAACACCTTATCCAGACCGACCCGGCCCTTGCCGGTGGCCACTGCCATCAGATAGCCCAAATCAGCCACATGCCGCAGTGTATCTTCAGCGCCTGGAAACAGCTCTGATGGAGTCCGGTTATGGTCCAGGAAATGGACCCGGTAGCGCTCCACCACCTGCCACACCAGGTCATTGTCTGAGCCTGGGAATATCTCGGTCACCGCCTCTTTCAGCCCCAACCCGATGATATTTCGAATCGCATCATCGCTGGGGATATCCAGATTCAGATCTATGGCGGCCCCACGTACACACTCTATGATATTGGAGGCAGAGTCCATCAGGGTGCCATCCCAGTCGAAGACCAGTAGGGTGAATTTGTTATTGCTCATGTGCGCAACCGCTTTAGTAATTGTTCCAGTGTCAGCTCCAGTGGAGCTTCCACTCTTAACCGACCCACCTCCTCTGTCCAGTTAAAGGAGAGAGATTTTGCATGTAGAAACAGTCGCTTCAGCCCCTGTTTCTTCAACCTGCGATTAGCCAGGCTGTTGCCATACTTCTCATCCCCCAGGATGGGGGTCCCCAGATGCGCCAGATGCACTCGCAGTTGATGGGTGCGTCCGGTCATCAGTTCCGCCTCAACCAGGGTTACATCCGGGAAACGTTCCAGCACCCGGAAGCGAGTCAATGCCTCCTTACCCTCTGGGTCCACTCGCACCACCCGTTCTCCCCCCTGAATCATGTTCTTCGCCAGGGGTGCGTCCACGGTCTCGCGATCCCGCTTCCAACGCCCTGCCACCAGGGCCAGATAGCGTTTATCCACTCCGTTGCTCCGCAACAGCTCATGTAGAGTTCGCAGGGCACTGCGGCGTTTAGCAACCATAAGACACCCCGAGGTAGCCCGGTCCAGTCGATGCACCAGCTCCAACTCCTTCTCCCCCGGCCTGGCAAAACGTAGCGCCTCAATCACCCCAAACTTGAGACCGCTCCCCCCATGCACCGCCAAACCTGAGGGCTTGTTCAGAACCAGCAGACGCTTATCTTCATATATTATGGACTGCTCCAGGGCATCCATAGTCTTGGTGCCCGGGCGTACTGGCTCCTCTCTGTCAGCCACTCTTACCGGAGGAATTCGCACAACATCCCCCTCCTGCAGGCGATAACTGACCTTGGTGCGCCCCTTGTTTACCCGCACCTCTCCCTTCCGCACAATCCTGTAGACACGGCTCTTGGGAACCCCCTTGAGCATCGCCAGGAGAAAGTTGTCCAAGCGTTGACCCTGGTAACCAGTCTCAACAACCACTTGTCTTACAGGGTAAGATTTTTCTTTATTTTCTGACATTTACAAATAGTAACAGGTCATGGCCATTTGATGCGCCAGTTTAAGGCTGTTATGATCATCTATTGGCTATCGGATTAAAACCACAGGGTGAGTAGTATTATTACACTCATGTCCTATAGTCATTTACAGAAGCGGCCACATGGGTGGTATTCCAGTGAGCCTAACTTCCTACGTTTAAGATTTTTTGGCGTGACCTTTGACAATGGTCTGCGCCGGATCAAGCAGAGGGAAACTGCCACATGGGTCAAAATGTGACCTTGAAGAATATGTGGTTACAGAAACAACTAATGCCAACCCAGGCTTGATCAAACCGGGAACCCGCAACATAGCGGTGTTTTTAAAACAAATTAACTGCGTGCCACAAGGGGCGGAATAGTTGGGATTCAGAAGACCGGATTACCGGTGTCTGATAACTCTGCTGATGAGACCAGGAAGCACTGGTATTCCAGCAGTAACCAACGTATTCCCATTGGGAAACCGCCGCAAGTCGTTGTAACCTCAACACGCCTTAAGCTGTTGAGAAATCAGGGATATGTAGCGCGCAAAGGATTATTAATGAAACGTATGCTGATCAACGCAACTCAGCCAGAAGAGTTGCGCGTAGCCATTGTAGATGGCCAAAAACTCTACAACCTCGATATAGAAACCTCCGGTCGCGAACAGAAAAAAGCCAATATTTACAAAGGGCGTATCACCAGGGTGGAACCCAGCCTGGAAGCGGCATTTGTTGAATATGGCTCGGAACGTCACGGATTCCTGCCACTAAAAGAGATCTCCCGCAGTTACTTCTCTGAGGCCAGCAAAAAATCCGGTGGACGGGTCAATATCCGGGAGGCCATCAAAGAGGGACAGGAAATTGTAGTCCAGGTGGAAAAAGAGGAACGCGGCAACAAAGGCGCGGCCCTCACCACCTTTATCTCCCTGGCTGGACGTTATCTAGTCCTGATGCCAAACAACCCCCGCGCTGGCGGCGTGTCCCGTCGCATCGAAGGCAGTGACCGTAACGAACTGCGCGAGGCCATGAGCCACCTCACCATCCAGGACGGCATGGGGTTGATCGTTCGTACCGCCGGGGTTGGCAAGAGCGAAGATGAACTTCAGTGGGATCTGGACTACCTGCTACAACTCTGGTCTGCAATCGAGATATCAGTTAAGGACAAACGGGCACCTTTTCTGGTCTACCAGGAAAGCAATGTAATCATACGCTCCATTCGTGACTACCTGCGGGCTGACATCAGCGAGATTGTCATTGATCACCCTGCTGTACACCAGGAGGCGTGTGAGTTTATCCAGCAGGTAATGCCACAAAATCTAAACAAAGTCCGTCACTATGAGGATGAGGTCCCACTCTTCACCCGCTATCAGATAGAGAGTCAGATCGAATCCGCCTTCCAACGTGAGGTGCGTCTCCCCTCTGGCGGTTCTATCGTCATTGACCATACCGAAGCCCTCACCTCTGTGGATATCAACTCGGCCCGCGCCACCAAGGGCTCAGACATAGAAGAGACTGCTCTCAATACCAACCTTGAAGCGGCAGATGAGGTGGCACGCCAGCTACGTCTGCGCGATATGGGTGGCCTGTTTGTAATCGACTTTATCGACATGGGGCCTGCCAGGAACCAGAGGGCAGTGGAAAATCAGCTGAAAGACGCCATGAAGCAAGATCGGGCTCGGGTGCAGATCGGCCGCATCTCGCGTTTTGGCCTGTTGGAGATGTCCCGTCAGAGACTGCGTCCATCCCTGGGTGAATCCAGCCAGTTGGTATGCCCCCGTTGTAAGGGACATGGCTTTATCCGTGGCGTGGAATCTCTGGCGCTCTCGGTGTTGCGCGTGATCGAAGAACAGGCGATGAAAGACAATACCGCCCGCATCATCGCCCAACTGCCAGTAGACGTTGCCACCTTCCTACTGAACGAAAAACGTGATGCTATCCACGACATTGAGAACCGCCAGTCGGTGAATGTGGTATTGGTCCCCAACAGTCATTTTGAGACACCAAATTACGAGATAGAACGTATCCGCAGCCAGGATATGCCGGAGCATGACTCTGACACCGCCAGTTACCAGATGTCGGTTGAGCCCGAGACCGATGTCCCAAAACACATCAAACCAAAAGAGACCAAGAGTGAGGAACCGGCAGTAAAACGTATCACTCCAGCTACGCCTGTCCCCAGACCAGCGCCTAAAGCGAAGGCATCTGAGCAAGACGCTGAGAAGCCCGGATTTGTAAAGCGTCTCCTGGGAGCCATTATCGGCACCAGCAGTGAGGAAGCACCACCAGCGAAAGAGGAAGAGAAGCCGAAGCAGCAGAGAGGACAGCGCAGAAGCTCAGGAAGATCAGGCGGTAACAGGCAACGTTCCAACCGCAATAGAAGAGATGGTGCAGATAGCCAGAGCACCAGACGTTCAGGCTCCGCCGGAGGACGTGGCAAGGGCGTTAACATAAGCCAAAAACAGGTCCAGGCAAATGAGCCTGCCAAGGAACAGCAGGGTGCTACAACTGATGGTGGAGACAGCAATACCGATGCCAAACTAAATGATGAGCAGCAGAAAAGCTCAAGTTCACGTCGAGGACGTCGTGGCGGTCGCAGACGCCGCGGTCGCAGCAATCGGGACCAAACAACTACCACAGCAGATCAGCAGCAACAGGGTTCTGTAGAACAGCCGGTTGAGCAGAAACCTGCAACAACCCAAGCCCAGGATGGTGAACAGACCAAGAACCAGGAGATTTCCTCAGGTGGACGTAGTAGGTCTGGTGGTCGTCGCCGTGGGCCACGCAAGCCACGTACCGATCAGACCACACGCGGAGAGAACCAGGCTGAGGCCCCTGGTTCAGAGTCAAATCAGGCTCAGGCAGCCGCTACAGATAGCAAAGTTGCCACACAACAACCAGTGGAGACCAAGGCGCAGGAGAGACCTGCACAGGACTCTGCTCGAAAGCAGGAGCCAAAGCCAACGGTAAAACCGATTGAAGCAAAGAGCCCAGAGCAACCAGCAAAGGCCACTGCTCCTAAACCGGAGGCGCAGGAGAGACCTGCACAGGACTCCGCTCCAAAGCAGGAGCCAAAGCCAACGGTAAAACCGGTTGAAGCAAAGAGCCCAGAGCAACCAGCAAAGGCCACTGCCCCTAAACCGGAGGCGCAGTCCAAACCTGCACCACAAATGGTGGAGACCAGGGAACAGGAGAAGCCAGCGCAAGCAGCAGAACCCAAGCCAAAGCCTGCCCCCAAGCCGGTTGCAGCAAAACCAGTGGCACCACCTGCTCCCAAAAAGGAGTCAGCACCAAAACCGGCGCCACAAATGGTGGAGACCAGAGCACAGGAGAAGCCAGCGCAAGCAGCAGAACCGAAACCAAAGCCTGCCCCCAAGCCGGTTGCGGCAAAACCAGTGGAGGCCCCTGCCCCAAAGAAGGAGTCACCACCAAAACCGGCGCCACAAATGGTAGAGACCAAGAAACAAGACAAGCCTGCAACCAACCCTTCCACCGGTTCTGGTGCAGACAGCAAACCGGCTGCCGAAACTACGCCCAAGCCTCCCCAGGGTGGTAGTTCGGAGTAACCTTGCAACCACGCCAACAAAAAACGCCCCGCAATAGCGGGGCGTTTTACTTTGTATATCTCTACATCTTATGGAGCAGAGAATTACACTAGCTACTCCCGTAGGCGTAGCCCAATATTTTCCAGCAGACCTGCCGCCGCAACTTCCACCATCATAAATACCCGGTTGAATCCATCCTCGCCTCCATAATATGGATCAGGCACCTCCGCCTGCTCCAATTCCGCAGCAAAATCCATGAACAGATGCAATCTATCCTCCATTCCTTCCGGGCATATGGCGGCAAGGTTTCTATGGTTGTCCCGGTCCATGGCCAGAATATAATCAAACTGGTAGAAGTCACTGCTAACAACACGACGAGCCCGCTGGTAGCTAAGATCTACACCATGGGACAGGGCCTCCTGCTGCGACCTGAGATCAGGTGGCTCACCCACATGGTAGGCATGGGTTCCAGCTGAATCAACTTGCACCACATCTGTCAGCCCTACTCTTTCTACCATAGCCTCAAATACACCATGGGCTGTAGGTGAACGGCAGATATTGCCCATGCAGCAAAAGAGAACTCGTATTTTATTTAAATTTTTCATAAAGTCACGCTCATTACCATGTATCTTAAGCGCACCAATGATACAGCTGACACCTTAATAAACTCAATAAGTCCATTATCCAATTTAGCAATTCTAAATGATAAACACCCAAAAAGTAGAAAGAGTAATTTTCTGCTCATCGGACGGTGATCATTGGCAAGCCCCTAGTTTTCTAGACAGTTGCTAGCTTCTCAAAATACTGCTTTTC
>CAZVME010000106.1:385-8371 GCA_964628835.1 uncultured Gammaproteobacteria bacterium | reverse complement strand
CACATGGCCGCTGCCCAGCTCCGGCCGGAAATTCATAAGTTTAACACGGATATTGAGTATATCGTTTGTACCCGTGGCGATCTTGTCAAGATCAGTCACGATGTGCCGAACTGGAAGAGTCGTATTTCTTCCGGCAGGATTAAGACGCTCATTGATAATGGCACACACGTAACCCATCTAACTGTTGATGAGGTCTGCGAGTTTGAGGCAGGCAATGAGTACGGGGTCCGTATCCGCCTCGCCGACATGACCTCATCGTATCATAATGTGGTATTCAATTTGGGTGAGCAGAATACTGTTGAGCTTGAAACCCCTGTTGTGCTGCCTGGCAATATGGTGGCTGGTGATCTTGTCACCTTTGGGGAGCGAACCACAGAAACGGTTGACATGCTGGTTAAAAATATCAGGCCTGCTGGTGATCTGACCGCCCAGATTACGGTTGTTGACCTGGCACCGGCAGTGCATACCGCAGACAGCGGCGCCATCCCGGCGTTTAACTCAAAGATTTCCCTCCCTGCCGATCCCGCCGATACACTTGGCGCACCCGTAATTTCCGGAGTGCGGTCTGACGAATCAGTGATGCACCGTGATCCGGACGGCACACTGTCGCCCCGCATTGTCGTGACGTTCAGCTGGTCGGCCCAGAGCCTTCTCCTTAACGCGGTTGAAAGTGTGGTTATCACTTACAGGGCAACCGACGCAGATGACAACCCGTGGCAATCAATCAATACAGCAGGCCTGCCAAACGAGGTTTTCCTCTCTGACGTTGTTGTCGGCACTGAGTATGATATTCGGGCGTTCTGTGTTGTTGTCTATGACCGGGACGGGACTCGAATTATCAGCAACACCCCAACCTCAGCAGAACTTCTCCACACTGTTGTCGGTAAAACCGTAGCCCCTGATCCGCCAGCCACCGCCGATATAACTCTTTATCCAGGGCAACTTGTTGTCCTCATAAGGGTGGTGGCGCCGAGTGACCCTTCTGTCGTGGCGATAGTGATATGGCGTAATACCACGAATTCTTTTCCCGGCGGTGATCCTCTCTATACGGCTCCGGTTTCGGCTGTCTATATGGGGAAACTTACATTTCGGGATAGCGATGTTGTAGCAAACACGGATTATTATTACTGGTTTGGCAGCCTGGATGCCTATGGCAATCAATCAACTACCCAAAGTCAGGCAAGCCCGGCATATGTGACACCGCTGCCGGTAAGCGCAGTGGAAACAGACTCATCCGATCAGCGTGTTATCATTAATGATTTAACCGATGAGGTGGAATTCTGGGGTGATCGTGGTGATGGGACGGTTGAAGAGCTGGCCACCATTGGCATTACTGGTTCTGGCTCTGACTGGACAATCTTGAATCTTGGATCTTCCAATAACCGCCGAACCTGTATTGTTGCTAAGAGTATGTGGGCTATTCCCACAGCACGGTTCACCCATAGTGGCTCTGATAATGCCATTGTAGCAACAGCCAATTCAGACACGGCCATTGTTGCGAGTAGTTCGACAGGAAGCGGCATTGTGGCCTCTTCTGCCAGTTCATCCAGTACGGCTGATGCGATTAAGGGTTCTGTGACATTAGGATCTGGGAATGGCGTCTATGGTTCTAGCTGGGAGGGAAATGGCGTCTATGGCTATTCGGTAAACGCTGCTGGAGTTTATTGTTACAGCGTTAGCGGCTATTCGCTTCATGCTGCAGGGGCAGATGCCTATTTTGAGGAAAGGGTCATAATTGACGGTGATCTTCAGCTAGAGGCGGCTATTCCAGGAAGCGCCAGTGCTTCAGGGACACCGGGGCAGGTCAGGGTCGGTGCTGATTATATTTATGTCTGCACTGCGGCAAATACCTGGAAAAGAGCGGCAATCGCCACATGGTAATTAATCATAACGGAGAATTACGATGAAAAAAATGATGGTCTTCACGATTGTATTTACACTTCTCGTTTCAACTTTGGCTTGGGCTCAATGTTTTCGGTTGTCGGGTTGTGATGGCTGGCCGAAAGACGAACCAATCTTTGCACACCAGATGAGCGGCGGTGACATTCTGTTCGTTGCTGTGTTTCCAGAAGAAGTAAAAAGTATCACTGTCTATTGGGGTGGCCGAGATACGAGCAGTTATTCCGCCCCGCTTCCGGTTGTTTTGTCGCACAGATACATAGAGTCTTTAGGAGGCATCAGGGTCCAAGCTTTTGATACTGCCGGCAATGTTTTTGGTGGATACACCTATCAGGTTGAGTTGGATTAAATGGCCCGCATGCTGATAGCACAACGCAATGCAATCAAGAGGCTGGTGATCCGATGAGAATATTTCACAATCATCCAGACAATCCGGCAGCAAAGCCCAACTTCTTTATGCCTCGTGATACGGGTGAGGTCGATGCAGACCTGAATCCTATTATTGCCTATGATCTCCCTGCTGAGGATACCAGTGGTGTTAATAGTTGCCTCCGATCATTAAAACGTAAGTGCTTTGACGGTGTGGTAGAGTTGCAGATGCACGCAGAGCATATTGAAATCTGGTGGAACAACGTACTTGTGGCCAAGGCAGATCTGGTAGGGGAGGTGTTTAAGGCAGGAAGCTGGAGATCACAGACCTTTTCTTTTGCCGATGCTAACCTGACCAAGATTAATGATGGGACGTTTCGAGCAGTCACAGTTATTGATATTCCAGCACTGTCAATTACAAATGCTGTCTTTGGTTTGGAATGGTCGTTTGGTCAAGGGTTTAGCAGTAAGCAAACCTTCTATCTTGATGTACCGGGAGAGCTTGTACGGATTAAGTGGCGAACTGAGGTTCGCACAGCTGCACTTGCAGAGAACCGTGAAGATGGGAAGGGGTTACGTTATAATATTGACGATTATGTCGGAGTATCCTCTCATAATGCGCCGGTTCACCCAGACCCGGCATGGGCCTACAACATCTTTACCTTTGAACCAGATGGATTTCAGGTTGATCCAGCAGACGGACGGACTCCCGTACAACGGTATCAAGATCAAGTTGGGTTGCTGATTGACCCATATTTAAGTGTTGATGAACAGGCTACTTATATAGATGTAGAGTGCGATGGATACACTGCACGAGTACATAATTCCAACACTGGTTCGTCTGACTATATAGAATTTTTTATTTCAGGGATAGAAGAATGTAAGTCTCGTTTCGCTATGACAGAGAATTTAGAAGCACTACATTTTGATCCAGATGCGGTGCTTGAGGTTATTGAGAGCACACCAACTAGGGTAGTTTTATGTCATTCAGGTAATTATAAAACTACCACTCAAGTTCCTCTTTCTGGTAGTACGTCCACCACTCATAGAATGACATTCTATCCAGACAAAGTATTTTTAGATGTAGAGTGGATAGTAGGGTCAAGTATAAATGCTGGCACCGGTAATGCATATCAAGCTTTACTGAGTTTAGACGATACAGCTTTAACTAGTTATGCAGATTACTATGAAAATTCTGGGAGTGAAGCAGCTGCTTCTAGCGCTGCATATAACTTAGCAGAATATCTTCTTGTAACTGCTACTGAAACAAATGGACAATTAATTCTACTGTATGATTCGACAGGGCTAATTCAACAAAGAGTCGTTGATAACGCAGGTATTAGGTATTCATTTTATGCTCAGACAGTCCCTGTTGGGACGCACAAAATAGTAGGTTGCTTGATAATTGACTCTGCAAGCCGCGAAGGCTCTGCAAAGGCTTATAATTTAGCTGACCGCCTCACCCTCGGCACTCAATATCATGACATAACCAGCAATACCAATCTTGCCACGATTGACACCTATGGTGATCTGGTAACTGACCTGAATATTCCACACAGTTTCGGAAGCAGGGCAACAAATGAAATATTTGACACATCACATCTTCTAGCAACTGGAATGGATGTGACTTGTATTTTTAATGAAACAAGTGGCGATGCCATTGACCATAGTGGGAATAGTAATGATTTGACCAACTACGGTGGAGAGCAGAGTATTGATGGCATTACTCTGGTTGCGGCTAATACAGATTACTTGAGAAATTCCAGTTTATCTGGAGTTAATATAGGCACTGGTGATTTCACTGTATTTGCCAAAATATCTGGATTCACCTCTGCCGGTTCTCAGGATATTGTTTCTTTTGGGACTTATGACCCTGTTTTTTATATTCATGGAGCAGCCGATAAGTTGCAAGTCTATGATGGTAATGATAAGACTCTTGCCAATACCTCACTGACAAATGAAACTGATTTTACTATTGCGTTTGTTAGACGTAGTGGTGTCTTGTATTATTACGTTAACGGACAACCAGATGGAAGTTTTGCTTATACAGATAGTCTCACAACTACTGACTTATGGGTTGGTAGTTATGATGGTACTAGTGAAAACCTTGATGCAACTATAGAGGCTCTTTATATTTATTCAGATAGGGGTTTGACAGATAATGAAATGGAACTACTTCATGGTCAGCCCTTCCAAATGTTTAGTAAAGGTTTCGCCTCAGACGGAGCCACCCACACCGATCTTGAATCCTCCACCTACGATGCAAAACTGGCAATCAACCAGACCGAGATAAACCGAGTTGATGTATTGCATGAGGCCAGTGTCAGGACTGGTGATGGGACTACGGAGCATTGTATTTTTAGATGGGATTGTGGATCAGACACAGGATACAAAGGCCCATCGACAAGCGATACCCAAATAACAGGATCACGAACAGGTACAGGTGATTATACAACTGATGGGGTGCAGGGGAAATGTTATGATAATGTAGCTACATCTACAAATTATATCCGTTTTGCTAACACATCAAATGATATCATAAATCCCCAAGCAGGAGTTCTGTCTTTTGATTTTAACGTACAGACTGCTGGAACTGATTGGATGTGGATAGCCTATGTTGATGGAAATAATGAAATATATGCGTACACTTCTTCTACCGATATTGTTCTCAGATACAGGGCAGGTGGGACATTAGTCACAATGATATGCGATACCAATCTTATTACTGGGGAGTGGTATCATTTAGATTTTGTTTGGGCTGATAGTAACAATGGTAGTTTTGTCCAATTATGGATTAATGGAGATTTAATTAACTCAACAATTGTCACAACTGCTTTTACTGGGTCCCCTTCATATATTTATTTTGGAAGTAACGCCACCGGGACTGCTAACTCGGATGCTCTCTATGATAATGTCAGAGGGTACAGCGCCCCTATCCTCCCTTACGGTACTCTAATCCCTGCTAATGTCGAGAGTGATTACTCCGATGCCCATAGTGATATTTTAGAATATTGGGATATGGAAAGTACTACCACAAATATTGGAGGACTTATTGTAACCCTCCCCGATGCTGACGGCACCTTAGAGGCTGCTGCCGCCCTCACAGGCACTTCTGGATTTAGAAATGTAGGAGATGGTGCAAGAGCGGAATTTACTACACCTCCGTTTACAACAATAGAGCAAGGGGCAGTTGGGTTATGGGTAAAGCCATCCGCAGCAGATATAACAGCCAGTAGGTATTTTTGGTATATCGAAGATCCAGATCATGCCAATAGAGCAGATAACAATATAGAGATGTACGTGGATACAAATGAGCGTATACTGTTTATGATAAAAGCACAAGGAGCACAGTATTATTGTGATGATTCCGTATCACCACAATATGTAGCTGGAAAGTGGATGTATGCTCTGTGTAAATGGTGGTCCAATGGTGATATGGCATTGTGGATCAATGGACAATTAGTCGGTTCACGTACAGGGGCAAGAAGTACAATAGTCGGGACTTTAGACTCATTCGGAGTGACTAATGATTATTGGAGCACATATGGAGTAGCAGGAGATTATGATTGCTTGACGATCAGCGATAACCCCAACACACCCCAACTCCCCTTCGTCCTCGGCTCCGGTCCCATCATAATCCCAAAACGTTACAAAAACGGCATCCTCCAGATCCCCGGCACCGATTATCAAGTGGTGGCCCTGCCATGAAATTTCTATATACCGATACCGGATCATTAGTTAGTACTGATGTCTTGTATTTCGGTGATAGTGCGGAGAGTGGTGGTGGCCAATCACTCATCCGGGATGTCGCCTGGCGGGTTCTCGATGCCATCGAGCGCGACACCGGCTGGGGCCTCCTTGCAGCCAAAACAGCAGATACAGGATATCGCATCCTCAACTCCATTGATCGTGACGTTGCTGCCAAAGTCCTCGCTGCAGCCGACCAAGACACTGCCTACAAAATCCTCAACGCTGTCACCAGAGATACAGCGACCAAAATATTAATCAGCCTCGACCGTGATAGCTCCTGGGCAATACTGGCCAAAGCAGAACAGGACACCTCCTGGAGTATCCTGAAACAACTCGATAACGATCTGGCCTGGCAGATCCTCCTTGCCAATGTCGTCGAGCTGGATACCGCCTGGCAGATCATCACCTCTGCCGGTGTTGACCTCGATATCGCCTGGGCCATCAAAAACGCCAAGGAGCAGATCACCGGCTATCGGATCATGGCCGCTAAAGATCAGGACACCGCCTGGGGTATCGCCAACACCATAACCAGAGATACTGCTTGGTCAATTCTCAACACCAAAGACCAGCAGACAGCCTGGGACATCCTCACCCATATCAGCCGGGACACCTCCTGGAAGGTCTTCAATGTCAAGGACCAGGATCTTGCTTGGGATCTCTTAACCCATCTTGAACAAGACACTAGTTGGCAGCTGTTTGACGCCGCCAGTCTCGATATGGCCTGGGACGTGCTCTCCGATATCGTCCCGGAACCGATCAAAGTATTCATGGCCGAACGGCGGACCTTTGTTTTCAACGCCGAACGGCGCACCTTTATCTTTTTTGCATAGGAGGTATTTACCATGCCAGCAATTTTACAACTTCGACTCACCGGCGGGGCGGCCAACAGCGACCCTGCCGCATCCCTTGGCGGCGTGATGAGCGCCAACCAGGTCAGCGCCACCGCCATGAACAATCTGTTTGATAATGTTGATCCGGACGAAGCCAGCGCCGGGGATACCGAGTACCGGGCCATCGATGTCTATAATGCCGGTGACGCCGCCGCAACAAGCGTCTCTGTCCACATGAGCACGGAGACATCCTCGACAGACACCGCCCTGGATCTCGGCCACGATGCAACCAATAATCCGCATACGGCGGCCTGGGCGGGGGAAACAATCGCCGATGAGGACACAGCCCCTGCAGCTCCGGTGATCACTTTTGGCCATCATGTGGCCGCCAACAAACTGAGCTTGCCAGACATCCCGGCCGGAGAGGCCTGCAGGGTGTGGCTGCGGCGTGTTGTTTCCGCTGCTGCCGGTAACACCAGCAACGACCAGGGCACCTTCCGGGCGGAGTACGCATAAAATGGGTGCCAATATCCTCAGCAAACAGCCGTCCGAATCGTTTTACATCGGCATCGACTTTTCAACCGTCCCCCTGGCCTCCGGTGAAACGGTTGTCGTGTCCGGCAATGTCAATGGTCAGACGAAACAGAGTTTTGTGGCTGCTTACAACAGCGCCGGGACACCTGTTCCCTCGCTAATTGTCGACAACACCCTTGCTGTTCAGGATGACACCATCCTCAAAGGCAAGATTCAAGCTGGTTCGGTGCCAGACAGGCGCTATAAAATAAGCTTTGGAGCCGTAACTTCACACGGAAATTTCTATGAACGAGATCTTGTTCTCAATATGGAGGATTGAAAAATGAAAAAATTATTTTGGATACCACTAGTTGCCTTGTTTTTTGCGACTATGCTCGCAGGTTTCGCTTTAGCTCAGAGCCGCACGGGCGTCATGCCGTTTTCTTTCACGCCAAATACAGAGACGAATTTAGCTGGGTATAAGGTTTATTTCGGAACGGTGCCAGGGGTATACGGCGATTCTATTGACATTGGAATTCCTGCAATCGTCAATGGAACCTCATTTTTCATGCTTGATGGATTCGATGAGGGAATTGAGTACTATTTTACAGCAACAGCGTATGAT
>CAZVME010000106.1:0-375 GCA_964628835.1 uncultured Gammaproteobacteria bacterium | reverse complement strand
GTCAGAGCGGCTATCCAGTTGCCAATATCAGAGGCCTTGAATTGCTGAACGACAAGACCTCGCTTGAGTATTTCCGCCTCTATTTTATTGAGAAATCCCCTGTTTAAACCAAATTTAATGGTTGGTATAAGTACTTGTTTTGCCAGGTAATTATAATTGGTAAGCTTGTTAATCTTTGTTATTTCTTCCAATATGCCATTGAGTACTATTTTACAGCAACAGCGTATGATACTGATGGCTTTGAAAGCGATTACGCCCTGGAGGTCTTTGGTTTTGCCAAAACTGTACTGGCTTCTGTCGGTGGTTTCACCAACCAGATCACCATCCTGAGCAGAAGCCCTGATGGGATCTACACCCTTGTAGATGCAAACGGCA
>CAZVME010000105.1:0-8395 GCA_964628835.1 uncultured Gammaproteobacteria bacterium | reverse complement strand
CCAGCCAGTGCTCGCCCTGCTGCACCGCCCGGGCGCTTAAACAACCCAGGATATCGGAACCGGCCTCCGGCTCAGACAGGGCCAGGGCACCCACTAACTCACCACTACAGAGACCCGGAACAAACCTATCCCGCTGCTCGGCATTTCCGATGCGATAGAGATTATCCAGACAGATGTTGGAGTGGGCCACGTAGGAGAGGCCAATGGAACCGGAGGCGCGGGATATCTCCTCCATGGCGATGGCATGATGCAGATAGTCCAGCTCCCTGCCGCCATACTGTTTGGGGATGGTGATGCCGTGCAGTCCCGCCGCCCCCAGACTGCGCCACAGATCCGGCGGAAAACGATTGTCCAGATCGATCTGAACAGAACGCGGCGCAATCTCAGCTTGCGCAAAAGCGCGCACCTCCTGTCGGAACTTCTGCAACTGTTGATCCATAGTGTTCTCCACTCCAATCAACTGCATCTATTTGTATGTTTCTGAACTGCTACTGAAACCTCCCCTTGTGCCAGCAGATAACAAAAGACCCTGACCGCTCGAAACCTAGCCGTATCAGGGGCTGTATCTCTTTCAAGTATGGCTAATTTTTCTGACCTTGCCGGTCGCGGAGGGTTCCGAAGGCGCCACCCTGAAGGAATTCACTCGGAGCCGAGGTCTATACTTGGAAGAGGACATAACCGTTCAGGGACTGTTGTATGTCACGACTCGCCTCTCTGCACCAAACCACACCCCACAACCAGTGGAACGCCCCACTGCGGTTTGTAACCGCCACCGCCCTGTACGATGGACACGATGCGGCCATAAACGTAATCCGGCGTCTATTCCTGGAACAGGGTGGCGAAGTAATCCACCTGGGCCACAACCGCAGCGTAGCCGAGATCGTACGGGCCGCAATCCAGGAGGACGCAGACGCCATTGCGGTAAGCTCTTACCAGGGTGGTCACATGGAGTTCTTCCGCTATCTGCTGGATGAACTCAAACGGCACCACGCCGAGACCATACAACTGTTCGTGGGTGGTGGTGGCACCATCACCCAGCAGGAGGCGCGGGAGCTTGAAGCCGCCGGTGTATGCCGAGTGTATACCACCGAAGATGGATTGAGCATGGGACTGCAGGGCATGGTGCAGGATGTGATCGACCGCACCCGCGCTCAACTCCACTATCGAACCGCAACGGCGCATCCTCCAATTGAAGACCAGCGCGCCATAGCCCAGACCATCAGCGCCATAGAGCAGCAGCATCTGTCTGGCGACCTGAAGCCGCAACACCCAGACACCACGGCGACCAACTGCCCGGTAATCGGCATCACCGGCACCGGCGGTGCCGGCAAGAGTAGCCTGATCGATGAACTGTTGGGACTGATGTTTGAACAACTGCCGGATATTCACATCGCCTGCCTGACCATGGACCCCACCCGCCATCGCACAGGTGGCGCCATGCTGGGTGATCGCATCCGTATCAACAACACCGTAAATCCAAACCTGTTTCTACACTCCCTGGCCACCCGCCGCCGTCATCTGGCCACCAGCGTCCACCTGGCGCACTGCATCAGCTATCTGCGTGGGCTGGGGTTTGACCTGTTGCTGGTGGAGACCGCCGGCACCGGCCAGAGCGACTCCGAGATCATCGATCTGGTGGACATCCCCATCTATGTCATGACCAGTGACTTTGGCGCACCCAGCCAGCTGGAGAAGATCGAGATGCTGGCCTACGCCGATCTGGTGGCGCTGAACAAGGCCGACCGCCTGGGCGCCAAGGATGCCCTGTCCGAGGTGCGCAAACAGTGGCGCATTGAACATGAGACAACCCAACTGCCCGATACTGAAACACCGGTAATTGCCACCCAGGCCAATCACTTTGCCGACCCCGGCATCAGGGATCTGTTCCAACAGCTGTGTGACAAAATCGCCCAACTCGACCACCGGTATGCCGAGCAGTGGCGTCTGGATCTGACGCCGCCACAACCAACCAGCGGCAGCACCACCATCATCCCGGTGGAGCGTAGACAGTACCTGGCAGAGATAGCAATCCAGGGGCAGGTTATGGATACCCATATCGAAGACCAGGCCGAACTGGCCATCCGGGCCCAGGCCTGTTTCAGAAGCCTGGGCAGTCTTAATGACCCCCTGTTGCCGGAACCCTTGTCACCCTATGACAGCTACAGTAATGATGACGCCGACCCCAGCCTGCAACAACTCAGGCAGAACTACATGCAGGCCCTGAAGGGGCTGAGCAAAGAGTCACTGAGCCTGCTACGCAACTGGCCGCAACAGCAGCAACAATATCTGGATGCAGAGTACCGCTACCAGATCCGCGGCCAGGAGTATGTGGGTGATAACTACATCACCACCCTGAGTGAGACCGAGCTGCCCAAGATCGCCCTGCCGCGCACTCGGGACTGGGGTGAGCTACTGCGTTTTCTGCTAAAGGAGAACCTGCCCGGTAAGTTCCCCTTCACCGCTGGGGTCTTTCCCTATCGTCGCACCAGCGAAGACCCGGCCCGCATGTTTGCCGGGGCCGGAAGCGCAGAGAACACCAACCACCGCTTCCACTTTCTGGCCCGTGGGCAGCGCGCCATCCGGCTCTCCACCGCCTTCGACCCCATCACCCTGTATGGGGAAGACCCAGCTGCCAGCCCAGACATCCATGGACGCATCGGCATGTCCGGCGTATCTGTGGCCACCCTGGATGACTTCAAACGCCTCTACTCCGGTTTCGATCTGTGCCAACCCAACACCTCGGTATCCATGACCATCAACGGACCAGGAGCCATCGCCCTGGCCTGCTTCATCAATACCGCCATCGATCAACAGGTGGAGAAGTGGTTACACAGCAGCGGCAACAGGGACAGCGCCGAGAAACAGATCCAACAGCTGTACCGGGACGCCTCACGCCCGGTCTATCGCTCCGAACTACCGGATGGGCATAGTGGTCTGGGGCTGGGTCTGCTGGGGGTGTCTGGGGCCGATCTGGTGGATGCAGGGACCTATGCAAAAATCAAGGAGGAGACCCTGACCCAACTGCGCGGCACCCTGCAAGCGGATATCCTGAAGGAGGACCAGGCGCAGAACGAGTGCCTGTTCCCCATCGAGTTCGCCCTGCGTCTGATGGGCGATGTCCAGGGTTTCATCAGCAGCAATGCCATGCACAACTACTACAGCGTGTCGGTGAGCGGTTACCATATCGCCGAGGCCGGGGCCAACCCAGTGACTCAGCTGGCATTCACTCTGGCCAACGGCTTTACCCTGGTGGAGTATTTCCTGGCCCGCGGCATGCATGTAGATCAGTTTGCCCCCCACCTCAGCTTCTTTTTCAGTAATGGTATGGATGCGGAGTACGCCGTAATCGGTCGAGTGGCCAGACGCATCTGGTCCCTGGCCATGCGTGATTACTATGGGGCCAGCCCTCGCAGCCAGCGCCTGAAATATCATATTCAGACCTCTGGCCGCAGTCTGCATACCCGGGAGATCGGGCTGAATGATATCCGCACCACCTTGCAGGCCTTGAATGCCATCAATGACAACTGTAACAGCCTGCACACCAACGCCGCAGATGAAGCGGTCACCACCCCCACCGAAGAGACGGTGCGCCGCGCCCTGGCCATCCAACTGATCATCAATCGTGAATATGGGCTGAGTGCAAACGAGAACAACCTGCAGGGTTCATTCATCATTGATGAGTTGACCGACCTGGTGGAGGCTGCGGTCTATGTGGAGTTCGAGCGCATCTCGGAGAGAGGTGGCGTACTTGCAGCCATGGAGTCACGCTATCAGCGCCGGCGCATCCAGGAGCAGAGCCTGTTGTATGAGCAACGCAGAAACGACGGCACTCTGCCCATCATCGGGGTTAATACATTTACAACATATGATAACACCAGGATTGCCCAGTGCGATGCACCACTGATTCGCTCCTCGCAACAGGAGCGGGATGCACAGGTAAGGGATGTGGCCGCATTCAAGGCGCTGCATGCGGATGCGGCAGTAGATGCGCTCAGCTCACTTCAAGAGTGCGCCGTCAGCAAGGGCAACATCTTTTGCGAACTACTGGATACGGTGCGAGTGGCTTCCCTGGGGCAGATCACCCAGGCCCTGTACAAGGTGGCGGGGCACTATCGTCGCTGTATGTAGGTCAACTTATATTCCAGGCTATCCCAGAAGACGACCACCCCATCCAGCATCTCTTTCTCAATACGGATAAACGCTTCCTCCTCATTAGAAGAATAGCGTTGCAATTACCGGTTGAACTCACAGCACAAAGCGGACATAGGCTCAAGACCTGATCAATCACTTCAGTGTCATTCATTTTAGCCTATCTAATGGGCTTTTAACGCCCTGGCTTCCCCGTCCAATCACATGGGTATAGATCATTGTTGTAGAAACATCTGAATGTCCCAAAAGCTCTTGTACGGTGCGTATATCAGCCCCTGACTCCAACAGGTGGGTAGCAAAGGAGTGGCGCATGGTATGGCTTGTAACACGTTTAGTGATACCTGTTTTTGCCGTTGCCTGTCTGATGGCCTTCTGAATCACAGTTTTATGAATATGATGCCTTCTGACCTCGTCAGAACGCGGGTCTTGAGCCAGACGGCTTGCTGGAAAAAGGAATCTCCATCGCAGTTCATGTTTAGCATTGGGATACTTTCTGGAAAGAGCATCAGGTATATATACCGTTCCACAACCTGCTGCTATGTCTCTTGCATGCTGTTGTTCCACAAATCTGATTTGGCTTTTCAGATGGGGAATGAGCTTGTCTGGCATAGGTACAGAGCGGTCTTTTTTACCCTTGCTCTGACGGATAATAATATTTCGGTACTCAAAATCCAGGTCCATAATCCGCAGCCTTATGCACTCCATGACTCGCATGCCTGTCCCGTACATAAGTAGGATCATGAGACCATTCATGCCGTGTAGGTGGGTGAAAATAGATTGTATCTCGTTTGTGCTCAATACAGTCGGTATTCGTTTCGGTTTTTTTTGGTCTCTTAAATGACCCAATCTCACCCAGAGGCTGCTCAAGAACGCGAGTAAAAAAGAACACCAGGGCATTTAGGGCCTGAGCCTGGGTCGCTCCAGCAACCTTGCGTTTTATAGCCAAATGTTCTAAAAATGATGCGACTTCAGGTTCAGAATAATTATAAGGATGTCTTTCAGGATGAAAGCGAAGGAAGCGGATAATCCAGCTGAGGTAGCTCTTCTCAGTATTGGTGGAATAGTCTGGCATACGGATAGCAACAAGGAATTTCCGATAAATGTCAGGAAATCTCTTTCCCAGATAGTTTTTTGCTTCTTCCACACTCTTATTAATCATTACATAGCTGTGCGCTACAGCAGGATGATCATTCCCAAGAGATCTTGCATCGGTATTCCAGATATCCCAATCGAAGGATTTTGCCCAAGAGAGTTGAAGAAAATGGCAATAAAGCAGACGCAGTGCGTCGAGCTTCTGGCTGAAAATCCAGTCAGTTATTTGTTTGTTCTGGCCCAGCTTCTGCAGAAAGCATTGCAGCGTTTCAGGGGTATGCTCCTGCAAACGGGTAGTAGGATGGTCATCAATGAAGGACTGTATATGCTTCTGATACCAGGGCAGAGACCTATCAGGTACACGAAAAAGCTTCAGAACTTCAAAATATCTGTCCCAAAACCGATCAATAGAAGGCTTTTTAGGTTGAATTCCCGAATCCATGGAAAAGACCGCCTACATTTAACTAGGAAACCAATAGAGAACGAATATAGAACATTTGGCGGCATAACACAATATTGTTGCCAGCGGCATATCTCAATATTGTTTCCAGCTACATAATCAACTGTTAGTTGTAAAAATGAAACCGTAATATGAATAAACAAATTAAAGTTACATCAGTATTATCAGAAGCATTCCCAACCAAGCCAATGCAATGGGCTCTTCTTGCGCTTCTCTCATCACCATTGTGGTCAATAGAGATAGCACAGGCACTATCAATAATCGAATGGCTAGAACAATTAACACAAAAAATACTAGCAAAACGTATTGTCCAAGTATCGGCTGTAGTATTAATTCTTGCATTTATAATCCTTGATTTCGCGCTATTAGTTAAAAACAAAATCGAACATACAACTATTTTGCATATCAATAACGAACATGAATTCCTGTCGCTTAAATGGTTTGTTGCCAACGCAAAATATCGGCACTATATAGCTGTAATATTATTAATAGGCGTTCCGTTTCTATTGGGTCGTTATGCATGCAACTAACAAGAAAATCAACCCGGACCCCAAACAGCGGGTCCGGTTATTTGGGCGTTAAGTGTTTAAAAATTCATAGAATCAGGCTTGTGCATAAACCAAGGATGAAAGAAACAATGCCCAAAAATAAAAGCTGGCGTGAAATGTACATAAAAATACTCCTTAATGGCCCAGAAGAATCTGAATATCAGTATGCTGCTGAATTAATAAATGATGGCTATGCAAATGGCAAAGTATTAGAAAGTTCCCTAGGAGCAAAATTACCAATAGCAAATCTAATTTGGCGTGGCCCAACAACATTAGGCCGTGAGTATCTTGACCAACTCCAAGATAAGGTTCGCAAGCAAAAATGGTCATATCGTATATTAATGGGTTTATATTCATTTTCATTGTGGCTAATTGGTCTTTTAACTCCAATGTTTATTCAATGGGCAAACAACACTTAACAAGAAAATTAAGCCATTCACTTCGTTCATTCGGATGCGCTACGCGCACCGCTTATTTAGGCGTTATGCAAATAGAGCAATGACATATGGATAAATTTGAAAAAATCGCTCTGGCATTACTAATATTCTTTGGTATTACCGTTTTATCTACATTTGTTTACTTAGGGGAAAGTATTACAGGCAGTATATTTCCAGAGTTAGTAGGCTTTTCTCTTGAAGGAGTATTTCTAGTTATCCTTTTTTCGTGGTATCAGAAAAGGCAGCACAGTAAAAGAGAATTAGCTAGAAAAATAGAATTAAAATGGTCGTTAAGAGCAGAGTTATCCATATTCTTTCAGTGGGCTCAACCATTAGACAGCGATTTAGGGACGCTTCCTTATTGGAATAATCCTGATGTTGTCAAAACACTGGTTAAGGAACTCGAAGAAAACGGAGAGCTGTGTGTAGTCCAACCAGATTTCCTTCGTGATTTTTCAGTTCGTGAAATACCAGATTTGCAATCAATGCTACCTATAGCAGCAAGCATAGATTCAAAACATATGTGGTACTGGTCATTAATCATAAATAACATCAAAGGAATTGCCGCGTCAGAAAATGATGAAAAGACCTATAAAGCGCTTATGGAATTTTTAAAATATGTCACAAAATTTGATGAGCTAGAAATAAATGCATAACAAGCGCAGCCACGCGGATAAAATGCTCGCAAGCTCGCATTTTACCGGTGCTGCTGAACGTTATGCGCAATAAACCATGAACACAGCAACAATTATTGCAGTAAGTGTCCTTGTTATCGGATGGGCGGTAATCACAATACCAACCCGTGTGTTGCTCCCGTTTCTTGTTGCGAAGCAGCTTGCCAGCAAAGACAAACGTCTGGCCAGGTTGTTATCGAAGATCTCTTTGCTAAGAATTAATAAGAGGGCAGATTCAATCGAAAAGTTAATGAAAAAACCGCAGAATATTCGGTTCATGAGATCTCGTTATCCTGTCATGTTTAGATGGTACACACTAACAACAGTATGGAGCACAAGAATATTATTCGCTTTTGCTGCGTTAGTGCTTATTTTTCAATTGATAGGTGTAGCCAAATTTGCCTCAGATCCAAAGGGAGAGTGGGAGAAAATGCATAATGCCGCAGAAAACTGGAAGTCCCGTGAATAATCGCATAACAAGAAAATCATGCCGCTCACTGTCGTTCGCTGGGACGTTGTCGCTGTCGCGCCAACGCCCCATATTTAGGCGTTATGCAGGTAACAATATGACTCGCATATTAATTTTATTAACAATCTCTCTAGCTGTGAGCGGTTGCACCACTCCTATTCGAAAGCAATATAGTGGCCCAGAGTTATCTGTTACTGAATTATCAATGATACGCACTATTTCGTGGACTACTGTAGATTCAAACTCAGTTGCTACAGCATGGGTGGTTAGTGTAAATGGCGAGATTTTGCAAAACCAAAAAGAGAAACATGTTGCTGTTAATCCAGGCAATAATTCATTTGTAGTAAGGTGGAATAAAATTATTAAATCACCAGCAACTATTCCCCGTGTATATGGGGCAGAATTGGTTGGAAGTACGCGTTACTTCAGGGCATCTAAAGACTACACAATAAATTATAATTTGCGCTCAGGTTATGCTTATTCTATTGATTTGAATAGAAGTTTATCTACAAATCATGCCGTTCCAGAAAAACTATGTCTTATTGAAGATGTATCAAAGCAAGAGC
>CAZVME010000104.1:0-8561 GCA_964628835.1 uncultured Gammaproteobacteria bacterium | reverse complement strand
ACCAAGGGATTATGAGTCCCCTGCTCTAACCAACTGAGCTAAGGGCCCGGAGTTGTTTCGCGGTGTGTATTAATAAACCATCCTTTGTGTTTGTTCAAGCATTCCTGCTGTTGTTTTTTCTTATTCGTTATCAATGAAGCTATATAGCTTCTCAGAACGCGATGGATGGCGTAGTTTGCGTAGTGCTTTTGCTTCAATCTGGCGGATACGCTCGCGGGTTACGTCGAACTGTTTACCGACCTCTTCCAGGGTGTGGTCGGTGTTCATGTCGATGCCGAAGCGCATGCGCAGCACCTTGGCTTCGCGTGAGGTGAGGCCTTCCAGCATCACCTTGGTAGACTCGCGCAGGCCTTCGCCGGTGGCTGAGTCGGATGGGGATACTACCCCGGAGTCTTCGATAAAGTCGCCCAGGTGGGAGTCTTCATCATCACCGATTGGGGTCTCCATGGAGATCGGCTCTTTGGCGATCTTGAGGACTTTGCGTACCTTGTCCTCTGGCATCTCCATGCGTTCAGCCAGCTCTTCTGGTGTGGCCTCGCGCCCCATCTCCTGCACCATTTGGCGTGAGATGCGATTGAGCTTGTTAATGGTCTCGATCATGTGCACCGGGATACGGATGGTGCGGGCCTGGTCCGCAATAGAGCGGGTGATGGCCTGACGGATCCACCAGGTGGCGTAGGTGGAGAATTTGTAGCCGCGCCGGTATTCGAATTTGTCTACTGCCTTCATCAGGCCGATGTTGCCCTCCTGGATCAGGTCCAGGAACTGCAGGCCTCTGTTGGTGTATTTCTTTGCAATGGAGATAACCAGACGCAGGTTGGCTTCCACCATCTCTTTCTTGGCGCGTCTGGCTTTGGCTTCACCGATGGACATCTTGCGGTTGATCTCTTTGATGTCGAGGATGGAGAGGCCGCTGCGTTTCTCTAGGCCCCGCAGTTTTTTCTGAGCCCGTAGTACCTCATCGGTAACCTCTTTCAGTGCCTCTGAGTATGGCTTGCCCTCGGCAATCTGGTTATGTATCCAGTTAAGATCGGTTTCGCTCTCTGGAAAAGAGGTGATGAATGTTTTGCGTGGCATGCGTGCATGCTGCACACACAGATCCATGACTGCGCGCTCTTGGCTGCGGATCAGTGCGATGGTGCCGCGCAGGTTATCCACCAGAGTGTTAAAGATGACAGGCAGGAGCTTAAACTCCAGGAAGGTCTCGGTCACCTTTGCGCTGGCCTTGGCGGTCTTTGCGTGGTCCTTGCCGTTTTTCTCCATGCTGGAGAGTAGGGCCTTGAAGCGTTTGTTCAGCTCGACGCGCTTTTTCTCCGCCTCTTCAGGATCAGGTCCTGTATCTTCCTCTTCTTCCTCATCGTCAGAGTCGCTGCTGCCTGCTTCTGATGGCGGGACCGGTTTGCGGATCTCGTCCGGTTCGTTGGGGTCCACAAAGCCGTTGATGATGTCGGTGAGGCGTTTCTCTTCGGCCTTGACCAGGCTGAACATCGCCAGCAGTTTGGCAATGGTGTCCGGGTAGGTGCTTATGGCGCCTAGGACGTGGTTCAGGCCCTTTTCGATGCGTTTGGCGATCTTCAGCTCGCCTTCGCGGGTCAGTAGTTCTACTGTGCCCATCTCGCGCATGTACATACGCACCGGATCGGTGGTGCGTCCAAATTCACTGTCGACATTTGCCAGGGCGGCAGCAGCAGCTTCGGCGGCGTCATCATCTGTTGAGTTGGCGCTATCTGAAATTGCGCTGTCGTCAGCATCCGGGGCAGTCTCATGCACGGAGATGCCCATGTCATTGATCATCCGGATGATGTCTTCGATCTGTTCCGGTTCAACAATGCTGTCGGGGAGGTGGTCATTGACTTCAGCGTAGGTCAGGAACCCCTGTTCCTTTCCTTTTGCGATCAACTGCTTAAGTTGGGACTGCTGCTGTTGTTGTTGATTCATTTCCTACCTTGAATTTAGTAGTAGCCGTGTGTTTTGCGGACACAATCCCACAATTGTAGCAATGGAGCCATGATATTTCTAGAAAATACTAGAGAATATATGTGCGTGTTTGTTATCTTTGACCAATATTTTCCATTAGAAGCTGGTTCAGTCGGTTTTTTTCCTGATCTTTCAATGTTGCTATCTTGGCCTTTTCTACCAGTTCATTTAGTTCATCTGTGCGAATTTGCTGCTCTATTGCTACCAGTGTGTCCCTGAATTCCCCCTCTACCCCTTGTTCTGGCAGGAGTAGATCTGTTGCCGACAATTTGCTCAGGTGCGGGTATTCATCCGTCCCGCGCCAGCGTTCTAGCAGTTGAGCTGACTTAAGATTAGGATGGTTCTGGACTAATTCAAGTAGTTTACCCAACAGATTTGTTCCAGCGGAATCCAGTTCACACCATTTCTTCGACAGATCAGGGAGCAGGGCTAGTTGCGGGTGTTGCAACAGGATGGTGATTGCGCGCCTAACCAGAGGCATGGGTTTGTGTGCCCGGGGTGGGTTTATCCGGCGTTTTGGGGCTGGGGGCTGTTCAGTAGTTCCCATGATATGGGTGGTGTCCAGGCCCACAATGTCATTTAGCTGCTGTTGCAGGATGCCGCGAAATATACCTTTGGGCAGGCTGGATATCAGGGGTTTTGCCAGCTCTGCCAGGCGGGCGCGGCCCCCTGGTTCTGATGTATCCACCTCTTCTGACAGCCGATTGAACATGAATTTTGAGAGGGGGGTGGCGCCGTCTATGCGCTGGGTGAATGCCTCGGTTCCCTCTTTTCGGATCAGGGTGTCTGGGTCTTCACCATCGGGCAGGAACAGGAACTTGGCCTCCCGGCCATCACGCATCAGTGGCAGTGTTGTCTTCAGGGCCTTCCAGCCGGCTTCTCTTCCAGCACGGTCTCCGTCATAGCAAAAAATCACCTTGTGGGTGACCCGGAACAGCTGTTCCATATGTTCGCTGGTGGTGGCGGTACCTAGGGTGGCTACGGCGTAGCGGATCCTGAACTGGGCCAGGGCCACCACATCCATATAGCCCTCAACCACCAGTAGTTGTTGGATCTTGCGCAGGGCCTGGTGTGCCTCGTACATGCCATAGAGCTCGCGCCCCTTGTGGAACACCGGGGTCTCGGGAGAGTTGAGATATTTGGGTTTGTCATCTCCCAGAACCCGTCCGCCAAATGCGATCACTCGCCCGCGCCGGTCGCGGATGGGGAACATGATGCGATTGCGAAAGCGGTCGTAGCATTTGCCGTCCGGTTCCGAGATCATGCCGGTGATGCGCAGGCGTTCCAGACCCTCTTTGTCGGTTCCCAGCTGTTTGATCAGGTTATCCCAGCCCGGTGGGGCGTAGCCAACCCCGAACTCGGCGGCAACCTCACCACTCAATCCACGGGCCTTGAGGTAGTCCACCGCCTGCTGAGCCTGCGGGTGTTTACGCAGTTGCTGGATATAGAAGGTGCTGGTGTGTTCCAGGGTTGCATGCAGGGGGCGTAGATCCGGTCCAGAGGAGTGTCCGCCTTCCCTGGGCACTTCCAGCCCCTGCTGCTGCGATAATTCTTCGATGGCGTCGACAAAACCCATGTTGTCATACTCCATCAGAAAGCCCACGGCAGTGCCATGGGCACCACAGCCAAAGCAGTGGTAGAACTGTTTTTCGCGGCTTACGGTGAAGGAGGGGGTCTTTTCGTCGTGGAAGGGGCAGCAGGCCTGGTAGTCGCGCCCGGTCTTTTTTAGCTGTATACGACCGTTTATCAGGTCGACGATGTCGACCCGGTCTATCAGGTCATCGATAAATTGAGCTGGGATTTTGCCGGCCATGCTAGTAAGCCTAAAGCATCGCTGCACGGATGGGTATATGCAGGGGGTGAATCAGCTCCCAAGTAGCTGTTTTACCATGGCGCTGACCGCACCAATGTCTGCGCGTCCCTGCAGCTTGGGTTTCAGTTGCCCCATAACCTTACCCATGTCGCGCATGGACTCGGCCCCGGCATCTGCTATTGCCTGTTTGATCAGGTCGGAGATCTCGCCTTCGCTCAGGGCCTCTGGCAGATACTCCTGGAGTATCCCGATCTCGTACTCTTCCTGCTCAGCCAGCTCGTCGCGTCCGGCCTGTGTGTACTGGGTGATGGAGTCACGACGCTGCTTGACCATCTTGTCCAGCACCACCAGGATCTGTTCATCGTCCAGTTCTATCCGCTCATCCACTTCACGCTGCTTTATTGCAGCCAGCAGCAGACGGATGACCCCAAGCCTGCGCTTGTCACCGCCCTTCATGGCGGCCTTCATGTCATCAGGGATGCTTTGTCTTAGCATGGCTAGATGTGTGGCTGGGAGCTTGGTTTGACGAAAGGTCTAGTACTGACGTTCGAACCTGCGGCTTTCACGCTGTACCTTCTTGAGGTTGCGCTTTACGGCAGCTGCGGCCTTGCGCTTACGCTCGGCGGTTGGCTTTTCGTAGAATTCACGGCGACGAACTTCGGCCAGGACACCGGCCTTCTCGCAGGAACGCTTGAAGCGACGCATGGCGATCTCAAATGGTTCGTTATCTTTTACACGTACGTTGGGCATCTGCTACCTCAAAAATGGTCAAATTCAGTCTGTTTAAAGCTAAAGAGCGGGGATTCTACTGCCTGTTGCCCCTGAATGCAAAAACTCTTTAGGCCCTGATACTGAGTAAAAATAGTAGGAAAATCCCGCTATGGAAAGGAAAGCGGTGACGTTACCGGCATGAGTTGGGATAATAATCCCCGGTAATGCCTGTCGGTGAATGGCTGTCCATTTTGGATCGAGCGGGGCTTACCGGAAAAATTATACGTCAAATCAAAAGGTTATTAGATTGGCGGTCATTGTGTTTGAGGAGATGATGTTGCGGGTTCTAGGAATTGAAACTTCATGTGATGAGACCGGCGTTGCCGTATATGACAGTGAGCATGGCCTGATGGGGCACAGTCTCTATAGTCAGATAAAGCTGCACGCGGATTATGGCGGCGTGGTGCCGGAGCTGGCCTCCCGTGACCATGTGCGCAAGACCCTGCCCCTGATCAACGACACCCTGGAGCAGACTAGCCTAGGTCTGGAACAGCTGGACGGCATCGCCTATACCGCAGGCCCCGGACTGGTGGGGGCGCTGTTGGTGGGCGCGGCCATTGGTCGTAGTCTGGCCTGGACCCTGGGTCTGCCGGCGATCGGGGTACACCACATGGAGGGCCATATGCTGGCTCCGATGCTGGATGAGCGGAGGCCGGAGTTCCCCTTCGTGGCGCTGCTGGTTTCCGGTGGCCACACCCAACTGGTGGAGGTGGAGGCGGTGGGCCATTATCGTCTGTTGGGAGAGTCTGTCGATGATGCCGCCGGTGAGGCCTTCGATAAGACGGCGAAACTGCTGGGTCTGCCCTATCCGGGTGGTCCAGAGCTGGCGCGGCTGGCGGAACAGGGTAATCCAGGTCGGTTTCGGTTTCCCCGGCCCATGACCGACCGCCCTGGACTGGATTTCAGCTTCAGCGGTCTCAAGACCTTTGCCCTGAACACCATGCAGCAGGAGTTGGCGCCGGAGCTGAAGTTGCAGCCGGAGCTGGCCGAGCAGACCCGGGCGGATATCGCCCGCGCTTTTGAGGATGCGGTGGCGGATACCATGGTGATCAAGTGTCGGCGTGCGGTACGCGCAAGCAGCAGCAAGACCCTGGTACTGGCGGGCGGGGTAAGTGCCAACCGGCACCTGCGCGAACGTATCAAAGAGTCCATGGATAAGGAGGGGGTCGAGGTGTTCTACCCGCGTCCCCAGTTTTGCACCGATAACGGGGCCATGATCGCCTATGCCGGCTGGCAGCGGCTACGGGCTGGTCAGCGTGAAAGCCTGGGCTTTGGCGCCAGACCGCGCTGGCCCCTGGAGGAGCTGTCCCCTCTGGAGTGAAGCAGGTCTACACCTGGTCGTTTGGATCAGAGTTGTCTTTGATGGTCTCTTCTGCCCCAGACAACAGGTTCTGGATATTCGAGCGGTGACGCCAGAACAGGATGATGCTCATGATCACCTGCATCCCCACCAGTTCTGGTTCCGGCCAGAACAGCCACACCACTATCGGGGCCAGGGCCATAGAGACCAGGGCCGAGAGGGAGGAGATCTTCACCACCTTGGTCATAAACAGCCAGATCAGGGCAATAGTGCCGCCGATCTGCCACCCCAGACCAAGCTGACACCCCAGGGCGGTTGCTACCCCCTTGCCGCCCTTGAAGCGAAAGAATATGGGGTAGAGATGCCCCAGAAAAGCCGCCAGGGCAACAGCCGCCAGGATCAGCGGCGCTACTCCCATAATGTTGGCTGCCAGTACCGAGAGTAAGCCCTTTAGCATATCTCCCAGCAGAGTGATGGCCGCCGCCTTTTTGCCGCCGATGCGCAGGACATTGGTAGCCCCTGGGTTGTTTGATCCCAGGGTGCGCGGGTCGGGTAGTTTCATCAGTCGACAGACGATGATGGCACTGGATACAGAACCAAGCAAATAGGCGGCGATAATGAGTAGGTAGTCGGTCATGTTGGGTTGGGTTTTTCTTGTTTAATTGGTGATCCAGCAAAAAAGCCATTGATTGTTCTGGCCAATGGTCAGGCTCTGACTGTAGACCCGCACAAGTGTACCGTTCCCGGCGACAAATATAAATGTTCTGGCCCTAAGGCCCGGTAGGTCAAGGTGGTTTGTTATTTGTGCTGTCTGTTTTACCATACCTGGTACTACACCAGTTAAGCCCAAACAGGAAAAAAGCATAGAGCTATGGATATAGTATTTTTAAAAGATCTGCGTATCGAAACAGTGATTGGCGTGTATGACTGGGAGCGGGAGGTAAAGCAGACCGTGGTCCTGGATGTGGAGATGAGTGCCGACATCGCCAAGGCCGCCGCCAGCGACCACATTGACGACACCCTGGATTACAAATCGGTGGCCAAGCGTCTGATCGAGTTTGTGGAGCAGTCAGAGTTTCAGCTGGTGGAGACCTTGGCGGAGCGCTGTACCCAGATTATCCGGGAGGAGTTTGGGGTCGCTTGGGTGCGCTTGATCCTGAATAAGATCGGGGCGGTGACCAATGCCCGTGATGTGGGTGTGATTATTGAGCGTGGTGAGAAGGCCTGAGATGCAAACCAGAGTCTGGCTGAGTATCGGCAGCAATGTGGATCGTAGAGCCAATATCGTGGGGTGTGTTCGGGCGCTAGGTGAGACCTTTGGGGAGCTGATCCTGTCCCGGGTGTATGAGAATGCCTCCTTCGGATTTGAAGGCAGTCCCTTCTATAACCTGGTGGTTGGGTTTGACACCAGCCACTCTATTACACAGCTAACCGAACGCTTTCGTCAGATTGAGACTGATCATGGACGGGTGCGCGGGGGAGCCAAGTTTGCCGCCAGGAGTCTGGATATCGACCTGCTGCTGTATGGTGATCAGGTTATCAGTCAGGACACCCTGGAGCTGCCACGGCCCGAGATCCTGGAGTATGCCTTTGTGCTGGGGCCATTGGCAGAGGTGGCCGGGAACGAAACTCATCCGGTAATCGGCAAGAGCTATGCGGAGCTATGGCGTGAGTTTGACCAGGCTGGGCATCCACTTTTACCAGTGGAACTGCCACTGAACTGAGGCCTGGAAATAGAGCTGTTTACGGGAGATCAGCGTATTAAGTACATCTGGATTGTAATCTACGCCGCTGTTTTTATCTGGTCGGCCCTGGATCCCAAAGACCAATTCACCTGGTTTCTGGAGGTGGCCCCGGCGATCATTGGTGCCGTGTTGCTATGGGTTACCTACAACTCCTTTCGACTCACCCCTCTGTTGTACTTTTTGATTCTGCTGCACTGTGTGGTGTTGATGGTTGGCGGCCACTACACCTATGCGGAGGTACCGCTGTTTGATGATCTCAAAACGGTTTTTGGTTTTGAGCGCAACAACTACGACAAGCTGGGGCACTTTGTGCAGGGGTTCGTGCCAGCGATCATTGCCAGAGAGATCCTGATCAGAAAGCAGGTGGTTAACGGCCGGGGCTGGTTAAACCTCTATGTGATATCAATCTGCTTGGCGTTTAGTGCTTTCTACGAACTGATCGAGTGGTGGGTCGCTGTTTTATCTGGAGAGGGCGCCGAGGCATTCCTGGGAACCCAGGGTTATGTGTGGGACACCCAGTCCGATATGGGGCTGGCACTTCTGGGCGCGGTGGTAGCGCTGCTGACACTGGCAAAGATGCATGATCAACAACTAGCAAAATTAAACCGAAATCCATAAGGCCGTATGTAGGATGTTATGGATTATGTTGCGTGCTGGTAAGTGTACTGCTATTGCTGAACAGTGCGCCCACCATCCACGGTTATGATCTGTCCGGTGATGTAATCCGCATCGCGGGCCAAAAACAGTAGGGTACGGGCGATGTCCCCGGGGCAGCCGGTGTCTTTCAGAGCAGTTCTGGCGATGGCCTCCCTCTTTGCTGACTCTTCCATCTCTGCCTCCGGCCAGAGGATTATCCCCGGCGCTATCCCGTTGACCCTTATCTCCGGTCCCAGTTCGCGGGCCAGGGTTTTTACCAGCATGGCGTTGCCCGCCTTGGCGATGGAGTAGATGGAGT
>CAZVME010000103.1:0-8639 GCA_964628835.1 uncultured Gammaproteobacteria bacterium | reverse complement strand
CGGGCAGCTTCCTTCGAGCCTGGGTGGTTGCATCTGCTAAAGTTATTGTGGCTGGTTACAATTCAAGCAAGGGATGGGACGAAATAATCAGGCCGTCACGTTTTCGTGACCAGTTTTGGCCCGCCCTTGGGAAAGATGGTTTAATGGATTGTTGTGGGCGAATCTGTGTGGAGCTGAAGTATCATGAAATCTGGTCTGAAACCTGTTGTGCTGCTTATTCTGGATGGTTGGGGATATAGTGAAAACAGGGAATTTAACGCCATTTATAGTGCAGATACTCCCAACTGGGATCGGCTGTGGAGCGATTGCCCTCGCACCCTGATCGGGACGGCCGGATCCAAGGTGGGCCTGCCAGATGGTCAGATGGGTAATTCCGAGGTTGGGCACTTGAACCTGGGTGCGGGCCGTATCGTGTATCAGGACCTGACCCGGGTCAGCAAGGCGATAGAGGATGGCTCTTTCTTCACTAATCCGGCCCTGGTTCATGCGGTGGATACGGCCCGTGACGGGAATGGGGCGCTGCATATCTTCGGGCTGCTCTCGCCAGGTGGTGTACACAGTCACGAAGAGCATATCCACGCGCTGGTGCGGATGGCGGTGCAGGGTGGTTGTGACAAGGTCTACGTGCACGCCTTTCTGGATGGACGCGATACCCCGCCCAAGAGTGCGGGTTCATCACTTGAGTTGCTGCAGCAGGCGTTGCAACAAGCGGGTGGCGGCAGGCTTGCCACCATCGTGGGCCGTTACTACGCCATGGATCGTGACAACCGCTGGGAGCGGGTGAGCAAGGGGTATGATCTGGTTACCGGAGCCGAGGCGGCATTCACCGCCCCGGATGCCCAGTCGGCCCTGGAGCAGGCCTACGTCCGGGGCGAGACTGATGAGTTTGTGCAGGGTACGCGCATTGGTGAGGCGGTATCCATCGAAGATGGCGACTCGGTGGTGTTCATGAACTTTCGCTCCGACCGTGCCCGTGAATTGACCCGCGCCTTTACTGAGCCTGGGTTCGCCGAGTTTGAGCGCAAGGTCCATCCGCAGCTGGGGGCCTATGTCACCCTTACCCAGTATCACGAAGATTTTGAGCTACCGGTGGCCTTCGGTCCTGAACAGCTGCAAAACATCCTGGCGGAATATATCTCTCACCAGGACATGCGTCAGTTGCGTCTGGCTGAGACCGAAAAGTACGCTCATGTCACCTTCTTCTTCAATGGTGGCCGGGAGGAGCCGTTTCCGGGGGAGGAGCGGGTGCTTATTACGTCGCCCAAGGTTGCCACCTATGACCTGCAACCCGAGATGAGTTCTGTGGAGGTGACCGATAATCTGGTACGGGCCATTGAAGGTGGTGAGCACGAACTGATTATCTGCAACTATGCCAACCCCGATATGGTGGGACACACTGGAGAGTTCGATGCCGCAGTTCAGGCTATCGAAGCGATTGATAAGGCCCTGGGCCGGATCGTTGCGGCCTTGCACTCGGTGGCGGGCGAAATGCTAATCACCGCAGACCATGGCAATGCCGAGCAGATGTATGATCCGAATACCGGACAGCCCCATACTGCTCATAGCACCAATCAGGTGCCGCTGGTCTACGTGGGGCGGGAGGGGGAGCTGCTGGAGGATGGTGCTCTGTGTGATATCGCCCCTACCCTGCTCCACATACTGGGGTTGGAGCAACCTGTCGAAATGTCCGGCAGGAACCTGCTCAAGCTAAGCTGAATCTCTCCGCATATGTTTAGCCTTTTCCGGACAACCACGCAGCAACGGGTAGCTGTACTCTTTATGCTGTCTATTCTTGCTGGTGTGGCGTTGGCACAGGATAAACAGCAGCAACTAAAACAGCTGCGGAGTCAGATGCAGGAGATCCAGTCGGATCTGGGTGACAAGCAGAAGCGACGCCTGGCCATGCAGCGGCAGCTGATGTCTACTGAGAAGAAGATAGGCCGGCAGAGCAGAGAGCTGAAAAAGCTGGACCGGAGGCTGGCTAACCAGAGGCGGCGCATCCGGGTGGCCAAGATGCAGCAAGGCCTGAACCGAAACTCCCTCACCTCCCAACGTCACACCATGGAGGGGCAGATCCGGGCCGCCTATGCCATCGGTCGTCAGGACCGGCTGAAGCTACTGCTGAATCAGCAGGATCCAGCCGTAGCCGGGCGGCTTATGATCTATCACGACTATTTTAACCGCAGTCGGGTACGGCAGTTGGACCTGATCCAGGACACCCTGAGCAAGCTGCAACATGCCGAGAGGGAGATGACGGCAGAAGGGGATAGGATGCGTGAACTCCAGGCCCGGAAGCAGCAGGAGAAGAGCAGCCTGGAAAAGAGTCGTGGTAGTAGAAAACAGCTCATTGCCAAGATCAATAAAAAGATCTCCACAGGTGGTGTACGGCTCAAGGAGTTGCAGGAAGATGAAAAAAGGCTGCAGAATCTGCTGGTTCAGATCCAGAAACAGAGTTCACAGCAGAGCAAATTCCAGAGCAGAAAAAGGCCCTTCCAGACTCGCAAGGGAAAGATGAACTGGCCCGCCAGGGGTAAGTTCAAGGCGCGCTATGGCACCAAAAAACGTGGGGGGCTGAAGTGGGATGGAGTCCTGATCAGTGCACCAGAGGGTGTGGACGTAAAGGCGGTGTACCACGGAAAGGTGGTGTTTGCTGATTGGCTCAGAGGATTTGGCTTGATGTTGATCCTGGATCATGGTGGTGGCTACATGACCCTGTATGGGCATAATCAGAGTCTCATCAGGCAGGCGGGGGAGCTGGTTGGCGCCAATGAGGTGGTGGCGGTGCTGGGGGATAGCGGGGGTCAGACTGAGCCCGGAGTCTACTTTGCCATGCGCCATAAAGGGACGCCGATCAATCCAACAAAATGGTTTAAATAGAAAGAGATGCCACAATGTCTTATAGTTAATGGTCATAATGGCGTAAAATCTACTTGGAATTGGACAATATGAAGCATAGGCATAGATTTTCTCCCCCGGTTGCGTTGATGCTGTGCCTGGGGCAACTGGTCCTGGGTGGAGCGGCGCTGGCTGAGTCCAAACAGCCGCCAAAACCTGAGAGTGTGCCGATCAACGAGTTGCGCACCTTCGCCGAGATCTTTGGCCGTATCAAGAAGGATTATGTGGAACCGGTGGAGGATGGAGTGCTGCTGGAGTATGCCATCAAGGGCATGCTGTCCGGTCTTGATCCGCACTCATCCTATCTAAATGCGGAGGACTATAAAGACCTGCAGGCGGGAACCAGTGGTAAATTTGGTGGCCTGGGGATCGAAGTGGGGCTGGAAAATGGCTTTATTAAGGTCATCTCCCCCATAGATGACACCCCGGCGCAGCGGGCCGGGGTCAAGGCAGGCGATCTGATAATCCGTTTGGATGAGAAGCCGGTGAAGGGCATGGGGTTGTCAAAGGCGGTCAAGACCATGCGCGGCAAACCCGGTACCAGCATCATCCTCACTATCCTGCGCAAACAGGAGGAAAAACCGCTCAAGATAAGCATCAAGCGGGATATCATAAATGTCGCCAGTGTGAAGAGCCGAATGCTGGAACCAGGCTTTGGCTATGTTCGTATCTCCAATTTCCAGTCGCGCACCGCTGAAGATATGCACAAGGCGGTGACCGACCTCAAGGCCAAGGCAAAATTGCAGGGGCTGGTGCTCGATCTGCGCAACAACCCCGGTGGGATTCTCAACAGTGCGGTGGATGTGAGTGATGCCTACCTGGTCAAGGGCAAGATTGTCTACACCGAGGGTAAGACCGCCGGCTCCAAGGTCTCCTTTGTCGCCAAGCCAGATGATATTTTACAGGGCGCACCTATGGTGGTGCTGGTGAATGAGGGCTCTGCCTCCGCCTCAGAGATTGTGGCAGGTGCGCTCCAGGACCACCGGCGGGCCCTGATTATGGGTAACCGCACCTTCGGCAAAGGTTCGGTGCAGTCCATCATGCCCGTGACCAAGAAGGCTGCGATCAAACTCACCACCGCGCGCTACTTTACCCCGTCCGGTCGCTCCATCCAGGCCGAAGGGATCAAGCCGGATATTGAACTGCCGCTGCTGGAGGTTAAATCTTCGGCGCTGGGTGCTGAGGACAATGTAAAAGAGGCGGATCTTTCGGGGCACCTGGCAAACGGGAATGGCGATAAGAAGCCAGCCAAGATCGACGATAAGGCCAAGCCAAAAACCGAGACCAAGTCAAAAACCGAGGCCAAGCCACTGGCGGTGACCGACTATCAACTATTTCAGGCGCTCAATCTGTTGAAGGGATTGTCCCTGCTCAAGGGCGCGGGGACCGAGGGCTGACGGTGTTGAGAGTGAAAATAAAACTCTTATCCTATCTCCTGCCATGCCTGGTGGCGGTGCTGTTACCGGCCATGGCCGCTGCGGATAGTACCAAAGCCACACCATCCGTCGCCATCATCATTGATGACCTGGGTAACAAATTAAGCTGGGGTAAACGGGCGGTGAGGCTGCCTGGCCCAGTGGCGCTCTCGTTTCTGCCGCACACTCCCCATGCGCAGAGTCTGGCAAATCAGGCCCATGCCGTAGGCAAGGAGGTGATGCTGCATCTGCCTATGGAGTCAGAGAGTGGCAAGCAACTGGGTCCCGGTGGATTGACCCTGCACATGACTGAACAGCAGTTACAACAAGCCACCCGCAAGGCTCTGGGATCAGTGCCCCATGTAGCTGGCCTGAACAATCATATGGGCAGTCTATTGACCCGGCACCCCGGCGCCATGTCCTGGCTGATGGATGCGGTCAAAGGCCATGGTGGACTGTTCTTCGTGGACAGTCGCACCACCGATCGCAGTGTGGCGAATCAGGTCGCAGCAGAAAAACAGCTGCCCACGGTGAGACGGGATGTATTCCTGGATAACGTTAGAACTAAAGCTGCAATAAAGAAAGAGTTCAAAAAGTTGCTAAAGCTGGCAAAAAAACGTGGCTATGCTATTGGTATCGGACACCCATATCCAGAGACCATGCAGGTGCTGAAGCAGGAGCTGGCAAAATTGAGTTCTAGCGGTATCAGGCTGATCCCGCTATCGCAGATGGTGCAGATGCAAAAGGGAGGTAATCAATGGCACGCGTCCTGGTCCCGCTCGCGCAAGGTCGTGAAGAACTCGAAGCAGTAACGGTAATCATCTGTTGCGCCGGGCCGGTATAGAGGTGGTCGCCGCAGGTCTGGATGACCGTCCGGTACAGGCCAATCGTGGCGTCATGTTTATTCCCGACACCCAGTTGGATGCGATCATGTAGCAGGCATTTGAGATGATGGTGCTGCCGGGTGGGCCGCCCGGGGGCAGCGGGTTAATAGTATTCAAAAAGAAGGGCCTGCACATGTGCAGGCCCTATACTACTTGCCAGATGATAACCTAATTAATAGACATCATGCTGAGTGTTGAACACAGTAAATTTACCCGTTGGAGTAATCAGGCGCTTGTCTTTGATTACCGCTTTCAGCTTGCGGGTCTTGTCGTCCACCACCACAATGGCTGACTCTTCTTCGGCCCCGCTCCAAACCGAGAACCAAACCTCATCGCCGGCCTGGTTGTACTCGGGTTGAACCACACGTTTGGCCCCTTTCCCAAGTTTTGCCCAAGCGCCTATGGGTAAGACTTCAAAACCTTTGTCGAGGTTTTTGATATCAAATACCGCGATGGATTGTGAAACCGAGGCATCTGGATTCAGTGGTGTATCCACCCATAGATTGCTGGATTTTGGATGGGTCTTCAGAAACAGGGAACCACCGCCCTGACCCTGCAAGGTACGCACTACTTTCCAGGCGTTTTTGCTGCCAACATCGGTATTGATCAGTGATACTGTATTGTCACCCAGATGACTGGTGGCCCACACATGACCATGTTTAGGGTCGACAAAGTTGGCGCCACGGCCGGGATGGGGGATCTTACCCACATCAACCAGGGCGGCAAGCTTACCCTCCTTGGAGTCGATAACCGCGATCTGGTTGGACTTGTTCGCCGCCGACATAAAGTAACGGTGACTGTACTCCCAGCCGCCATCGTGCAGGTAGAGTGCAGCATCAATGGTCTTGACCTTGATGTTACCCAGATCTGAGTAATCCACCATCTTTACCTTACCCGTCTCTTTAACATTGACCATGAACTCTGGATGTTCATGGGAGGCAAGAATAGCGGCCACACGTGGTTCAGGATGATACTCCTGGGTGCCAACGGTCATGCCACGGGTGGAGACAATCTTTTTCGGTTTCAAGGTATCTCCGTCCATGATTACAAACTGGGGTGGCCAGTAGGTGCCGGCGATGGCCAGTTTGTCTTCGTACCCTTTGTATTTGGAGGTCTCCACTGAACGTGCCTCCAGCCCCACCTTGATCTCTGCTACCGATACCGGATGTTCCATCCACAGGTCGATCAGATTGATCCGCGCATCGCGGCCAATCACAAACAGGTAACGACCGGAAGATGATATGCGTGAGATGTGAACCGCATAACCGGTCTTGATCACCTCAAGGATCTCCTTAGTATCGCCGTCGATCAACGCAACCTTGCCAGCATCGCGCAGTGTTACCGATACCATGTTCTCAAGATTGTAGTTGTTCATCTTTTTCTTAGGGCGATCCTTGGGAGCAACATTCATGGACCAGGTGCCCAGCATCTCCTTCATGCCCCATTCCGGTGGTACTGGAGGTTCATTCTGCAGGTATCTGGCCATAAGATTGATTTCAGCATCATTCAATACCCCGGACGTGCCCCAGTTTGGCATACCACCTGGAGTTCCGTAATTGATAATACCGGCAAGATACTTGGTGCCATGTTTGGTTGTAATATCGGTGGTCAGAGCTTTACCGGTGGCTCCCTTCCGCAACACGCCGTGACAACCGGCGCAACGTTGAAAATAGATTTTCTGTGCCTTGGTAAACTCCACTTCAGAGAGTGCAATGGCGCTGATCTTGGTTTCAGACTGCACTGCGCTGGAGTCTATCCCAGATGGTGCGCCTTCATATTTCCCCTGTATCTTGGAATCGACTTTTTCCGTTTTAGCAGTTACGGCGCCCTTGGCGCTTTGGCTTGCAAAGTAGGCGGCGACATTATCGATATCCTTGTCGTTCAGGATGGTGGCCATGGGTGACATGACTGGGTCTTTGCGCGCACCGGTTTTAAAGGCCCTGATCTGTTTGGCCAGATACTCTTCGTTTTGACCTGCAAGGTTGGGGTATTTGGGGCTTAAGCTGATACCCTCGGGACCATGACAGCCAAAACAGGCCACGGCCTTGGTTCCCCCAGCGGCTGCATCACCAGCAGAAACTTGGGAAATTGATAACAGTCCTGTCATAAAAACCACAGCCAGGCTGGCTTTCTTTATCTTACTCATAACTCCTCCAAAACATGGTTGGGAATAATTAAAATTATTATTTTGCGGAACTACTTCTAAAGAATGGGTCATTACGACTGAGAGACTTGAATCCAGGATATTCGTGCACAGACGGCTGCTGTTACACGGTGTATGTATACTGCATTTTACTGCTGTCCCAGACCCGTTAACTGGCACACACACCTACGCTGGATGCACCCGAGTCTATTAGGTGAATTAATAATTAGCAAGGCATAAATAATCTTAATCTGTTTAGCTGTCCGAGGTTTAAAACTATTATAAATTTGGGTGTAACAGGGATAGGGTTCTTTGCTGCTGCTGCTGGCTTTGCAATGGAGATAAAAAGAAGTAAATAAAGGAGGTAGAAAGAAGTAATCAGATTTAAGTAGCTAGATTAAAGTAAGCAAACAGAAGTAAGTAGAAGGCCTGGTTTATCAGAGATTACAACTCTACATGGTAGCTATGGATAGTTACTGATCAGGGACAGTAACACTATCTATTGGTGGTATATAAATACCAATATAGGAGCATATAAAAATTAAGACCCCATGCAAGATGAATCCGGCTCTTATCCTGAAGGAGTTCTGTTGTTGGGACCTGGTTCCGGTTTACAATAGGTGTCGTGTTTTTTTACTGTTGCTCCGGCCTCCGATAAACCACACCAATTCTGGACCCACTTGATATGAATCAATCAGAGCTTAAGGTTATTGCCACGTTGAAGGAGGATGCCTTCGGCAAGATTGAGCTGCGGGAGCTGGATGGTGAAAAGGTAATCTGCCGTGATTTTACCGATGCCTCTCCCTGGTTGCGGCCGTTGGCGCGCTATCTGGCCCGGCGTGAGGCCAGGGTGATGCAGGCGCTGGATGCGGTGGCGGATGAGCGCCTGCCGCGCCTGATTCATTTTGACCGGAATATCTGTATCCGTAGCTATATCGAGGGGGTGCCTTTGAAGGAGGGCAAGGTGAGCAACCCTGCCTTCTACGACAATGCCCGCGAGATCCTGGACCGGATGCATGCCGCAGGTGTGGTGCATAACGACCTGGAGAAGCCGGAGAACTGGCTGGTGGTCCAGGACGATGTGGCCGGAATCATCGATTTTCAGCTGGCGCATCACTCTAGCAGACGCGGTCGGATCTTCAACTGGAGCGTGGGGGAGGATATCCGGCATCTGCTGAAGCAGAAGAACCGCTACTGCCGGGAGCATATGACAGAGGCCGAGTTGCAGATCCTGAACAACAAGTCAGGCTTCGGACGCTTCTGGACCAACTACTGCCTGTCACGGAAAAAGGTGGAGGAGGT
>CAZVME010000102.1:0-8779 GCA_964628835.1 uncultured Gammaproteobacteria bacterium | reverse complement strand
ACATTACTAAAGCATCAACGTAGCCTATTGAAGGGTGGTTAAATGCTTTTGGTAGTGTTCCTACAGTTTCAAAGCCAAGTTTTAACCATAACCTTACTGCTCCTTCATTGCTTGATGCAACAAAATTGAACTGCATTGCTTTATAACCAAGTTCCTTAGCTATTTCTTGTGAATGCTCGCACATGGTGGTAGCTAAGCCTTTACCTCTAGCTTGTGTTGATACCATGTAGCCACAATTACAGACATGATTGCCGGGGCCTGCCTGATTTGTTTTTAGATAATAAGTGCCAAGGATATTTCCGTTTTCTTCAAAGACAAATGTTTTTCTAGGTGTTTCTAACCAAATACTTAATGCTTGTTCTTTTGTTGTATCTTGTGAATATGCATAAGTTTCGCCAGCGGAAACTATTTCATGAAAAATAGGCCAGATATTGTCGAAATCATTCTCTGATGCTTCACGTATATTCATGATTCCTATGCCTAAACTGGTTAAACGCCTTTACAAATATAGACGAAATATAGCGGTGTAATTCAGTATGATTACATAAGCATTATCTTTTTTTTACATTTTGTAAAAGAGCTTTCGGTAACGAAAGGAGCAGAGCGTACGCCAAACTATAATAGCTTAAACGATTCGCTCCACAAGTTTTTTACATTATCTCCAAACTTATCACGCGAAATCGGGGACAGATTTATTTTTCTGTCATTTAAAATAAATCCATCCCCTTTATTTAATTTACCTTTATTTGCATTTTGTAACAGGGCTTTCGGTAACGAAAGGAACAGAGCGTGCGCCAAACTATAATAGCTTAAACGATTCGCTCCACAAGTTTTTTACGTTATCTCCAAACTTATCATGAACCGATAAGTATGTATCTTTATAGAATGTGACAATTTCGCGCTTAATTTCATCAGGAATCGCAATTAATTTAGGCGATGAATTTGGGGATTCTATATCTACCGTTATTTTTGAAATCCCTAAATGATTGGTTACTTTATCCAATCCCTCTTGCGAAAATAATTGTTCAGTGAACTCGTAGCATATATTTTCAGGGTCAAAAACATGCTCAAGTTTTTCAATAATATGCTCGTATCTTGTTCTTTTCTCCACTTCCTTTAAGCGGTAAGTATCCAAAATTGTTTTCGTTATAAATTGTTCATTCTTTTGGTATTCCTCAGGATAACGATTGCCAATAGTCATCCTAACTTTCGACCAAATTCTCTCAAAAGGATCACGCATGATAAGCAATGGCTTAACAATAACGCCTCTCCCATTGAAATATTTCTTGATGTAATAAAACTCGTCAATGCCCAACGTGCCGTTTGAAGGACTCATATCACCCAAAACTTTAACATTTACCTTTGTATTAAACTTATCGCTAATATGCTGTAGAAATGAATCAGGAGATTGTAACGCCGACATTCGCCATTTAAGTTTTTTATTATCCAGGCGCTTATCAGGAGCATGTGTTTTTTGAAGCTTCTCCTCCAAATTGCGAAGTTGCAACAGCCTGGAATTACTATCGAAATAATATTTCCAAAATCGCCATTCTTTTATTCCTCCGTTCCAGTACTGCGGAGACCTACTAAGATTTATTGCAAGCCAGGTAGTGCCAGCTTTTTGGGCTCCACACCCTAATAAAACTGTTTTCATTTACAACCCTTAGTAAGCAATGGTCAAATAAGTTTTAGTGACGTGGCTTCCCTTATGCGTTTAACGTCTTGCATAACTGGCGTCGCGAAATCGGGGGCAGATTTATTTTTCTGTCATTTAAAATAAATCCGTCCCCTTTATTTCTAGAATGGTAAAGAAAACCGTGGTCTGTCCCCGATTATTTTTGCGCTTGAGATCTAAGTTCTGAACGATCAGGGGCCAATCGCCAATTGACGTATTTAATATACTTTCAACTTTTCTTCTACTTTGTTTTTTAAGAAATGATTTATCAATTGGTGTAAAAAACCTCATAGCATCGTCAGGTGCTACAAGAGCATCAATAGGCCCACCAGCGAAGGGAATCAGCTTAACAATCTCCCGTAGCGTTGGGGTTTCTTTGTACTTTTTTCTTAGGTTATCCAAAAAGACCATAATTGCCTAAGGGATCGTCTGGGTAATTTATAGGGGCTAACGTTTCGCAGCACCGGAAAAATGCGAGCTTGCGAGCATTTTGTCCGCGTGGCTGCGCTTGTTATGTTTAATTATCTCCAAAGCCCTAGTGCCTGTAATAACAACCTGATCCTAAATGATAATCTTGACTTGATTATTTGCCACGAATGCTTAATAAAAGGACCTATGTTCCCTTGTTGAAGCTCACGAACTGTATTTGGAAGTGTCCATCTAAGGTCTATTTCACCTCTGTTTATTGGAATGCCTTTGCTATCAAACATATTTTCACTTACATCTTCAATGCATATTTCGTAATTATGTTTTGGCATACGAAAACTTGACCCTGGCATTACTTCTTTGTGTTCCTGTAATAGACGCTCATCTGATGTACCTTTAACAGGAAATTCGAACACTATTGTTAGATTCTTGGCTTCTCTTGGGGTGAAGTGTAGAGGAAGCTTAATTTCTTTATCTTCAGCTATATCTATTATCCTAACGCCACCATGACCAAATCTTAATGTTGATGTTTTATTTTTATTACCCCATACAGCTAAATAAAGACGTGTTACCGAGTTTGGATCAAGGCTCTGGTTTTTTAGAATCCCAGTGTAAGTATGGCGAAAGTAGTGCACACCGTTATTATCATAGTGTTCGCCAGAACTACCCTGGAAATCCAACTTGAATTGCGGGCGCTTCCGCAAATTTTGAAAAATAAGATAGATAAGTGAAATCAATCCAGATATTGACCCGAATTTCAAAAGACCATCAATCGCTGAATCTATATTCATCTATAAATCACATCCTTGGTTAGTAGCTCATAAAACATAACGCTTTGCTAAGGGGCGCGCAGCGTAGCGAAGCGTCCCAGTGAGTGAAACGAACGACTTGAGCTGTTTGTTAGGCATTAATGACCTTGATTAAGCTTCCAGTCAATGTCCATATGCCAAGGAGCGACATATAAATTGCGAGTGAAAATGTGATCCCTGTTCCCCCACCTAATACGATTGCACCAAACGAATGCTTTACTATTCCTTTGCTTCTAAAATGTTTTGACAACGTGTCTGCGGAGTATTTAATAATAGTACCTACAATGAACGCTAATGAGGCACCAAAAAATAAGTGCGCTGACCGCATAAATTCACTGTGGAGAGCCGCCGCATCTATATGTGCTGAGGCTGCAGAAAAGCATAGCGCTGTTAGCGTTGCTGAGATAATAGAACCAGCATTGGTTATTTGGGTAGTATCTTTTCCAAATTCACTAAATATTTTATCAAAGGAGACTATGCATATTGGCAATAGTGCAACGATGATAAATATTTGAACAAATATTTCCATATGTATTGCCTAACAGTTAAATCAAACGCACATGGCCGCGTTACTAACGCAGCCATGTGCCGTATATGTCGCAGAGTTGGGATTCATGATAGGTTGGAGCCTCCTGCTTTTTTGGATTATTTTCCCTCTATAACATCAATACCTTACCAGACTATAATTCTTCTTGATACTTGTCGTTATTGTTTGTTTTTGTCTGTGGATATACTGCATATTGCTGTATATTTCGCATTTAGTTTTTTGGATTGTGTGGGCACAAATAATATTGTGCATAAAGAACCAAAGTTGAAGGCGGAGTGGTTCTAAATAATGCACCTCATCTTGGCTTGCGTTTATTCTGGCTTATCTTTTTTTCTCTTGGCTCTGGGATGTGCCTTGTCGTACACGTTGGCGAGGTGTTGAAAATCCAGGTGGGTGTAGATCTGGGTGGTGCTGATGTCGGCGTGTCCCAGCAGTTCCTGTACCGCCCTTAGATCGCCGGATGACTCTAGCAGGTGGCTGGCGAAGGAGTGGCGCAGCAGGTGGGGGTGGATGTTGCGGGAAGCACCGTGTTGTAGCGCCCATTGTTTGACCCGCTGCTGGATGGTGCGTGGGGAGATGCGGCTGCCACGGTTGCTTATGAACAGGGCCGGTTCATCTCCCTTGGCCAGATCACCCCGTACCTTGATCCATCTCTTAAGTGCTGCCACCGCCTTGCGTCCGATGGGGACCTGGCGGGTCTTGGCGCCCTTGCCGGTGACCTGCAGCAGAGTCGATTTCAGATCCAGGTCGTGGAGATTGATTGAGACCAGTTCCGCCAGCCGCAGGCCGGAGGAGTAGAACAGTTCCAGCATGGCTAGATCGCGCAGGCTGAGGGGGGTGTCATCGGTTACATCCAGCAGGCTGGAGAGTTGATCGGTATCCAGGGTGGCGGGCAGGCGGCGTTTTACCTTGGGGGCCTTGATGCCCTGGGCCGGGTTGTTTTCCGCCACCCCCTCGCGTAGCAGGTAATTAAACAGGCTGCGCAGGGATGAGAGTTCGCGTTGGATGGTCTTACCGGAGACGCCGGAGCGGTGGCGCTTGGCCACGTAGCCCCGAACCTGATGCGGGTTGAGATGTTGCCAGTCGCTGAGGCCTGCCTCTGTGCACCAGTTGCCGATCAGTTGCAGATCGCGCGAGTAGTTTTTTATGGTGTGGGGCGAGAGACGACGTTCGTGTTGCAGGTGGTGCAGGAAGTGGGCTGACCACTGGTTGAATGTGTTGTCGTCATCCATTAAAACCCGGGTTCCAGCACTACCTCCAGGGTTCGGCTGATCACCTCTCCCAGGCGACTCAGATATTCGGTCCCCATGTCGGCGCAGAAGCGCTCTTGGCTGGTGCTGCCGATGGCGAGTAGACCCAGTACCCCTTCACTGCGGATAGGGATGAGTGCGGTAGAGTTGATATCTTCGGCCTGGGGGCCAAACAGGTACTCCAACTGGGCCATTTCCAGTACGCCGCAAACCGGGACGCCGTCATCCAGAAAACTGCGATAACCGTCCAGGTCGGCATTGGCGTTGCCTTCGGCCTCGTTGTGGGTGAACAGGTGCAGTTCCACCGCCTCGGCTCCAAAATCCTCATGCAGTTTGTCTTGCAGGGCATTCAGGGTCTCGTCAAAATCCACCGTGTCGATCAGGGTGAGGGTGAGGCGGTGCATGCGCTGGTTCAGGCGTTCGTTGTCGTGGGCGATCTCAACCAACTTTTCCAGACGCTGTTTATATTCATCCAGCTCCGCGCGCAGGCTCTTAACCTGGCGTTCAATCAGGGAGACCGTCTCGCCGTTGTTATGGGACAGCTCAAGGGTGTTCAGCAACTCCGGGTTGCGATCAAAGAAATCCGGGTTGGAACTGAGGAATTTGACTATTGTCTGTTCCTGTTTTTCCGTGAGTTGCGCATGCTCAAGCGTTTCGCTCATAGTTCTACTCTCCCATCAAACACGGTGGCGGCAGGCCCGCTCATCCAGACTGGTTGGCTGTCTCCTGACCACTTTATCACAAGATCGCCTCCTGGTAGCGCTACTTGCACCTCCTGGTCCAGTAATCCCTGGTTGATCCCTGACACTACTGCGGCGCAGGCGCCGGTGCCGCAGGCCAGGGTTTCGCCCGCCCCGCGCTCGTATACTCGCAGGCGTATCCGGCTGCGATCCACTATCTGCATGAATCCTACGTTGACCCGCTGGGGAAATCTGGGGTGGTGCTCCATGGCCGGTCCCATATCTGCCACCTCGGCGCTGTCCACGTCAGCAACCTGGATCACGGCGTGGGGGTTGCCCATGGAGACGGCGCCAATATTCAGTTGCTGGCCATTTATGGCTATGGGATAGCTGGCGGCCTGTCGGTCGGCCTGGAATGGGATCAGCTTCGGTTCCAGGATGGGCGCTCCCATGTTTACCCGCACCAAATCGGCGTCTTCAATATAGAGTTGGATATTTCCCGTGTGGGTGCCAACGTCGATGATCTGCTTCTCGGTCAACCCCTTGGCCCGCACAAATTTGGCAAAGCATCTGGCGCCATTGCCACACTGCTCCACCTCGGAGCCGTCGGCATTGAAGATGCGATAGTAGAAGTCGGTATCCTGGCTCCGCGCCGGTTCCACCAGCAGGATCTGGTCACAACCGATACCAAAATGGCGATCGGCAATATAACGGCACTGCTCTGCGGACAGCTCGCAGCGCTGGTTGATGGCATCAATTACCACAAAATCGTTGCCCAGGCCGTGCATCTTGGTGAATTCTAGAGATTGCGCCATGGTATTGGTCATGGATTAAGAGGCTGGGCCTCAGTACTTCTTCTTCTTTTCCTGTTGGGTGTCGTCCGGCAGGTAGAGGTCGCCCTTCTGACCACAGGCGGTGAGCAGGAAGGATGCAGCCAGGATAGCGGCTATAAGCCAGGTAGGTCTGGACATGAGGATGGGCTCCGTTAAGTATTCATAATCTGACCAGTATAAACCGATGGGGGATGTGGGTTAAGTCCTTTTCCATCCGGCCCATTGCCTGGTCAGGATTTCATCAGCCCAAAGTTCAGATGCCCTTCAAGACGTTTCTTGAACTGCAACAGCTCCACCGTAGACCATTTCTGCTCCAGGGCAGAGCGGGTGAACTCTATCCCGGTGATGTATATGGGGTAGTCGCGGTTGCTCCCCCTCTGGGACAGGACATATCCCGCCGCCGCCTGAAATATGTTTTCACCATACTCTAGGGAGCTGAACTCGCGGTGGTCACATAGCAGCAGGTGGGGTGACTGGTTGAGATTGGTGCCCTCTGTAACCAGTCTGAGTTCGGTGTAGCCCTCATAGAACTGGTCACGAGGAGGGGTGCTGGGGCTGGTTGACCAGTTGCCGCTTCGGCCTTTACTCACGCGGATAAAGGCGGGTGTATCCAGAACTCCCGATAGACCAATATCGTCAGTCTGCAGGCTGCGGGTGATCAGCAGGTCACTGAAGAAGCGCCGTTGCTGCACCAGCAGATGTTTTTCGCTGCCGCCGGGGATGGTCTGATGGAACAGCGCGCCCTGCTCGTCCAGCACGTAGAGGGAGGTCGCCCCCCTCCTCCGGTAGTAGAAGATCTGGATCACTCCCTCTTCATTCTGCTGCATGATGGTTGGCAATGGGCTGTCCTGCAGGGTTAGGCTGTCTATTACCAGGGGACGGTAAGATGTTTGGGGCTGGCCCAGGGTATCCATCAACTCCGGGTTGGAGCTGATGCTGAAACAGGAAAATCCATCCCGGTCTTTCTGCACCAGGTAGTAGTCATCATCGGCCTGGAACAGGTAGCGGCTCTCCAGGCCCATGCCCTCAGGGCCAAAGCTGGCGCAGATGTCGTTGAACAGTGTCTCCACCCGCTTGGCGATGGCGCTGGCGCGTATGGAGGCGTGGCCAAATGCGGCTACCTTTGGCGCCGGCAGGTTGGGCTGATGGTGCAGGGTCAGCGTTAGATAGCGGCAGATACTCTCGGCCAGACCGGCCGTTGCCTGGTGATGGGTGATCAGGGTTTCACCCCAACTGGTGACTATGAGCTGCTCCAGACAGTTGACCAGTGAGGTGTGAGCGGAGCCAAAACTGAGGGCGTCTGAGCGGTTACTGGTGAGCTGCTTGCCAGCCTTGGAGAGGTGGGCCAGGGGGTCGATGCCGGTGTTTACGAACAGGGTACAGGCCTTTGCCTGAGCCGGCCTGGTCAGGGCCGACAGTGGGACATTGCCTGGGTGCAGGGTGCGACGCCGTTTGTGCAGGCCGTTCAGCAGGGCGCGCAGCTCCTTTTCGGCCACGGGGCAGCTCTCGGGGTAGAGGGAGATCATGGTGCTTTGGTCCGCCAGGCCGTTGATCTGAATCCAGGACAGCATCTCAATCATACTGACGGTCTTCTTTACCGGGATGTAGTTGTCTATGTCCTCTTCGTCCACCTCGCCGCAGTAGAGAATCCAGCCATCCGCCCCTTCTGTTGTCTCCAGGTAATGGAGTGACAGGACATCCTCCACCAGATTCCTGGAGATACCTGGATTGATGCTGTCCACCTTGCCTGGCTGTCGTTCCAGCGCGGTATACAGTTTGCGCCCCAGCAGGCTCAGTTCGTCCGGGTCGATCTGCCCGGAAGCGGCATAGGTGCGGGAGAACTCAGTGAGCATGTGGTAGCTGTTGGTAAGTTCCCGCACCAGCTTGTTGCGCTCTTTCAGGACCTGATCGATCTTCCAGCCGTGGCGGGAGTCGAGCTGGGTGAGCTTTTTCTTGGTCCAGCCCCAGGAGTCCACCACTGACTGCATCAGCTGTTTTTGCCACAGCTGCTGTTTGCCCCGGGACTTTTTGCTCAGAGGCTGCTCGGCCTTGAAATAGAAGCAGCGGCGCGCCAGTTCCAGGCGTTCCTGTTCCTCCCGCGCCTCCAGGTATTGTTCCACCCGTTGATACATCAATATGTACGGATCGATGGCGTCCAGATCCAGTTTCCCGGAGTATATTGCCGCCTTCGCCTCCTGGCACAGCCAGCGGACCTCCGGATAGTCGCGGGAGTACGCCTCCACCAGCAGCAGTTTGAGCATACTCTTGTAGGGTGACTCGATGCCCTTGTACAGCTGCCAGCTCGCCGCGCCGAAGAACTCATCCGCCGGGGTCTGTTCCAGGCCCCCAAAATCCAGACAGTCGATGGGGTCTACAAACCGCTTGTGCAGCAGCATGGAGGAGTATTGGGTGTAGTTCTGCTCCTGCTCGGGTGGCACCAGCCACCACAGGGGATGCCGCCCCGCCAGCAGGATGCCGGTGCGATAGAACTCTTCCAGTAGCAGCTGCCTCTGGGTGGAGCCGCTGCTCTCACTGGACGCCATCGATCCGTACATATTG
>CAZVME010000101.1:0-8923 GCA_964628835.1 uncultured Gammaproteobacteria bacterium | reverse complement strand
CTTTTGGGGACTTGGATGTCCCAAAAGGCATCACGAGATCAAAGACTCGCTTAAGCGATTACTAAATATTAAAGTATTTTGTCTTTTTGTCGCTGTAACCATAATGGAGTCAATCAGAGGCCCCTGGTTTGTGGTTCCTTTTGGCGTAGCTGTTTTGCATGACCCACTAGGTAATATAGTTTCGAATATAAAAGGTAGAAACCAATGAAAATATTTCGTAAGTTGTCACTGGGGGTTCGTCTGCTCCTGGTGGTGCTTCCACCGCTGGTGGGTACGCTATTTTTTGCTATGCGACTGAACGCACAGGATGGCATTGAACATAATTGGCCCTTGGCTGCGGGTATTGTGCTTCTGGCTGGAACTGTAGCCCTGGCCTATCTGCTTCTGGCCTCTCCCATCCGTCAACTCTCAGCTATACACTCAACATTCAGCAAATTGAATGCTGGGCACGACCTCTCAGCACGGGTAAAGATAGAGGGTGGTGAGACCGCTGGTGTTTCAGCCTTGGCGGTTAACCAGGTGCTGGATAGTTTCACCAGCAGCATGAACCGCTATGAAAGATCCAATTCAACTATCCTGGCTACCACCCAGGGCCTGTGTGATGCCTCTGGAAGTTCCAATCAGGGCCTGGCGTCACAACGGGGGCAGATGGAACAGTTTGCGTACTCGGTTACTGAGTTGGTAAGAGCGATTAATGAGGTTGCCGAGAGCTCACAGCTGGCGGCCGAGGCCACGGAGCAGGCGCGCAATCAGACTCAGCATGGTGCGCTGGTGGCAACCAATGCCATGTGTGCCATCGAGGCGGTGTTTGATGATCTGGATAATGCCGATGAAACCATTGAGGACCTGAACAAGCGCAGCCGGGATGTGGGTGTGGTCCTCGAGGTTATTGGTGATATTTCTGAGCAGACCAATCTGCTGGCGCTCAATGCGGCCATTGAAGCGGCCCGTGCCGGAGAGCATGGACGGGGCTTTGCGGTGGTGGCGGATGAGGTGCGTAAGCTGGCCAGTAAGACCCAGGACTCCATTGCTCAGATCCAGCAGATCATTGATAAGCTGCAGAGTGGCGCAAAGCTGGCCGTGAACCGCATGGGTCAGGCGCGATCCAAGGCCCATGAAGGGGTGCTGCAGGTGGAAGAGAGCGCCGAGTCGCTGGGGACCATTGCTGGTGAGGTGGTCACATTGATGGAGATGAATCATCGCATTGCCGATGCGGCCAGTCATCAAAGTGGTCTGGCGGATACGCTGAATACAAACCTGGAGGAGATCCAGTCGTTGGCTCAGGAAAACAGCGACAAGGCGGAGATGCGCGAGCAGCTTGCGCGGGAACTGCTGGCCCTGGTGAATGGTGCACGCAGTCAGGGCGATGCCAGGTTTTCTGGTCAGGTCGAGGCGGTGACGGCGTAGCTTGGCCGTTCCAGATTAGCGTTTTCCTGGTATAAACCGATAGAATCCCCGCGCCCCTGATTCAGGACAGCAGAGCCACGCTCTTGGCCTGTGCATACACCATCTTTCCTGGCTTTAGCTCCAGGGTGGTGGCGGATTTGCGCGTGAGCAGAGCCAGCATGGGTACGCCGCCGCAGAGCATGCGCACTGTTACCTGTGCGCTTCCCTCGGGTATCACCTCTTCGATAGTGGCGGCAAATATATTCTGGATGCTGGTGTTGACCTGGTGCTCCAGGGTCAGGCTTACATCGCGGGCGGTGACGCGCAGGCGTACGGAGTGGCCCACGGGAAAATCTTTGCGGGTGACGGTAAAACGTCCGCCGGGGAAATCCAGATAGGTCAGGTCAAACTGGTCATCGTGTCCGGCGACTTTGGCCTGAAACAGCGCTGCTGCATCACTGCCGTGGGCCAGAGGCAGGTCGGGGCGGGTCAGCATCTCGCCGATGGCTCCTGATGCCGTGATTTTACCTTCTTGTAGCAGCACCAGATGATCGGCCAGACGCGCCACCTCGTCCGGGGCGTGGCTGACGTAGAGCAGCGGGATATCCAGCTCATCGTGCAGGGATTCCAGGTAGGGCATGATCTCCTGCTTGCGCGCCAGGTCCAGTGCCGACAGGGGTTCATCCATCAACAGGATCTTTGGACTGACCGCCAGGGCGCGGGCGATGGCCACCCGCTGGCGTTCGCCGCCGGAGAGTTGCTGCGGTCTGCGCCTCAATAGGGGGGCTATGCCTAAAAGATCAATGGCCCGCTCCATGGAGACCCGGCGTTCAGATTCTGGCACCCGCTTTATTCCATACTCCAGGTTGCGCTGCACGTTGAGATGAGGGAATAGACTGGCCTCCTGGAACACATAGCCCAGGGGGCGCTGGTGTGGTGGGACAAAAAGAGAACCGTCTTGCCACAACATCTCACCCACCCGCAGGAAGCCATCATGGCACTGCTCCATTCCGGCGATGGCGCGCAGGAGCGTGGTCTTGCCGCAACCGGAGGGGCCAAACAGGGCGGTGACTCCCCGTGCCGGTATCTGCATATCCACATCCAGGAGAAACGCCTGGCGCTGAATGCTGAACTTGGCCTGTATACTCATTGGGTCACCGTGAAGCGACGGTTGATCGCATACACCCCGATCAACATGAGGAAGGAGAGTAGTAGCAAGCCCCCGGATAGCCAGTGGGCGTGGCTGTACTCAAGGGCTTCCACATGGTCATAGATGGCGATGGAGAGCACCTGGGTCTCGCCCGGTATGTTGCCGCCGATCATCAGCACTACGCCAAATTCACCTATGGTGTGGGCGAAGCCGAGTACTGCGGCAGTGAGAAAGCCTGGTCTGGCCAGCGGGACCGCCACGGTGAAAAAACGATCCAGAGGGGAGGCGCGCAGGGTTGCTGCAACCTCCATGGGGCGCTCACCTATGTTGCTGAAGGCGTGTTGTAGTGGCTGCACCACAAAGGGCAGGGAGTAGAACACCGAGCCCACCACCAGCCCGGCAAAGGTGAAGGCCAGTGGCTGGCCGCCCAGTGCCAGCATCAGTCCTCCCAGTGGACCATTTGGTCCCAGCGCCACCAGCAGATAGAAGCCCAATACCGTGGGCGGCAGCACCAGGGGCAGGGCCACTATTGCCTCTAACAGGAACTTGTAACGCCAGCGGGAGCGCGCTATCCACCAGGCCAGTGGGGTTCCCACCAGCAGCAGGATTATGGTGGTCGTCAGCGCCAGTTTGAGCGTGATTATCAGGGCGGTGAGGTCAGAGTCGGCGAGCATTATGGGACACCATAGCCATATGCCTGAATGACCTCAAGCGCCTGTTTGCTGCGCACAAACTGCATGAATGCCCGGGCCGGTGGGTTGTCCTTGAGTAGTACCGCCTGTTGCCTAATCGGGGAGTAGAGTGATTGTGGGACTATCCAAATGGAGCCAGTCAGCGGTTGGCCCGGGCGCTTTACCTGGGAGTAGGCCACAAAGCCGAGTTCGGCATTGCCGCTCTTCACAAACTGGAAGGTCTGTCCGATATTTTCACCCCGCACCATACGTCCCCGTAGTTGGTTCCAGATCTCCCGCGTCTGCAGTATCTCGCGGGCCGCCTTGCCGTAGGGTGCAAGCTTGGGGTTGGCAATGGCGAGATGTCGGAACTTGCCCTGCTTGAGTACCTGGGTATCTGCATCCACATAGCCCGCCTTGGGGCTCCAGAGAACGATTTTGCCAACGGCATAGGTGAAGCGGCTGCCGGGCAGGGCGACCTGCTCGCTCTCCAGCAGTTTGGGGCGTCTGCTGTCGGCTGCAAAGAATGCATGGAACGGGGCGCCGTGTTTGATCTGGGCGTAGTGCTTGCCGGTGGAGCCGAGGCTCACTGTGACCTTGTGACCGGTGGCGGCGGTAAAACGTTGGCTGAGAACCTTGATTGTATCGGAGAAGTTGCTGGCCACTGCTAGGCGGATTTCGTCTGCCATGATCTGGCTGGATCCCAATGTCAGCATGTGGACTGTGGCAAGAACCCGTAACAAACAAATTCGACTCATCTCTATTTCCTGAATTCTATCGTTATATTGCATGGGGTATAACGATATAAGAAAAAAATGCAAAGTATACAAATTAGCTGCGACTGGTCTGGGTCAGGTCGGAAACAAGGATGCTGCAACCAGCAAAGTACACTTTACTGCCCGTAATATATGTTAGAATATAACGCTGGTCAATATTGGTCTGTTTGCCCGGAGTTGGGCGTATTGATGAAAACGGTATTCGGGGAGGTAGCAGGTTGTGGAGGGGAATGGATCTCTGATTAGTTCTTTAATCGGCAGACTTTATGTTCACTTGGCGATTAGCGCTGGTCGCGACATATGGGCCTTTCCCAAACACTCAAATATTACTGGTGCAGGTTCATCTTATGGTTGGTGCATATGCATCTCCTATTATTCTCCTTGGGAGTCGATGATCTCTGCGGATATTAAGCTTTAGTCGGGGAATGTGCCGGCAAAACTAAACTCCGAAATCTCAACTCGTGACGATGGCTGCTCTCTCTCTTGCAGCACGTCGGGTAATGTCGCAGGATCACCAGGTCGACCCACTGCTATCATCATTTCAACTGAATAGTCCTCGGGGATCTGGAGTTTCTGTCGCGCTTTTGCGTAATCAAACCCGGCCATGCCGTGGGCAACCAGACCCATCGCGGTGGCTTGCAGGGCCAGGTTCTGCCAGGCGGCTCCAGTGTCCAGGGAATGGGTTGTGTTGTGGTTTGAGTTGCGGCTGAAAGCCAGTTTGGAGATTACGGTTATAAGCACGCTGGCGTTTTTGGCCCAGCTTTGGTTTGCATCTGCCAACAGATCTAAATATAGCGACCAGTGTTGTGTGTCTCGGTGGGCATACAGGAAACGCCAGGGCTGTTCATTGAAGCATGATGGCGCCCAGCGCGCAGCCTCTAACAGTGTGCTTAGCTCCGCATCCGTTAGCTGCTCTCTTGACATGGCGCGTGGTGACCAGCGGCGCACCAGCAACGGCTCAACTGGATGCGTTGGATTACGGTAGGCGTATATGTCTGTATGCATAACTCGACTCCATACTGTCTGTGGTTCATTTTAGTATAGAGCTTGGTGGTGAGGTTTGAGGTCGTTTGGTGTTTTGTGAGATCGGTTTTCACCTCTGGATATTAGAGTTCAATATCCAGTTGATGAGTTGTGCCATCGCGCCATATGGTGATGGTGGTCTTGTCTCCCACACTGAAATCGTCCAGGCGCGCCAGTAGCTCTCTGACACTGGCTACTTTGACGTTGCCAAGTTTTAGTATTATGTCTCCTGGGATGACGTCTCCGCCTTCTGCAACCTTGGTGCCCCTGAGTCCGGTGGCTTCAGCGGTTGATCCCGGTGTCACCTTTAAAATCAGAACCCCCTCCAACTCGAGCTGGCGCAGCAGGGCGGCGTTCACCTCCTGGTTGATCTCAACTCCCAGACGCGGTCGCTCGTACCGACCCTTGGCGATGATCTCCGGCACTACCTGATTTACTGTATCCACCGGCACCGAGAAGCCAATGCCGGCGTAGGTGCCTGAGGGGCTGAAGATGGCGGTGTTGATTCCGATTAGACGACCGGCGCTATCCAGCAGGGGTCCGCCTGAGTTGCCAGGGTTGATGGCGGCGTCGGTCTGTATCAGGTGGTCGATGGTGCTGTTTTCTCTGCCTGACAGACTGCGGTCCAGGGCCGAGATCACCCCTGAGGTAAGGGTGTAGTCCAGTCCGAAAGGGTTGCCGATGGCAAACACCTTCTGCCCCACTTTCAGATCGGCGCTGGTGCCGATGGGCACCGCCGGTGGGCGGTTGATGGGTACCCGGATGCGTAGCACCGTAAGGTCGTGTTCCGGGCTACTCCCCACCAGTGCCGCCATGTAGGTGCGGCCATCGTTGAGCCTGATCTGCGCCTCAGAGGCGCGGGCGATTACATGGTGATTGGTGACCACGTGCCCTAGGCTGTCCCACACAAAACCGGATCCGGTGCCCTGGGGTACTTTCATGACATTTTTGGTCCAGGGGTCCACCACCCTTTTAGAGGTGGATATATAGACCACCGCCGGGCTGGCCTGCTCGAAGATCTCTATGGTGTTTTGCTCATCCGCCGCCAACTCACCTCGGGCGCTGATGGTGCGGGGGGTGGTGGTCATGCCGATGATGGTGTACTCGATGGCGGGCAACAGATACAGTCCGATCCCGATCAGAAACAACAGGATGGAGAGGTATTTGGCGAAGGTTCTAAACTGGTCATTCATAATATGTTTGCTGCTGGTATTCGGATTAGGTTTGCTGTGCCGGGTCCATGGCTGAGATCCCTTCCACCTCCAGCGTGATGTGACTGACCCGGGGAACGATCTCGCGGACTGCCGCCTCCAGTTCATCAATGATCTGTTCGGCGCGGGCCAGGGTAACCTGAACGGCGGCGCGGGAGTTGGCGTAACAGATCACCTGTTCGTTGTTGCGTCTGCCGGATGGTATCTGTTGCAGAATCTGCTCCTGGGTCTGGTTTATCTGCTCATGAAGCCCAGGCACTATGGCCTCTTCCCGCAGCTCTATCTCCGCTACCAGCAGGGTGTGATTTTCGTCCACGATGATGGAGCGTAGATCGTGGATACGTTCCACCTCTTTGTGCTCCTGTACCACTTGCATGAGCGCGGCCTCGGCTTTGCTGTCGCGCATGTCGGCCAGAAAGCGCATGTTGGTCCAGCCTAGATAGAAGGCGATTACCCCCAGCGTTACCGCGATCAGGGCCGAGAAACCAATATCCCAGATGCCGTCTCCGGTAATGGCGCTCAGACCAATACCTGTGGCTGCGAGTACCAGACCCAGCATGGCCACCGCGTCCTCCAACACCACGGCCACCAGGGTGGGGTCGTCAGATATGAGCAGGTAGCTAAAGGGGTTGCTGTGGCCGTCTCTGCGCATCATTAACAGGTACTGTTTCAGGGCCACCAGAAAGGAGTAACCCTCAAGTATAAAGGCGATCACTAGCACTAGGATGTTGACCCAGAGTGGATCAAGGGTCTGCCCCATGAACTCCACTGCCGCCGCCGCTTCGCTCTGCCCCAGTTCATGCCAGGCATGCCAGGCGTGAGATAACCCCACTCCGGCCCCGATGGAGAACAGGCCGATGGCGCTCCACAGATTCCACAGGTACTTTTTCTGGCCGTGGCCAAAGGCGAAACTGGCGTCGGCGGGGCGTTCGCTCTCGCGCAATCCCAGGAACAGAAAGGCCTGGTTCAGAGAGTCCATCAGGGAGTGTACTGACTCGTTCATCATGGCCGCCGAGCCACTGATCATGGCGGCGATAAACTTGAGGACGGTTACGATGCTATTGGCCAGGATGGCCGTCACCACCGCCTTTTTAGATCCGTGTGCCATTATTTTTTACCTTGAAGGGGCGTTACCCCAGTGTCTTGACGAACACTTTGGATTTGCGCTGGTAGTTATACAGTTCACGCCGCTTTATGGGCAGGGACTTCACCGGCAGGGGCTGAAACCCACGTTCCCGGAACCAGTGTGCGGTCTGGGTGGTGAGCACAAAAATCTTCTCCATGCCTCGTGCGCGGACCTGTTTCTCCATGACCTGGAGTAGGGTGTCGCCCCGGCCACCGTTGCGGTAATCCGGATGCACAGCCACGCAGGCCAGTTCCGCCATCTGCTCTTTTTCGTAACTGTAGAGGGCAGCGCAGCCGATAATGGTGCCGTCACGCTCCATCACAGTGAAGCGGTTGATCTCGGTCTCCAGCAGCTCACGGGAGCGCCGCACCAGCACGCCGGACTCCTCCATGGGGTCCAGCAGCTCCAGAATGCCGCCCACGTCATCGATCTCCGCAGTGCGGGTGACCTCGTATGGTTCGGCTGAAACCAGCGTACCGGCACCGTCACGGGTGAATAGCTCCTGGAGTAGTACGCCATCCACTGAGCGGCTTAAAAGGTGGGCGCGGTCCACGCCGATACGACAGGCGTTAACCGTGCTGCGCAGGGTTTGGGCCAGCTCTTCTGGCATCTTGCTGCGCCGTTTCAGGATATCTTCCAGATCCCGCGGCAGCAGCTGTGGCAGTATCCGCCCCCGGGAGTCGGTGAGGCCCTTGCCTTCCAACAGGTATATAAGTTTGTCGGCACCCAGGGCCACGGCGATGGAACTGCCCACATCTGATGCGCTCAGGTTGAACACCTCACCAGTGGGGGAATATCCCAGTGGCGGTGCCAGGGCGATGGAACCGGTCTCTAGAACACTATGGATGGCGCTGGCGTCCACCCGGCGTACTCGGCCGGTGTGTCCGTAATCGGTGCCGTTGTGTATGCCGAGGGGTCTGGCCGCGACAAAGTTGCCGGAGGTTACCCGGATGCGAGCACCGGTCATGGGTGAATTGGTCAGTCCCATGGAGAGCAGGGCCTCGATCTCCACCCGCACCATTCCGGCCGCCTCTTTTACACAGGCCAAGGCGGCATCATCCGTTACCCGCAGGCCGTCGATGTACTGCATCTCGGCTTTGCGCAGCCGTAACCGCTCCTCGATCTGAGGCCGGGCGCCATGCACCAGCACCAGCTTTATACCTAGGCCGTGCAGCAGGGTGATATCGTGTATCAGGTTGGAGAAGCTGGTATCGGCCACCGCCTCGCCGCCAAACACGATGACGAAGGTGCGTCCCCGATGGGCATGGATATAGGGTGATGAGCTGCGAAACCAGTCTACGAACTGTTCACTCTGTTGGGTTTTTTTTGTGGCCACAGTAGGTTGTTCCTTGGATTAGTCTGTAATTAAAGCGTCAAATCGTCAGGAAATCCATGTTTTTAACCGGTCTTGATGGGGTGGTCTGGATCAGTGGTCAGTTTGGGGCTTGTGTTTGCTCGACACATGGATCAGATTACACTGCGTAATTTTTACATGTATGAGGGTTGAGTCTGGAATGTTTAGTCGTCGGTTTATGCTCCCGTGGTTCCTGTTAGGCATCTTCGGTTACGGCTCCGTTAGT
>CAZVME010000100.1:0-9556 GCA_964628835.1 uncultured Gammaproteobacteria bacterium | reverse complement strand
TGAGGAAAGGTATGCCCCTCAATAATCTTGTCCGTTTTACTGGGGGAGGTTCAATCTGTCCCCATTATCACTTACACGGCAATAAACATCTGACCTGTTGTAAAAAAACCTTACAACAGTCACAACACAGACAGGTAACCAAAATGAACACCGATACACACAACAAACTCAGCTCTAATACACTCGTCCTGCACTGGCTTGTTGGCATCATGATGATCACCCTGTTGGTGACAGGCATCTACATGGAAGAAAACGAAGTCTTTGCGCTTTATCCCTGGCACAAGTCGTTCGGTGTGGCGATTATGTTGTTAGTCGCGCTACGCATTATCTGGCGTTATAAGAGTGGCTGGTTAACACCGGCTGGTGATTACACAAAAGCAGAAAAGATAACTTCGAAAATTGCACATTACCTGTTAATCATAGGTTCGGCACTTTTGCCTATTTCGGGTTTCATTATGTCAGCCATGGGCGGGCACGGTGTTGATCTGTTTGGGCTTGAGTTAGTGGCTCCAAACCCAGATCCTACGAACCCGCAAGAAGTCATCCCACTAAATGGCATGTTGGCTGGTATAGGCCACAATATGCATGGTCTGTCAGCGGACATTGTTATCATTGCGCTGATACTGCATGTAACCGGTGCAGTTAAGCATCACATTGTCGACAAGGATGGCACCATGCGCCGCATGCTTGGAAAAACAATTTAAAGACAACTGGGGGCAAAGTAAAAATGGGGATCAATGGGGACAGACTGAACCTTAGAAATGCGGTCTCCACGGCTGCGGTTGCTGTACCAGCCATAGTAACGCACCAAGTGTTCTCCCCGGCCTGGTATGTGTTGCAGAAGAAGCTTCAGCCAAGCGGCTCCCGACATGATCTGACAAATTTGCCTGGAGCAAAGTTGGACGCCAACAGGCGCCCGAAGGGTAAACCACATGGATGTGGCGAATCTAAGTTACGTTTTAAAGTGGCATGGTGCTTGGGTCGATAAACAACCATACCCTACTTCACCTTGTACTCCATTTTCTCCAGCAAAAACGGATTACGGATCATGTAGCAGGCCAACTGGCGGCGACCTTCCGGGTCATTAGCTCCTATACGTACTTTGTTATCAACAGAAAACCCTAAGTGCTCTCAGGCCAGCGTTTGTTAGCAAAACCCTCGGTGATCGCCTCGTCTTCAACCAGGGAATCCAGTACCGCATGGCGCAGTTGTTCTACCAGCAATGCGCCTGGTATTGGCGGCAGCACACGAAAAGCACCGGTCTTAGAAAACGCACCATCAGACACTAAAGCATGGATGTAAGGATGAAAAGTCACTAAGTCAACAAAGGTCTGTACGAACAATATAGTGCTGTTGTACACACTGATAGAGTGGATTGTAGTGGGGATTTCTCGGGCAGTATACGCCCGTCTTTGCAGTTGCCTCCGTGAAACCCATGACGCCATCCGTGGCGGTGTTTCATTGTTGGCAATATTAATAGACGAGATACCAATCTTTACCGTTTGCCGCCGGGGGCAAACCATCTTAGTATTCGGGTAACGGAGCTCAAATAAATCATACAGGGAGGTGATTATGGCCATAACGGACTGGCCAGCGGATGAACGACCCAGAGAAAAACTGTTACTACGGGGAGCATCCGCTCTCTCTGATGCCGAACTCCTAGCAATATTTCTGCGTACCGGTATCAAGGGGATGACCGCAGTTGATCTGGCACGCAATCTGCTGGAGCAGCACGGATCACTACGCAAGCTGCTGGCAGCAGACCGAAGTGAATTCTGTGGCAACCTGGGTCTAGGTCCGGCTAAATACGCCTTACTGCAAGCGGTTCTGGAGATGGGACGACGCCACCTGCGGGAGACCCTTACCCGTAGTGACACCCTGGCCAGCCCGGACGCTACCAGAAACTATCTGACCGCCCGGCTCAGGGGACAGCGTAACGAGGTGTTTGCCTGCCTGTTTCTGGATAACAAAAACCGGGTGATCGAATATGAAGAGCTGTTCTTCGGGACCATCGACGGGGCCAGCGTACACCCCAGGCAGATTGTTCAGCGCGCCCTGAGCCACAATGCAGCAGGACTGATCCTGGCCCACAACCACCCCTCCGGGGTGGCCGAACCCAGCCAGGCCGATCGCCAGATCACCCGTCACATCAAGGAGGCACTCTCCCTGTTAGATATCCGAGTCCTGGACCATCTGGTCATAGGCGATGGTGAGATTACCTCACTGGCGGAGATTGGATGGGTTTAATGGACAGCGTGCCAGACAATGATCCCAGAAAAACATGCAGCATAACATGTACCGCATTGATAATTATGTGGTTTTTATCGGCCATGGGCCGTTACGCATATAGTCGCCAAAATTCCCAAGGCTATGAAAAAATGGCTAATTCAACATAAAAACTTGTATCCATGAATCCTATCTGATATAAATCCGCCTCTTTCACCCCTTGTGGGGAGGAAACCAGTTTATTTTTTGAGGATTCAACCATGTCCAAAGTGTGTCAGGTCACGGGCAAACGTCCAGTAACGGGCAACAATGTTTCACATGCCCACAACAAGACCAAACGCCGTTTTCTGCCAAATCTGCACTTCAAGCGCTTTTGGGTAGAAGGCGAGAAGCGTTGGGTCCGTCTGCGTGTATCATCCAATGGCATGCGCATCATCGACAAAAAGGGCATAGACACCGTACTGTCTGAGTTACGTGCCCGCGGTGAAAAGGTCTAAGGGGAAATAGCATGCGTGATAAAATCAGACTAGTATCCAGTGCCGGAACCGGCCACTTCTATACCACCACCAAGAACAAACGCACCATGACCGGAAAGATGGAGATCAAAAAATTTGATCCCAAGGTCCGCAAGCATGTCATGTACAAGGAAGCCAAGATCAAATAAGGATCTTTCAGCATCCATGCAAAACACCCGCTTAACGCGGGTGTTTTTATTTCCTGGCTACTCCAGGTTTATGGTACTGGGTTGTGCGGGCTCACAAAGCCTGCCCACATCTTACTCAACCACGCGGGCAAACTTGGTTCCATGGCAACCAGAGCAGGGTGGAATACGCCCGGTCTTGTGGAAATGCAGCTCCTTACCACATTCACCGCACACCAGGGTGCCGGGGCCGGTAACCTCTCCGGTGTGATAGAGAGTGGCATCTTTGGCCTGATCGGCAAAACGTCCCAGCTCCAGCCGCGTCTTATCTGCCACACTGGCGAACATATCCAGAATGCGGTTCTCGATCAGTTTCAAATCAAACCGCACCCACTCCCGGAACTCCTCACCGGTCTGGTGTAGAAAACCTGCGGCATCATGCAGGTCTCGCTCCACATATGATGCAATCTTCTCCGCCTCCTCCCTGGTCAACTCATCCAGCTCAACCGCCTTTTCACGGGCATGTTCCAGACTCTTCTTCAGGGTCGGGATCGCCGTCTTTTCCGCCTTCTGCAACAAATTGTCCACGCGTTGGAGCATATTCTCATAGGCAACCACCATGCGGTCTAACGGGTCTTGATTGTTATCTGGAGCCATACACCCACCCCCCATTCTTATAGTTCTGTCTGCACACAGCAGAGTTTCATCGGGTCCCTGACCAACAGCAGTCGCCAACCTGTCAGCAACCAAAAAACCAAACCTGGTTTTTCTCAGGGCTCATTAAATAGTGTGAACCAAAGCCGGCAGATAGCAAGATCAATCAGACGTTATTTTGACTCGGGCCAAATCGGCAGTAATGCAATAACAAATTTGTACATCGCTCGTACAGCACTTGACAAGGACTAAGGCCATTGCCTACGCGCTGTGCCTTGTTGCAGAACACCACGGTAGCGCTGTATCCATCAATATAACCTTGTTGGAGTACTAGCAGCTACGGTATCCTTGTGCAGTTTTTGATTCACCTATTCGGACCAGTAACAATGCAGAAGACATTCAACCCGGCAGAGATTGAGGCAGAGGCCCGGTCTTACTGGGAAAATCATCAGAGTTTCAAGGCCACAGAAGATCCGGAGCGGGAGAAATTCTACTGCCTCTCCATGTTCCCATACCCCAGCGGCAAGCTGCATATGGGGCATGTGCGCAACTACACCATCGGTGATGTCATCTCCCGCTACCAGCGTATGCAGGGGAAAAATGTACTTCAGCCCATGGGCTGGGATGCCTTTGGCCTGCCGGCTGAAGGGGCTGCAATCAAAAACAAAATGCCCCCCGCCGACTGGACCTACTCCAACATTGAGTATATGAAGGGACAGCTCAGGCAGCTCGGCTTCGGCTACGACTGGGACCGCGAGCTGGCCACCTGCCAACCGGAATACTACAAGTGGGAACAGTGGCTGTTCACCGAGCTGTTCCGCAAAGGCCTGGTGTACAAAAAGAACTCGGTGGTGAACTGGGATCCGGTGGACCAGACCGTACTGGCCAATGAACAGGTAATCGATGGACGCGGCTGGCGTTCCGGTGCCCTGGTGGAGCGGCGCGAGATCCCGCAGTGGTTCATGAAGATTACCGACTATGCCGATGAGTTGCTGGACGAGATGGAGCAGATGGAAGGCTGGCCCGAGAAGGTGCGCATCATGCAGCGCAACTGGATCGGCAAGAGCCATGGCGTACGCTTTGCCTTTCCCTATGAGCTGGATGGCAAGCAGCAGCAGCTGTGGGTCTACACCACACGCGTGGACACCCTTATGGGCGTCACCTTCTGCGCCGTTTCCGCCGAACACCCACTGGCCGAGCACGCAGCAAAGAACAATCCACAACTGGCCGCATTCATAGAAGAGTGCAATCAGGGCAGCGTAGCCGAAGTGGATCTGGCCACTATGGAAAAGAAGGGGATGGATACCGGCATCACCGTAAACCATCCAATCACCGGTAAATCCATCCCGATCTGGGTGGGTAACTACGTATTATCCGGCTATGGCGAAGGCGCAGTGATGGCGGTCCCTGCCCACGATGAACGCGACTTCCATTTTGCCCAGACCTATGGCCTGGAGATCAAGCAGGTAATCCAGGTTGCAGGGGAGAGCTTCTCCACCGACGCCTGGCAGGAGTGGTATGCCGACAAACAGCAAGGTGTCTGCATAAACTCAGGCAAATATGATGGTCTCGACTATCAGGCCGCCGTAGATGCCATAGCATCTGACCTCAGCACCAGAGAGCTGGGAGAGAAGCAGGTGCAGTATCGCCTGCGCGACTGGGGAGTATCCCGCCAACGCTACTGGGGTGCGCCCATCCCCATGATCAACTGTCCCAAGTGCGGCACCGTGCCGGTCCCAAAACAGGATCTGCCGGTACTGCTACCAGAGGATGTGGAGTTTGACGCCAGTGGCGGCTCACCCATCAAGAAGATGCCGGAGTGGTACCAGACCAGCTGCCCAGAGTGTGGCGGCGACGCGGAGCGCGAAACCGACACCTTCGACACCTTCATGGAGTCCTCCTGGTACTACGCCCGCTACACCTGCCCCGACGCCAGCGATAGCATGCTGGACCAGCGCGCCAACTACTGGCTGCCGGTGGATCACTATATCGGCGGTATCGAACACGCCATCCTGCATCTGCTGTATGCCCGTTTCTACCACAAGCTACTGCGGGACGTGGGCCTACTCCAGTCTGACGAACCCTTCACCCGCCTGCTGACCCAGGGCATGGTGATCGCCGATACCTTCTACCGTATCGATGAGGCTGGCCACAGACACTGGTTCAACCCGGCTGATGTGGAGATCAAATATGATGAGAAGGGACGCGTCACAGAGGCCACCCTCCAGGCGGATGGAAAACCGGTGGAGATCGGTGGCGTGGAGAAGATGTCCAAGTCCAAAAACAATGGCGTGGACCCCCAGGAGATGGTGCAGCGCTATGGGGCCGATACGGTACGCCTCTACACCATGTTCACCTCACCTCCCGAGCAATCCCTGGAGTGGTCGGACGAAGGGGTGGACGGTGCCTACCGCTTCCTGAAACGACTCTGGGCACTGGCCATAAACATGGAGGAGGCCGAGGACAAACCAATGCCGCTACCACAGGCCCTATCAGAACTGAACCAGGCACAACAGGACGCCAGACGGGAGATCCACTCTACCCTGAAACAGGCCTCCTTCGACTACCACCGCCAGCAGTTCAACACCGTGGTTTCCGCCTGCATGAAGATCATCAACACCCTGTACAAACTGGGCGGAAATACCACCGACCAGGCCCTGCTGCATGAGGGAATGGGAATAACCCTGCGTCTGTTAGGCCCCATAGCGCCCCACACCACCCATTTCCTCTGGAAAAAACTTGGCTATGGTGACAATATCCTGGAGAGCGATTGGCCACAGGCGGATGAATCGGCCCTGAAACGGGATGCCATTCAGTACGTGGTGCAGGTAAACGGCAAGGTCAGGGCCAAAATTCAGGTGGCTGCAGACATGAACAAGGATGCCGTCCAGGAGGCGGCACTGGCAAATGACAAAGTACAAAAATTTATCGGGGACAATCCGGTCAAAAAAGTGATCGTGGTGCCCAACAAACTGGTCAACATAGTTGCCTAGAGCAAACAGAATAATATTCAGGAGAAAACAATGCATAAATCGATCCCCGGCATAAGATGGGTCACACTCCTCCTCACGCTACTCTTCCTGCATGGATGTGGCTTCCACCTGCGTCAGGGTGCTGAGCTGCCGGCCTCTATCAGCCCGGTGATCATTAACGGACTAAAAACATATTCAGGCCTGGGCCAGGAACTGTCGCACCGCCTGAAGAGCAATACAGTACAGGTGACCGAAGAACGCAAAGAAGCCAATACCATGCTGCGCATCTCCAGCTACCGGAAAAAGAGCCGCACCCTCTCCGTGGACGGCTCAGGCAAAGTAGCGCAAACCGAACTGCGGCACACCCTCAGCTTTGACCTGTTGGATGCGTCCGGCGAGACCCTGGTACCAAAGCAAGACATTAAGGTGGTGCGCAACTATATAAACACCGAGGAGCAGAAGCTGGGAAAAACCACAGAGGCGAGACAACTGACCGAGGGTATCCAGCAGGAGCTGGCCAGAATAATCACATTGCGGATACAGGCCCATCTGAAATAACCAGATGCGACTGCGCTCAAACGAACTTGCAAGCAAACTCAAACAGGGGCTACACCCGGTCTACCTTGTCACCGGTGACGAGCCACTGCAGGTGGACGAAACGACCGACCTGATAAGATTAGAGGCCCGGACCAAGGGCTTTGACGACCGCAGCATCATCGAGGCCGACCGCCGCTTCGACTGGAATGAACTAAGCCATGCGGCAGACAGCCTCTCCCTGTTTGCACAGCAACGTATCCTGGACCTGCGTCTACCGTCAGGCAAACCAGGAGCGATGGGTGGAAAAGCCCTGGTTGAGTACGCCGCACGCCCACCGCAAGACACCATCCTGCTGTTAACCATGCCCAAGCTGGAGCGCAGCCAAAGCAACAGCAAATGGTTCAAGGCCCTGGACAAGGTCGGGGCGGTAATCCAGATCTGGCCCATTGAGAGTCAGCGTCTGCCACCCTGGATAGAGCAGCGCATGCGCAACAGTGGACTGATACCGGAGCCGGGCGTGGTAGGCGTACTCGCAGAGCGTATCGAGGGAAACCTGCTGGCTGCATCTCAGGAGATAGAGAAACTGCTTCTGCTGCATGGTCCGGGGACAATCAGCCTGGAACAGCTCACCGAAGCGGTATCAGACAGCGCCCGTTATGACGTATTTAATCTGGTGGACAGCGCCCTACAGGGTAAGACCGCCTACTGCGTGAAGATCATTAACGGACTGCGCGGTGAAGGCACCCCTGCCCCGGTGGTGCTCTGGGCCCTCACCCGGGAGATCCGCCTGTTGGCGGAACTATCCTACGAGACCAGCAAAGGCCGCTCTCCGCAGCAGGCCATCGCCGCCAGACGTGAGATATGGGAGAAGCGCAAGCAGCTGGTCGCCACTGGACTGCAACGGCTCAGCAGCAACAGCCTACGTGGCCTACTGATACTCTGCGGCCGTACCGATCGCGCCATCAAGGGCAGAGAGAGAAGTGATCCCTGGCAACTGATGCAGGAGATCACCACCCGCCTGTCTGGCAAGGCCGTAATCTCCAGGCCCTGAGGCCCAACACCAGGTCGCATCCATCCCGCTGCCTGCGACTATCCAAGGGCCATATCTAGGCTTGGCAATTTAGCCAATAGCATGCACACCCCGGATATTTGATAGAATCACCCAATCAGACACAAAAACGGGTTTTATATAGAAATGTCGAACCAAATTCATGACTTAAACACATACATGCGAGATGTGGGACGTAGGGCCAGGGACGCCTCCAGGATCCTGGCAGCCGCCAGCACCGCAGAGAAGAACAGCGCCCTGCTGGCCATAGCCGATGATATCGATCATGGCCGCGCAGCACTGATCCAGGAGAACCAGAAGGATATGCAGTCCGGTGCCGAGAAGGGGCTGGATGCCGCCCTGCTGGATCGCCTGGAACTGACCCAGGCCCACATCGACAGCATGATAGAGGGGCTGCGCCAGATCGCCGCCCTGCCCGACCCCATCGGAGAGATCTTCGACATGAACTACCGCCCCACCGGCATCCAGGTGGGACACATGCGCGTACCCCTGGGCGTGGTGGGGATTATATACGAATCCCGCCCTAACGTGACCGCAGATGCCGCCGCCCTGTGCCTGAAATCCGGCAACGCCACGGTACTGCGCGGCGGTTCCGAGGCCTTCCACTCCAACCAGGCCATTGCCGGCATCATTCAGCTAGGCCTGGAGAAGAGCGGGTTACACGCCGATGCAGTACAGGTGATAGCCACCACCGACCGCGAGGCGGTTGGCATGCTGATCAGCATGCCGGAGTATGTGGACGTAATCATCCCCCGTGGCGGTAAGGGCCTGATCGAGCGCATCAGCAACAATGCCCGGGTGCCGGTGATCAAACACCTGGACGGCATCTGCCACAGCTACATAGACGACGAGGCGGATATGGAGAAGGCCCTACAGGTCACCTTCAACGCCAAGACCCAACGCTATGGCACCTGCAACACCCTGGAGACCCTGCTGGTATCAGAGAGCATCGCTGAAGCAATACTGCCTGAGCTTGGTGGAATGCTGCTGGAGAAAGGAGTGGAACTGCGCGGCTGCGAAACCACTACGGGTCTAATTGCACAGGCCACAGCGGCCAACGCCGAAGACTGGGATACCGAATACCTGGCGCCGATCCTCTCCATCAAGGTGGTAAAAGACCTGGACGAGGCCATAGAACATATCAACCGTCACAGCTCCGGCCACACCGAGAGTATCATCACCGAGAACTACACCCGGGCCCGCCGCTTCCTGCGCGAGGTGGACTCCAGCTCAGTGATGGTCAACGCCTCCACCCGCTTTGCAGATGGCTTCGAGTACGGACTGGGGGCCGAGATCGGCATCAGCACCGACAAGTTTCACGCCCGTGGCCCGGTGGGGCTGGAGGGGCTTACCTCAGTAAAGTTTATCGTTCTTGGTGACGGGCATATTCGGGAATGACAAGGGATAAGCGAGTCTTTGATCTCGTGATGCCTTTTGGGACATCCAAGTCCCCAAAAG
>CAZVME010000099.1:0-9686 GCA_964628835.1 uncultured Gammaproteobacteria bacterium | reverse complement strand
GTGGGTTGGCTGGATGCTGCTGTTCTACCCGACCAGTTCCGTCACCCTCTCCTGCTCCATCTGCACAAACCTGGGGGCAAGGGTTTCCGGCCGTGATGGCCGCAACCGGGACAGCTCTTTGCTAACCTCATCACTTACAAGTTGCTTGAGTTCAGATGCTCCCAGATGCAACAACTTTTCTTGGCTGCCGAGCTGCCCCCACAGCTCCTGAAGGACCCGGTGAACCATGATTCCCTTGATCCTGGCATCTACCCCGGATACAGGATCTTCAACCAGCCTGGCCCCAAGCCGGTGTTTGGCAAAGGCCCGGAATGGGCATGCCGACTGGTCTGCCAGCAGACTGCTGCCGCCACTTAGCTGGCTACCAGGCGGCAGTGGCGGCGCTGTGTCATCAACCATTTGCTCCAGTTCCGCCGTACCAAACCCCACCCTGCGCACATCTGCTGTGGGAACCAGCTCCAGTTGCTCCATAGTCATTAACTGGATCTCAGCGATCAGAGGACTTACCCGCAGCTCATTGCCTCCAGCGCTGGCGGCGTGGCTCACCACCACCTCGGGGGCACTGGCCAGCACTCTTTCTGTGATAAGGGCGGCATATTCAAGCTCACGCCGAGGTGAGGCGTGGGGAAGGTTCAAACTGCGTTGCAAGGAGATGGGCAGAAGCGGATTGGGTGTGGCTGGTGGTGGCCATCTGTCATCGCTGAGTCCCATCACCCATAGGTGATCAAACCTGAGACCGGCTGCCTCCAGGATGCCCACAACCTGTACTGGCGCCGCCTCGCCCTGGGGTTGAAACAGGGTCTCGCCGGCGAGGGTTTGGAGACGTCCGATGGCATCTTGCAGCCCCATGTTCTGTTGCACCTGCCCCAGCATCTGAAAAGCGGTCATGGCCTGTTTAAAGCTCCATGCCTGCTGGTATTCGGTACTGTTCAGTGTTTCATTACAGGGCCAACCCAGGGTGCTCAACAGGGTATTGAACTCATCTATCCAGCCCTGGGGTGACTGTTTCCGTGGCAGGTGATCCAGCCTGAGCCGGAATGCATCCAGTGCCTGGAGGATTAGTTTACAGCTGCTCTCCTCACTGCGATTAAACTCGCGCCCCTTTCGGATCAGGGTATCCAGGGAGATGGTCCTCTCACCTATACGGCCACGCAGAAACAGGTCCAGACGCGCACGACCCTCCCTCTCCACCAAACCACCTGCCAGGAAGGGCGAGCGCAGTAGTTGGCTAAGGTCACCGCAGGGAAGCGCCCCGGTGGCGAGCCGTAGAATCAGGAATGCGTCTACCACCAGTGGACATAGATTAAGCGGGATACCCAGGGAGATGTTGTATGCAGGCAGTGGATTCCCGCTTCCAGGCAGTAGGGAGTCGGGGTGGAAGCAGCGTTGGAATGTGGTCTCTACCCTGGTACGCAGCTCAGCCAGTTGCGGGACCACCACACCGATTCTGGCCTCACTGTTTAGCTGAAGCCGCCTCAGAGCCCAGGTAGCGGCAGATTCCAGTTCCTGGGCGGAGTCTGTGGCCTGGACCCGTTGTGCGGTGCCGGAGTGTACAGGTGGAGCGAGGAATTTTAACTGGCATCCTTTCTTCTGCAGCAGATCAAGAATGGATTGTTGCTGGGGTGTGATCTCATCAAAACCGGCCAGAATTATCTCGGATGGTGACGTGAGGCCTCCGGCGTCTAGATGTTGTGAAATCAGGTCGGGTAGAACAGCAGCATCCAGCCAACCCACGCGCTGGCACCTGCGGCGAAATGCGCTGGCCCAGGTTGTAAACAGTTCGCTCTCACTGTTGGCCGCTTCTGATAGCTGCTCGGTACTTATGTGCCAGGAGTGGATTAGCGACCAGGCCTCACTCGCCATGCGGGCGGCGCTGGCAGGTCTAAGAATTGAGTTGGCCCCATCGGAATGCCGGATAATCTGTTCCCACAACATGCGGGACTGATGGGGGCCGAGCAGGATCTGATCCGACACTCCATGATCCACCAGGGTCTGAAACTGCGACGCGATCCAATCGCTCCAGGATATCGCAGCCACACTTTCCCAGGCCGAGTGTCCCCGTTCTGCCTGGATCCAATCATAGCGAGCCTTCAACTCCAGAGACAGACGCCGGTTGACGGTCAGGATCATCCCGCCAGACGGCATGGCCTCCAGGGCGGCATCCATATCCATTTCCTTGCTCTCGACACTCCCCATATCACCACGCCATTTGATCGCTCATGAACCTGTGGTGATTATGCAAGATACGTAGACAACAAGACAGTACACTATCCCAAACTGCCTGTGATGCATCCTGGTACAGCTAAAGATCAAATCACCCTTGCCGATACCACCTTCATTCAGTAAAGCTACGGACATCCTTCAAATATGGGAGAAAGCTATGTCTGGTGGAGATTTAGATAACAACAGACTTCTGCTTGAAATCAGCAGTAGAATAAAGCAATTAAACCGGAACATAATCAACCGGTCATCCCTGAGTTGACCCTGGATGATCTGAACCCGGTGCTCAGTATGGTTGCCAGAACCAGGGCTGCATATCTGAAGGAGCTGTTTGATGTGGCAGCTGTGGTTCAAGACCAGACCCCAGCGCCCGGACAGGTTGATCAACTAAACCTTCTCCGCACCACTTATGAAGAGTTGGTTACCGCTGTGCAGGCCCTGGAGTCGGCCATAGAGCGCGGTTATCTGGATGTACAAGGCTGATGGCCCAAAACACTCCCTGACGGATTGCCGATGCGGTACTCCCAGCCTTCACTCCAGCCCTGGTAAGCAGCTACCTTTATACATATGAGCTATGTATTGGCTATTGACCAGGGAACACAATCCACACGCGCATCCATTCTTAATGTGGATGGTGAGGTTGTGGCGCACGCATCGCTGCCGGTGGCAGCAACCAGGCCGGGGATCAACCTGGTTGAACAAGATGCAAATGAGCTGGCAGAATCCGTAGAGAGTGTCATAGAACAGGTACTCGCTCGGGTGCCAAAAGCAGTGCGTTCCTTAGTGGAGGTTTGCGGGATTGCCACGCAACGCTCAACGGTTCTCAGTTGGGAGGCCAAAGGCAATAATCCTTCAGTCGCCATTAACTGGCAGGATACCCGTGGTCAGGAGCAATTGGCTTCGCTCCGACACAATGCAGATGAAATACAACGCTGTTCCGGCCTTCCCCTCTCGGCACACTATGGCGCCAGCAAACTGCACTGGCTGATACATAACGCTGCACCCACCAAGGGCCGCACATTCGGGCCACTCTCCAGTTATCTGCTATCCAGAGTTAGCACTGTTGATACCGACCTGGTGGATCAGGCCAACGCCCAGCGCACCCAGCTTCTGGATATTTCCACAATGGAGTGGTCCAGATCACTGGCAGATTTGTTTACCGTACCGGTTGAGCTGTTGCCTAACTGTTGCCCCATCTACCATGATTATGGTGAACTGAAAGGAGTTGGCATACCCATAACCGCCATGAATGGAGATCAGAACGCGGCTTGGTTTGGCTCGGGGCTAGCAGATGCTGACACCGCCCTGATTAATATGGGAAGCGGGGCTTTCATTCTTACGCCGCAACCGGCAAATAACAATTTGCCATGGCTGCTGTCGACCATCGCCTACAGTGACAAAACCACAACCAGCTATCTAACCGAGGCCACAATAAACGGCGCGGGGAATGCCCTGCAGTGGCTCTCAGAGCGCCATCACATCAGCGATCTTAGCCTGAAGCTCGAATCTGCGCTAGAACAGACTAACAAGCCAGCGCTGTTCCTAAATACGGTTGGTGGCCTGGGGTCTCCCTGGTGGCGATCTGGTCTGGAACCGCAGTTTCTCCATGACCATGGTCAGTATTCTGAAGCTGAGATGATAGCCGGGGTGTGCGAGAGTATCCTGTTTCTGATATATCAAAACCTCTTGGAGATTCAACAGGTCAAACAGCTAAGCGAACTGCATTTAAGCGGAGGCCTGTCGCAGATGGATGGAATTTGTCAGAGGCTGGCAGATCTGACCGGACTTCAGGTCAAACGTCTGCGCCAGAGTGAGTCTACAATTAGAGGTATCGCCTGGATTGCTTCAGGTCAACCAGAAAGCTGGGGGAGTTCAGAGTATGACTGGTTTCAGCCCAGAGCAGATAACAAGCTTAAATCACGCTTCGAGCTGTTTATAGATATGCTTTGTAGTCAAATTGAAGGAGCCGGCCGTGGGTAGCAATGGAATACCGCAACTGGTGGCCCATCGCGGCTATATGGAAAAGTACCCGGAAAATAGCTGGATGGGGCTCAAGGCAGCAATGGATGCTGGTGCATGTTGGATCGAGTTTGATCTCCAGATGTGCAGAGATGGCAACTTCATCCTGCTGCACGATGCATCACTGGAGCGCACGGCCAAGATTAAGAAGACAATTTTTGATATCGGCCTTAAGGAGCTCAAGACCATCAGCCTGCATGAGCAGGATCGGTTTGAACACAAGTTTTATCCCCTGCCGGTTACTACCCTGGAAACAGTACTGAGAAAACTATCCCACTATCCTCAGTTGAAGATCATGGTCGAGATCAAGGAAGAGAGCCTGCAACACTGGGGAGTACAGAAAGTTATGGACCCGCTGTTGGAGCAACTGACGCCACACAGTGATAACTGCGTATTGATATCTTTCAGTCATGACGCAGTAGAGTATGCACGCAGCAACAGTGAACTAAATGTTGGTTGGGTTCTGCATGAATACAATCATGAATATAAAATGCAGGCGATTTCGCTGAAACCCGATTATCTCATCTGTAATCATCACAAGCTGCCACCACACGAGACGCCATGGTCTGGATCATGGTGCTGGATGCTGTATGACATTATATCACCAGAGGTGGCACTGGATTGGGGAAAGACTGGAGTAGATCTCATCGAAACCAGAGATATCGGGACCATGCTGCAGCACTCAACCCTACTAAATAAAGCCTGTTACCATGGAGTATGACGTAACAGTAATAGGTGCAGGAATACACGGATCAGGAGTAGCCCAGGCCGCTGCGGCTGCTGGTTATAAGACCCTGGTCCTGGAGCAGTACCAAAAGCCGGGATTGGCAACATCCAGTCGCTCATCCAAACTGATTCATGGTGGTTTGCGTTACCTGGAAACGGCCCAGATTGGACTGGTTTGGGAATGTCTGTCCGAACGGCGTCGACTACTGAAAAACGCCCCCCATCTGGTAAAGCTGGTCCCCTTTCTGATCCCGGTGTACCAACACACCCACCGCAGCCCCTTCACCATAATGTTGGGACTCACCCTGTATACCCTGTTGGGCGGCAAGAGGTTCAGTCGGATTCCCAAATCAGACTGGGACCAGTTGGATGGTCTGAAAACCACTGGCCTGAAACAGGTATTTCAGTACTACGACGCCCAAACCGATGATCAGGCATTAACCAAGGCCGTACTACAATCCGCCATCCAGCTTGGGGCAAATGCAGAACTTGGGTGTGAGTTTAAAAGTGCAAGCATGGAGGCAAATGGATGTTGTGTGGTGTATGAAAAAGCTGGAGTGGCCCACTCTGTTACAACCAGAGTCCTGATCAATGCCACAGGGCCATGGATCAATACCACACTACAGAAAATCAAACCCATGCCAACAGCATTGGATATCGATCTGGTTCAGGGTACACATATACTGCTTCCGGGTGCTTTGGAACATGGGGTTTATTATATTGAGGCACCACAGGATCAAAGGGCGGTATTGGTGATGCCGTGGGGCCAGGACACGCTGATTGGTACTACAGAGACCAACTACCAGGGAGATCCGGCGCAGGTTAAGCCAACCGAGCAGGAAACCGACTATCTACTGGATGTGTACCGACACTATTTTAGTAACAAGGTAGACCGCTCCATGGTCACATCCAGTTTTGCCGGATTGCGAGTATTGCAGCGTGATGACAATAAGATATTTCATCGTTCCCGAGAAACCATTCTGCATCGAGACAAGAAAAACAGCCCCCTGCTCCTGAGCATATATGGCGGCAAGCTGTCATCTTACCGGGCGACCGGAGAAAAGGTGGTGAGAAAGGTTGCGGATCTGTTGCCGCAACGTAAGGCAGTTGCAGACACCAGGAGTCTGCAGCTCCCAGTGCTGTTCAGTTGAGTGAAATCTATCTCTCTTAAGAAGGCTTTGGTTAAATTAGAGCTTCCTCAATCAACTTCTCCAAGCTGATCCATCAGCTCAAACATGGCATCGGCCAGGGCGCTGGCTGAGGTCACAGAAGTGGCATCCTCATCCACTCCTGGAGCACGCTCTTCCGAGACCTTTATCTGTCCATCTTCCGTATCTTGAATAGTAATGGTAATTTTCATGGCTGCACTCAATACTCTGATTTTATTTATGTCCGGTTTGGAGCCAGCAGTTCTGATTTCATGTCCCGAGTGAACGAACAATATAATGCCAGTTTTTCGAGAAATATTCAGCAACAGAAAGTCGCATTATTAGGGGTTTTTCCCACAGCTGGCCAACAGCCCTTTGATATCAGGGATACATGAACCGAAGCTGGTCCCGGCATCCATAGATGCTTTGATCTGTTCCACACTGTTCAGACCCTGGGTTCCGATTCCATCCAGGATACTCTTTTCACCCACGCCATTGCAGGCACAGATGATGCATCTCATGTCCTCCACACCACCGGGGCCCTACCAGATAATAGATTGGACCTTTCCTGGGCGGATAACGCACCCTGGGCAAACAGGTACTCTATCCACTCCCGTGGTGGCAGATCTATGTCTGGGCCTAACTCCGGCGCGAAGATACAATCCCGAGATACCATCATGGGTGGATTCGGCCCTGGAAAAGGCAGTAAACCCCAATCTGGCCAGACGTTACGACACCCTATCAGAATTTTTGCATGACCTGAATAACCCAAATGAGTGCTTCAAAGACCCAGCCGAATTGCCATTTCTGGAACGCCCCCCTGCGCCTCTGGCAGGGAGTGAGCCTAATCCTGTTTCTAATTATTCTATTCCTTATCTCGCTGCTAAACATTCAGTAATTCTGGCCTCCTGCCGATGTATTAGTGGAGTATTCCAGATCCGGGGCATACCACTAAATCACCAAGGTGAATTATGCCTGGCAGTTGCTGCTTACTCATGTCGTACCACACTCTGTTTTAGGATAGAATCTGTCTACATTACTCTTTATATTCAACACCATAAGAATTAACGTTTGGATTACACTAATACGACAAATCTATGAGTATTAAGATTGAAAATCTGAAATTCCTCATCATTGACGACTATGCTGACATGCGTAGCGTACTGAGAAACATGTTGCTGTCGTTTGGTGTGATGGACATTGGTTCTGTTTCAAATGGCAGAGAAGCCATCCACAGTATAGAAAAACAACGTTATGACGTAATACTCTGTGATTACAATCTGGGTGAAGGGCGTGATGGGCAGCAGGTCCTGGAAGAGATAAGGCACCGTAAGCTGATTGGAGTCAGCACTATATTTATAATGGTAACCGCCGATAACACCCGGGTAATGGTAATGGGTGCAGTTGAATACGAACCAGATTCTTATCTATCAAAACCTTTTACCAAGGATCTTCTTGGCCAGCGCCTGAGCAACCTGCTAAAAATAAAGGCTGATCTGGTGGAGATAGAGTGCGCAGTTGACAATTATAATTATAATCTTGCCAACCGCCTGATTGATGCCAAGTTGGCACAGAAAAGCATGAATCATAATATCCTGATTCGCCTCAAGGCTGAACTTGCCATTCAGGAACGCAGCTATGACGAAGCGGCAACAATCTATCAGAATATTCTGAATGATCGTGAAATTGTTTGGGCTAAATTGGGCCTGGGAAAGACTCGGTTTTACCAAGAGAACTATCCTGAAGCAAAACAGATTTTCAGTGAACTGGTCAGAGAAAATGAGCGATTTATGGCAGCGTACGACTGGCTGGCCAAAACCCAACAGATGCTGGATGAACTGGAAGCTGCACAGGAGGTGTTGCGCAGGGGTGTAATTCTTTCTGCAAAGGCAATTCCACGGCAAAAGGCATTAGCCGAGCTGGCGCTAAAGAACGGCGATGAGAAAACTGCAGAAAAGGCACTGAGTCAGGCTATCAATCTTGGCAAGCACTCAATTTACAAACATCCTTCAATGTTTTCCAACCTTGCACAGATCAAGGCTAAAAAAGGTCTGCAGGATGATGCGGAACGCTATGTTAGAGAGATAGCAAAAAACTTTAAGGACAACCCAGAGGCCGAGCTCTATACCGCCATATCGAACAGCATAATCCTGGAAGATGAAGAGACGGCTAAGAAGAATATGCAACTTGCAGCCGAATTGTACCAGAAGCTCGGCACCAACACGTCTCCTAAGATTGCTATTGATATGGCCAAGGCCTGCTCACATGCAGGTGACGAGAAGAAGGCAAAAACAATTCTGCACCAGGCCGCAAGCAACAACCACACTGACGCAGAAATTCTTAGAGAGATAAGTGATACTCTGGGCGATCTAAATCTGGAAAAAAATCCCAAGGCTTTTATTTCCAAGATTAAGGAGAAGATCGTTGATCTGAACAATGATGGCGCCAAACTGGTACGGAGCGGCAAGCTGGAAGAAGCCATGCAACTGTTCAAAGAGGCAGCAGAGGGTATGCCTGCCAATATTCTGGTAAACCTAAATGCAGCGCGCACCTTCCTGATGTTTATGGAACAGTCTGGACCAACCATGGAGCTAGCAAAACAGCTGCAGCAATACCTCAGACGCGTAGAGATTATAGAGCCAGATAACAGAACGTTTCTGAATCTAAAGAAGAGAGCAATTGACCTATTGGGCCAAAAATAGTAAAGGTTTGGAATATGGTATTTTACGACGTACTTGCATCTATCATTCATGACATGAAGAACTCACTCGGTATGGTTATCAACCGTCTAGATGAAGTTGTTGATGAGTTACCACCAGACATTAATAAATCGGCAAAGATCACCGGAATACAGCAAGAAGCAAAGCGTCTGAACAATAATATTATCGAGCTGCTAACCCTGTACCGAATTGAGAATGAACGGGTTTCAGCAGTTATTGATGAAATAAATGTGCACAGTTTTCTGCAGGAGTCCATTGCCGAAAACCAGTCAATTGCCAATGCTAGCAATGTCGCCCTGGCCTGTGATTGTGCAGATAACCTTGTGGGTTATTTTGATGAGGGATTGGTACACGGCATCATCAACAATCTAATTGGTAACGCTCTGCGCTACAGCGAAAGCAGAATAGAGTTATCGGCGATTGAGTCGGATGGGTTTCTGGTTATCAGCGTGGAAGATGATGGCTCCGGGTTTACCGCTGCCATGCTCAAGGCACAGGAGGCGGGGAGCAATAACAAGGAAATAGCCAATGGCAGAACCCTGCTCGGGATTCATTTTGCCAACCTGGTTGCCCAAATGCATCAAAATCAAGGTAGAACAGGATTTATCCAACTAAGTAATAATAGCAAGTTGAAAGGTGGTTGTTTCTCCATCCACCTGCCATAGATGGATGTATCAATTCCCCGTGCAGACTTTCAGTTATCAACTGATTACTGATTCAACCATCCAGCAACGGCCTGAATTGGAGCTGGATTCCCTTCGGCACTTAGCCATACCACAACAGCAAATCTACTGGCCCCACTCTCTCTAACATCCGGCCATGGTATTATCCATTTAGACACACTACTGGTCTT
>CAZVME010000098.1:0-10136 GCA_964628835.1 uncultured Gammaproteobacteria bacterium | reverse complement strand
ACAACATGTAATTTTGCGGCGATCGAGGTCAGGTACTATTTTGATCTAAACAGACCTGACCTCAGCGGCGACCGGACTCAAAATCTGTGGCCGAAAGAGAAACCGACTACACCCTGGCCACCATAATACCCTGGAGCATACGAGCCATAGACGTAACGAGTACGGTAGTTATGTGTAAGGCGATAGATATGCCGACCCGCCCTGGCGTAGCGTTTTCTCAGAATCCGGCGCTCATACCGGGAGATTCTTCCATCTCTAATAAAGTGTCGTTTCATACGCCGAATATCGCGCTGCTCCAGACGCAATATCTTGACCTCTTTTCTGGTCAATTCACCTGAAATAATACCCTGCTGTATACGCCGCATTTGAGACCTCTCCAGGTCATACGGTGAGGTCCTGGCAAAGGCCGGCATGGCCAAACCAAGGGTCAGCAAAAACAGTAGCGTTCCAGTTAGATACCTTTTCATGACAAATCCTCCTATATTGTTTGAGATTCAATTTAAGGATAAGGAAGGGAGCATGAACCAAGGCTGAATCAACCTCAGGGGTCGGAGTTAATCAAACCGACGTCCTTAGGCAAAAATAATATGGGTGGATGGATTGACTCCAACCCCGAGCAACTAAAGGGAACTACATACGCCAGTAGGTGCGGGAAAACAGTACCAGCAGGGTGAAGATCTCCAGCCGCCCTAACAGCATGGCGAAACAGAGTATCCACTTGGCAGGATCATTCAACCCCGCATAGTTGGAGGCCACGGTGGAGAGACCGGGGCCCAGGTTGTTGATAGATGCCGCCACGGCCGAAAATGAGGTCATAAGATCCAATCCGGTGAGGGACAGCGCCAGGTACATCATTACAAAGCAGGCCACATATAGAGCGAAAAAGCCCCACACCGCCTCCACCACCCTGGTCTCTATCACCTTACCACCCACCCGCACCGGGATCTCGGCGCTGGGGTGTATCAGGCGGCTAATCTCGCGCATACCCTGTTTGATCAGAAGTAGAAAACGGATCACCTTGATGCCACCACCGGTAGAACCGGCACAACCTCCAATAAAGCTGGAAAACAGCAGGAGAATGGCCACAAACCCCGGCCAGACCGAGTAATCAGCGGTGGTAAATCCAGCTGTAGTGCCGATGGACACAGCCTGAAACACCCCCTTGGAGATGGCCCGACCCAGATCTGAGTAGGTTCCAGTCGAATAAAGCACCGCACTGGCCAGTACGGAAACCGTCACCAGCACCACTATATAGAACAGGAACTCGGTATCACGCAGATAGATCCAAATATCCCGGCGCTTTACCGCCACAAAATGCAGGGCGAAGTTGATCCCGGAAAGCAGCAGAAATAGCACCACAACAATCTCGACCAGGGCGCTATCAAAATAACCGATACTTTGGTCATGGGTGGAAAACCCACCGATGGCGATGGTGGAAAATGCGTGGGACACGGCATCAAACAAGGTCATGCCAGCTGCCCAGAAGGCCAGAGCACAGGCCACGGTCAACCACAGATAGATAAACCACAGGGCCTTTGCAGTCTCGGTAATCCTGGGGGTTAGTTTGGAGTTCTTCATGGGGCCGGGGGTCTCAGCCCGATACAGCTGCATACCACCAATCCCCAACATAGGCAGCACCGCAACCGCCAGCACGATGATACCCATACCACCCAGCCACTGTAGCTGCTGACGATAAAACAGGATGGATTTCGGCAGGTCATCCAGACCAACTATCACCGTGGACCCGGTGGTGGTGAGACCAGAAATGGACTCAAAAACCGCATCCGTCATGGACATATGCGGATGTTCTGCCAGCATGAATGGAACCGCACCCAGCAGTCCCAACACGGTCCAGAACATCACCACGACCATAAAACCGTCCCGCAACCTGAGTTCGCGCTTCTGGCGGCGCACTGGATACCAGCATAGGGTCCCGGTGACAAAGATACCGCAGAACCCAATAACGAACGCTAGCAGGGCCCCATCACCATACAGCAGGGAGATCAACATCGGCGGCAACATGGCTAGGCTGAACACCAGCATAAGGATGCCGAGGATACGTTGTACCACAGCAAATCTCATACACTCTCACCGCATAACAGTGGCATGACCTGCACGCCTGGAACGGGCTGGGACAAAAGCGCCATCATAGAAAGGTGACACCCACCTGAAACAGCTTTTCCACATCGGCAATACGGCTCTTATCCACCAAAAACATGATTACATGATCTTCCGAGTGAATCACCGTATCGTGATGAGCGATCAGAACCTCTTCGCCACGCATGATCGCACCAATACTGGTCCCCTTGGGAAGCTTAATCTCTTCTATCGTCTTGCCCACCACTTTGGAGGATGTGGAGTCACCATGGGCCACGGCCTCAATCGCCTCGGCGGCACCCCGGCGCAGGGAGTGCACCACCTCAACATCACCCCGTCGTACGTGTGCCAGCAGACTGCCGATGGTTGCCTGTTGTGGAGAAATCGCTATATCAATGGGACCGCTCTGCACCAGATCCACATACGAGGCCCGGTTGATCAGCGCCATCACCTTGCGCGCTCCCAAACGTTTGGCCAGCATCGCCGACAGGATATTGGCCTCGTCATCATTGGTGATCGCACAGAACACATCGGTATTCTCAATATTCTCATCCAGCAGCAGATCTTCATCCGCACCATCACCATGCAATACGATGCAGCGATCCAGCTCTTCGGCCAACTGTTTTGACCGCTGTTTGCCGCGGTCAATCACCTTCACCTGATAGTTCTGCTGCAGATCCAGCGCCAAGCGGCGGCCGATGTTCCCTCCACCAGCAATGATCACCCGTTTGAACGGATTTTCCAGTCGCCGCAATTCACTCATCACTGCACGGATATTCTCCACCGCAGCGATAAAAAACACCTCATCATCCACTTCAACCACGGTATCGCCTTCAGGCAGTATCGCCTTACCCTTGCGGTAGATGGCCGCCACCCGGGCATCCACATCCGGCATGTGATCGTACAGGGTCTTGAGTTTATGCCCCACCAGCGGACCGCCATGGTAGGCCCGGACCGCCACCAGCCGGATTCTGCCACCGGCAAAGTCCAGAACCTGAAGGGCGCCGGGATACTTGATGAGACGAAAGATGTAGTCGGTAACCAGCTGCTCGGGACTGATCAGAAGATCCACCGGCAGTACATCATTTTTGAATAGCTCGGGATATTTGAGAAAACCCTGGGACCTGACGCGCGCAATCTTGGTTGGGGTGCGAAACAGGCTGTAGGCCACCTGGCACGCCACCATGTTGGTCTCATCGCTATTGGTGACCGCGAGAATCATATCTGCATCCTCCGCGCCTGCCTGCAGCAGCACGTCAGGATATGCCGCATGGCCCTGGATGGTGCGCAGATCCAGGCGATCTTCCAACGCCTTCAGCAGATCACCGTTTTTATCGATGATCGTAATATCGTTGTCTTCCATGGTCAGATTTTCGGCCACGGAAGTACCAACCTGCCCTGCACCAAGAATGATTATTTTCATCTCTATATATTAGGTTTATTGTTCCAACACAACCAGACGGCACTGTCGCCTGGGCTAGGTAACATCAGATCCTACTTTTTGTCCTTGATCTCAATCCCCAGTGACTTCAACTTGCGGTAGAGATGAGTGCGCTCCATCTTTGCCTCCGCCGCGGTCTTGCTGACGTTTCCACCATGTTTTTGCAACTGGTACTCCAGGTACGCCTTTTCAAACTGTTCCCGCGCCTGCCGCAACGGCTGGTCCATTGAGAACATGCTTCCTACATCCGTCATGACAGACACCTCACGACCAGTGACGGCCGACTCTACCTCATCCTGGGTGATATCCTCCCCGGTGCCCAGAATCAGCAGTCGCTGCACCATATTCTTCAACTCTCTGACGTTGCCCGGCCAGGTATAGTTACGCAGGAAATTTTGTGCTCCCACACTGAAATGTCGGTATGGAAGCTTTTCGTGCAGCACAAAATGATCAATGTAGAAGCTTAACAAGTCCGGCACATCCTCTGGGTGCTCACGCAGGGGGGGGATATTCAACGGCACCACATTCAGGTGATAAAACAGGTCCTCCCGAAAACGTCCCTCCTGCACCTCCTGTTCCAGGTCACGCTTGGTGGCAGCGATTATGCGCACATCAATTTCCACCGGTTCGGTTCCATCAATACGCAGAAAGGAGCCGGTATCCAGCGCCCCCAACAACTGGGCCTGGGCCTCCAGATCCATATCGGCCACCTCATCCAGAAACAGGGTCCCACCCCGCGCCTGCTCCAGTGCGCCGTACTGGATGCGCTCATCTTTCTCACTTCCAAACAACTCACGCGCTGAATTTCCACGGGCAATGGCCGACACCCCCATATCCACAAACAACCCGTCACGACGCGAACTCTGGCTATGCAGATAGCGGGCAAAGGTCTCGCGACCGGTACCGGCCTGTCCGGTGATAAGCACCCAGGAGTCGTGCTGGGCCACCCGTTTCACCTGCTCCCGCAACCTCTGGATTGCCGGGCTTTTGCCGGCAGGCTCCACCACATGCTGCACATGACGCCGTAGCCCCAGGTTCTCCTGCTGCAGCTTATCCGCCTCCAGCGCCCGCTCCACCGTAAGCAACAGCTTGGCCAGCGACAGCGGTTTTTCCAAAAAATCGTAGGCGCCAAAACGGGTAGCTTCCACCGCCGTTTCCACCGTTCCATGCCCCGACATCATGATCACCGGGCAAGGCAGACCATCATCCTCAGACCACTCTTTCAACAGGGTGACGCCATCCACATCCGGCATCCAGATATCCAGCAGCACCATATCCGGGCGACGATCACGCAGGGCGCTGCGGGCGGTCGCTCCGTTTTCCGCCACGGCCACAGAGTAGCCCTCATCTTCCAGGATCTCCTTCACCAAGCCTCGGATATCCGGCTCATCATCCACCACCAGTATGTGGGACATGCTCATCTACTGTTCCTCAATGTTGTTTCCCGGGCTTACGACCAGGTTGTCGGTTGCAGGGATACTGGGGCAGTTAGCCCTAACGCTCTTGTCCGAGGTCATTGTGGGCAGGCGGAACACCACCCTACCACCACCTTCACTACGATTTTCTGCCCAGATCATACCCCCATGCTCCTCAATGATCTTCTTCACAATGGCCAACCCCAGACCAGTACCCTTGGCCTTGGTGGTTACATAGGGTTCAAACAGGTTGGTCATATTCTGAGAATTAAAGCCAAGGCCATTGTCGGATATCATAAACTCTACAAACTGGCAGTCGGCCTCAAATTTCTGACAGGTGTTGACCTCTACCCGGCCGCCGCCATTCTCCAGCACCGCTTCCTGGGCATTCTTCACCAGATTATGCACCACCTGGCGCATACGTACCGGATCCGCCTCAATCTGCGCCTGCTCCGAGGCCAAATCCGATCCCAGCTCAATATCCGCGACCGCATGCCCGTACAGCTCCAGCACCTCGGCCACTAGTTGGTCCAGTATCAGGGGCTGCGGATTCATTTTCGGCGGACGCGCATAGTCTGAGAAGGCGTTGACCATTTCCTTCATTGCCTCCACTTGCTGCACGATGGTGTGGGTGGAGCGATCCAGCACTGCGGCGTCCTCCGGGTCCATCTTGCGCAAATATTTGTGTCGCAGTCGCTCAGCCGCCAGCTGGATTGGTGTGAGCGGGTTTTTGATCTCATGGGCCAGTCGTCGCGCCACCTCGCCCCAGGCCGAATCCCTCTGCGCCTTGATCAGGGTGGTTATGTCGTCAAACACCAGCACATGACCACTCTTGTTTTCATCCCCCAGGCCGGCCAGCGGCGTACTATGACAGTGCAGCACCTGTCGCCCCTCACTCCCGTACAGGGTTATCTCACTGTGCCAGTCCTGCTCCTTTTCCGATAGCGGCTGCTGCAGAAGATCCACAAACTGCTGCATCTTCTGTGAGTGCCCAGCCAACGTCTGTAGCCGTTCTCCCAACATACTGTCCACATCCACCCGCAGGATCTCTCCGGCGGCCCGGTTGCCGGTTCTCAGGTTGCCGTCCGGATCGAAGGTCATAACACCGGAGGATAAATTTCCCAACACGGTCTCCAGATACGCACGCTGGGCCTCCACCTGGAGTTGGCTACTCTCGGCCACATCACGCGCCTGAGAGATACGCTGGGTCATGGTATTGAATGAGGTGACCAGGGTGCTGATCTCATCCTTGTGCTCCGGCACCGGCAACTGCCCGCTATAATCTCCATCTGCCACCGCCTTGGTGCCTTCGGCAATATCCGCCACCGGCGCCACCAGACGCATGGCGGTAAAAAATGCCGCCCATATGGCCGAAAACAGACTGAATAACAGAACTAAAGCCAGAGTCAGGGTGAAAGTGCTCTTGATGCTTTCGCGCAGATAGGCCAGCTCCTTGTAGTGATTGTAGGACTGCTGCACCTTCTCTGATAGTTCACTGATTGAATCTGAGGTGGGATACATGGCCTGTAAAATCATCGGCCGCACCACATCCGGTACCACCACCCGGATATATAACTCGGATAGATCACCGATGGGGGCCAGGCCAATATAGCCGCTGCCAACTGCAACCTGCTGCAGGATGGACATATCCGGGATATCCGGGACCAATACGGAGGGATCGGCATTACTGCTGGTTATCACCACCCCGGACTTGTCCATCAGGGTCAACTCAGTGGCACCGTAGCGATCACGCATCTCCTCCAGGCTAATGGTCATTCCAGCCACCGACACCTCATCCAGCTCCGTCAGCATCCGGTTGGTGGTGCGCAACCGCTCACGCCGATGCAGGTCCAGCGAGGCCTTACTCAAATCCAGGGCGTCTTCCATGGCCTGATCTATCTTCACATCAAACCAGTTTTCAATGCCGTGCATCAGAAACTGTTGCGAATAGAAATAGACCACCGATACCGGCACCAGGGCCAGCGCCACAAAGATCACCACCATGCGCAGGGTAAGGCGGGAACCGGCTGCCTGGCTGCGGTAGCGTTTTAGCAGGCGCACCACATTCACCACCACCAACACCACTAGCACCAGAATGCCAAACAGGGTAAACAACAGCAGCGGTATAAAGATGCGGCTCAGCTCTTCAGTGTTCTGGACCGCGCTGCTCATGAAGTGCAGAGAGATCAGCAGCAGGGCCAGCAGTGCCACCACCGGTAGCGCTCCCACACTAAATCGTCTTACCGGCGAATTTGACATGAGCTCCACTCGCTGGAGAGATTCCAGGCTGGCGAGAGATAGGCGAGAGGACGCAGTGGCAATGGTAGTGAATCTACATCCAGAGCTGCCTTCAGCTCTAAGTTGTAGATCTTGCCCTTCTTCAGTTGATGATGCTCAATCACCGGCAGTCCCAGGATATCCCCCAGCGCCGAGAAGGCGACCTCTCGGGTGACAAAACTCTGTCTGGCGCCGCTCTGCAGATCAATCACCTGATACACCGATGCCAGGGCGTGATAGCGAATCTGGTAACGCTTTCTGGAATCCAGCAGATCCCTCTCCCATACCCAGGCCCCTTCACGCCTTACCTGCAGGTGTATCTCTATGGTAAGCGGGACACCATTCTGTAGCGCCTCTATGGCCTTGTCAGAAAAATCAAACTCGATAGATGCGTCCAGAACAAAGGTGTCGCCTTCGGAACGGCAGGTATGATTGGTGACCTGAAACTCTGCGGCCTGCGCCAGGACAGGCGCCAGCAGAAGCCAGGCCAGAAGCCACAGATACCCCAGCCTCGGGTTGTAGAATTGTTTGAGAAAAAAAAGCAACCCAGATTCTTCCTTATTTCTATTTGTCGCAATCATACAACAAAACCGAAGACGTATCTGGTACTGGCAACATCAAACTGTTGCTTGCCGTTTTTGAATCCGGGCATAGTAAAAACCATCCATAGAATTTTCTCCCGGCAGTGTCTGCCTGCCATGGCTACGAACCCGGCCCCACGCCCCATCTATGGGGAGCTCGCCGGCATCCGCATGCTCGGACAGAAAACTATTGATCTGTTTCTCGTTCTCGCGCGGTAGTAGCGAGCAGGTCACATAGACCAGCACCCCTCCAGACTTGAGCAGTGACCAGGCAGATTGGAGTATCTGTTGCTGCAAACTGGCAAGTGCGCCTATATCATCTGGGCGTCTTAACAGCTTGATGTCAGGATGCCGCCGGATCACCCCGGTGGCAGAACAGGGTACATCCAGCAGGATACGATCATACTTGGCATCTGCCCACTCCCCCTCCGGCTCAGCAGCGTCACCGGTATACAGGGTAGCCTGCAACCCCAGTCGCTCCAGGTTCTCCCGCACCCGCTGCAACCTATCCGCGTGGATATCCACCGCAGTCAGAGCGACAGTGTCCGGGGCCAGTTCCAGGAGATGACAGCTCTTGCCACCAGGGGCGGCGCAGAGATCCAACACCTGCTGTCCCGGTTGCAGATCGAGCAGGCCGGCCGCAAATTGCGCCCCCCCCATCCTGGACCGATACCAGGCCCTCAGCAAAACCTGGTAGGGTAAACACATCCTGCGGCTTAGCCAGCAGTACCCCAGAGGCCAGCTCCGGGATGGGCTGGGCCGCGACCGCCGCCTTCTGCAACATAGCGATATAGTCGTCCCGGCTGCAGCGTTTCTCATTCACCCGCAGGCTCATAGGGGGACGACCATTGGTGGCCTCCAAGATGGACCGCCAATCATCCGGCCAGGCCTTTTTGAGCATGCCCAGCAACCACTCCGGACAGGAGAGGTCAGCCGCAACATCCTCATCAATGCTCGCCAGCAGATCCTCCTGATTCCTGATCAGGTTACGCAACACCCCGTTGATCAGGCCCGAGGCCCAGGGCTTGTCCAGCCCCCTAACCCCCTCCACTGTCTCCGCCACCGCAGCATGAGTTGGAGTGCGCATGTACAAAAGTTGATAGATGCCGATCAGGATCAGCACCTCCAGATCACCGTCGCGTTGCTTCAGCGGGCGCTCCAGCAGGCTGTGGGCGATCCAGCGCAGGCGCAGCCACCAGCGCAACACGCCGTAGCACAGCTCCTGCACTAGGGCCTTATCCTGTGATGGCACCTCCAGCAGCCCCGCCGCCAAGACATCGGAGAGTGAACTACCGGCCACCACCTGACAGATAATTTTAGCCGCCACTACCCGTGGGCCAAGATCTGTCTTGCTGCCCTTGACTGCTGATTGACCTTTGTTCTGGTTGTAGTGTTTTTTAGCCAAGAGTGACCCCTTCCAGGGAGTGGGCATTTAGAAAATCAGCTGCATTCATAGCGCGTTTGCCCGGCAGTTGCAGGGTCTTGATCCGCAGCAACCCATCCCCGGTAGCCACATCTATCCCCTCGCGGTCACAGGCCAGGACCGTTCCAGGCGCAGCGCCCTCCCCACCAGATAGTGGTTCGGCCGCCCAAATCCGTAGCACCTTGTCGGAGAGTTGGGTCTGGGCCACCGGCCAGGGATTAAATGCCCGTACCTGCCGTCCCAGCTCCTGGGCGCTGCGGCACCAATCCATGGCCGCCTCACCCTTGTTCAATTTTGCTGCATATTCGGCCTTGTTGTCATCCTGAATCTCCGCCTTGAGGCTTGCGTCCGCAATGCCAGGCAGGGCCTCAAGCAGCGCCTCCGCCCCTAGTGGAGAGAGTCGGTCATGCAGTGAACCGCCGGTGTCTTCAGGTCCAATCACACAACTCTTTTTCAGCAGCATGGGGCCGGTATCCAGTCCCGCCTCCATCTCCATGATGGTGATGCCGGTCTCGCAGTCCCCGGCCAGGATGGCGCGCTGGATCGGGGCCGCCCCACGCCAGCGCGGCAGCAGGGAGGCATGGATATTAATGCAGCCCAGGCGCGGCGCCTCCAGCACCCGTACCGGCAGCAGCAGACCATATGCCACCACCACCATCAGGTCGGCCTGTAACTGTTCCAGTTGCAGCAGATCCTCCTCGGACTTGAAGTTCTTCGGCTGATATATCGGGATAGCATGTTCCTGCGCCAATTGCTTCACCGGGCTGGCGGTCAACTTACGGCCCCTGCCGGCTGGTCGATCCGGCTGAGTATAGACGGCGACAACCTTGTGCCCGGACTCAAGCAGGGCGACCAGTGGCGGCACGGAAAACTCCGGGGTTCCGGCAAAAATAATATTCAAG
>CAZVME010000097.1:0-10243 GCA_964628835.1 uncultured Gammaproteobacteria bacterium | reverse complement strand
ATTCCGGATCAGCAAAAAACGCTGTCCGGAATGACGGGGCTCTTTTTTGATTTTCATGTCTCCCAGGCTTCTATGCATCCTTCTGGCTTTTATTAATAAGACTTCTAACCAAATCCATCAAAAGTTAACGGGACAGTAGTGAAATAACATGGTGCATTATATAAGGCGATTAGGGCATTGTTAAGCGCGGGAATGACAAAATGCATGCTTAAATACATTCTGAAACAAAGCTATTTAGGATGCTAAGAAAATGATGATGTTTAAAGGGAGTTTAGAAAAGGCTATTTTTGGGGTTTTTTTGCAGCCGCGTTAGAAAACATGGATATCGTCACTCATGAAAAAAATATCAAAACTTCTATTTCTATTTAGCTGCATTATCTTTAGTTGGTCATGTTCAACTGCGGAACCGAATAAAAGCGTAAAGCCTGAAAATCCGACTGTATCAATTACTCAATGTACAAACCCCAGACCCCAAATATGCACTAGGGAGTACAGGCCTGTTTGTGCGATAAAAGATACGGGGGTTAGGTGCATCACCACACCGTGCCCAGCAACTGAGGAGATTACCTATGCAACTGGGTGTACTGCCTGCGCTGATCCAAAAGTTAGTCATTACCGACCTGGTAAATGTTTAGGCACCTCTGATCAATTCTGAGTTCAGCCGCTAGAAGCCAATTCATGAATTAATCATGGGTTCTTTAATCCTGAAGCAGGCCATGTCTGACAAGCAGCAGAACAACTGGGTATTGTATGGGTTTGACTGGCACCAAATATTCAAATGTTGACTCCGGCTCCAGCTAATCCTGTAGAATCGCCCCCATGTTTTATGCAGACACATACGATGTGATCGTGATTGGTGGCGGCCATGCCGGGGCCGAGGCCGCGCTGGCTGCTGCGCGCATGGGTGTGCGCTGCCTGCTGCTCACCCACAATATCGAGACCCTGGGGCATATGAGCTGTAATCCCGCCATCGGTGGTATCGGCAAGGGGCACCTGGTGAAAGAGGTGGATGCCCTGGGTGGCCTGATGGGGCATGCCGCAGATCTGGCTGGCATTCAGTTTCGCACCCTTAATTCACGCAAGGGACCGGCAGTGCGCGCCACCCGCGCCCAGGCCGATCGTCAACTCTACAAGGCGGCGGTGCGTCATGCCCTGGAGAACCAGCCCAACCTGGATCTGTTTCAACAGGCGGTGGATGACCTGATCATCGAAAATGACCGGGTGACGGGAGCCATCACCAAGATGGGCCTTAAGTTCAGAGCCGGTTCTGTAGTACTTACCGCCGGCACCTTTCTGGGGGGGCGTATCCACATTGGTCTGAGCAATTACGAAGGGGGTCGGGCCGGGGACCCGCCAGCCAACGCCCTGGCCCAGCGGCTGCGGGAGTTGCCGTTTAACGTGGAGCGGCTGAAGACTGGGACTCCACCCAGAATAGATAGCCGCAGCATCGACTATTCCCAGTTACAGGAACAACCCAGCGATACCCCACTACCGGTGTTCTCGTTTCTGGGATCTGTGGAACAACACCCCACCCAGATCTCCTGTCATATCACCCACACCAATGAGCGTACCCATGAGATAGTTCGCGGCGGGCTGTCCCGTTCGCCCATGTATACCGGGGTGATCGAAGGTGTAGGTCCGCGCTACTGCCCCTCCATCGAGGATAAGGTGGTGCGCTTCTCCGACAAAGATTCCCACCAGATCTTTATCGAGCCGGAGGGGTTGGAGTGTAACGAGGTCTACCCCAACGGTATCTCCACCTCCCTACCATTCGATGTGCAGCATGAACTGGTGCGTTCCATGCGTGGTTTCGAGAACGCCCGGATTATGCGTCCCGGCTATGCAATAGAATATGATTTCTTCGACCCGCGTGATCTGCACTCCAGCCTGGAGACCAGATTCATCCAGGGGCTGTTCTTCGCCGGTCAGATCAACGGTACCACCGGCTATGAAGAAGCTGCCGCTCAGGGCCTGTTGGCCGGGGCCAATGCAGCGCTGCAAGCACGGGGTCGGGAGCCCTGGTGTCCGCGCCGTGATCAGGCCTATCTCGGGGTGCTGGTGGATGATCTGATCACCCGTGGCACCAGTGAGCCCTACCGCATGTTCACCAGCCGGGCCGAGTACCGGCTGCTGTTGCGGGAGGATAATGCCGATCTGCGCCTGACCGAACAGGGTCGTGATCTGGGCCTGGTGCCGGATGGACGCTGGGAGGCCTTCGAGCGCAAACGTAGTGCCTTAGAGTTGGAACGGCAACGTCTGCAGGATATCTGGATCCATCCCGATACCCCGGTGGCTGAGCAGGCCACGGCCAATACCGGCACCTCTATCTCCCGCGAGGTACGGGCGCTGGAACTGCTGGCGCGCCAGGAGATCTCATATTCGGGATTGCAGCAGCTGCCGGGGATAGGACCGGGTGTGGATGATCCCAAGGTGGCGGAACAGCTGGAGATCCAGTGTAAATATGCCGGCTACATCAAGCGACAACAGGCGGAGATCGAACGCCAGCAGGCCAACGAGGCGGTAAAGCTCCCGTCAGAGCTGGATTATGCCGAGGTGCGTGGGCTCTCCTCCGAGGTGCGGGAGAAGCTGATCTGCAGTAAGCCGGAGAGCATAGGCCAGGCCGGGCGCATCCCCGGGGTTACCCCGGCGGCCATCTCTCTGTTGCTGATCCATCTGAAGAAGCGGGGGCGCAGATGAGCGGTTATCCAGATAACTGGGACAGTCAGTTGGAGGCCGGTCTGCAGCAGATGGGTCTGGAGCTGAGCCTGCCCCAGCAGCAGAAACTGCTGGAGTATCTGGCCCTGCTGATGAAGTGGAACCGGACCTATAACCTCACGGCCATACGGGATCCTGATGAGATGGTGGCGCGCCAGTTGCTGGACTCACTCTCTATTCTCCCTCTGATCCGGGGCAGCCGCATCCTGGATGTGGGCACCGGCGCCGGGCTACCGGGTATTCCTCTGGCTATCTGTCTGCCCGATGCGAGTTTCACCCTGCTCGATTCCAATGGGAAGAAGACCCGTTTTGTGCAGCAGGCCAAGCTGGAGCTGGGGCTGGAGAACCTGGAGGTGCAGCACTCCCGTGTGGAGCAGTTCACAGATGCGGTGGGATTTGACACCATCACCACCCGGGCCTTTGCCGCACTACCCAAGATAGTTGAGCTGACCGCAGGGCTGCTGGCGGATAAAGGTATTCTGCTGGCAATGAAGGGGACATCTCCCCGGGAAGAGATGACGCTGCTGCGTAGTGCCGGGAGTGAGGTGGAGATCACCCCGCTGGATGTGCCGCTATCGGGTGAACGTCATGCCATTATTATCCGGCCGGTAAAATAATCCCCAACCGGAATTCACCGCCCGCTGCTCAGTGATTCCAGGGCTGAACAGCCATACATTAACGCTCTCGATTAACCCTGCAACTCCATGCGACTTCTTTGTACTTTACATCAGCAAGAATCTACGGGTATTGTATGCGGGTCGGCACCCAATAACTTCCCAGCAATTGATACCAATAAGTAACGGAGAACAGACAATGAAAGTATCCTCAAGACTATCCTTACAAGTGATGGCAGCGGTATTGCTCCTGGCTATGGCCATGGGGGTGAGTGCCGCTGATAAGTGGGTAACCTCCGGTACCGGCGGCAAGGTGATCAACACCTATGAGGAGTGTGTCAAGGCGTTGGATGGCAGTACGGTTATATGCCAGAACGACACCGATGGGGATGGCGTGACCGATGATCTGGACAAGTGCCCGGAAACACCCACAGGGGTGCAGGTTGATGCCGAGGGTTGTGCCCTGGACACAGACGGTGACGGCGTTCCCGACCACCTGGATAATTGCCCACAGACCCCGCAGGGCGCAACAGTTGACGATGTTGGCTGTATGAAACAGTTGATCCTGAACAATGTGGAATTTGTGGTGGATAGTTCTGACCTGACTGCTGATGCCAGTGCCAGCCTGGACCAGGTGGCAAATGCGCTCAGAGGGCGCCCGGACGTAAAGAGCATGAGCGTCATTGGCCATACTGACAACACCGGTTCTGAGGCTTACAATCAGAAATTGTCCGAGCGCCGGGCCGCTGCAGTGGCCGACTATTTGAGACGCTCCGGCGTTAGCAGCAGGTTTGTTAGCTCCGGGCAGGGTGAATCACAACCCATAATGGAAAACGAGACCGAAAAGGGTCGGGCCAGCAATCGCCGGGTCGAGTTGAACGTGATTCGCTAGTATCAGCCGCAATTTTGGGATCGAAACTACGGGCCTGCATCCTGGATGTAGGCCCGTTTGTATTTAGAGCTGTAATCCATCTGGGTGAAGGCTTAACCTGCAATTGCGGGTTGCAGGGGAGAGGCGGATGACATCAGAGATAATCGGAAGCTGCTGGAGTTGCGGCAGTGGCCTGAAGGCCAGCGACTATGGCCGTGAGACAAACTGCCTTAAATGCTCCAAACCCACCAGGGTGTGTCGGAACTGCCGCTGGTATGCCCTCTCGCGGCCAAATGCTTGTGAAGAGCCCATAGCAGAGCCAGTAATGGAAAAAGAGCGCTCCAATTTCTGTAACTATTTTGAGCCCAGTATCGGCAGTGACAGTGGTTCAGAGTCCAAAGCGGATGGCGATCATCTGGCGGCGGCGGAAGAGCTGTTCAAACTTTAACTTAACAGAATTTTACTACTCCCCTTTCCATACGGGCTTTAAGGTCCCTGAAATCGAGTACGGCCAATAACGCTAAGTTCTTGAAAATCAAGACAGCTAAAACCCATGTCACCGCCTGTGGCATTGCCCGGTATTTTTTGCGGTTGTGTTCTGATATTCTCACTCGTCTGCTCTGCGCCCAGAAGAACCGGGCGCTACCACTATAGAAGAATATGGAAGACGTTCCATGGGTCGAGTTATATCAGTTGCAAATCAGAAGGGCGGTGTGGGTAAAACCACCACCACCATAAATCTTGCCGCATCCCTTGCCGCCCACGGTAAGAGGGTCCTGATGTTGGACCTTGATCCCCAGGGCAATGCCACCATGGGTAGCGGCGTGGACAAGTATGGGCTGGACCGGTCCTCTTATGATGTACTGTTGGGGGATGCGCCACTGGCGGATGCCGTGGTGCGTGCGGAGACCCCTGGGTTTGATGTGCTTCCATCCAATTCCGATCTCACTGCTGCTGAGGTGCGGCTGATGAATGCCCCCATGAAGGAGAAGCGCCTCAGTTTGGCGTTGGCCCCGGCCCGGGCCAAGTACGACTATATACTTATCGACTGCCCGCCATCCCTGAATATGCTTACTGTGAACGCCTTGGTTGCATCCGATGGGGTGATTATCCCACTACAGTGTGAGTACTTTGCCCTGGAGGGGCTGACCTCCCTGCTCGACACCATACGTCAGATTCAGCAGAGCAGAAATGCTGATCTGGAGGTTGAGGGAATTCTACGTACCATGCATGATCCTCGCAACAACCTCTCCAATGATGTGTCCACACAGTTGATTTCGCATTTCAATGATTTGGTATACCGTACCGTTATCCCCAGGAATGTTCGGATCGCCGAGGCCCCAAGTCATGGATTGCCGGTGATGGCCTATGACAGAAGCTCACGCGGGGCGGTTTCATATCTAGCCTTGGCGGGAGAATTTCTACGCCGAAATGAACAGCGCGTGGCAGCTTCTGCCGGATAGACCTGGCGGTACCCTTTTACTATTACATTTTGAGTTGGAACTGACAGATGGCAGCAAAAAAACGTGGGCTGGGGCGGGGACTTGATGCCCTTCTTGGAGGGGCCGCACTCTCCGAGGATAGCCAGGAAAAAAACCATGACAGGCCGGTACATGAAGTAACCAGCCTGCCGGTGGACGTGATTGAGCGTGGCCGTTACCAACCGCGGCGGGATTTTAATCCCGAGAGTCTGCAGGAACTGGCCGATTCCATTGCGGCCCAAGGCGTGGTGCAACCTATCGTAGTCAGACCGATTGAGCCGCAGGGTCGTTACGAGATCATTGCTGGAGAGAGGCGCTGGCGCGCCGCGCAGCAGGCAGGCCTGGGAGAGATTCCGGTGGTGGTACGGGATGTGCCGGATCAGACTGCTATGGCCATGGGGCTGATTGAGAACATCCAGCGCGATGACCTTAACCCGCTGGAAGAGGCACAGGCCCTGCATCGCCTGCTGAACGAATTTGAACTGACCCATCAGAAGATCGCCCAGGCCGTTGGCAAGTCGCGCACCACGGTTACCAATCTTTTGCGTCTGCTGGATCTGAATAGTGATGTGAAAGATTACATTGACAATCGCAAGCTGGAAATGGGGCACGCCCGAGCCCTGCTGGGGCTGAAAGAGCAGGCTCAGAGTGACGCTGCGAGACAGGTGGTAAACCAGGGTTTGTCGGTGCGGGAAACTGAAAAGCTGGTGCGCAGGCAGTTGGGAGATACCAAGGAAATGGCCCCGGCAAAAAAGGCTCCGGCTGAGGATCCGAACGTACGGCGGCTCCAGAATGATCTTTCTGATAGACTGGGTGCCAGGGTCAATATTCAGCAGGCGGCATCTGGCAAGGGCAAATTGGTGATTGCATACAACAGCCTGGATGAACTGGAGGGGATATTGGACCATTTCCAGTAAGATAGCGTGGTTATTTCCGTAGATTTTACAGCCTGTTAGGGCTAATAATAACGCGGGTTATGAGCTAAATTCCTGGCCCCATAAATATTTTAAATATTTATTTGCATATTGATTGACCTTATCACCCAAAGTGCTTATAGTGCCCACCTCGACGCAGGGCGCTCTATGGAGGTGGGATATTTCCGACTCTTCTAGAACGACTCTAATAGGCAGAAATGCCGCTTGGCGGATGGTGTTGGCGCAGCTGACAATCTGCTTGCTCATATTCATGACGCTTTGGGCAGTGAGCTGGGTTCAGGCTTATTCTGGCGCCATCGGCGGAGGCATTGCGGCGAGTATGAATGCACTTTTTGCCAGAAATGTATTTGTTCGCTATCGGGCGCAGAACCCGGCGGAACTTATCTCAAGCATGTACCTGGCTGAGATACAGAAGATATTATTTACTGCAGTTTTGTTTGCATTGGTTATAATTTGGTTTGACAACATGAGTTACGGTGCCCTTTTTGGCAGCTACTTCATTTTGCAAATGGTACCGATGTTTGTTTTTCATTTTAAAGTTATTTGAACGAGAAGTGCTGGGAAATCCTTCATGGCTGGCGACAAGCTGACTTCTGCCGAATATATCAGGCATCATCTTACCAATCTGACATTTGGCGAATTGCCGGATGGCACTTGGACCATGGCCCACGATGCCGCAGAGGCAAAGTCCATGGGCTTCATGGCCATCCATGTGGACACCATGTTCTGGTCCATAGCGCTGGGCGCAATCATGCTCTTCTTCATGCGCAGGGTTGCCGTTAATGCAACAACCGGGGTTCCAGGCGGCCTCCAGAATTTTGCCGAGTCGATCGTTGAATTTATCGACAGCACGGTACGTGGCTCCTTCAGCGCCAAAAATGACATGGTAGCGCCGCTGGCCCTTACCATCTTCGTCTGGATATTCCTGCAAAATCTGATGGATCTGGTGCCGGTAGATCTGATTCCATATGTGGTGGGGGATCATGGCCTTGGCATTGTCCACTTTATGAAAGTGGTGCCGTCCACCGACCCCAATGCCACCTTTGGCATGGCCTTTGGCGTGTTCTTCCTGGTGCTCTACTACAGCATCAAGATCAAGGGTCCGGGTGGATTTATCGGTGAACTTACACTGCAACCATTCAGCTCCAGCAACGTTATCGTTCAGGCCGTTTTCGTGCCGATCAACTTCATCCTGGAGTTTGTCGGTCTGATAGCCAAGCCTATCTCCCTGGCGCTGCGACTATTCGGCAACATGTATGCCGGTGAAATGATCTTTATTCTTATCGCCCTGATGTACAGCGGCGGTATCGCCCTGGGCCTGTTTGGAGGTATCCTGCAGCTGGGCTGGGCCCTGTTCCATATCCTTATTATTACACTGCAGGCTTTTATCTTCATGACACTGACTATTGTCTATCTGGACTTGGCGTATCATGAACACTAGCACTATTTTTCTATTTAATTTAACTACCGTATCTATATAGACTGGAGACCAAAATGGACCAAGCACTTCTGTACATCGCCGGCGCAATCATGATGGGCTGTGGCGCCCTGGGTGCTGCTATAGGCATCGGCGTTCTAGGAGGCCGCTTTCTTGAAGGTGCAGCTCGACAGCCAGAACTTATTCCATTGCTTCGGACACAGTTCTTTGTGGTTATGGGACTGGTAGACGCCGTTCCGATGATCGCTGTTGGTCTCGCTATGTACATTCTGTTTGCTGTCGCTGGATAACTCAGCCTTGATAGTAACCAGAACTATTATTGTACTCGTTCAACGCAAGGTAACTCCCGGATGAATATCAATCTGACGATGTTTGGTCAGCTCATCTCCTTCGTGGTGTTCGTATGGATCACCATGAAGTACGTCTGGACTCCGATCATGGCTGCTCTGGAAGAGCGTAAGCAGGAGATGGCCGATGGACTGGCAGCAGCAGAGCGTGGGCAACATGAGCAGGAACTGGCAAAGAATCGGGCCAGACAACTTCTGCATGAAGGCAAGGAGCAGGCGGCAGAAATTGTCTCCCAGGCGCATAAACGCGCTGCTGAGATAATGGATGAAGCAAAAGATAATGCGCGTGTCGAAGGCAACCGTATTCTGACTGCCGCCAAGGCAGATGTTGATCAGGAGGCCCTGAAAGCGCGGGAGCAGCTGCGGGAGAGAGTTGCCGAATTGGCGGTTCTTGGTGCGCAGAAGATCCTGCAAAAAGAGGTCGATGCCAATGCGCATAAAGATATCGTCACCGCCTTGACCGAGCAGATTTGACAGCTATGGCCGGAGATGCACTCACAATAGCCCGCCCCTACGCAGAAGCAGTTTTTGCACGGGCCGATGAGACCGCGACACTGGATCAATGGTCTGAGATGGTGGAGCTTTTAGCGGCTGCGGTACAGGATGCAGTTGTGACCAGCGCCATATCCAATCCGTTGTTCGAGCAGGCAGATCTGCTGGAACTGATGTTGGATATTGGTGGCGACCATCTGAGTGAAGAGGGTCAGAATATGGTGCGGATGTTGGTGCAGAACGGTCGTTTGTCCGTGATGCCTGAGATTGCCACCATATATGAAAAACTGAAGGCCGAACGTCAACGCACCATGAGTGTACATGTGCGTTCTGCCTTTGAATTACAGCCAGCACAGGAACAACAGGTTGTCGATGCCCTGAAGCGCAAATTGGGGCTCGATGTCACCATCACCAGTGAACAGGACCCAGAGTTGATCGGCGGAGTTCTTATCCAAGCCGGGGACCTGGTGATTGATGGGACCATCAAAGGCAAAATTGCACAATTGATGAACGAATTGGGAATCTAAAAGAGAAGCCAGCATGCAACTCAATCCATCTGAGATCAGTGAACTAATCAAGAATAAGATCGAGAAATTCGATCTTAAGACCGAGGCCCGTAACGAGGGCACCATCATCAGTCTGACTGACGGTATCGTCCGGGTACATGGCCTGCAAGATGCCATGTCCTACGAGATGCTGGAGTTCCCCGGAAACACCTACGGGCTTGCTCTGAACCTGGAACGGGATTCAGTGGGCGCCGTGGTCCTGGGTAACTACAAGCATCTCACAGAGGGCGACTCGGTGAAGTGTACCGGCCGTGTGTTGGAGGTGCCTGTAGGCGAGGGTCTTCTGGGACGGGTAGTTAACTCCCTGGGACATCCTGTGGATGGCAAGGGTCCAATCGAAGCCACTGAGAGCTCACCGATTGAAAAGGTAGCGCCCGGTGTTATCACCAGAAAATCGGTGGACCAACCGGTGCAGACTGGACTTAAGGCCATTGACGCTATGGTCCCCGTTGGCCGCGGCCAGCGCGAACTGATTATCGGTGACCGCCAGACCGGCAAGACCGCTGTGGCCATTGACGCCATTATCAATCAGAAGGGCACCGGGGTTAAGTGCATCTATGTGGCGATTGGACAGAAGAACTCCTCCATTGCCCAGGTGATGCACAAGCTGGAAGAACATGATGCCCTGGAACATACTATTATTGTGGCAGCTCCTGCCGCAGAGTCGGCTGCCATGCAGTTCATCGCGCCATACTCTGGTTGTACCATGGGTGAGTATTTCCGGGATAAGGGTAATCTGGCTAATCACCTTGCCACCAAAACGGCGGAAAAACCCCAACGCCTT
>CAZVME010000096.1:0-10268 GCA_964628835.1 uncultured Gammaproteobacteria bacterium | reverse complement strand
TGAGGAAAGGTATGCCCCTCAATAATCTTGTCCGTTTTACTGGGGGAGGTTCAGACCACGGTTTTAAGATGAAATTAGATTCTATTGAGTATGAATAAAGACCAAACGAATAATCCATTGCATGGTGTTACGCTTGAGATGGTTGTAACGAGGTTGGTGGATCGCTATGGTTGGGTTGGGCTCTCTCAGAGAGTCGACATCAACTGCTTTAAGAGTGATCCAACTATTAAGTCATCACTGAAGTTTTTACGCAAGACCCAATGGGCCAGAGACAAGGTTGAGGGTTTGTATATCTCAACATTTGAAAAACAATCTCCGTGGGGTAATTCTAAATAAAGTGTGCTGCGTTACTCATATGGAAATTGGCATTAGGTTACACTGACCCACTACAAGCTGAAGAGTTTGCCAATTTTTTATGAACCGTATCGAAACCAGCACCATTCAATGCCCATACTGTGGCGAGGCAATAGAGGTTCTGATCGATTGTTCAGTGCCACAGCAGGACTACATCGAAGACTGCCAGGTCTGCTGCCGTCCCATAGAGTTTGATGTATCCATTGACCGGGATAATCTTCCTTTGGTGGCTGTATCGCGGGATGACGAGTAGAACCTCACACCGCCATCACTTAGGTAATCTAAGTAGCTATAAACACAAACGGAGAGGGCCAGACAATGAACTGCGTTGCACTATTAGCAGTGGTAATGACCATTCAAACTGCTAACGCCGCGCTGCCGCCACAATATCAGAACATGGATGATCTAAATGTTATGGTGCAGTATGTTCGTACACACTCAACTGTTGCGGCTAGATTAAAATCGATCAATCTTCAGGAGTTTACTATCCACTTCGACGATAGCTGCATGGCACAGTTCGGCAGAAAGACGATCATCAATCCTCCAGGATGGGTAGGCCCTGCCGCCGCCCTGGAGTTTAAACAGATAAACTGTCCACACAGCGAACAGAAATATAACAAACAGGAGTAAACATGCTTAGCACCGAATTTTTAATCACATCATTGATTGTGGTGTTACTGCCAGGCACGGGAGTGCTGTTTACCATATCTACCGGTCTCACCGGAGGCAGGCGCGCCAGCATCTTTGCCGCCCTGGGCTGCACCGCTGGAATTGTTCCGCATCTGGTTGCCTCTGTTTTAGGGCTGGCGGCAATCCTGCATACCAGCAGTGTTGCATTTCAGCTACTCAAGTATTTGGGCGTGGCATACCTGGCCTATCTGACATGGATGATGTGGAAGGAGTCAGGCGTTATTTCCCTAAACAATACGCCAAAAGAGAGAGGGGCATTAAAGATTGCCACCAGGGCATTTCTAATCAATATTCTTAACCCAAAGCTTTCCATCTTCTTCCTGGCATTTCTCCCGCAGTTTGTCCCCAGCAATGCAACAACTCCCATCTACCACCTGCTGTTACTCAGTGCTCTGTTTATGCTCATGACACTGGCCGTGTTTATTGTTTATGGGCTATTCGCGACCGCTGTGCGCAGTTACATATCTGGATCGCCCAGGCTGATCCGATGGGTCCAGCGCAGCTTCTCCGGGATATTTGTTGCCATGGGGGCAAAGCTGGCTATGGTGGAACGATAGAAACCAATCCGGCTTACCTAGTCGACGAGAGAGGCAAACCCAGCCATTGCGACGCAGAAACGACGCCTAGGGCCTGTTAACACTGCAAGCTACTTGCGCACAAACCTGTAATAGCAGAACAGCTGTTCCTTTTGCCTCGGGGTGATGTGCACCTCATCTTGCTCTTCCAGAAACTTGAAGCTGTCTCCCAACTCCTGTTGCAGCTTCTCGGCACTGTACTGCACGATGTCCAAGCCGCTACACATGGTAGGGCCATCCAGGGAGAAGGCAGCCAGCACCAGGTGGCCGCTGGGTTGCAACGCGGCGCTCAGGGTCTCTACATATTTGGCGCGATCAGCCGCATCGGTGAGGAAATGGAACACCGCGCGATCATGCCAGCAGGCGTATTTATGCAGCGGAGTAAATGCGGTTACGTCACTCACATACCACTCGACCCGATCAGCTTGCGGCCCCAGCCGCTGCTTGGCGTGATCCAGGGCGTGGGCGGAGATATCCAGTACCGAGAGATGGGAGTAGTCGCACTCCAGCAGTCGGTCCACCAGCACCGAGGCGCCACCGCCCACATCGAGTATGGGCTGGGTCTGATCTGATACGGAGTCCTGGATCATCCGAAGAGAGACCGCCGGCTCCTGTTGAAACCAGCCTACCTCCAACGGCGAGTTGCTGCTGTAGACCCGATCCCAGTGCTGTTTTCTCTCACTCATGCAGTGGTTCCACCAATATAAATCTACTAGCGCTTAAACTGATCAAATGCCCGGTGGAAATTAACACCACCCTGCTTGCCTTTCAAGACGCCCGGCTTGAGCTCCTGCGCCATGAACACCTCTGCCGAAGCATTGAATTCTGTTGTGATGCCGAACTCCACCATAGCCATCTACGGAAGGCGGAGTTAGCTACTCTCTTGCTGTCTGATCACAGGGCAAAGGGTAGTGGATTATGTGGGAAAATCCAGTCATTTAGCCCCAGCCCGGCCCAGACGCAACCACCCCAAAACCCGGAGTTACACCATCAGATCACCGGCCCAGAACAAATCTGGTGTCGTAATCCCTAAGCAGAAACAGCGCTACACAGGCCGCCAACATGGGCCAGGCGGCAAAAAACAGGATGTTCGGGCCATCGTATGGCGCCAGATACTGTTTATAAGATGACAGGGTGGAGATGGTGTGGAGCAGCAGCACTACGCCATAGGTGTACTTTTTGAACAGTCCGGCGACAAAACCCATTAGAAGAACGAACTCCACCAGCCCGATCATGAACATGGCCATGCTCTCCATGCCTCCGATAAAGTAGAACACCTCGTAGACCTTGGCCGCATGCCCCGGATTTATGAACTTATCCAGGGTCCAGACAAACATCACCAGAAACACCGTCAACCTCAACCCAAACAGCGACCACTCCAGATCTGCCCTGCGCATCTCCATATCTCTCTCCCTAATGTTCTGATGGCATATGTAACAGCATAGTACAGCCCCGCACCACGGCCATTGCGGCCGGTGATCGGCCACAGCTTGAAAACAGCCCACTGCTTCCCCATTTAGAATGGAGTACAATCACTGGTTTTCGTAAATCAAAGGCTTAGCGTGGAAACAATCAGAGGCACAACCATCCTCTCTGTGCGCCGTAACGGCAAGGTCGTTATCGGTGGTGACGGACAGGTATCCATGGGCAATACCGTGATGAAGGGCAATGCCCGCAAGGTGCGGCGTCTGTATAAGGACCAAGTGCTGGCTGGATTTGCCGGGGCTACCGCCGATGCCTTCACCCTGTTTGAGCGCTTCGAGGCCAAGCTGGAGAAATACCACGGTCACCTCACCCGCTCTGCGGTGGAGCTGGCCAAAGACTGGCGCACCGACCGTATGCTGCGCCGCCTGGAGGCCCTGCTAGTGGTGGCGGACAAGGACGCATCCCTAATCATCACCGGCACCGGCGATGTGATTGAACCAGAGGACAGCCTGATGGCCATCGGCTCCGGCGGCCCTTTCGCCCAGGCCGCAGCCCAAGCCCTGATGAACAACACTGAGATGGAGGCCAGAGAGATCGTGGAACAGGGTCTCTCCATTGCCGCCGACATCTGCGTCTACACCAACCACAATCTGAGAATTGAAGAGCTGGATGCAGCAGACGGCGAATCAAAGAGCAGCGAATAATATGTCTGAGATAACCCCCCAACAGATCGTCCACGAGCTGGACAAGCACATCATCGGCCAGGACTCGGCCAAACGCGCCGTGGCCATCGCCCTGCGCAACCGCTGGCGTCGCAGCCAGGTAGCGGAAGAGCTGCGTAACGAGATCACCCCCAAGAACATCCTGATGATCGGCCCCACCGGCGTGGGCAAGACCGAGATCGCGCGCCGCCTGGCCAAGCTGGCCAACGCCCCCTTCCTGAAGGTAGAGGCCACCAAGTTCACCGAAGTGGGCTATGTAGGCAGGGATGTGGAGTCCATCATCCGCGATCTGGCCGACTCCGCCATGAAGATGGTGCGGGAGCAGGAGCTGGAGAAGGTAAAGGACAAGGCCGCAGATGCAGCGGAAGAGAGAGTCCTCGACGCCCTGCTGCCAGGGCCTGCCAACAACAGTTGGGACAAAGACAAGGACAACCAATCCGAACCTGAGGGCTCCAGTACCCGACAGAAGTTCCGCAAGAAACTGCGCGAGGGGGAGCTGGACGACAAGGAGATCGAGATCGAGGTCTCCGGCGCAACCCTCGGGGTGGAGATCATGGCCCCTCCCGGCATGGAGGAGATGACCAATCAACTCCAGGGCATCTTCCAGAACATGGGCAGCGGCAACACCCGCAAACGCAAGCTGCGTATCCAAGAGGCCCTGAAGATCCTACAGGATGAAGAGGCGGCCAAACGCATCAACGATGAGGACCTGAAGCTCAACGCCCTGGAGATGGTAGAGCAGAACGGCATAGTATTTCTGGATGAGATGGACAAGGTGGCCAGCCGCTCTGAATATGGCGGACCCGATGTCTCGCGCGAAGGGGTACAGCGCGACCTGCTGCCGCTAGTGGAGGGATGCACCGTCTCCACCAAACAGGGGATGGTGAAGACCGATCACATCCTGTTCATCGCCTCGGGCGCATTTCACCTGGCCAAGCCCTCAGACCTGATCCCGGAACTCCAGGGCCGACTGCCGATCCGGGTGGAGCTGGATGCACTTACCACCGAGGATTTCGTGCGCATCCTCACCGAACCGGACGCCTCCCTCACCGATCAGTACCAGGCCCTGATGGCCACCGAGAGTGTGACGATTAACTTCACAGAGGATGGAGTACGCCGGCTGGCCGAGATCGCCTGGCAGGTAAACGAGAGCACCGAAAATATCGGGGCACGACGTCTGCATACGGTGATGGAGCGGTTGCTGGAGGGGATCTCCTTCACCGCATCCGAACTACCGGGCACCGAGGTTACAATAGATGCCGAGTATGTGGATAACAATATCGCCGAGCTCGCCGCCAACGAGGATCTGAGCAGATTTATCCTATAGCGCCAAACAGCAGCGCCGCATACAGCCATACACGACAACCAGCTTTCCAGGAGTACATGGGACGAAGTCAATTGCCATAAGATTGCGCAGCAGTGCATACATATACGCCGCAATTGACTCTGACCTCGGGCTTCTAACCAGTTATATATAATTTTTAGGAGTACAGAACATGTCCAAAGTGATGCCCACAGAGCTGAACCTGCACCGCGACTCACGGGTGCTGGAGATATCCTTTAATAACGGAGAACAATACAATCTCTCCTGTGAATATCTGCGGGTATTCTCCCCCTCCGCCGAGGTGCGGGGACACGGCCCCGGTCAGGAGACCCTGCAGTTGGGCAAGGAAGAGGTGAACATCGAGCAGATCACCCCGGTGGGTAACTACGCGGTGTGTCTCCATTTTGACGATGGACATAACACCGGCATCTACTCCTGGGATACACTATATGATCTGGGCAGCAACCAGCAGCAGAACTGGAAGAGCTACCTGGCGGCGCTGAAGAAGGCCGGACATAAACGCAAGGCAGATAACTAGGAAACATACTCAGTGGTCAGAGTCGATCATCCCTATATCCTGGACAACACATGCATGGTTGCCATGATCGATTCGGACCCCAGTACAATTAAAACGCAACCCGGCACACAAAAGGTTTCGGCATGAACGACAAGGGCACCACACATTTCGGCTACGAGCAGGTCGAATCCGAGGAGAAGGCCAAGCGGGTACGCGCGGTGTTCGACTCTGTCGCCACCAAATATGACCTGATGAACGACCTGATGTCGTTTGGCATCCACCGGCTGTGGAAACGCTACGCGGTGGAGCTGGCCGGACTCAGGCCCGGTCACAAGGTGCTGGATCTGGCCTCGGGCACCGGTGATCTGGCAGCACGCTACTCCGGTCTGGTGGGGCCCGAAGGGCTGGTGACCATGACTGACATCAACGCCGCCATGCTGGACCAGGGGCGGACGCGCATGGCCGACCGTGGGCTGATCGGCAATGTGGAGTATGTACAGGTGAACGCCGAGGCCATCCCGTTTGAGGACGGTCGCTTCGACTGCGTCACCATCGGCTTTGGCCTACGCAACGTCACCGACAAACAGAAGGCGCTGGACGAGATGTTCCGGGTGCTGAGGCCGGGAGGACGCGCCCTGATCCTGGAGTTTTCCCACCCCCGCGCTGAACCCCTGAAGTGGGCCTATGACGCGTACTCCTTCAAACTTCTGCCGCTGATCGGCAAGCTGGTAACCAAGGACGAAGATAGCTACCGCTATCTGGCCGAGTCCATCCGCATGCACCCGGACCAGGAGACCCTGCGCGACATGATGCAGCAGTCTGGTTTTGAACGCTGCGACTATCACAACCTCACCGGCGGAGTAGTTGCCGTACACCGTGGCTATAAGATCTGATATGTCCATCTCAGATCTGGCCCACGCCGGCCTGGAGCAGGCGCTAAATCAGCACCTCTCCATGGACCAAAACGCCCGGGCACAAATGGCCCAACTGCATGGTCGCATCATCGCCCTGGAGGTGTTGGGGGCCGGTCGCAGCGTCTACCTGGTCCCGGGGCCGGAGATGATCCAACTCCTGAGCAGCTACGAAGGCGAGCCGGACTGCCTGCTTCAGGGCAGCCCCCTGGCCATCACCCAACTACGCCGCCCGGTCCCGGCAGGGGCAGATCCGATACCGGCCGATATGCGGGTCAGCGGAGATGGAGAACTGGCGCAAATGTTTTGCCGCATCCTACGCGGAGTTGAGATCAACTGGGAGATCTTTCTGTCCCAATACACCGGCACTATGATCGCGGGTGAGCTGAGCAAAGTGATCGATTTTGCCGGCTACTGGCGCGACCACATAGTAGATACCCTGAACCAGGATCTGCGGGAGTATATGCAGGAGGAGACCGCCGTGCTCCCCACCCAGCATCAGATCGCGGGCTTCGGCTCCAGCGTGGAGCAGCTGGAACAGAGATTGGAGCAGTTGCAGAAACGGGTTGACGGGCTGACCCATCCAGATGGAGAGTCCAGATGATCGGTTTTGGCGAGGCCAGGCGCATCATCCATATTAACCGGGTGCTGCTGCGCCACGGTCTGGACGAGGTGATCCTGGAGGCGCACCTGTTTCGCCCCATTAGATTCATTCTCTATCTATCCCCCTGGTACTGGCTGCGCCGCAACAAGCTGCCCTCTTACCCGGTGCGCATGCGCCAGGCGCTGGAAGACCTGGGACCCATATTTATAAAGTTCGGCCAGATCCTCTCCACTCGCCGCGACCTGCTGCCCCTAGAGTTCGCAGATGAATTCGCCAAGCTGCAGGATGCCGTACCCCCCTTCCCCGGTACCCAGGCCCGCGCTCAGATTGAGCGCGCCTTTGGCTGCCCCATCGAGGATCGGCTGGACGATTTTGACGAAACCCCCCTCGCCTCGGCCTCGGTGGCCCAAGTGCACAGCGCCCGCCTCAAGGATGGCAGACAGGTGGTGGTGAAGGTCCTGCGCCCAAACATCGAACGGGTAATCCGGCGCGATGTGGGTCTGCTGCTACTGATCGCCAACCTGGCCAACCGCTACTGGGGGGAGGCGCGCCGCCTGCGTCCGCTGGATGTGGTTGCAGACTACAAGAAGACCATCCTGGATGAGCTGGACCTGCAACGGGAAGCGGCCAACGCCGCGCAACTGCGCCGCAACTGGGAGGGCAGCGACATCCTGTTCGTGCCCGAGGTGTATTGGGATCTCACCAGCAGAAACGTGCTGGTAATGGAACGGATCCACGGCACCACCATCAGCAATATTGAGGCCCTGAAAGCCCAGGGCATCAGTATGCAGAAGCTGGGGGAACAGGGGGTTGAGGTATTCTTCACCCAGGTATTCCGTGACAACTTCTTCCACGCCGACATGCATCCGGGCAACATCTTTGTGGAGCCCAGTGGCCGCTACATCGCAGTGGATTTTGGTATCGTGGGTTCTCTCACCACCGACGACCAGCGCTATCTGGCGGAGAATCTGCTGGCATTTTTCAACCGTGACTACCGACGCGTAGCCGAGCTGCATGTGGAGTCTGAATGGGTTCCGAGCGGCACCCGGGTGGATGAGTTCGAGACCGCCATCCGCTCGGTATGCGAGCCCATCTTCAACAAGCCGCTGAGCGAGATCTCCTTCGGACACTTTCTACTCAATCTGTTCCAGACCGCACGCCGCTTCGATATGGAGGTACAGCCCCAGCTGGTGCTACTGCAGAAGACCCTGCTCTACATCGAGGGACTGGGACGCCAGCTCTATCCGGAACTGGACCTGTGGGCCACTGCCAAGCCCTATCTGGAACGCTGGATGGAGCAGCAGGTGGGGCCCAAGGCCTTTGCCCGCAAGCTGAAAAAGAATCTGCCCATCATGACCGAGTATGCGGCTGACATGCCTATCCTGCTGCACAAGGTGCTACGTGATGCATCTGAGGGGAGGTTGGAGCTGACGCTGAAGTCCAAGGAGCTGACGCAGTTGCGCCAGGAGACCAAAGAGAACCACCGCACCCTGGTAGCCACCATCAGTGGCGCCGCCATGCTTATCTCCGGCGCCATGCTATTGACCCTGGGGCCAAGCATCCTGCTCCCGGCCAACGTCACCGTAATTGCCGGGGCCAGCCTGTCATCCCTCGGGGGAGTGATACTTATCCAGTCCTGGATCAAGAGTTAATTTATGTAGCCAGGGGTCGGAGTCGATTGCCATGCGCTTGTGGGAATAACCACATATTTGCTGCAATCGACTCCGACCCCTGGTGAATGATTGCGCAGTCACTAATCCTTCTTCTTATCCAGCCTACGCACCTTCCGATGCACAAACCAGCTAACCCCTATGGCGATACCTATGGCCACCGGTAGCAGTGCACCCTGCCACACCGTCACCTCACCCACCAGCCAACCCAGCTTCAGCAACGCCTTGATGCCATAGCCAAACAGCCCGGTGAGATAGTAGCTGAGAACAATGATCGATAGCCCCTCCACGGTCGTCTGCAACATGAGTTGCTGACGACCCTGCTTGGCCATGCCCTCCAGCAGATCCAGGTTCTGCTTCTGCACCGTCATCTCCGTACGGGTGCGTAACATATTTGTGGCCCGGTCCAGTCCACGCGACAGGGAGTCCAGACGCTCATTGAAGTTGTTGTAGCCGCGCACGGCAGGCCCGGTGCGGGCGCTGAGAAAGGCGCCAAGCGGCTGATTGCCCTCCTCCAACCGCTGCTCCTCCAGCCCCTTCAGAATGCGATGAAACTGTACATTATAGGAGTCGGCAGCGCCCATGCGATAACGCATCGCCTCCTTAAGGCTGGTGACCCGTCCACTATGCTCAGTCAGCCGGCTGAGCCATTGGCGCTCCTCCTCTGGCTCTGCGTCCACCAGGGCGTGGAACATCTCCTGGGTGTGTTGGGTAAATGCCAGCTCCAGATCGCGCAACTCCGTAGACTGTTGTCGGAAGCACTCCAGCGGCATCAGGATCAGATGGTAGTAGTTCTCCAACTCAACCAGCCGTTTTACCTGACGCCCCAATTGCGCTGGCGTGAGTTCGCCGGCAAGAATCAGATAGTGCTCCCATCCGGCATGGTCGAGCTGAAAGGTGGTCCACACCTGAGCCTTGTAGTTCTGGATCTGGCTGCCATAGAGACGATCTTTACCGAAAAGGTGGCTTCTCTCTGTAACTCGAAACTGCGGCCAGTCGGTAACCAGGATATCCAGCGCCACAATCCGCTCCCAATCGGGTTCGGTTTCAGGCAGATGTTCCGGTAGCTGCAGGGGACCGAAACCCAGGGTGCGATGTTCCGCCGCCATGTGGGTAAAGGTGTAACTGACAAACTCTGAGTGTAGCTCCCAGGTGATGCGCAGCAGGTCGCCGTTGCTGTAGATCTTTTCCCCCACTGCATGCCGGTCACCGAGCCGCGCCTTGTCGTCGCTGATACCCAGGGCCAGGAACAGCTCCGCCATGTGGACCCGCGCCCGCAGGCCATCCTCCTTGCGTTCAGATAACAGGTAGGCCACATGGTGAATATGCGCGGGCAGCTGTATGTCCAGGGGTGGTCGTTCATGCAGCTCCCGATGCACACGGAGAGCTATAGCCTCTTTGGATATTTCTGCTTTTTCTGGTTGTGGCGCAGACATGTTGATTCTCTTTGTAAGTAGATAACGGACGCTGTTACAG
>CAZVME010000095.1:0-10542 GCA_964628835.1 uncultured Gammaproteobacteria bacterium | reverse complement strand
GATCAGCCAGATCCTCATAGGTTTTGATCTCACCCGGCTGCACCTTGTCCTTAACGTAGAAAATAGTACGGGCACGCAGCGAGAGGCCATACCAGAAGCCCTCAGGATCACGATAGTTGGCCGGTACCGAGCCGTTCAGGGCATCAGAGCTGATCGATTGAATCACCCCTGCCTCTTTGGCCCGATGCAGACGCCCGGAGTCGGTGGTCAGCAGCAGATCCGCCGGACTGTTGACGCCCTCCGTCTGCAGACGCTTGAGCAGGGCATCGGCCTTGCCGGTAATCAGCCTTACCTGGATGCCGGTCTTGGCGCTGAACTTATCCAGCAGTGGTTTAATCAGCGCCTCTTTGCGTGCTGAGTAGAGATTCACTTCCGATGACGCCATAAGATTTGCCGAACCTAAAACACCAATCAAGGTCAACCCAAGGACCCGGCGAACAACCAGTTCATTCATATATACTCTCCAGAAATCGTAATGCGAGTGATTATCAATTGCAGGTAGTATACACTCGCGTAATGATAATGCAAATGATTTGCATTGAGAGCTATAGTATTTTTAATTTATCGCCGGACAGACCTCGCAGCCACGATTCCAGTTCTTGGTAACAGTCAACAACTGTTTGATATCAAGTAGTATTTTGTGTGACTGGGTAGCACTGGGATAACTCAGCATCAGCCTACCCACGGGATCGATAACAAATATGGAGCTGGCTTGAGACCCCTCCAGCAGGGAGAACAGTGGGGCCAGGAATGGCTCATCACCGGCCGGTTCAAATACAGTGGTGGTATCCAGCAGCCGATTATTCTGGATCTCCTGTCGCTCTTCCGCTGTGGATTTACCCAGCACCAGCAACCGTTGCAGCCGCAACTGGTCACGGCCTACTGCCCGTTGGATCTTACGAAGTTCCAGCAGGCTGCGTCGGCAAGAGTCGCCACACCCCTCTGTCACCGCCAACATCAATACCCACTGCCCCTGCATATCCTGAATCTTTAGGCTGGAACCATCCGCTCGTGGCAGCACCACATGTGACACGGACCTGGGAGGAACTAGTAACCGGCCATTGACCTGTTGCGATCCAACAAGCAGTTGTGGATTCAAATACAGGAACCAGCCGATTGCCATGGGCAGGCAGAACACCAGAATCAGCAACCACAGTGGTAGCAGACTTCTCTCTTGATGCTGCGATCCTACTGCCTCGGTCATAACCTGAAAATCCTGTGATGGGTTTTACGCTATATTCTAAGGAAGCTGTTTTCCTATACGGTTTTCTGAACCAGCTTGTCATTAACAGGCCGCATATCTACACATGGAGAATACGGGATGGGTCTAATTATAAAGCTACCTATATTGATTATCCTGGGACTGATCATCGTATCCCTGGCCGAGGGCATGTACTACATGGCCAAGGACGACGGCGCCAAAGACAAGACCCGCGTGGTCAAGGCCCTTACCATTCGCATCACCCTGTCACTAATCCTGTTTGCCCTGCTCATCCTGGGCGCATTCTTCGGCATGATCGAACCCCATGGTATGCAGTGACATAAATCCTATTAACCCCTCAGAACCAGTAGACAAAGATAAATAGCCCCAGCCACACCACATCCACAAAGTGCCAGTACCAGGCCACCGCTTCAAACGCGAAGTGGTTGTGCGGGGTAAAGTGGCCCCGCATGCTGCGTGCCAGTATGGAGATCAGCATGATGGCGCCGATGGTTACGTGCAGGCCGTGAAAGCCGGTGAGCATGTAGAAGGTGGAGCCATATACGCCGGATTCCAGAGTCAGATTCAACTCCTTATAGGCGTGGTGATACTCCCAGGCCTGGAGCGCCACAAACAGCAGACCCAGAGCGATGGTGGCCATCAGCCCCCGCACCAGGCTCTTTTGGTTATCCAGCTTCAGCCCCCAATGGGCCCAGGTAATGGTGGCGCCACTGGATAGCAGGATCAGGGTGTTAATGGCGGGTATCCCCAACGCCCCCATGGCCTTAAACTCCCCCCCCAGTTGCCCCGGACCGGCGGTTGGCCAATGCGAAGTAAACTGGTTGTGCAGATGCTCATGGGTTGCGGCCAGATAGCCGGTTCCACCCAACCACTCCACTGATATATTGCGTATGTAGTAGAGGGCCGCAAAAAAGGTGATGAAGAAAAACACCTCAGATGCGATAAACCAGAACATGCCGTAGCGGAAGGAACGGTCCACCTGCTCATTGTATTTGTCCGACAGGTTCTCCATCACCACGTCCCGGAACCAGCCATGGAACATATAGGCCAGCAGCACCGCACCCAGGCCAATCCCCAGCCAGCCAATGGCCAGGCCATTGATCATAAGGGCCAGACCCACAAATAGGGACAGCAGCGCCACCATGGTTATGATGGGCCAGGGACTGGGGTCTGGTATGTAGTAGTTACCCTCTCCTGCTGACATCTTATCCTCCCTAAGGCCTCTGCATGCTAGAATCGGTGGCCATGGTTCCAGCGCTGTGTACCGGTTTCTGTTCAGGTCCAGAGCTCTTCATAAATGTGTATGAGAGCGTCAATGAGTTGATACCTTCCGGCAGATCCGGCGATACGGAGAAACGCAACGGCATATCCCGACTGGCCCTGGCTTGCAATTTCTGGCGGGTAAAGCAGAAACACTCCACCTTGTGAAAAAACTCAGTGGCCTGCCACGGCACCACACTGGGTATGGCCTGACCCGTGATATCTGCATCGGTCAGGTTACGGGCGCTGAACATGGCCTGATGGGTCTGACCCACCCGCACCCTCAGCTTGCGCACCTTGGGTTTGAACTCCCAGGGCAGTTTACTGTTTACCGTAGTATCAAACTTCACCGTCACATAACGCTCCTTTACTGGCGCATTAACCCTCCTGCGTTCACCGGTGTCAGCGGTTCTGATCCCCAGCGACTGGATACCTGTCACCTGGCAGAACAGGTCATACAGCGGCACCATGGCAAAGCCAAAACCAAACATCCCCACCACTACCGTCCCCAGCCACAAGGCAGTACGTCGGTTGGATCTGGATCTGGATCTGGATTTGGGGTCGCTGCTCATTTCAATATATCCACCGCCTGGTTGAACTTGTTGATCCAGAGGCTGAGTGAAATCACGGCATTAAGCACCACAAAGAGACCCAGCATCCAGGCCAGGCGCAGATTGCGGCGTCGCTTCTGCTCCCCATGGGTTTGGGTTTGATGCATGGCCTAGCCCTCCTCACTCTTGATCTGCGGCGGCTCGCTCCAACTATGAAACTCCGGTGGTGATGACAGTTCCCACTCCAGACCCGTGGCGCCATCCCAGGGCTTGGCCACTGCCTGCTCTCCACCCTTTATGGTCTTGATTACTATGTAGAGAAGAATCAGGTGGCTGAGGCCGAACACAAAGGCACCCACACTGGAAATAACATTGAATTCGGTAAACATGACGTTGTAATCCACGATACGGCGTGGCATCCCCGCCAGCCCCAGAAAGTGTTGCGGAAAGAAGGTGACGTTGAAGCCTATGATATTGGTCCAGAAAAACAGCTTGCCAACCTTTTCGTTATACATATGCCCGCTCCATTTGGGCAGCCAGTAAAATACCCCGGCATAGAGTCCAAACAGAGCACCGGGCAACAATACATAGTGGAAATGGGCCACCACGAACATACTGTCGTGGTACTGCATATCGGCCGGGATCACCGCCAGCATCACCCCGGAGAGACCACCAAAGGTAAACATCAGCACGATGGATACTGCAAACAGCATGGGGGTCTCAAAGGTCATGGCACCACGCCACATGGTGGCGATGAAGTTGAAGATCATCAGACCCACCGGAATAGAGATCAGGATGGTGCCAATCATAAAATAGGTCACCGCTCCCAGCGACATACCCACGGTATACTGATGATGGGCCCACACCACCATACCTATAGAGGCCACCGCGATCATGGCGCCGATCATGGAGGGGCGGCCAAACAGGGGTTTGCGGGAAAATGCCGGGATCACGTGGGACAGCACCCCGATGGATGGCAGCAGCAGGATATACACCTCAGGGTGTCCGAAGAACCAGAACAGATGTTGGAACAGCACCGGATCACCCCCACCGGCGGCATTGAAAAAGCTGGTGCCGAAATGGCGGTCGAACAACAGCATGGTGACCGCACCCGCCAGCACCGGCACCACCAGTATCAGGAGAAACGCTGTTACCAGCCAGCTCCAACAGAAGATGGGCATCTGCACCAGACTCATGCCCGGGGCGCGCATATTAAAGATGGTGACGATGATATTTATCGAGGCCAACACCGAGGATATGCCCAGCAGATGGATGGCAAAGATCAGAAAATCCATGGACATCCCCACCTGCACAGAAAGCGGTGGATAGATGGTCCAGCCAGTGTTTATCTGGGTGCCACCTCCAGGGAAAAACGGCACCACAAAGGAGAGCAGCAGCAGCGTGGCGGCAGCAGGTAGGATCCAGAAACTGAGATTATTCAAACGCGGCAGCGCCATATCCGGGGCACCGATCATCAGTGGCAGCATCCAGTTGGCAAGTCCGGCGGCGGCGGGCATCACGGCCCCGAAGATCATAATCAAGGCGTGATTGGTAACCAGATTGTTATACAAATCCGGTTCCACCAACTGGATGCCGGGCATAAACAGTTCAGCCCGAATCACCATGGCACTACCCCCACCCAGAAACAGCATGGTCAGGGCAAAGATCAGATACATGCTGCCGATATCTTTATGGTTAGTGCTGTACAGCCAGCGTCGCCAGCCTATAGGACGGCCATGGTCTGCGGCATGGGCGATCGTCACGCTGCTCATATATCCTGCTCCTCAAATTTTGCACGAAGCTTGATCATTTACGCGCCGCCTTCACATCAGCTGGCTGCACCAGATCCCCGGTATTATTACCCCAGGCGTTGCGTTCATAGGTGATGATGGCGGCAATCTCCAGATCGTTCAGCTGCTTCCACGCCTGCATGGCGGTGCCCTCTTTACCGTTCAGCACAATATCCAGATGCCCCGCCACCGGGCCGGTGGTGATCTTGCTGCCCTTAAGCGCCGGAAACGCCGGTGGCAGACCCTGACCACCCACCTGGTGGCAGGCGCCGCACTTAGTGTTGTACAGCCCCTTACCCTTCTCCATCAGCTCTTGGAGAGACCAGCTCTTGCCCGAGGCGGCCTCAGCCATAGCTGCCACCTGCACCGCGTTCTGCTCTTTCAGCCACTGTCTGAACCTCTCCGGTGAGACCGCCTCCACCACTATGGGCATACGCGAGTGCCAGGTACCGCAGATCTCGGCGCACTGGCCGCGGAAGATCCCCTCCCGCTTAATTTCCGACCAGGTCTCGGTGATATAACCAGGAATCGCATCCTTTTTGAAACCAAGCTCCGGCACCCAGAAGGCATGGATAACATCGGCCGAGGTGTGCAGAAACCTGATCTTGGTATTGGTTGGAAGCACCAGGTGGTTATCCACTGCCCGGAGATAGGCATCCCCGGCCTTATCCTTTGGTACAAAGCGCGACTCCACCTTGATCTCATGATCCAGATATTCGAACTCCCACCACCACTGGTGGCCTATCACCTTCACATCCATCAGTTTCTCGGCCTTTGGCACTAACCACAACTTCTCCAGGACGATCTGGGCAGAACCGGCGATGGTGAGGTCCACACCCAGCACCAACGCCGGCACCAGAATCCAGGCCCACTGTCCAAACCAGGTCTGGTGGAAATCCTGGTCGGCCTCAAAGCCCTTACTCTTGCGATGTTTCACTATGGAGTAGATTACGAAGGAGAAAACGATAATGAGGAGGGCCGTGGCGATGCGCATGGTGAGCATGTGGATATCATAGATATCCTGAGCGCTGTCACTGGCGGGTTCGGGGAAGTTGACTCCATACTCGGCCATGGCCAGCATGGGAAACAGGAAGCTTGTCATCAGGACCAGAATGGGTCTGGCTACACGCTTTACACCGCGAGGCATAAAATCCCCCATCGTCTATCTGCACTACAGATTATTTGAGAACAGCGAACGGGGCCATTGTTATAACTTCCAGGCTGCCCCACCTATAAACTAAATGTAGAGCAAACCCGGATAGATACAAGGAAACATGACAAATGCCATATATTTAAAGAGTGGCGCTAAACAAAAAAACCAGCCATCGGCCGTTGCTGATGACTGGTTTTTTACGAGCGAAGAGTCGCTACAGAGGACGAAGCGCTCAGTTCTCTTTAATAGAGTCGTCGTATTTGATCTCAAAATGCAGCTTGTGCTTGGCCTCTTCGTTGGCCAGTGCCAGCAGAGACTGTCTAATACCCTCATCCTCGGTCAACGCTGCCATGTCGGTGTAAAGCTGGAATGCCTTTTTCTCCATCTTCATGGCAACCACCAGTGCGTCCACATATCCAATTTCACTAGCTGTGTCCACGTCCACCACGTAGTCTGACACCTTCAGATCCGGCACGGATTGACGACTAACCAGTTTGGATGCACCTGTCTCCTTGATGGCAAGCAGTTTGGCCTTATGCCGCAACTCTTCCTCGGCAAAACCACTCAGGGCCTCGCGCATGGACTCATGCTCCACTTGGGATGACAACTTGGCATAAAAGTCTGCCGCTTCCTGCTCCTGGTCGATGGCAAAATCCAGTACATCATTTAATGATTCCCACTCTTTCATAGCCTTAACTACCTCTTCCAACTTTATTTGAATTACCAGCCAGGTCGTTACTCTGTATCAGATGAAACCCTGCCTAGTCTGACTCTAACCTTGAGCCCAATATATAAGTGGCTTGGACGGAAAGCAAATATGAGGCTCTACTAATACTCCAGCAACCCATCGTTCAACCATCACTCTCTAAGGCCAGATCAAATATCTCGAGTCGGTGGTTGGCGTTGGGACGCTCCGGACATGGCCCCTGCGCCATTACGGTAAGGCCGCTGCTCAAACCGTGCTGGCGCAACCACTCTCGGGAGAACTGGGTCCAGTCACGATGATCCCGCTCCACCAGGACCGAGTAGATCCCATAGGAGAATTGCAGGTCCTGGCAGGTCCCTTCGCGGGTGCTGAATGCAGTAATCCATGCCGGGGTACGAAAAGAGGCCACGTTCCGCGCCATGGCCCCACTCCTGGTGGGAATCACCACTGCGGTCGGCTTCAGACTCCGCACCATCTGTTGCAGATTGTGAGCGATGGCATTCTCAATCAGAACCGCCTCTTGCATGCGCCGATCACGCCTAACCTTTATGGTGGGCTCGGTGGCCGCTGCAATGCTTGCCAGCATGGATACGGACTCCACCGGGAACTTGCCGATGGCAGATTCGGCCGACAGCATCACCGCATCTGTCCCATCGAGAATGGCGTTGGCCACGTCTGTAGCCTCAGCACGGGTTGGGAGTGGGGCCTCTGTCATGGATTCCAGCATCTGGGTGGCGGTGATTACCGGTTTGCACATCCTGTTGGCTAGGGCGATCAGCTCCTTCTGCACCACTGCCATACGGGCGATAGGTATCTCCACACCGAGATCGCCGCGCGCCAACATAACGCCATCTGCCGCCTCCAGGATCTCTTCCAGATGCTCCAGTGCTACGGAGCGTTCTATCTTGGCGATGATGAACGGGGCATAGCCCAGCTCATAGGCGCGCTCACGTAGGGCTAGGACATCCTCAGCGGTGGCGACAAATGATTGACTCACCGCATCCACACCCTGACTCAGGGCGAACTCCAGACACTTGTTGTCATGTTCGGTAAAGGCCGATTTACCCAGATCTATTCCAGGTAGGTTCAATCCCTTGCGGGATCTCAACTCACCACCGGACAACACATCACACACCACATCACCGCCCGCTATTTCAGCCACCTTCAACGGAATCAGGCCATCGTTCAGAAACAGCCGGTCACCCACTTTAACCAGCTTAGCCAGATCTTTGATGGTCACCGCTGCCCTGGTGTTATCACCCACAATATCATCCGGGGTCAGCGTAAACCGGTCACCCGTATTCAACTGTATGGGTTCATGTTCCAGCACCCCGATACGCATCTTGGGTCCAGACAGATCTGCCATAATTGCCAGCCGGTGACCACTTTCTACTGAAGCCTTGCGCAGTATCTTAATATTTTGTTCATGGATTGCGAACTCACCATGGGAAAAATTCAAACGGGCTATATTCATACCCGCAGCCAACATCTTCTCCAACACCTCCTGGGAGTTTGAAGCTGGCCCTACTGTACAAACAATTTTAGTCTTGTGGTCAAATTGATACACGCTGTATACCTTTAGTGGTTCAACTGTACATAAATTGATAAGTAATTAGATTGACTGCTTGTTGTCGCGGAGTTCTGTTTGCAGCGTCATTTTAAACCAGCCGTTACTACAGAACCATTTATGCTTAATCTTTGACTTGATCAATAGATGGCCCTGTTACTGCCTGCATATTTGACCAAACCGGAGCATTCACACTGTTTAGACAGTGTCAGATGGTGCGCGATGCCGCAATGCCTGCGATTTATTACACAACAGTAATTAGGGAAGCTCTGTTTAAATCAAGTGTAATCTTTTGGGTGTTCCTTAAAATACGGCTTCATCAACATATCCTCCTTTAACACATGATCCAGCAACCAGTTTCTCAGCAGCTCGGTGAGGTCTGGGATTAAATCCTGCATGTCTGGATCATTCTGGGCTACAACAATCTTGTCTCTTATTTCACCTAGTTGGGAACTAAGCATCCTATGTGCGGTTTTCTGATCTGAATAATTCGGATAGCTGATTTTCAACATCAACTTCTCTTCCCGTGAGAAATGATCATGGGTATAAAAATCAAGCTGATCCAGTGCCGTAATTACCATGTCATCGTGCTCACCAGAACTCAACGCAAGGTTAATGGTATTTATCAGACACAACAGGTAACGATGATCCCTATCGATTCTATCATTTCCTACGCTCATCTGATCGCTCCACATTACCGGCATAACTCTCCCAATGCATCTATACAATTAAAGTTAAATGTACTCTTGGTATAACAACAAAGCATAGTTGTTTAATTGCATCCTGCTACGTTGATTTCCCAGGGGGATTACCACGGCCCAGCGCCGTTAAATATCCATTTACAGAGCACGAACGGTGGCTTATAGCCAAATAGATATCCTGGCCCACATATGTACAATCTCGGCCGTATGAGCTATTTATCTGCGACCTGACCACATATGCGGCCAAATTCAATTATTATTAGGTAATAGTCGGCGGACAGTGTAGAATCTCGCAGCTTCTTAGTGTCCGCCCAGCTTTCGTCATCAGACTCCATCTTTTTTACAGGCAGCTTAATGTCCAGCGAATCCAACACCACTTTTGCCCAGTTGGGGCTATCTGCGCCCGTTCTAAAATCTGTGGAGGAGATCGGTTACGAGACCCCCTCCCCCATCCAGATGCAGAGCATTCCTCCCCTGCTGGAAGGGCGTGATCTCCTGGGACAGGCCCAGACCGGCACCGGCAAGACGGCAGCCTTTGCCCTGCCCCTGCTAAGCCGCCTGGATATCTCAATCCAGCAACCGCAGATCCTGGTGTTGACCCCCACCCGCGAACTGGCCATTCAGGTGGCGGAGGCGATGCAGACCTATTCTAGGCATATTCGTGGGTTTCATGTTTTGCCAGTGTATGGTGGTCAGCCCATGGGTATCCAGTTACGCCAGCTGCGCCGGGGGGCGCATGTGGTTGTGGGTACCCCAGGTCGGGTAATGGACCATATCAGGCGCAAGACGCTGGTCCTGGACAACCTCTCCGGTGTCGTCCTGGATGAAGCGGATGAGATGCTGAACATGGGATTCATTGAGGATATCGAGTGGATCCTGGAACACACCCCGGAACAAAAACAGGTCGCTCTGTTCTCGGCAACCATGCCCAATCAGATCAAGCGCGTGTCCAAGCGCTACCTGAACGATCCGGCCGAGATCCAGATCAAATCCAAGACCAGCACGGTGGACACCATCACCCAGCGTTACTGGCAGGTCACCGGGCTACACAAGCTGGACGCCCTCACCCGGATGCTGGAGGTGGAAGAATTTGATGCCATGCTGGTATTTGTGCGCACCAAGACCGCCACCGCCGAACTGTCGGAAAAGCTACAGGCCCGCGGCTACTCCAGCGCGGCCCTGAACGGTGATATGAACCAGGCGGCACGTGAAAACACCGTGGCGCGTATCAAATCAGGCCGACTGGATATTATCGTGGCCACCGATGTGGCGGCCCGTGGTCTGGATGTGGGGCGCATCAGCCATGTGATCAACTACGACATTCCAAACGACACCGAGGCCTATGTACATCGGATCGGCCGTACCGGGCGTGCCGGACGCAAGGGAGATGCCATCCTGTTCGTATCACCCCGCGAAAAAAGAATGCTGTATGCCATCGAACGCGCCACCAAGCAGAAAATCACCCAAATGCAGCTACCGAGCCACAAAGAGGTTACAGGTCGCCGGGTGGAGCGTTTCCAGCAGACCATCACCGACACTATCTGATGGGCCTCAATGTTGTGCTTCTCCTGATAGTCGGCGATCAGCTCTTC
>CAZVME010000094.1:0-10556 GCA_964628835.1 uncultured Gammaproteobacteria bacterium | reverse complement strand
CGATGGCCGCATGGGGGTGTCCGCTCTCTCCGGCACCCAGTGCCATGCCGAGGGTGCCGAAGAAGACGAAATACAGCGCCAGTATCAGGTCGCCGGCAAAGGAGAGGTTGGAGAACATCTCCGAGCCGTAGATGGTGGGTACGAACAGCAGCAGGCCGATGCCGCCAGAGAGCCGGAATACCGGGCCAAGGTAGAACATCACGCCGTGGGTGACAGAGCTGCGTATGGAGTAATTCTTGATCAGGTCGACGTAGTTCTGGTAAATGGGAATACCATGACGCCGTCCTACCCTGGCACCGATCTTCTGCACCAGCGCGGTAAGCACCATACCGAAGTTGATAATGATGAACAGGGTCAGGAGTGAGTAGGGGATCTTGATCCATTCAAATTGCATAATCAGTGTACCTCGCCACCAAGATTGTAACGTTCAGCGAGCCAGGAAGTGGTTAGCCGCAAGGTATGCCTCGAAGGGAATGGCCCAGTCCTTTCCAAGAGGCATAACACCGCGGATGACCGCTTCCTGGCTCGCCCGAAGGGAGTGCGCCTATGCCGCCATTGCCGTGTTGCACTCCTTATAAAGGGCATGCCATTCACTGCGGAGTGCGCCTTGCACTGACAGCGTAGGCGCACTCTGAATGTTGCAATCTTGGTGGCGAGATACACTAGAGCCCCATCCGAATAAGGTAAACGACAACAACAAAACCCAGCAGGTGGATGGCGTAGGTCTGGCCGTTACCGCAATAGAAGCGCCGCAACAGATCCGCCAGGCTGTGCAGGAGATCGGTCAGCCCCTCCCAGAAACGGGTAACCAGGGGTTGGGTAAGGAACCCGAGCGCCTTGCGGTAGGGGGCAAAGAAGTTCCAGGCATAGTGAGTGGTCTCAGGGCGATAGGGACGTTCGGCGGCGAACACCATGTTGAACTGCTTCACCTTCTGCGCCTTACGGTTGACGAACACCAGCCAGGCCAGCACCGTGGCGAAGATCACACCGATAATGATCATGATGTAGATGGGGCTCCAGTAGCCAAAGCTACTGGTGATGGTAAGCCCCTCCCAGTTCAGGCCATGGTTGGGCAGGAACTGGTTGAGATAGCTGTCCACGTGGCGTAGGGCGACACCCGGAACCACGGCGAAGATCAACAGGCAGGCCACGTAGATCATCTGCGGCAGGATCAGCCAGAATGGCGCCTCTTTCAGGCGTCGGTGCTCATCCTTCAGCTGACCCAGAAAGATGGTGTGGATCAAACGGAACAGGTAGAGGAAGGCGATCGGCCCGGCCAGAAAGATAATGATCATGGGCAGGCGTTGGTCTGCGGTCATGATGGCATTGTAGAAGATCCAGCGCCCGCCAAAGCCGGACAGTGGTGGTACCCCGGAAACGGCGATGATGCCGATGAGGACCGCTATAAAAGAGAGTGGCATCAGCGTGATCAGGCCACCCATGCGGTACATCTCCCGGGTGCCGGTGCGCTTGGCCACTCCGCCCACGGAGAGGAACAGCATCGACTTGTAGATGTAGTGGTTGATGACGAACATCAGCGCCATCAGCCAACCCAGATGGTTCATCATCGCCAGGCCGAACAGGGCGTATCCCATCTGGCCGATGGATGAGTATGCCAGCAACCGTTTGGCATCCTCCTGAAAGATCGCCATCAGGTTGCCCAGCAGTGCCGACAGGGCGCCGATCCAGAGCATTACATGGGTAAGCTCTACTCCATATAGCTGCTGCTTGCCCATATTTATCAGTAGCATGAACAGGCCGAACAGGCCTGCCTTGAGCAGGATGCCGGAGACCATGGGTGAGACATCGGTCTCGGCCTCGGCATGGGCCCCTGGCAGCCAGATGTGTAGGCCGATGGCGGCGGTCTTGGTCATGAAGCCGATGGCCAGCAGCAGGAACACCCAGGCCGATAGTGGTTCTACCACCTGACCGAGGGCTTGCAGATGGAAATCCATGACGCCCTGGCTGGCGAGGGCGAATCCGGCCAGGATCAGGAAGGCGCCACCGAGGGAGAAGTTAATATAGGAGAGGGCGTGTGGCTCTGAGTGTTTGCCGCGCAGGATCAGAAAATAGGAGCCCACCGTCAGTGACTCCCAGGCGGCAAAAAAGTTGAAGGAGTCATCGGCGGTGATGAGCATTGCAAGACCGGCATACATCAGCATGGCCGAGGGGTAGAAGCCAATCCTGCGGCCCTGCACCTGGTAGCTGGCGAGCAGGATCAGTGCGCCTCCGATGAGGATCACGGCGGCAAAAATCAGTTGCAGCGGGTCATAGTCCGGAAAGCCCAGGATGAACCAGGCGACCATGCCGGCGATGGCAATGGTGTTCTTGATCCACACCGGCAGCCACTCCAGTAACAGAAATCCCAAGGCAAATAGCAGCGGCAGGGTGTGGAGCAGATTGCCGTGCATGGAGAGGTTGCCCCAGAGATAGGCAACGCCCCAACCGGCTATCACGGCCATATATATCACGGCCACTTTATGTGGAGTACAGGCTACGCGCTCAGTGGTCTGCTCCCGCTTGATGATGTAGCCAAACCAGCGAAACAGATACCCGGCCTCGATCAGTGCGCCTACCAGGATCAGCGCCAGCAGTGTGATGCGTCCCTCCGCCGCGAGGATATGGACCAGGTCCCACTTGGCGTAGAAGCCGGGGAAAGGCGGCAGGCCGATCAGCAGAGCGATGAAGCTGACGAAGGCGAAGATCAGCAAGGGACGGCCGCGCAGGGCGGTCCATGCGCTTAGCTCCCGTCCCTCCACCAGCCCGGAGAGCCAATAGAGTCCGGCCTTGGAGATGGCGTGGGCCAGCAGGATGCCGCCGGCGATATATAGGTAGCTGTCACCGAGTATGTCGCGTTGACCCAGAACCGTTAGCACCAGGCCGATCTGGGCAATGGAGGAGTAGCCAAGCAAGCGCCGATCCACGTTCTGAGCCAGTGCGAACAGGTTGGCGCCAACAAAGCTGACTATGCCAATGGTGCTGGCTACCGGCAGCCACTGGGCGCCACCGATCAGCAGCAGCTTGTCCACTGCAAACAGGGCAGCCGATCCGGCTGCTGCGGAGAGCATGGCGGAGAAGGCAGGATGGGCCGACTCATAGATATCCAGGGCCCAGCCGTTGGCCGGGAACGGCTTCAGTTCGGCGATGATGGCAATGAACATGAGGAAGAATGCCAGGGAGTCGCCCTGCAACAGTTGTGCTGACATGGAGGCCATGCCGTCGATATTCAGGGTGCCGGTGGCGTGATAGGAGAAGATGATGCCCACCAGCAGCAGGACCGAGATCACTTGGGATGCGATCAGATATTTAAAACCGGCCCCCAGCGCCCGCTTATCCCGGGAGAGCAGGATCAGGCCGCCGGTGGAGATCACCGTCAGCTCAAAGAAGACAAACAGGTTGAACAGATCGCGGGTGAGGATGATACCGCACAGGGCCATGGCGAATATGAGCAGCACCGCCATGGCGCGCCGTCCCTGCTTGAGCATGGTGTCCCTCAGATAGAGCGCCGACAGCAGGCTGGCCAGGTTGACCAGCAGGGTCAGGATTGCCTCCGATAGCCCCATGCGCAGATTGATGGCAAATGGCGGCTCGGTACCGGCAGTGAATATCTCTACGGTTGTGGCACCACCCCAGGCCAGGGCCAAAACCCAGGCGGCCGCCACCCAGCTCATAAAGGCCAGGGCCGCCAGCGTCAGTCCATAGGCTGTGGTTCGCCACTCGTCCCGTAACAGCCCCAGCAGGAATGCTACGCCGAGTCCGGTCGCAATGATAAAAATGGCGTTTACCATTTCAGCTCCGTGTACTTTGAGATATCCAGGCTGCCCCTGGTCGCATAGAGTTTATAAACGAAGGCGAGCATCAGTGCTGTTACCCCCACGCCGATAACGATAGCGGTAAGCACCAGTGCCTGTGGGACCGGGTCGATGATGCGGGCTGTTGCCTCGCTTACCGGGACTGCGGCATCCAGGATCGGTGCGGTACGACCGTGCATGTAACCCACTGCCACCAGGACCAGATTGACCCCGGTGTTGGCCACGGTGAAGGCGATGATCATGCGCATGATATTACGATTGGTCAGAGCGCCGTAGAGACCGATAAGGATCAGGATGAAGCCGGTGCCCATAGCGATATAGGACATTAGTGCCCCTCCGTTTCCGACAGGTTGACCAGCATGGAGCTGAACTCAGCCCCCACCTTGAGGCCGATAAATGAGTAAATAACTGGTATCACACCGGCCGAGAACAGCTGGCCCAGGGTCCCGGTTGGCAGTAGACGGTTGTCCAGAAAACCGCCGGCGAAGATGATACCCAACACTCCGATGGCGATGAAGATCAGCCCGGAGACCGACTCAAGTATGGAGATAAGCCGGTGGCTGAACTGGCGCAGGGGATCGGTCAACAGCATGAGCAGGATCGCCGATGCGAGGATGGCGCCACCCTGGAATCCGCCGCCCGGGGTGAGGTGGCCGTTGACGAATACATAGACACCCAGTAGCAGGATCAGTGGTGTCAGTAGCAGGCTGCCGGTCTGCAACAGTTCGCCGGAAGCCGGCAGTTTATGTCGTGGTGCCTGGCTGTTATGTTGTCGGCCTTGTGCCAACACCAGTCCGACAATGGCTGCGGTCAGGAACAGCACCGTTACTTCACCCAGGGTATCCAGACCGCGAAAGGTTACGATGATGGCGGTGACGATATTGGCTGCACCGATATCCTGCGCCGTATGCTCGGCATAGTAGCGGGCGGTGAGGTTGAGTTCACTGTCCGGGGCATACCCAAGCAGGAGGCTGGTGAAGATGGCACCGATACCGGCCAGTAGCAGGAGCACCACAAAGCGTTTAATCATTTTCGCCCCCCCCCGTACCCGGCTCAACACGAAGAAGAACAGAAAGGTGGTTAGTCCGCTGCCGATGGCAGCCTCTGTCATGGCCACGTCCGGTGCGGCCAGTAGCAGAAACTGCACCGAGGCCAGTAGGCTGACCAGCCCCGCAGCGAGTATGGCGATGGGTAGGCTCCTCTTGCTCCAGATGGCCATCAGCGCCGCACCAATTATGGTGGCCGCCAGTAACAGGCTCATTACGGTTAGCATGCTACCCATCCTGCTGTACCTTCGCGATTCATAATTTTATCTGGATTCATGATCTCTCCTCGAGATCTTCCTCTAGCTGGTCAATCTTGGTCTTGGGTGACTTGTCTGCACCACTACGATGGGCGGCACGCGCCAGCACCTGTGAGGAGAGGGGATTGGTAAAGAGCAGGAACAGTCCGATCAGCAGCAGCTTTAGCCCCCACGCCGGTTGCAGACAGGCGGCACCGGCCAGGGTGAGCAGGGTTCCCAGGGTGGTGGCCTTGGTTCCGGCCTGGATGCGGTTGAACAGATCAGGCATTCGCACCAGTCCCAGCCCGCCGAACAGCAGAAAGGCTGTGCCTGCCACCAGGAGCAGTCCACCCATGATATCTAGGATCATTGCCATTAGAAGCCTCCTTCCAGATAGCGGGCCACTACGATCACCCCGAGAAAGGAGAGCAGGGCGTAGACCAGAGCCACATCTAGGTAGATGCCGCGTCCCTCGGCCAGGGCGGCCAGCACAATGCCGGTAATGGAGACGATGGTCAGGACATCGAAGGCCACCACTCGGTCGGCTGCAGATGGCCCCTTGATGAAGCGGCTGAGGGTGAGCAGAAATGCCACTCCTGCAAACAGGGCCGCCAGATAGATCAGCCAATCAACCATACATCACCTCAAGATAGTGCTCGAAACCGGCAACTATTTTGGCGGTTGCTGCGTCGATATCGGTGGATTCCACCGTCACCCAGTGGACATAGAGCCATTCGCCGTCAAGTTCCACCGTGAGGGTGCCGGGGGTGAGGGTGATGGAGTTGGCCAGCATCAAGCGTCCCATGCGGCTCTTTAGCCGTGTGCGCACCTTGACGATGCCGGGTTGGATTGGAAGGTCGCGGGAGAGGACGATGGCGGTTAGTTTGATATTTGATTTCACCAGCTCTTTGAAAAAATAGCCGTAGTAGCGCACCCCTGCTATGAAGGCCTGGGGTGTGGCGCGAAATTCGGTGAAAAACGACAACCCGTCACGGAATAGGATGGTGATGGCGAATGAGGCTGCCGCTCCGACCATCAGGGTGTCTGCTGCAATCCTACCATTCAGCATCACCCAGAACAGGAAGAGTGTTGTGAAGAGTATGACCTGGTTTTGAACCCCACTCTCTGTTTTGTCTTTGGTTTTCATCAGGGTCTTAAACTGGCTGGAACAGAGGTGTGACTGGGAATGCCACTACTGCTTCTTCTAGGGGGTAAAAGATGTTGCTCGACAGATACTGTTTGCTGCTGGTTGTACATGGCGCTGCTTATGTTAAGTCCTATCTTAATGGTTGCTCTGAACAGAATATTCTTAGTGCCCAAGTAGGAATATAAGAACATTAGGATATTTGAGTGTAGTGAAATATATCACCGTCGTGGGGGAATGGAATGACCGGCGTCAATCAAAATAGAGATTGAGGTAGAAGCCGTTATTTATCTCTCTTTGAGGTACAGCTGCAGGCGTTGCCGGATGCTCTGGTTGCCGGTGTACAATCTGTCTACGGCTCCAAAGCGTTTGTTCCAACTAACAGGAGAGGTGTTAATGCAACCTGGAAATATTTTTGGATCAATCCCGGATGATCTGGATAAAGAGCTCTTCGAGCAGATTGTTCAAGCCCATGGAGTAAGGATTGAACGGATCATCTCCCGTGGGCATAGGTCGCCGGGGTCAGGCTGGTATGACCAGGAGCTGAGTGAATGGGTGATAGTGCTGAAGGGTGGGGCGGTTATTGAGTTTGCAGGTGGGGTCACAACCAGGCTTGAGCCGGGCGATTATCTCAATATCCCGGCCCATACCAGGCACAAAGTAAGCTGGACCGATCCCGAGGCAGAGACGGTCTGGCTGGCGGTACACTATTAGCCGCTGTTGCCAGTCCCCGTGTGCTGGACACTGGTCCTGCCTGGATTAAAACCTATGTTTCCAGCTTCAGTTCGTCAGCATCCTGGGAGATGACTGCGGCGCCAAACAGCAGGGTAAGCTCTTCTCCGGGGTCACTGCCATACATTTGGGTCAGTTCCCAGCGGATGGCCTTGGCCATCTCATCGGTAAGGTGGATGCCGGTTACCTGACTGCCATCAGCCTCGGCTTGATCCATCATCTTTTTCAGTTCGTTCACTACTTCAGTCATCGTTTTACCAGGGTGTAAATTTTTGGGCTGGCAGTTTTGCCAGGGCCTGTAAGTTCAGATCGTATTCTATGCCCTGCTTCTGGTGGCTACAACCGTAACGCTTGTATGGGTGGATAGAATGGCTCTGCTTGGGTGGGGTAAAGATAAGAATGATAATAGGACGCATTAAGGTTAAGATGGCAGGGTGTTCTTAGTATCGGTAGCTGTTGGTGAGGTAGATTACAGATGCATTCTCATTCCCTAGACAGGTGGGCCCACGCCCATAATTTCAACACCCAGGTCGAAAATGGTGAGCGGCGAACCAGGCTGGTGGTCGTGCTGACTGCCGTCATGATGGTTATCGAGATCGGCGCCGGTTATCTCTATGGATCCATGGCGCTGCTGGCAGATGGTTGGCACATGGGGACCCATGTGGCCGCGCTCAGCATAACCCTATTCACCTATAGCTATGCCAGGCGTCATGCGGATAACCCGGTCTACAGCTTTGGCACTGGCAAGGTGAGCGCCCTGGGTGGCTTTGCCAGCGCCATGACCCTGGCGGTGGTGGCATTACTGATGGGGATAGAGTCCATTGAACGCCTGATCTCACCGCAGTCGATTCGTTTCAATGAGGCGATACTGGTGGCGGTAGTGGGACTGATTGTGAATCTGCTCAGTGCCTGGTTACTACATGGTGCTGGCGAGCATCACCATGATCACGGCCATGACCATCATCATCATGACCATGGGTCTGGTGACCAAAACCTGCGGGCCGCCTATCTGCACGTGCTGGCCGATGCCTTGACCTCACTGCTGGCTATCTTTGCCCTTGTTGCTGGCAAGTTCTATGGGTTGATCTGGATGGATGCCATGATGGGTATAGTGGGTGCTCTGGTGATCACCAGGTGGGGTTATGGTTTGTTACGGGACACCAGCAAGGTACTGCTGGACAGCGTGCCCGGAAAGAAAAATCTGCAGGCGATTCGGCAGGCCATAGAGTCTGACTCAGATAATCTGATTGCTGATCTGCATGTATGGCGGCTGGGGACACAGGGTTATGGGGTGATCATCTCCCTGGTAACCCACGACCCGAAGGAGCCGCAACACTACAAGGCGTTGCTGGATGGCATCCAGGATCTGAAACATGTGACCATTGAGGTTAATGGCTGTGACGGAGAGAGCTGTGTCAGTGGCCAGGGGGTTTCCGGTTAAACGCTATTTGACGGCGTAGCGCTATCCCTCAGTGCTTCACGGCCTGGGCCAGCATCTTGCGACGCAAAAATGCGATCTGTGTCTGCAGTGGCAGAGATTTGGGGCAGGTGTCGTGACACCCCAACATGGTCATGCAACCGAAAATGCCATCATCATCCCCCACCAGCTGATAAAAATCAGCATCGTCCCGTTTGTCCCGTGGGTCGAGCCGGAAGCGCCCAATCTGATTCATGCCCACAGCACCGACAAAATCTTTCCGCATCTGCATGGTGCCGCAACCCGCGATACAGCAACCACACTCGATGCAGCGTTCGAGCTCGTAGATCTGCTCCGCCAGCTCAGGCTCCATGGGTGTCTCCATGGAACACAGCTTTGGCATCTCCTGGTCGTGAATCCAGGTCTCCAGGCGTTCACTCATGCCGCGCATCCATTTGCCCGTATTGACTGACAAATCCCGAATCAGCTCAAAGCCCGGGAGCGGGGCCAGGGTGATGGTGGAGGGCAGGCTGCTGGTCAGGGTACGACAGGCGAGGCCGGGGCGGCCATTGATCAACATGCCGCAACTGCCACAGATTCCGGCACGGCAGACAAAATCAAACTGAAGTGAGGGTGCCTGGGTATCACGGATCTCATTCAGGGCAAGAAACAGCGTCATGCCGCTCGCCTCCTCCAGCTCAAAATGATCTATGCGCGGTATGCTGGCTTCATTTTGGGGATTACAGCGTAAGATCTGAAAGCTCAGCTTTCTGCTATTGGCGTTAGGTGCTGCACTACTCATTCACTCTCTCCTAATCGGGCATTGTTACACTGCAGTATCGTGGGTAGCAGGTGCCGGTAAGGCATCAGTGCCTCCTGAATCTCACTTCTGCTGGCAGCGTTCATCTCGCTTCGAATCTGGTCAACTTCAGACTGGCGCACCTTGGTTTCCGGGTGGGTGATATGGTCCTTGGCCCCATAGCCACGCCAGCCCGGTGGCATCTCCATCTGCATCACATCAAGCTTTTCATAGTTGAGTTGCGGCAGGGTGTCTGATGGTGACTTCCAGGTTGCCAGAGTACGGCTTAGCCACTGCGCATCATTCCGTTGCGGATAATCCTGGCGAAAGTGGGCGCCCCGACTCTCGGTGCGCTGCAAGGCACCATAGGCCACGCAGAGTGCCAGTTTCAACATACGACGCACTCGGTAGGCCTTTACCAACTCAGGGCAGGCGGCCTTGCTGTTTCCCCTGATGCCGATGTTCTGACTACGCACCAGAAGTGTCTGCAGTTCCTCCACCGCCTGTTGCAAGACATCTCCTGTCCGGAAGATGCCGACTTTGTCGGTCATGATATCTTTCATGCGGTCGCTCAGCTCAATGGCCGACTCGGTGCCTTTTGAGTTAACGATACCGTCCAGTGCTGCGTTTTCACGTCGCCAGAACTGCTCGACCAATTCAGTGGATATTTCAATTTCGCTGGCTGGATCGTCACAGAAATCAGCTATGTTTTCCCCCACGATCATCCCGGCCACCACCGTTTCAGCCACCGAGTTTCCTCCCAGCCGGTTGAAGCCGTGCATATCCCAGCAGGCTGCTTCACCGCAGGCAAAAAGTCCTTTCAGATTGGTACTCTCGCCCCTGTGGTTAGTGCGTACCCCACCCATGGAGTAGTGTTGCGCCGGGCGCACCGGAATCAGATCGCGGGTAGGATCTATGCCCAGAAAATAGTGGCAGATCTCCTTTACCTCACGCAGGTTGCGATTTATGTGCTTCTCTCCCAGCAGGGTAATGTCGAGCCAGACATGATCACCATAGTATGATTTTGCCCCATGTCCCTGGGCGATGTGATTCTCTATATGGCGTGAAACCACATCCCTTGATGCAAGCTCCTTCTTATCCGGCTCATAGTCGGGCATGAAACGATGCCGCTTACCATCCAGCAGTAACCCGCCATCACCGCGGCAGCCCTCTGTAACCAGGATTCCAGCGGGGAAAATGCCCGTGGGATGAAACTGTACCGCCTCCATATTGCCAAGCGTGGCAATGCCGGTTTCCAGGGCGATAGCGGCCCCCATGCCCTGATTGATTATGGCGTTGGTCGAGACCCGGTAGATGCGGCCAAAGCCACCGGTGGCGATCACTGTTGCCTTGGCCACATAGGCCACCAA
>CAZVME010000093.1:0-10943 GCA_964628835.1 uncultured Gammaproteobacteria bacterium | reverse complement strand
GCTACTGCCACGCTGTAGCCGTTCCTCTCCAGGGGATGGCACCGGGCTTGGACTCTCCATGGCCCACAAGATCATCCAGGAACACAATGGCAACATAACCATCGATTCTGAAACTAGTATAGGCACCCGCGTAGAGATATGTCTGCCACAGACCAACCAAGAGACCACCAACGAGGCCGACGAGTAGAAACAAATGGATCGTATACTGATAATTGAAGATGAAGAGGTCATCCGCCAGGCGGTACAGCGCCTCCTGGAGAGGAACGGCTACAGCGTGGCAGTAGCAGAGTCGGTGGAGGATGCAGAGTCAAATTTTGACGTAAACAGCTTCAAACTCATCATAACCGACCTAAGACTGCCGGGAGTCCCCGGAACCGAGATCATACAGAAAGCGAAGGATGTACCTGTGTTGATCATGACCAGCTATGCCAGTGTACGTTCCGCCGTGGATGCCATGAAGCAGGGCGCGGTGGACTATATCGCCAAACCATTTGACCACGACGAATTGGTACTCTTGGTAAAACGCAGCCTGAAACGTGGGCAACTTGAGCGGCAGAATGTAGCCCTGAAAACAGAGCTGGAGAAGAGCTACCCGGTAGGCGGAATGGTGGGAAGCGGCCCTGCCATGCAGGCCATATTCAAACAGATCAGCAAGGTGGCGCCCACCGATTCCACGGTACTGATTCTGGGTGAATCCGGCACCGGAAAAGAGCTGGTTGCGCGTGCCCTGCATGAGCAGAGCAGTCGCAAAGACGCACCAATCGTCACCGTCAACTGTGCCGCAATACCCGAGTCACTGCTGGAATCCGAACTGTTTGGACATAAAAAGGGGGCATTTACCGGGGCCGATGCGGACCGCACCGGACTGGTCGAGAGCGCCGACTCTGGCACCCTGTTTCTAGATGAGATCGGTGAGTTGTCTCACACCGCACAGGCCCGTCTGCTGCGGGTGCTGCAAAATGGAGAGATCCGCCCGGTGGGCTCAGAAAAGTCGCGCCACGTGGATGTCAGGCTAATCTCTGCAACCCACCGCGATCTCAAACAGTTGGTACAAGAGAGCCAGTTTCGCAGCGACCTCTATTTCCGACTCAGGGTGCTGGAGCTAAACCTGCCTCCACTACGCGATCGCGGTGACGACATTCCACAACTGGCGAAATTTCTGTTAAATAAGGCGTGTAAGAAATTCAACAAACCACCCATCAGCTTGGCGCCAGATGCAACCAAAGCCATCTCCAAATACGATTGGCCAGGAAACGTACGGGAACTGGAGAATACTATGGAGCGCGCCGCAATCCTGTGTGAGAACAGGACAATATCCGCCGATATTCTAGCAATAGACGGTAAAGATGGAGTTTCCTTCCAGCCCTCAGACAACAGCAAACAGGATCTTTCTCTGGAGGAGTATTTCTGTAAATTTGTACTGGAGCATCAAGACCAGCTCACTGAAACCGAACTGTCAAAACGCCTGGGAATTAGCCGTAAGACCCTGTGGGAGCGCAGGCAGCGCTTTGGCATACCAAGGAAAAAGCCCAGACAGAGTTAGTGGCCCAGCCACCATAGCCATTACCACATAAAACTGACATATCTGGATTAAAGGTCACTCCCAACAGGGCCGATCCATGGGAGGAGCAAATGTGCGCTTTCTACCCAGTATTTGTTACCTTTCCACACATTTCGTGTTACCCAAGGTAACACCTTTAGCCTCAGAAAAATACGTTACCCCCACATCACTCTGTTTTATAAGTACTTCTACAATTGGCACATAATTCGCTTGTAGTAGTTTAAGTTTTAGGCCGTCAATCCTTATTAGGCGGGCTTTTCTAAACCTAAACCGACAATCTGTCAAAAATAAACCTTAGCAAGGGGGAACTGGGCAAATGGATCCTAAAGTAGTCTGGTTGTTCGTATTCGTTGCGCTGTACTGGTCATACTGCATCTTTTGGGGCATCAAAGGTGCGCTATCCGCCAGGACTGCCAGCGACTATTTTGTAGCCGGTCGTTCAATATCGCTGTGGGTGTTTATCCTCGCGGCAACGGCGACCTCATTCTCCGGCTGGACCTTTATGGGTCACCCGGGCCTAATCTACCGTGATGGCTTTCAATACGCCTACGCCTCTTTCTACGCCATCACCATCCCATTCACCGGAGTTATTTTTCTGAAACGCCAGTGGATGCTGGGTAAACGCTTTGGATTTATCACCCCGGGCGAGATGATGGCTTACTACTTCAAGTCTGACGCCATCCGCGTGCTGGTGGTTCTGGTGGCCCTGATCTTCTCCGTGCCATACCTGGGAATCCAACTACGCGCCTCCGGCTTTCTGTTTAACGTACTAACAGACGGCATGCTAGGAGTGAATGTTGGCATGTGGCTGCTCTCCATCGTGGTTATCATCTACGTGGCCTCCGGTGGCCTGCGCGCAGTAGCCTATGTGGACTCAGCTCAGGCCATCCTACTCGCTGGGGGTATCGTGGTGATCGGTATTATCGCCATGAATGAGGTGGGTGGTTTTGCCGCCCTGAACGAACGCATTGCAGCCTTGTCGGAGATCGGGCCGGACGGTAAGGCCCTGTTTGGCAAGACCACGCCGGAGGGGTACTCCTCATACATTGCTATTCCCGGGGTGATCCAGTTCGGCGCCGGACTGGGTACTGCAAGCGCGCCGGTAGGTGGTGCCTGGACCGGCATTATGGTTCTTACCTACATGTTTGCCCTGATGGGTATACAGTCTGCCCCTGCCTTCTCCATGTGGGCCTATGGCAACAAGAACCCGAAACCATTTGCTCCACAGCAGGTGTGGGCGTCATCCTTCGGCATCGGCTTTATCCTGATGTTCTTCACCGCCATGCAGGGTCTCGGCTCCCACTTTCTGGGCGCTGACACCGCATTCCTGGCTGCACATCCTGATCTGGTAAACAATGTCATGGGGGCAGGCCTGCAAGAAAAGGACATCATGCAGTCCGCCGGCAAGCAGGGCATGCTGGTCCCACAGCTGATCTACCTGCTGACCGACACCGCCCCCTGGCTGGTGGGCCTGCTCTCTGTCTGCGCCCTGGCTGCCATGCAGTCTACCGGTGCGGCCTATATGTCCACTGCAGGCGGCATGCTGACCCGTGATCTGCTCAAGCGTTATGCCATGCCCAACGCCACCCACGCCCAGCAGAAATTCTGGGGCCGTGTGGGTGTTGTCATCATCGTAATGGCGGCACTGGTGGTAGCAACTACAGCAACCGATGCCTTGGTGCTCCTGGGTGGTCTGGCCGTAGCCTACGGCTTCCAGATGTGGCCAGCGTTAATCGCTGTCTGTTGGTGGCCATACCTCACCCGTCAGGGTGTAACCATCGGTCTGATTGCCGGTCTGGTTGCAGTCACCCTGACTGAGAGCATCGGTTCTCAGTTCATGCCATGGGGTCGTTGGCCCATGACCATCCACTCAGCTGGCTGGGGCATACTGTTCAATCTTGGTCTGGCGATAATCATCTCCTCCATGACCCAGAATGATGATGATATGGAACACCGCATGACCTTCCATAACTTCCTGCATGAACATGCCGCCCTCTCTCCTGAGAAGAAGGGTCTGGTGCCTGTTGCCTGGATCATAACCATATTGTGGTTCATTATCGGCATCGGCCCTGGCGCCGTCATTGGCAACACCGTTTTTGGTGATCCAACCAACTCCAGCACCTGGCTGTTTGGCATGCCGTCGATCTGGACCTGGCAGCTGCTATGGTGGGCTCTGGGTTGCGTCATGATGTGGTTCCTGGCCTACAAGATGGAGTTGTCCACAATTCCAAACAAAGAGGTCGAGGCGCTGCATGAGGATATTGGTGATATCCAGATGGACGCCGACGCCCCGTAACTGATTCACAGCAAACCTGGGGGAGGGACCTTCCCTCCCCCATTTTTTTGTATGTAGTTTCAAGTTAGCAACTTGTGAGTGGTCAGTGCCAGACAATCCAACTACACTGACTTCTCATAACTGATAATTCACCGGTAATACCACATGAGTCTCTACTTTTATTTTTCGGTTGCAGTGCTGGCGCTACTGCTGTTTTTTCCGGTCAACAAACTTATCTGGGTAATGAGCGTCCGACGCCTGCAAAAGAGACAAGGACAGGGACAGGGACAGGAACTATCCACCCAGGAGATGGATGGGCAGAAGAGCAGGGCCAGGTTTATTTCCATTCTTTTAGTAACAATCTTCTCATGGTTCTTTAACCTGCAGTTATTGGGAACATTAAATGGATGAGCCGCTGTATAAAACGTTGGTCAGGGTTGCTATAGCAGTCACTCTGATCTGGGTGGGCTGGAGCATCTATGACGGTTTTCTGGAAGAGAGTGTCCCCGGGGCCCACTCGGTTCAGGCTGCCGCCAAACACCTGGAAGATGGTCAAAACGAAGATGCATTAAGAGAGTATGAATCCCAACTCAAGGACAACCCGGATAACGTCTATGCACTGCGTGGCAAGGCCCAGGCGCTGATGCAGATGGGAAAGAATGACCTGGCGCTGAATATCTATAACGACGCCATCAGACGGGAACAGAAGTTTGGTGTCGCCTATGCCAACCGCGGCATTCTACGCGATCGTATGGGAGACCATAGGGGCGCCCTGGCTGACTATGAGATGGCGCTGAAACTGGCGCCTGAGACTGCCGATGGCCCGGGGCTCATGACCAGGTTTTTACGCAAACAGCCAGACAAGCCACCAACGATTGCTGAACGCGCCAGATATCTGCAGGAACAGTTGGCGAAACCGGAGTCACAGCGCCTGCTCAAGTTGCCAGAACAGGATGCGAAACAACGCCCCTACAAGATGGAGTGATCAAGCCGAATGATGCATGGTTAAAAAACCTTGAGGATATCAACCAGGAGAACCCGCATAAAAAACAGCATGGCAATAGAGCCAAACAGCATATGACCGATATCGTTCTCGCCATCCTCATTGCGGTGAGTCAACGAATGGTAGGCGACTGCACCCGTTACTAGTAGAAATAACCAATCAATCACTGAGCACCCTTACGAGAGAAATAGAGAATGTATCTGGCGGTCATAAATTATAAACCGGACCTAACTGCAAAACAGGTTACCCCTGTGACTATGGCTAAGTTAACAGCTTTTTACAACTGCCATCAGCCGCCATTCCGCCAACCCTTTACAACCCTAACCCAGGGGAAAGTGCGGTGAACGAGAAGGTAACAGACAAAGTTTCTATTCTGGATATGCTTGCAGGCACCCGCACCTTCAACGACGTCGAGCACACAGCGCTAAGGGCGCTCATCGACAGCTCAAAGATCCACAAAATGGGGCCGGGCGATGTACTGTTCCGGCCCGGTGATGATTATCGCAACACCATCTTTATCCCCTATCTTGGCACCATGCGCCTGCGCAGAAAAACCGGGCTGGAGGACGACGTACTCCCAGGAGAATTCATCGGATTAGCCAACTATCTGGACAACGCCACCTATGCTTCCACCGCAATCGCCACTACCGCAGCCCGCGTCCTGGAGATCAGCGCAGAGGATTTTCATCTCCTGGAGCGTGATCACCACTCGCTGTTTGACGCCTTCAACCGGACCATCGCCAAAAAACTGCGGGAGCGCAGCCGGGAGCGCGGGATAAGCTCTGGCATACTGGCGCAGCCGGTAAGCAATATCATGAAATCACCAGTGGCTACCTGTAGCAGGGAGTCATCCCTGCTACAGGCGTTCCAGACCATGAAACGGCGCAAGATAGGAAGTCTGGTGATCACATCAGATGACGGACACATGCTAGGGATAATCACCTTTCCCGGACTGTCTGAAGCGCTGTTAGAAAAGGGTGCGGCCGCCACAGACCGGATCTTGGAAAACGCCTGTCAGACCGCAGTATCTCTGGACCCAGACACGGCCATTTGGGAGGCTGAGGAGATACAGCGTCAAACCAACGCCAAACAACTGATCATTCTGGAGCGCGGCCAACCCATCGGGATCATCTCCGTCACCGATATACTGCGCAGGTTGATTTCCAGACCCAGCGCCCTGATGACACAGATCCCCCAGGCCGTCAGCATCAAAGAGCTGCACGCCCTGTTTAGGGTAATCAAAGAGACCGCTGCAGATGCACAGGATGAACACCACCGACCCAGTGCAGCGGTACGCTATCTGAGCGACACCCACCTCGCGCTGCAACGCCGCGCCATTGAACTGACACTGAAATGGATGGAGTCAAAGGGCCATGGCAAGCCACCCTGTGGATTTGCCATCTTGATCATGGGTTCCGGTGGCCGCAAGGAGATGATGCTGGACCCGGACCAGGATAACGGCATCATCATCCAGGACTGCCCAGAGTACAAGAAGAGCACATCCAAGGCCTGGTTTGATCAGTTCTGCAAACGTATGAATAAAAACCTGGATCGCGTGGGTTACTTCTTGTGCCCAGGTGAGATCATGGCCAGAAACCCCGTGTACCAAAAGACACTCAGCCAGTGGAAAAATCAGATCACCAAAATCATCCAGCAGCCCAGCGAAAAAGGGGCCCGTTGGTCTAACATCCTATTTGATTTTGACACCCTGTATGGCGACGACAGGCTCACATCTGAACTACGTCTGCATGTCTTTTCAGAGATCAATAACAACCCCAAGCTGTTGCAGATGATGATGGAACACGACGCTGAAGGATCACCAGCAATCGGCATGTTTAACCGCCTGATTACCACCAAAACCATCGCCGCCAAATCATCAAAGAAGAGCAAGACCATCGAGGTGATAGATATCAAGCGCAACGGCCTGCGCATTATCGCAGACGCGGCGCGCATATTTGCCTTGCAAAATGGTGTTGCAGTACAGAACACCACCGACCGCCTCGCAGCACTGGTGCGCATCGGTAAGCTATCAAACGACATGTGTGAATCAGTAAGCGAGGCCTATGAAGAGCTTCTGGATATGCTGCTGACACATCAGATTGAGCAGGCGGAGAACGGGAAAAAATTGGACAAATCCATCAACCCGGAGGAACTTACTCCACAGACCAGAAGCACCCTGAGGATGGCCATGCGGGCGGTTAAGAGATTCCAGGATTCCCTCCAGGATGAATTCAGTGCCCACCTGTTCTAGGGGCGGCTAATACCAATTCAATAGATCCTAACTACATGAAACAACATCAAATTATTGCTATACTTATACACCCGACGCTAAAGCGCATCTACTGGGTTCTGTTTGCAATAGTGTTCTATAACTCAGGACAGAGTCTTACTATCTGGCTGCTGCAACCGGCGAGCTTCGAAGGGGGGTCAGAATGGATCTGGATGGCCCTATTTCCCATACTGCTACCGGCCTTTTTTCTTGGCAACCGGCATCTGGGCTGTAGCAGCGCCCCATGTACGGACCAGGGCAAGGCCAGAGATTCACTACCACAGCAGATGCCGGGGTGAGTATTGAACGAACATCTACTTACAATTGATATATCGAAACGTTAATAAAGAGATTTATATGCTAGGTTGAATTATCTGAGAAACATCAAGAACATATCTTGGCAGCCGATCAGCCGCCACGGAGGACAAACACGGCGTATGCCGTAGACACGATTGAAACACCAAACCGCTTTAGGAGAAACAGTATGTCCGATAAGAAAGTCTATCCAGTCCCCGCAGATTTTGCGGCCCAGGCCAATATTACAGAGAAACAGTACCTGGATATGTATCAACGTTCGGTTGATGATCCTGAAGGGTTCTGGGCAGAGCAGGCAAAGTCATATCTGACCTGGTCCAAGCCATGGGACAAGGTGATGGACTGGAGTTTCGAGGGTGATATCCACATCAAATGGTTTGAAGGTGGCAAGCTGAATGCGTCCTATAACTGTCTGGACCGACACCTGGATACCCGCGGCGATCAGGTGGCCATAATCTGGGAAAGCGACGACCCCAATGTGGACAAAAAGATCACCTATCGCGAACTGCACACAGAGGTGTGTAAATTCTCCAACGTACTCAAGGAGCGCGGGGTAAAGAAGGGCGATCGCGTATCCATCTACATGCCCATGGTGCCAGAGGCTGCGGTCGCCATGCTGGCCTGTGCCCGCATCGGCGCCGTCCACTCCGTGGTATTCGGCGGCTTCTCCCCAGACGCCCTGCGCGACCGGGTTCTGGACTCCGACTGCCAGACGGTTATCACCGCCGACCAGTCGGTGCGTGGCGGCAAACTGGTGCCACTCAAGTCTAATGCCGACAAGGCCCTGTCACAATGTCCTGGCGTTCACACCTGCATCGTGGTCAAACGTGGCGGCGACCCGGTTGAGTGGACCGACAAACGCGATGTCTGGTATCACGAGGCCCTGGCCACCGCCTCCGCCGACTGTCCGGCGGAAGAGATGGATGCGGAAGATCCTCTGTTCATCCTTTACACCTCCGGCTCCACCGGCAAGCCCAAGGGCGTACTGCACACCACCGGCGGCTATATGCTGCATGCAGCAGTAACCCACAAGCTGACCTTCGACTACAAAGATGGCGAGGTCTACTGGTGTACCGCAGACGTGGGTTGGGTAACCGGCCACACTTACATCGTATACGGCCCACTGGCCAACGGCGCCATAACTATGATGTTTGAAGGTATCCCCACCTATCCGAACGTATCCCGTTTCTGGGACGCCTGCGACAAGCACAACGTGGCATGCTTCTACACTGCACCCACTGCAATCCGTGCCCTCATGAGTGCCGGTAATGACCCGGTGACCAAGACCTCACGTAAATCACTGCGTCTGCTGGGTACCGTGGGTGAACCCATCAACCCTGAGGCCTGGGAGTGGTACTACAACGTGGTGGGCGACGCCCGTTGCCCCATCGTGGACACCTGGTGGCAGACCGAAACCGGCGGTCACATGATCACCCCCATGCCCGGCGCCCATAAGCTTAAGCCTGGATCCGCCTCTAAACCATTCCTGGGCGTCATTCCGGCACTGATGGATGACCAGGGCAATGAGCTGGATCTGCCTGCCTCAGGCAACCTGGTTATCAAACAGCCATGGCCCGGCATGATGCGCACCCTGTATGGAGACCACGAGCGCTTCAAGGAGACCTACTTCAGGATGTATCCTGGCTACTACACCACTGGTGACGGCGCTCGCTGTGACGAGGATGGCTACTGGTGGATTACCGGCCGTGTGGATGACGTACTCAATGTATCCGGCCACCGTCTGGGTACCGCCGAGATTGAGTCCGCGCTGGTACTGCACGATCTGGTGGCAGAGGCCGCCGTAGTGGGCTACCCACATGAGATTACCGGGCAGGGCATCTACGCCTATGTAACCCTGATGGCTGGTACCGAGGGCACCGACGAGCTGAAGAAGGAGCTGGTCAATCAGGTGCGCAAGGAGATCGGTCCCATCGCCAAGGTCAACGTCATCCAGTGGGCACCTGGTCTGCCCAAGACCCGCTCCGGTAAGATCATGCGCCGCATCCTGCGCAAGGTGGCGGCCAACGAACTGGAGAGCCTGGGCGACACCTCAACCCTGGCCGATCCAACCGTGGTGGAAGACCTGATCGACAATCGCGAAATCAAGTAACGCGTAATCACTGCAAGACCGAGGCGGACCTAATCAGGTCCGCCTTTTTTATTCCCCCAAAACAAATACTTGTCCCAGCCTCCCCTTATTTGCATGAGCAACTGGGGCATAAGTGGTACTGTATAGAGCGAGTCGATTATTAAAAGTTAATATTTCTTTTCTGGAGATATTTTTGAATACCTCGCTAAAAGTTGGCGTCTTTGTGGATGCCGAAAACATAAAATTCAATGGTGGCTATCAGCTACGCTACGATATCCTGCGCCGCTTTGCGGCACGTGACAGCGGAACCCTGTTACGCCTGAACACCTATCTGGCATATGATCAGGAACGCGCCCGAGACGACCCAGAGTACGCAAAAAAATCCAATGTTTACCAACAGATGGTGCGTGATTACGGCTGGAAGATTATTGTAAAAACGGTGCGCCGCTTCACCGACGAAGAGGGCAATGTAACCACCAAGGCAAACGCCGACCTGGAACTTGCGGTAGATGCCATGCTGCAGGTGGAAAACCTGGATCTGGTCCTGCTGGTGACCGGAGACGGCGACTTTCTCCAGGTGGTGACCGCCCTGCAAAATCGTGGCTGCCGGGTGGAACTGCTGGCATTTGAAAACGTTTCCAAACAGCTGCAACGCCAGGTGGACGCGTTCTATCGCGGCTTTCTGATTCCGGATCTACTCCCATTTGCCAATGATCTGCGCAACGAGTGGGGCAAGCCTGACTCCTGTGTACGCGGGGTGTGCACCAAGTGGTTTCCGGAGAAGGGGTACGGATTCCTGCGTTATATAAGGGAGATCTCACCCAACCTCTGGATCACCGACCCCAGAGACCCCAACTCCCCCTACGAAAGCGCCTTCTGCCACGCCAACGAACTGGCGGAGGGGGTGAATATCGAAGACCTGATGAACCGCGAGACCATCGTGGAGTTCTACCTGAAAGAGAGTGAACAGAAGGACGATGGCTATATGGCAACCAATGTCCGCCTGGTGTATACCCCAAGCAGAAAACCACCTTATTGAGACCACAGCTAAACAAAGGGCCGGCCTATCGCCACTACGAACAATAACAGCCAGTTGATATCAGAAGCGGTCGAGGCTGCCGAGCATGGCGGCAGACAGCCTGCTGGAGTGGCAAAAAAAATAGTACTGTACACTGCAACGTTCTGGTCCCTATTCCAGTTATGGGTGGCCTCCCCCCTCCCCTATACGTTGGGAATTGGGGTGTTTAACGACAGCGAGACCCGTTTCATCCACCTGGCCCTGGCCCTGTTCCTGGCCTACACCTCATTTCCCTGGCACCGAGGGAGAATCAGCCACACCATCCCGATCTGGGACTGGCTACTCGCCTTGAGTGCCGCCGCCAGCGCCCTGTATCTATTTATTTTATACGATGACCTGGCGGGCCGCTCCGG
>CAZVME010000092.1:0-11149 GCA_964628835.1 uncultured Gammaproteobacteria bacterium | reverse complement strand
GGTGGGACCGCATGCAGCTGCCTCTGGGCTCAGTTGCAGCAGTTGTCATGGTGATCGACACAAGGAGGCGAATGCCAAGGCAAGAAAAAACCTCAGTTGTACCGGTTGTCACAAGGGTCCAGCCAGCCATAGTTACTCCACATCCAAACATGGCGCTATAAACCGCCTCACTGAAAATAGACAGGATTGGCGGCAACCGTTGCAACGCGGTAATTACCGCGTTCCGAGTTGCAGCTACTGTCATCTCCATAACAGCGACCATGGCGATACCATGGCATCCAGTCGTGGCCCTGGACTGCGCCAATGGATCTGTGCCGGTTGTCATAGCCCGCGCTATATTCGCGAACAGTTTGCGAATGGGAAACGCCAACTGGAGATTGCAGACCTGAAACTGCTGGAAGGAGAGGAGTTGCTTGCCGCTGCTGCTGACAGTCAGACTGATGTGCTATCTAAATTGCGCCAGCGCTTGATTTATCACCGAAAGAATATTCTCTATGGTGTGGGCCACCAATCACCGGATTATCAATGGTGGCATGGACAGCCGGCAATGGATGGCGATCTGATTCGTATCCGTGCTGCATATGCCGAATCACATCGGCATAAGGGGTTGGAAGAGCGGCTGCAGACAGATGCCCGTGCGGCTAAAAATCACACCAGTATAGAAGATGAAAAACGCCACTGATCCGGTTGCCTATGAGGCCTGGTATCACACCCCGCGTGGGCGCTGGATCAGTGATTGTGAATTCGGTCTGTTACAGGATCTATTAGGCCCTAAAGAAGGTGGCTCATTACTGGATGTGGGTTGTGGAACCGGTCACTTCAGTCGTCGCTTTGCCCGGGCGGGTTTGTCGGTTACCGGGATTGATCCTGACCTCCAGGCCATTGACTTCGCCGCGCAACAGGATGGCGACATACGCTTCTTACTGGGGAGCGCAGTGAATCTGCCTTTTCCTGCTGACTGCTTCGATCACACAGTTGCCATTACCAGCCTGTGCTTTATTGATCACCCGCTGGAGGCGCTGCAAGAGATATGGCGCGTTACCCGTCACACCCTGGTTCTTGGTCTGCTCAATCGCCAGAGCCTGTTGTATAGGCAAAAACACGGGCGTGGCAGTTACAGAGAAGCGCGCTGGGACACAGTAAAGGAGGTGCAGCAAGGGTGGATACCTATGCTAACACCCGCCCCTGCGGAGGCCAGGATTCTGAGCGCCGTTTTTTCCCCTCAGGGAAATATGCTGGGCCGATGGGCCGAGGCGTTGCTACCAAACCAGCTTCCCTTGGGAGGGTTTGTCGCTGTATCTTTGAGTCGGCGCTGACAAGGGCAAAATTGTTATCCCATGTCCGCTTAGTCGCAAGGACGATGAAGCCCCAAAGATTATGAGCGTCCACATTAGTCTGGGGGGTTAGGTATATTCAGGTTATGGTTGGAGTAAAGCTGATACTGACTGTCTGACCCGGATCTGAGTTGCTACAGGTTATCCAGCTTCTCTGGGGCTACCCTCTTTGTAGACAACCCGGTAGCCGCGCTTGGCCTGCATATCCCGCAGTCTGGACATGGCCTGTTCCGCCTCGTTTCTATGCTTGAAATAGCTGCGTTTTACCTGGCCGCGATTGCCCTGGAAGCCGGATTCGCGCACCAGAATCCAGCTGCCCAGAAGGTCCTTCTGCAGGTGTAGCTGATAAAAGCGCAGTGGCTGATCCGGGCCCTGCATTGTCTGCATGTAGATACGCATGCCTGCTATGGTATACCTTGTGGCAAGGGTGGGCTAGGCTATTCAGATACGCCCTTTCCTTGGGCAATGGTGTGATGAGTTTGAGCTATTCAATACGATGACCGGTCCCTTTTCCTACCATTTATCCCTGGATGCCCTTGCCCTGGTGCATGCCGGGCGCCAACTCAGCTATAGGGAGCTGTCCCTGGAGGCGGAGGGGCTGGCCTGTGGTCTGGCCGGGCAGGGGGTGCGGCCGGGTGCTGTGGTGGCGCTGCTGACGACAGCGTCCATCCGGGCTGCCCGGATGGTATATGCGGCTCGAGTTCTGGGGCTGACCATGTTCCCGCTGGATCCGGCCATGGCAGGTGAGCGGCGCAACCGGTTGCTGTCTGAAGTGGGTTGCGACCTGCTGGTAATCGATGCGGAAATTGTCGATCCCCCGGCAGGGGTAAAGCTGACCCCGTTTACATCACTTTCAGAACCATCTGCGACCGAGGGGTTGGCAGCGTTGGGGGCTGCGGGAACTGCTGCGGATACCCAACTCATCATCGCCACCAGTGGCACTGAGGGTGACCCCAAGGGGGTGATGCTGTCTGGGAGAAATCTGGCTGCAAGTGCCGCTGCAACTATTGGGCTATTGCGGCTGCGGCAGAATGATCTCTGGCTATGCTGCCTGCCGTTGTTTCACATCGGTGGTCTCTCTATCCTGTACCGCTGTCTGGATGTCGGGGCCGGGGTGTTGCTGCACCAGGGCTTTGACGCAGTTGCGGTGTGGTCTGATCTGCAACGGCACCGGGTAAGCCATATCTCTCTGGTGCCGGCCATGTTGGCGCAGCTGCTGGATGTTGCCCGGGATGCCCCGCCGCCTGCAGGCCTGGCTGTGGTCCTGCTGGGTGGTGGGCCTTTGGATACAAAGCTGGCGGAACGAGCCCATGCCGCAGGCTGGCCACTATGTGTCAGTTACGGTATGAGTGAGACTGCATCGCTGTGTGTGTATCAGGATGGTGCGTCGGCTGGAACAGTTACCGGTGAAGTGGGTCTGCCTCTGGATGGGTTTGAGCTGGCCATATCGGGACGGGGACGGATTATGCTGCGCGGCTCTGCGGTGATGCAGGGCTACGCTAATCCAGATAGATCTCCCGGCCAGGGGCTGCTGGAGGGCGGTTGGTTTGAGAGTGGAGATCTGGGTGAGCTGGGCGAGTCGGGACGACTCAGGGTGCTGGGGCGGGCCGATGATGTGCTGATATCCGGGGGCAGGAGTATCCACCCGGTTGAGGTTGAAGATCTGATTACTGCCTGTCCCGGCGTGGATGCGGTGGCGGTGAGTGGGCAGGCGGATGACCACTGGGGCCAGATCCTGGTGGCGTTGTATATGGGTAGTGTGACAGCCGGACAGTTGGAGGAGTGGTGTCGCAGCAATATCCCGTCGAGCCTGCGCCCCAGGCGTTTCGTTGTAGTAGCGGCGTTGCCATGTAATGGCATGGGCAAGCTGGATCGAAGGGGCCTGACCGAGTTACTGGATCAGCTGTAGGGGGTTGAAGCCCAGGCCAGGTGTGGTTGTGATGGCGCAAAGCGCTGCATCTGCTGAAAGCAAATTCATTTAGCCCTATAGAAGGGGGTGGGGTAAATTCACCCCATAGCCTGCTAATACTCAAAATTCTTCTTGAATTGACAAAAGCACACAAAAAAAGCGGCAATGGTTGGAGTTGATTGCAACGATATAGGGACAAGCAAGTCAGACTCTGGGTGTCAAACAAACCCCGCACAATAAAAAACGGGGCCCGAAGGCCCCGTTTAACTACTCAGGTTCCAAACAAACTTAGAACTTGTGTACGATACCAACACCGAAGCTATCCCAGTCTTCGCTATTATCATCACTGTCATGGTCTGCGTATACAGCATAGACCTTGGTACGCTTGCTCAGCTTGTGATCCAGACCGATGCTGAACTGCTCGTGATCGTCATCCGCATAATCTTCCTGTTCACCATAAGCGGCCTTGAGTACATTATTACCGAAGGTGTAGCTACCTGAAATCTGCCAGGATTCCTCGTTGTCACCCCTATCGCCCTCATCACCATCACGATCTTCATAGATGAAGCCAACGTGGAGTGCGTTAGCTGTCCAACCTAGACCTAAACGCCACTTGTCTATACTCGTACCCAGAGTGTCGTCTGCATGATCCTGAGAAAATTCTTCATAGGCCAGAGATGCGAACCAAGGACCGTTCTTGTAGGTGCCTGCCAGTGAGGAGCCTTCAACGCCATCTTCGTTATCGTCTTCGGAAGGCATGGTGATGGCCGCACCGAAGGAGAAACCATTCCAGTTCGGGCTGTAGTAGAACAGGCTGTTACCCAGACGCTCGTCCTCAATACCCAGCTGGTTGTAATCGCCCTGGATGCTAGGGAACAGCTCCAGAGAACCGGTGGACTTCTTGTATGGGCTGTCGTTGTGACCCAGAGCTACCTTACCCCAGTTGCCGGCCAGGCCAACGAAGGTGTTACGGCCGTTTGTCAGATCACCACCATCTTCGGCGTCTACCAGGTGGAACTCCATCTGGAAGAAGGCGCTCAGGCCGTTACCCAGGTCTTCGGTACCCTTGATGCCGAATCTGGAGAAATGGCTCTGTACGCTGGAACCGTCAACCATGTCAGTGCCGCCATCCCAGTTGGCGGAACCACCTGGACCAGCACCACTATTATTTTTGTTGTCGAGGCTATCGATGCTCATGTGCATGACGCCGTACAGGGTTACGTCACCAGCGGTGGCAGTTACAGGAACTGCAACTACGGCGGCAATGGCTGCGGCTAAAATCTGTCTTTTCATGGAAAAACTCCTACGTTTTTTTTGTGTACTAAAACTAAATAAATTTAAACTATAGTCAGGTCTAGTAACCACTATAGCCCTGTCAGAACTGTTTTACAATAGTTTAGTGAAAAAAATCACAGCTTTGCTGAATGTTGTATAAATGCCACGATGTCGGGTCCTCCGGCCCTTCCATCCACGCTTCAGAAGCAGCCTTAAACGCCATAACTTACTGTATTTGCAATATATAATTAAGTATCTGCGGGGTGCGCAAGTCAACTGGTTGAAGGCGAGGTGATCATGGAGGATTTTGCGGACAAGCTCCTGGCCTGGGAATATTCAGGATTTTTTGTTGGTAACAGAGCACGTGTTGGAGCTAACGATCCGTAATCTGTTTTCGTTGGAGAAAATGGAGTACAAGGCGAAGCAGGGCATGGTTGTTTATCGACCCAAACACCATGCCATCTTGAAACCTAACTTCCAGATTATGTCAGTAGCCGCCTGGCTGAAGCTTCTTCTGCAACACGTAGCGGATCGGGGAGAACGCCTGGTGCGCTACTACGGCTGGTACAGCAACCGCAGCCGTGGTGACCGCATTCGTAACGAGGAGGATGAAACTAATGCAGTAGGACAACTTGAGTCTGACCCATACACCAATGATTTGGTGGATCCTGAGTACCTAAACGCCGCCCGTTTCGCCTGGGCGCGACTGATTAAAAAAGTCTACGAAGTAGCGGTACTATCAAATGATATGTGGGACTTAGGCTCCCGTGCTCGTTTAAATCTATGTCCGAATAGTGTGACTAAGTGGGCCTTGCATCTGACTTCGCTACCTATTCATAATCCTTCCTTTTGACATCACTTTTGACAAGGTAGCGGCGTTGCCACGCAACGCTATGGACAAGCTGGATCGAAGGGGCCTGACTGGGTTGCCGGATCAGGTATAGGGGGTGAATCCCAGGCCGGGTGTGGCGGGGATGGTGATGGCGCCGTTGTGGATCTCCGGTCCCGTGCCCAGATCCTGTTGCAGCCATTCGCCGGTTCCCAGGCCATGACACAACCCTGCCGGATCATCCAGGGCGGCGGCAAGCTGGGTGGCGGCCCACACCCCGGCGGCGCTATCCACGCTGGTGGTTATTATGGTCTCGATTCCCAACTCCCGGGCGCGCTGGCCAATGCGCAGTGTAGTCAGTGGCCCACCCAGGGCCATCGGTTTCAGAACAATGCGACGCAGGGGTTGGAGTTGTGACAGATCATCCGGTGCTAGCTGTGCAACCGCCTCATCCAGTGCCAGGGTGATAGTGGTTTCTGCCTGGAGTTGTTTCAGGGTTTCCAAGCTGGGGCGTGCCAAAGGCTCTTCCAGAGACTCTATAGGCAGTCCTGCAAGCCGGCTGATAAAGAATCTGGCTGTGGCCAGGTCCCAGGTTTGGTTTGCATCCAGACGCAGTTGGACGCCGTGTGGCAGGGTGTCACACAGGAGCCGTAGCTGTGTGATCTCCTGCTGTGGATCAGAGATGCCCACCTTCAGTTTTAGGGTGGTGTATCCTTGGTTCAGTGCGGTTCCGGCACGTTCGACCACTTTGTCGTTCAGGGTGCCAATTGTGGCGTTGACCAGAACCCTGGGGTTGGATGTGGGGTTCAGCCAGCGGTGTAGTGGTAGCCCCTGCTGTTGTGCTGTCAGATCCAGCAGTGCGCTCTCCAGGGCGCAACGGGAGGCTGGGAAGGATCTGGCATCAGGTAGCTGTTCCAGTGCCTGCTTAAGAGTGGATCCGGTCAGGCCGGGGAGTGTGGATACCAGGGTGGCACTGGCTACAGGGCTGATCTCGGTGCCGTGGGTCGGGAGCGGGGCACAGTCGCCAAATCCTATGGCTCCAGTGCTATCTTCCAGTTCGAGCAACCAACCCTGCCGGGCCATAAACGCATGCTCACCACCACGCCACTGCCGTTGTAGAGGCAGAGCGTAGGGTGTGAGACGGGCCTGCCCTATGCTCACGCAGGTTTCAGTGCGTCCTGTACCCGCAACAGGCGAGTGCGTACTTCGCCCGCTAGTTCGGCCAGCTCGGCGTTATCGGTGAGGCCGAGTATCGCCTGTGGGTCCATGAAGGTTACCGTGACCGATCCCTTGTCGTTCGCTCTGACCACAACATTGCATGGCAGCAGGGCGCCGATCTCCGGGTCCTTCTCCAGGGCGCCGTTAGCCAGTTGTGGGTTGCATGCCCCCAGGATCTTGTAGGGCGGTTTGTCTATATCCAGTTTGGCTTTAAGGGTGGCGGCCACATCAATCTCGGTCATGATGCCGAAGCCTTCCTGTTTCAGGGCTTCTACCACCTGCTGCTCTACCTGGGATGGGCTACCTGGGATTTCGCTGGAAAAATAGTACATATGCTGTTCCTTCTTAAATTGATTTGTACTTGATCAGAAATTCATTAAAGCTAGGGGACAAAACGCCTGCCGGAAGCAGGCGTTTTGTGTTGAGTGTGGTTCATGCTGGGGCTTTCTTCCACCCCGGTGTGGGTTACAGATCGCTGTCGATACCGTAATCCTTACCATAGTTCTCCACCACGAAGTCGATGTCCTTGTCGCCGCGACCGGACAGGTTGATCAGGATGGAGCCCTTCTCGCCGTTTTTCGCCATACGTATGGCCTGGGCCACCGCGTGGGCGGATTCGACGGCGGGGATGATCCCCTCCAGACGCGACAGCTCAAAGAAGGCGTCGATGGCCTCTTTGTCATCCACGCTCTCATAGGTCACCCGACCGCTATCTTTCAGGAAGCTGTGTTGTGGTCCCACCGATGGATAGTCCAGGCCGCTGGCTACGGAGTAGACCTCCTGGGGTTCGCCATCCTCGTCCTTCAACATGTAGGATTTGAAACCATGCATAACACCGGGCTCACCCTTGGTCAGGGTGGCGGCGTGCTCACCGTCGGTCTCCAGGCCGTGGCCTGAGGGTTCGGAGCCAAACATCCTCACCGACTCATCCTCCAGGAAAGCGCTGAACAGGCCAATGGCGTTGGAGCCACCGCCGATGCAGGCCACCAGGTTGTCCGGCAGACCGCCGGTCATCTGGTTGAACTGCTCTTTGGCCTCATTACCTACGATGGACTGGAAATCCCGCACCATCATGGGGAAGGGGTGGGGGCCTACCACCGAGCCGATGGCGTAGAGTTGGGTCACCGGATCCTCCATATAACCGCCAAAGGCTGCATCCACCGCCTCCTTCAGGGTCTTGCGGCCGTGGGTGGCCGGGATCACCTTGGCACCCAGGATGTGCATACGTACCACGTTGGGGTGCTCTTTGGCGATATCTACCTCGCCCATATAGATGTCGCACTCCAGACCCACTAGGGCGGCGGCGGTGGCTAGGGCCACGCCATGCTGTCCGGCGCCGGTCTCGGCGATCAGCTTCTTCTTGCCCATCTTCTTGGCCAGTAGCGCCTCACCCAGGCAGTGGTTGATCTTGTGGGCGCCGGTGTGGTTCAGGTCTTCACGCTTCAGGTAGATGTCGGTGCCGTACTTGGCGGACAGGTTCTTGGCGTGGAATATGGGGCTGGGGCGGCCCACGTAGTGACTGTATAGCTCAGACAGCTCGGTGAGGAACTCCGGGTCTTCCCGGATTCTCTCGTAGGCCGCGGTGATCTCATCGATGATCTTCTGTAGCTCTTCCGGGATGAAGCTGCCGCCATAAGGCCCGAAGTATCCGTCTTTGTTCGGTAGTGGGTGGTGGAATGTATTTTTCATTCTGACTCCTGATTATTATGTAGTATCTGTCCAGGAAGAATAACTCTCGCCAAGACGCCAGGTTATAACTTATTGTTACCAGTGTGCGAACAATGGTTTTCTTCGCGCCTTTGCGTCGTTGCGCGAAAATCATGCTGTTTCTGGTTAGGAACCATCTGCGCCCGGTATAGGTCTTGGTTGGCAAGTCAGCCGCGATACCACCCAGAAAATTAAGTCTTGGGCAATAAAAAAAGCCATGCCCATCAAGTAAAACTACATTTGATAGGCGCAGCTTTCAACTTTCATTTGGATCTGGATCAACGAGTGCGTTCGCACACCCCTTCTGGGAAGAAGTAAGCGATCTCTACGGCGGCGGTCTCCGGGGCGTCGGAACCGTGTACCGCATTCTCGTCCAAGGTCTCAGCAAAATCGGCGCGGATGGTGCCTTCGGCTGCTTCCTGGGGATTGGTAGCGCCCATGATCTCGCGATTCTTGGTGATGGCGTTCTCACCTTCCAGTACCTGGACCATGACCGGACCGGAGGTCATAAAATCGCACAGGTCGCTGAAGAAGGGGCGTTCCTTGTGGACGGCATAGAAACCTTCGGCCTGTTCGCGGGTCAGGTGCAGCATCTTGGATGCGACGATTGTAAGGCCGTTTTTCTCGAAGCGGCTGTAGATCTTGCCGATGATGTTTTTGCCAACGGCATCTGGTTTGATGATGGAAAAGGTGCGTTCGAGCGCCATGATTGACTCCAGTTAATATAGGGATATGTATTGAAGGGCGGGATTTTACCCGAATAACAGAATTGATCAATCAGGCCGAGACAACTTTCTCCGCTGCAGGATAAGGTGATCGGTGTCAGATTGTACTTCAGGCGGTGCTAGCCTCGGCTTTCGTAGCAGAATTTCTCCTGTTTAAGGCGGCGCAGAGTCTCGATCCGGGCGGCTGCAGTCTGGATGCGATTCTCCTCCTGGAGGTCTCCTGTGTACTTGAATCCATGAAAGATGTAGGCAGGCCAGAACATGGTGGTGCCAACCAGAATGGCTGCTCCAGAATATGGATCCCTATCGAAATCCGGGCGGTAGTTGTGGGTGTAGGGTGAGAGCCTGGCGATCTCGCGGTCCAGGGCGCGGCAGGTCAGACTCAGATCACCGGACTCCTGGGGTAGTGGTTTCGGAGACCGGTACAGCTGGATGTCTGGGAGCTCCAGTGCTGGCAGTGGGGTGCATATGGATAACAGCATGGCGCTGGTTAGCAGGGTTGTCCTCAGGCCTCCGGGTTTCATCACAATTCTCCAAAATTCTGTCTCACTATAGATAGTGTATCGGCAGAAGGTGGGAAATATTTAGCCTGCTGGTGGTTGATAGTACAAGCTCAGCCAATAGTTACATGGCCTAATTAAATTAATCAGATTATTGCCGCCAATACCTAAATGCGGCAGGGTTTGAAATGGTTAAGTTAACATTTCCAATATCTATCCTGCTTCCGTTTTGAACGCCTAATGTCATGCCGCCACAGTCACCCTGCAGACGTATTACACCATTGGCCCCGCCTGAATATGTGCCACTGCATAAAATCTCTGAACTGGATCCGTTAAGTGATGAGACTGATTTACGTTTCATTGTGGCTCCGCCATAGCCAGACACTTGTTTGCCGACGTTCCAAAATGATAGCGTAATAGTGGTAGTGACAATATTTTTAAATTCATTGGCACTATAGTCTTCGTCAATAGAACCTGTGGCGGTAACCCTGATAGGCGGAATGTCTGAACCAGAGTTGTTTTGTGGTTGCCGAGTATCTCTAGCCGGGGTTTCAGTATCTCCACGTAGCGTCTTTTCTATAGCACTCCACGCCTCGTCGTCATTGGCTTTTAGGGCTTCCCTGCGCTCCTGCGGCGACATATCGCGATAACTTTTTTTATCTTTTTTGCTTTTGGCTATTTTTTTAGCCAGCCTTTTTCTGGCTTCTCTGGCTTCTCTGGCTTCTCTGGCTTCTCTGGCTTCTCTGGCTTCTCTGGCTTTGTTTTTACGCTTGGATTTATGAACGTTTCCAAATAGTGCCTTCATTTCTGCTTTGAGTCGTTTTTTGTCTGCGGCTGCTTTTATTCTGGCTGCTTTGGCTTTCCTCTTTTCAGCCGATTTCTGATCCTTGGCGCCTTGCAGTTTTTTCTTGGCTAGATCTTTTTTCGATCCATTGATATGACTGGCAACCTCACGCTTGAATTTGGCAAGATCTGGGATCTGGGAGTAGTCGATTTTATCATACCAGGTGATAAACGGGCTGGTTATGGTGTCACCTACCTTGGTGGCGGTTGAAAGATCAATATAAAGATCCGATTCTATGATAAATCCGGTGATGATACGGTCACGGTAGTGGGCGGCTTTTTTAATATCTGCAGGGATCTTAGGCCATTTGCCAGGGTCTTTGGGCAGTGCCATTGATTCAATGACCGCAACCCTGTCGGCCATCGCCTTGAGTTTATACTCGTATTTTTTACCATAGATCTTGCCGTACTTCTCCGCAATCACATAACCGTAGTCATGGCGCATGGCAATGGCATCCAACGAATCAACAGGTGGTTTAAACCCGGCCTTATTGGCGTCTTCACCGCCACCCCAATAACCAGGTCCATACCAATTGCCATAGCGGGTGATAGGCTCGCTTTTGATCAGGCCGGCACAGAGTGATGCCCAACCGCGATTAGTTCCAGTTGTGTCCACCCCCATCATCTCTAATGTTTGTGCGCAGCGGTCGGCGGTAGAAAGTGCTGCAATGACACTGTTGGTATACAGGAAGCTGGCTATGGCGGCAGCAATGACTATTTTGGAGAATGTAGATCTTATGGCATGTGAACTTGTCATTCGCTGCCAGCCATGGAGAGCGAAGCGAAGGCTGGTAAACCCCGGTAGCCGT
>CAZVME010000091.1:0-11189 GCA_964628835.1 uncultured Gammaproteobacteria bacterium | reverse complement strand
ACGCTGGCCCACGAGCTGCGTTATCAGCACTTACTGGAGAATGACTACAGTGGCGTACTGATGCCTTGTCGTGAGCCAGCGTGAACAGGCTGAACATCATCTATAAGGTTGCCGGGTTAATAGTGGGAATGGCGGGGCTGAGAGACACCCTTTGAACCTGATCCGAATGCCCGAAAGCGGGCGTATATACGGCGGAGGGAAGCTGAGGAACCTGTTCCAGGTGATCACTTCCTGCACGCCAATATGAGGAAGTAGCACATGAGCACGATCCCCGAAGAGTTTATCCAACAAACCCTCCGTCTGTCGGAAGAGACCACTAGGCCATTCCAGAACTCCCGCAAGATCTATGTGGAGGGTTCACGCCCCGATGTCCGGGTGCCCATGCGTGAGATCATGCAGAGCGAAACCCCATCTAACTTTGGGGCTGAAGAGAATCCTCCCATCCCGGTTTATGACAACTCCGGCCCCTATACCGATCCGGGTGTGGAGATAGACCTGCTCAAGGGGATGCCGGATCTGCGCGGCGTCTGGATACAGGAGCGTGCTGATACCGAGCAGTTGCAGGGCCCAAGCTCTGATTACGGGCGTGACCGCGCCGCTGATCCGCAGCTGGCCTCCATGCGCTTTGGGCATATCCGTGCGCCACGCCGGGCCAAGCCGGGGCAGAATGTTAGCCAGATGCACTACGCCAGACAGGGGATCATCACTCCGGAGATGGAGTATGTGGCCATCCGCGAGAACCAGGGTCTGAACGAAATGCGGGACGATCCCGCCTATGCCAAGCTGGTGCAACAGCACGCGGGTCAGAGCTTTGGCGCTAATATCCAGCCAGAGATCACCCCGGAGTTTGTGCGCAGCGAGATCGCCGCCGGACGCGCCATTATCCCGGCCAACATCAACCACCCGGAGCTGGAGCCCATGATCATCGGTCGCAACTTCCTGGTGAAGATCAACGGTAACCTGGGCAATTCTGCAGTTACCTCCTCCATCGTCGAGGAGGTTGAGAAAATGGTGTGGGGTATCCGCTGGGGTTCGGATACTATTATGGACCTTTCCACCGGTGACAATATTCATGAGACCCGGGAGTGGATCATCCGCAACTCCCCGGTTCCTATCGGTACAGTACCCATCTACCAGGCCCTGGAGAAGGTGAAGGGAGTGGCCGAAGACCTGACCTGGGAGGTGGTGCGCGATACCCTGATCGAACAGGCAGAACAGGGCGTTGATTACTTCACCATCCATGCCGGACTGTTGCTGCGGCATGTACCACTTACTGCAAAACGTCTGACTGGTATCGTCTCCCGTGGTGGTGCCATCATGGCCAAGTGGTGCCTGGCCCATCATCAGGAGAATTTCCTCTATACCCGCTTTGCCGAGATCTGCGAGATCATGCAGGCCTATGACGTGGCCTTCTCCCTGGGTGATGGCCTGCGTCCCGGATCCCTGGCCGATGCCAACGACGAGGCCCAGTTCGGTGAATTGGAGGCCTTGGGCGAACTGACCAAGATTGCCTGGGAACACGATGTGCAGGTAATGATTGAAGGCCCGGGCCATGTGCCCATGCAGATGATCAAGGAGAACATGGATAAGGAGCTGGAGGAGTGCTACGAGGCCCCGTTCTATACCCTCGGCCCCTTGATCACCGATATCGCCCCCGGCTATGATCACATCACCTCCGGTATTGGTGCGGCCCAGATCGGCTGGTATGGCTGCGCCATGCTCTGTTACGTGACCCCCAAGGAGCACCTGGGACTACCCAACAAGCAGGATGTGCGTGAGGGTATTATCACCTACCGCATCGCGGCCCATGGGGCCGATCTGGCCAAGGGTCACCCTGGCGCCCAGATTCGGGATAACGCCATGTCCAAGGCCCGTTTTGAGTTCCGCTGGGAGGATCAGTTCAACCTGGGGCTGGATCCGGAGAAGGCCCGTGAGTTCCATGATGAGACTATGCCCAAGGATTCAGGCAAGGTGGCCCACTTCTGCTCCATGTGCGGTCCCAAGTTCTGCTCCATGAAGATCAGCCAGGATGTGCGTGACTATGCGGCCGAGCAGGGGATTGGGGTGGAGAGCGCCTTGGATGCCGGTCTCAAGGCCAAGTCCCAGGAGTATACGGACAAGGGCAGCGAGATCTATCTCAAGGAGTGACCTCTCTAAATAGCTTTCGCCAAGACGCAAAGAACGCCAAGGAAGAACACCAACAAAAATTGTTCGCCTGGTGTCTTTGCGAACTTTGCATCTCTGCGCGAGAGAAGGGTTTCCAGATTGGAAGTGGTTGCGAGTGAGTTATGAAAAAATTAGAAAGTGTGATCGAGGGCTTCCTGTGGAATAGCCGACTGGTGGTGATGTCCGGGGTGATCGCGGCGGTGTTTGGGGCCTTCGCCCTGTTCTATATCACCTCGGTGGATGCCTTCTATATGATCTCGCATATTATCGGCTATGCCTCCCCGGCCCTGGATGCTGCGGCGCGCCTGGCCTTGCGCAGCGAGACCGTGACCCATGTGGTGGAAATCGTGGATGGCTACCTGCTGGCAACCTTTCTGTTGATCTTTGGGCTAGGCCTGTATGAACTGTTTATCAGTAAGATCGATCAGGCCGAGTAGGCGGAGAATGCCTCCCGGGTGCTGCTGATCACCAGTCTGGATGACCTCAAGGGGCGTCTGGCCAAGGTGGTGTTAATGATACTGGTGGTGCGTTACTTCGAGTATGCCCTGGAGATGAAATTTCAAAACGCGGCTGATCTGCTTATGTTTGCCGGTGGTATCACCCTGCTGGGTCTGGCGCTCTACCTGGGCAGTCTGGCGGACAAGGACCACTGAGGACCATTCGGGCATATCGGTAATGGCTATCGGCAAGGGCCCAGAAAAAACAGCTGGCACCTACATCCTGCTGTTACACAATTCCATCAGGCAGAACCTGCTGGTGGGGAGTCTGGGAGCGGTGAGCATACAGCCAGGATGGTTTGCCTACGTGGGGAGTGCCTTTGGTCCTGGAGGCGTGGCCGCACGCTGTGGCCATCACCGTAATATCTCGCAAAGACTTCACTGGCATATTGACTACCTGCGGGCGGCAACGGGCCTGGAGCAGATTTGGTTCAGCTACGATCCGCAGTGCAGGGAGCATCAGTGGTCGCAACTGTTAACGAAATCTCGTGGCGCCAGACAGCCAATTGCAGGCTTTGGCGCCTCTGACTGTGGTTGCAACAGCCACCTGTTCTATTTCTCTTCTATCCCTTCATTCGATGGTTTCCGGCGGCGCGCCTACCGGGAACTAAAAGGCCAGGCAGGTATCAGAGTTGAGGTGATTGAGTGAACGGGTAGGATCTAGGCATGCATTGCCATGATATTCCTCATGGTCAAGCGTCTGGTGGCCTGTTATAAAAGACCGATGTAATTGCTATGAAATTAATTTTTGTGGTGTTATATTAGCAAGTTGGAATATAGCTCCAGCTGGATGGTCCGGCTGGGTATAATAGTAGTTAGTATGAGGAAATTCTGATGATGATGAAAACCGTTGCTATGGTAGCTGGTGCTGCTGTTCTGTCCCTGGGCCTGATTGGTAATGCCGCTGCTGACGGAGCTGCGCTGTACAAAAGCAAGACCTGTTTCGCCTGTCACGGAGCCGATGCAAATAGTCCAATCATGCCGATCTACCCAAAGTTGGGTGGTCAGGGCGCTGATTACGCTTACAACCAGATGATGGATATCAAGTCAGGCAAGCGTTCTAACGGTCAGTCTGCAGCCATGAAGGCGGTTATGGGCATGGTCACTGATTCTGAGGCCAAAGAGATCGCCCAGTGGCTTGCCACTCTGAAGTGATCTGATTGACAGATTCTGGCCGAGATTATAGCGGCCTTGATTCTGGGGCCTGATCTTTAGTAGGATCAAGGCATAGAAGGAGGAGCGAAACATAGTTTCGCTCCTCTTTTGTCGTTTTGCCACTCCAAAAGTGTGTCATATGACACACTTTTGGAGTGGCTGGGAATAGTGTTCATGGGTTCACCTGTTCTATTGCAGGTTTCAGGAGTGATGAGTGGAAAAGTCTGATCGTGATCTGTGGTTGTTGGCCGGTCTGCTTGCCCTGGTCATGATCTCGATCGTCATTTACAAACTGTGGCCGCAACTGAACCCGGAATTAACTGCTGTGGCGGCCATCGACCTGGAGTGTGATCTGCGGGCTGGACCCTGTGTGGGATCACTTCCGGGTGGTGGTGAGATCAGTTTTGCTATCGAGCCCAGGGATATTCCACTGCTGAAGCCGCTTCAGCTTGACGTTGAGTTAAAGGGTATTGCTGCCAGCAGTGTAGAGGTGGACTTTGTGGGGCTCGGTATGCAGATGGGTTTCAACCGTTCACAGCTGCAGGCGGATGGCGGTAACAGGTTCAGTGGTAGTGGTGTGTTGCCTGTGTGCATTCGTGACGCCATGGAGTGGGAGGCAAAGGTGATGGTGCGCACCGATAAGGGGATAGTGGCCGCGCCCTTCCGCTTCATAACAATAAAACAAGGGGCCGTCCTTCCGGGGCAGTGATTAGTGGTGATATGACAAAAAGAGGCGCCCTGATTGGCCTGATCCTGCTGCTTGCTGTGGCTGCAATCTGGCTGGTGATTTTTTGGCAACCGGAGGGCAGTGTCTCCCCGGAAATGAAATTGGCAGCGCCAGGGGGAGACTTCACGCTGGCGTCAGCTGCGGGGCCGGTGGAGTTGCATGCGATGCGTGGCAGTGTGGTGGTGCTGTTCTTTGGTTACACCTCATGCCCGGATGTATGTCCCACCAGCCTGGGGCTGCTATCTATGGCGCTAAATGCATTGTCGGAGGATGAAGTTAAACAGGTGCGAGGTCTGTTTATAAGTGTGGATCCGGAAAGAGACAGCCTGGAGCGCCTGCAGGAGTATGGAAGCTACTTTCATTCACAGATACGGGGCGTGACAGGAACCTTGGAGCAGGTTGCGGCAGTGGCCAAGATGTATGGCGCAGCCTACCGCAAGAGTGAACAGAGTGGTGGTAATGGCTACGTGATGGACCATACGGCCGACCTGTATGTTATAGATCATACTGGCAGTTTACACAGCAGGATAAGGCATGGAACGCCGGCTACCGAGTTGTTACAGATATTGCGACAGTTGCTGGCAAGGGATAAATAACTACATCAATTATACAAACAGTAAATGATTACACCATTGAGGAGATAGATTTGATGAAACTACAGTATTGTTTTGCCGTGCTTATGGCGGGTTTGTTGTGCGGCTCACCGGTTATGGCTGGAACGGCGGCAGACGATATTACCGTCGTTGATCCATACGTGCGCGCCATGCCCCCTGGGCAACCAACTAGTCTGGCCTTTATGGGGATAACCAATAACTCTACAAAAAACCATGTGCTGGTGGATGCCGAGGGTACTGTAGCCAAGAAGGTAGAGTTGCATACCCACACCATGAAAGATGACATGATGCATATGCATAAGGTAGAGAAGATTAATTTACCTGCTGGCAAGAAGGTTATGTTAGAGTCTGGTGGTCTGCATGTGATGATGATGGGCCTGAAGAAGGATCTGAAGCCGGGTGACAGGATTGCTATTAGTCTGGTGTTCAAAGATGGTAGCAAGAAGAAACTGGATGTGCCGGTGCGTAAGATACAGATGATAATGAAGAAGCAGGATACTAAGAAGAGCGGGCATTCCATGCCTATGTAGCATTGATATTTCTACGGGATTAATTTTAACGCTGGTATCCTGTTTGGTTGCCGGCGTTTTTTATTGTGGATGGGTTTACCTTACAATCTTTTGCTGTAATTGGGATATTAGGGTTTTTAACATAGGAGGTTAAGAGTGAAGATACGTATCTGTTGGGTGTTGGTTGTTCTGCTACTGCTGTTGAACGGCGGCCTAGTATATAAATTTATGTTTCAGGGCAGTGTGGGTGCGGCCAGTGATGGCAGGACCGCTATCTATCTGGAGCAGTCGGAGCGTGACCTCGTGTTGACTGAGATGCGCGCCTTTTTGTCGAGCGTACAGCAGATCACCAGTGGTATGAGTAAGGACAATATGCAGCAGGTGGTACAGTCCGCGCATCAGGTGGGAATGGCTACAGCCGGTCAGGTACCAGGTTCCCTGATGGGTAAGTTGCCCATGGGCTTTAAGAGCCTGGGCATGGATACCCATAAGAAATTTGATCAGTTGGCTCTGGATGCAACAGAGCTTGGGCAGAAGGATTTGGTGGCGGAGCAGTTGGCGGAGCTGATGCAGAACTGTCTTGCCTGCCATGAGGCTTATCGTTTGGAAGTGGAGCCACCCATGTAAGTTGGAGCGGTGGTCTGTGTTGGTCGTGACTACTACGGCCTGTTTCAAGACTCGACTGGGAATCCCTCCAGTTTCCACTCTGGAAGGCCACCATCCAAACGCCTGGCAGTTATTCCTTTCGCCCTCAATTTGGCCACGGCATCGAATGCGAGTACGCAATGAGGGCCACGGCAGTAGGCGACGATCTCGTGATCCGGGTTCAGTTCATCCAGATGTTTCTCCAGTTCATTCAGAGGAATACTGATAGCGCCTGGCAGGTGTCCTGATACGTACTCTTCGCTTGGTCGTACATCCAGTACGGTAACCAGGCCCTCTCTGGCTCTTTCAAGCAATTTGCTGGCAGGTACAGGTTCCAGGCTGTCTTTGACCTTGAGGTAGTCATCCACAAGGCGATCTACGTCAGCTAGGCGCCGCTCGGCCACCTCTCTCAATGAACCAAGAAGCGCCGCCACATCCATCCCGCTTAATCGATAATAGACTTTGTGACCATCTTTGCGGTTAGTTACAAGACCGGTCTGTCTAAGCTGTTGTAGATGCTGGGAAGTATTTGCCACGGTTAAGCCTGATACCTGCGCCAAGGCATCTACACTGCGCTCCCCCTGGGCCAGAAATTCCAGTAGTTCCAGCCGGTAGCCGCTACTCATGGCCTTTGCGACCCTGGCAAATTGGCTAAAAAGATCGTGTTTAAAATTGCCGGTTGACATATCTTCCTTATTGGACTTCAATTATTCAAGAAATCTATTGAATTATCGATTGTTGAGATTATAGCAGAAATGCCATAGGAGAAAAATGAATCATGAACTGGAATGACTGGATGCCCAGGAATTGTATTTCTATCGATCTTGGGGTTTTCTTTAGTGTCATTGCTGCTGTAACGATGTGGGAAAATCGCTCACCCCACCGTCAACTCACTTTACATGAGTGGTCATACCACTACCGGTGGTGGTGCCCATGAAAGATAGAACACGTCTATTACGCATCACAGGACTACTTCTGCTGATAGCGGCTGTAGTTGCAGCCTTATGGCTGGGGCGGTCGCTGAATGTCACGGCCATTGTTCAGCAGGTGGGTGAACTGGGTCCCTTGGCATGGCTTGCCTTTATGGCGCTCTATGTGCTGGCCACTGTACTGTTTCTGCCGGGCTCGGTGCTGACTTTGGCTGGTGGGACTCTGTTCGGGCCGCTACTGGGAACTTTTGTCAATCTGACCGGCGCCACCCTGGGTGCAACGCTGGCTTTTCTGCTGTCACGTTATCTGGCGTCCGACTGGGTGGAACAAAAAACCGGTGGCCGCCTGAAGCAACTTAAAGATGGTGTGGAGGGCGAGGGTTGGCGCTTTGTCGCCTTCGTTCGTCTGGTACCGCTCTTCCCCTTCAATCTGCTCAACTATGCCCTGGGTCTGACTCGTATCCGGCTGTTGCACTACCTGATTGCCAGCTATGTCTGCATGTTGCCGGGTGCGATGGCCTACACCTACCTGGGATATGCAGGCCGTGAAGCGGTGGCAGGTGGCGAGGGCCTGATCCAAAAAGGCCTGTTGGCATTGGCGCTCCTGGCAGTGGTGGCCTTCCTGCCACGAATGATCAGCAGGTTCAGGCGCGGGCCTGTCTTGAGCCTGGATGAACTGCACGGCCGTTTGAACAATGATGGTGACCTGCTTTTACTGGATGTGCGCACCGCCGATGACTACTTGGGTGAACTGGGGCATATCGAAGGCTCCCGAAACATCCCGCTGGAAGAACTGCAGTCTCGGCTGTCCGAGTTGTCGTCCTATCTGAAAAAACCGGTGGCGTTGGTGTGCACTACGGATCGGCGCTCAAAAAAGGCTGCCCGGTTATTGGGCGGCCAGGGCTTTGACGATATTCATGTGGTGGCTGGTGGTATGACCCAGTGGAACCATGATCAACGTCAGGTCAGTCGCGCATCACCTCGAGCCTAACAGGAGGCAACCATGGATATGCTGATTAATCTGGATGATCCTCCATTATGGATTAGGTCGCAGTTAAAATGGCCTGCGCCCGGCAACGGCGCTTGGTGATGAATCCCAGAAAGTAACACGGTGTCTTTTTTTACACCAGGAGTATCGCAATGATGGATGGTATGGGAGCTTTTGGCTGGGGACCGGGGTTTGGTTTGGTCTTTATGATCCTGTTTTGGGTGCTGATCATTATTGGGATCATCGCCATGGTGAAATGGCTTATGGGAATATCTGGTGGTGCCGGTACAGCATCACCTAAAACTGCGCGACAGATCATTGAAGAGCGTTATGCGCGGGGTGAGATTGATCGAGAGGAGTTTGAGCAGAAGAGGCGTGATCTTGAATAATCATGATCTACCCATGGTCACCACAATAATTTGCTGGCATGCCAGCAAAGGAGAGTAACATGAATATTGTAGATATCCTGATTCACTTTCATCCGGATGTATCTGCTGAAAAGCGTGTACAGATTGAAGATAAGGTGGGTGCGCATGATGGTGTTGTCTCGGCCCATTTTAGCGCCAAACACATGCATGAGTTTACTGTGGCCTATGATCCTGAAGCTATTGATTCGCAAACAATCCTCGGCCAAATGCGAGAATGGGATGCGGCGGCGACCATGGTAGGTTTATAAAACGGTGGCTTTTGTTCTGTCGTTTTCAGCTGTGGACGACGGTGAATTGCTGTTGCTGGTCACCAAAGATGGAGGAAGGGGGTGAAGGCGGTCGACCGTGTTGCCCCCCTTCTGACCTACAGCCACCGCCCCAACACGGCGGTGCATCAGGACTCCATGCCGAGCCGTTATCGTTGGTGGGTTATGGCGTTCGCCATGGCCGCGTTCACCCTGGCCTTCCTGGGCTGGATCAATGAGTCCTGGCTCTATCTGTATGAGAGTCCCATCTGGCTCAACCGCTACACGGAGTATGCCCTTATTCTTGGGTTTGGCCTGTGGCGTATCCGTGCAGAACAGAACCCCTACACCCGCAAGCGCCTGATCATCCTGGTATCAGTTGTCACCGGCTTCTGGTGGCTTATTCCCTGGCTTATGCCGATGTTCGAACCTTATACAGGCTATGTCTGGAGTCAACCGGTCTTTCCTGCCCTGCACACGCCGGGTACTATCACCTTCTTTCTCGTTCTGTTGCTGGTTTTTCTGTTTGGACGACGGATCATTTGTGGCTTTGGCTGTCCCTGTGTCGGTGTCCGTGAGACCGTGGGTTTTCCATTTCGCCGTTTCTCATTACGCGGAGACTGGGCCTGGCGTTTACGTCATACCAAGTGGCTGTTCTTTATCTGGTACGTGGGGGTGATGGTGTCCACCCAGTTTCCACCCAATACCTGGACGGTGACCCTGGTTGGTATGTTCGGGCTGATAGTGGGGCTCACCTACTTCGGTTCCTTTTTTATCATTCCCTTCACCGGTAACCGCTTCTACTGCCGCTACCTCTGTCCTTTCGGCGCTACATTTGGTCTGCTCAATCATGCCGGTTACTACGGCATTAAGATGGACCGTCAGCATTGCGTCGATTGTCAGCGCTGCGAACAGGTCTGTGACATGGGCATACCAGTATGGCAACAGGGTAAGGCAAGTGGTGAGGTCACTGGTATTGAGGACTGTATGGGGTGTGCCCGCTGTGTAATTTCCTGTCCTACCGATGCGCTGGAGATTCGTGACGTACGCAACCGCTTCCGCCCTGGATTGCGGCAGGATGCCAGCCACCTGCTGAAGCGAGAGGTCAGGGTATATAAACCACGTTTGGAAGCTGCGCATCGTCCATCTGTGGAACGATTAACCGATTGGGGTGAGTCTGAACAACCCCTCACTGCAAAAGAGCTGCAGCTTCAGGCCGAGCGTTGTCTTGATTGTGGTGTTCCCGGTTGCCGCAACGCCTGCCCGCTGGGCAACTTCATCCCTGACTGGCTGGAAGCCGCCACGCGCGGTGACTGGAAACAGGCGGGTGATCTGGTGCACTCCACCTCACCGCTTCCCGAGGTGTGTGGGACTATCTGCCCTCAGCACCGCCTATGTGAGGGGGGGTGCACCCGCAGTCGGATGGAAGGAGCGGTTACCATCGGTGCAGTTGAACGTGGCATTGCCGAACAGGCCTTGGATGCAGGTTGGCGCCCCAGCAAACCGGTACGTAGCAGTAGCCGCAGGGCGGCGGTGATTGGCGCCGGTCCCGCCGGGCTGAGTTGCGCTGAGCGCCTGAATAGAGAGGGCGTGAACGTTACCGTTTATGATCGCTCGTCGAAAATTGGCGGCCTATTGCAATCGGGGGTTCCATCGTTCAAATTGGACAAGACGCTGCTGGAGCGACGGCGCTCACTACTGCAGCAGGCGGGTATCCACTTCATGCTTGACACCTTAGTGGACAAGGCAATGTTATCAACTCTGCTTGAAAACAGTGATGCGGTTTTTCTGGGTTTGGGGGCACAACAGGCGCGAATTATCGAATTGCCAGGGCATACACTCCCTGGTGTAGTACAGGCCCTGGGTTGGCTGGAAAAAGTAAATGCTGGTGAAAGGGTGTCATTGCGCGGGCAACATATACTGGTGCTTGGCGGCGGTGATACGGCAATGGATTGTGCCCGATCAGCATTGCGCCTGGGAGCTGAGGTCACCATTGCCTATCGTGGTCCGGAAGAGAGCCTGCGCGCAGCACCCAAGGAGATCACGCTGACCCGCGAAGAGGGGGGGCGGTTCGTATTGGAATATGTCCCAATCAGCTGTGAAGGCAGACAAAAGCTCACCGGGGTATGCTTTGATACACCCAGCGGAAAACAGGTTATCGCTGCCGATCAGGTGATTCTCGCCCTGGGTCAACAACCGGCCCCTCCACCTTGGCTGGGGGATTTTGGTATTGCCACTGAGCCCCATGGAACTGTGCGTGTGGATACCCAAGGTTGCACCACACAC
>CAZVME010000090.1:0-11615 GCA_964628835.1 uncultured Gammaproteobacteria bacterium | reverse complement strand
CACCTGATCGCCCTCGCCAAACAGACGCGAGTCGATCACCTTGGTGTCCTGTGCACCGCAAAATGGGCAACGCATGATTAAGACCTGGGTATCAGGGACAAGGGCCAAGGGCCAAGGTTTATTTTCACCTTGACCCCATGCCTCAGATCCTTATTTATAAACAGGGTATTTATTGCACACATCCAGAGCCTTCTGTTTCACCTGATCGATAACAGCCTGATCACCACGGCTGTCGATCACATCACACATCCAGACCGCCAGTTCCACTGCATCTGATTCGTTGAAACCTCGGGTGGTGATGGCCGGCGTACCGACACGGATACCACTGGTTATGAATGGAGACTGTGGATCATTCGGCACTGCATTCATGTTCACTGTAATATTGGCCTTACCCAACCAGGCATCCACATCCTTACCGGTTAGACCAGCCTCGATGAAGCTGACCAGGAACAGATGGTCATCGGTACCCTTGGACACCACATCGTAACCACGATCCATGAATACCTTGGCCATGGCCTGGGCATTGGTCTTGACCTGCTGCTGGTATACCTTGAATTCCGGTTCCATGGCCTCTTTGAAGGCCACCGCCTTGGCGGCGATCACATGCATCAGCGGACCACCCTGAGTTCCTGGAAATACCTGAGAATTCAGTTTTTTATGAATCTCTGGATTTTCTCTGGCCAGGATCAGGCCACCACGGGGACCACGCAGGGTCTTGTGGGTGGTGGTGGTGGTCACATCGGCAATATCCACTGGACTGGGATAGAGTCCGGTTGCAATCAGACCAGCCACATGGGCCATATCCACAAACAGATAGGCGCCGACCTCATCTGCGATCTTACGGAAACGTTCCCAGTCCACCACTCTAGAGTAGGCGGAGAAACCTGCCACAATCATTTTTGGCTTGTGTTCGCGGGCCAGACGCTCCACCTCTTCGTAGTCGATCTCGCCGGTATCCGGGTTCAGTCCGTACTGCACTGCGTTGTAGATCTTACCGGAGAAGTTGGGCTTGGCACCGTGGGTCAGATGGCCACCGTGGGCCAGACTCATGCCCAGAACGGTATCACCTGGCTGACATAGGGCCATATACACCGCTGCATTCGCCTGAGAACCGGAGTGGGGCTGCACATTGGCATAGGCGGCGCCAAACAGCTCCTTGGCACGATCAATGGCCAGCTGCTCGGCAACATCTACATGTTCACAACCACCATAATAACGCTTGCCAGGGTAGCCCTCGGCATATTTGTTGGTCAGGACAGAACCCTGGGCCTGCATAACACGCGGGCTGGTGTAGTTTTCTGAAGCGATCAGCTCAATGTGCTCTTCCTGCCGCTTCTCTTCTGCCTGAATAGCACTCCAGATCTCATCATCATAACCACTGACCTGCATCTCTTTGCTGAACATAAGGCCCCTCTCCAACGGGAAAAATTGGGTATTTTAACAGCCTGATGCCAGCGCGTCTGCCATCATATTAACCCGGCCCCATAATATGGAGGGTTCAGGACTTCAAGAATGGTCTTGATCAAGGCGTGGCTCGCAGCCAATGATCACTCCCTTGGCAAGAGTCACAACGCAGAACATGGGCATTCTTGAAGTCCCTAACCGATTGATTGAAATTAAGAAGGCCGTTGTGTGCCAGCCTACAGACTGCATTATCAAAATTTACTGTAGGAGTGCTACAGTGGCATTTTGATGCCTTGCTGTAGACAGGCACACAACGGCTGAACCCTCTATATTATGGGGCCGGGTTAATAACCATTGATAGCTCTGATTATGGGATAAAAAGATATTGCACCATCCCTGCTCAGACCAAAGCCAGATGCAACAAATGTGGCTCAGAACAACTGACTGATTTGCTATATATTTAGTGCCGAATTATGATCTTGTGGCGATAAATAATAAGCACAATTAACTCAATTCAACCAACATCTATGGTGTTATGCATGAACTTAAGACATGTAGTTCTCAGACTAGGAATTCTGGCAATAACCATGGGGCTGCTGCAACCGGTGTTCGCAGCATCTGACATGTCCATGGGAGAGGCCATCAACAAGGCAGGACGCCAGCGAATGCTGACCCAGAGAATTGTAAAATCCTACTGCCAGATTGGACAGGAAATACGGTTCGACACCTCAACCGAGCAGCTTAATGCTGCGATAAAACTGTTCGAAAAACAGTTGCTGCAACTCAAGGCATTTGCCAGTGATGATGCGACCAAAAAGGGACTGAAACAGATGCAAAACCTGTGGGCTCCAGTGAAGAAGCTCGCCTTGGGCAAAGTTGATCGCAAAAATGCGGTGACGCTACGGGGCAGGGCCGAGCAGCTCCTCATAGCGGCGCACAAGGTAGTCCTGCTACTGGAGAAGCAATCTGGCACCAGCAAGGGCCATCTGGTAAATATCTCGGGACGCCAGCGTATGCTGTCACAACGCATGGGCAATCTCTACCTGCTCACCAGTTGGGGCATCAAAAACGAGCTCTATGCCAAGGACTTCGATATAGCCAGCCAGGAGTTCACCACTGCCCTGGCGGAATTGCGAGAGGCGCAGGAGAACACCAAAGAGATCGCCACAGGACTTAAAAAGGTGTCTGGTTACTGGGACATGTTCAAACTCAGCAACAAGCTAAAAGAGGGCAAGTATGTGCCTGATCTGGCTGCACGTATGCTGGACAAGATCCTGAAGAACATGAACGACATAACCGGCATGTATGCCATGCTTCCGGCATCCAAGTAACAACCATCCACACACAATAAAACGGCCATACCGGAATCCCGGCATGGCCGTTTTGTCTTCCATGGCATGGCTTTACCTGTTTTGCTCTACAGACCCACACTGCAGATGCTAATTGCCTGATTAAAACTCCACTGCCAACTGCAGGGTTACAGTGTCCGCACTCTTGCCGGTACCACTGACTGCGCCAGCGGTATCACCGCTGCTATAGTCCTCGTCGTGGGCCAGCTCCAGCGACAGGGTGGTGTTTTCATACATCTCAGCAGACGCTGCCAACAGGACACGACTCTCAGGCAGTTCCAGCGCCAAGGCCTGATTGGTCCCCTGAACCGCCAGAGCTAAGCTCATTGGCACTCCAAACAGATAGGTTTCATAGTCGACTTCCAGGTTCCAGGCCGAGGGCTTGGCGCCATCGCCGTTATGAACAAGAGTCCCCATACCAAACTCATCAGTGGCAGTCAGGTATTCACCGATAACAGTCCAGGAACCATAGCTGGCACTGGCAAACGCGCTCATACCCCCGGTATATGAACCAGGTTCGGTGGTAATCAGGACATCCTGGAGGGCATCAGAATCTCCCAGGCTGCTAATGTACGAGACACCAAATGTGGCACTGCCATCTTGAGCAAATTCAGTGGTATATCCCAAGCTGGCGCCAAACTGCTCCAGTTTGTCTTCTGCATCACTATCCACGTCACCATTAAATGCAAAAATGGAACCCGACCAGCCATTGGTCTCAAATCCTACCTGAGCAATGGTCTCTCTGGTCTCACCCAGTTCCAGGGTCAACGGGTCTGATATGGCGCCGGTCTCATACACACCGAAAGGTATGTAGGTCTGACCAGCAACAAAGGAGAACGGGGTCTTATCAGCATTGGCGATGGTTATGGTGGCCACATCCACTTCCAGGTCAGTATCATCCTCTTCGTATAGAAGGGTGATTTCACCGGCAACCCAGTCATTTATCTGCGCTGCAATGCCGATCTCTGCGGTTGCCACTACCAGATCACTCTCATGCTCACCGGTATAGGGGTCGGTGGTTCCAGCTTCCAGCTCGATCACGCCGCTCATCTCCACACCCTGCCACCACTCTGTTTTACTGGCCGCACGCGGCGTCTGGGTGGCGGTTGTAATCTGACTCTGTAGCTGGCGACGCTGCCTAACAATCGTATCTTGCTGTTTTGCAATGACTTTACCTTGCTGCTCAATCTTTTTCTGCATCTTCTCGAAGTTCTGCTCCAACATTTGGAGACGCTGCTCCATGGACAGACCAGCAGCAGAAACAGCCGTACTGCCTGCAAACACCGTCGATGCGACCACCAAGGCTGCTACCATACTTATCGGCTTAAGCCGGTTAATCTTATTAGGACTCCACATTTTTTATACTCCTAAATGTGTTTTATTATTTGGCATTGATTGCGAATCATAATTACTCACGTTTGCAAGCGCAAATTTTTGCGCTTAATTCCCATATTCCACTAGGAAGTGGTTCTCGGACACATTTGCATACCGTCCGATATTGGGACACCATAAGTTTAAAGGAGAAACACTGAAATGGATATTCAAATACTCTGCTGCGCCCTATCACTTCTGTTATTTACTACCATTGCCCCATGCGGCGAGATCAAGAGATGGGTTGATGAGGATGGAGGCACCCACTTTGGCGACAACCCGCCCCATGGCACTGCAGCCACCCTGAGCACCCCGGTGGTAATCACCACCAAACCATCCTCTAACAACACCCTAAGTGATATCCTGCGCCCAGGTGAAAGACGCATGTTGAAGCAGTATGAACAACGCGGACGTCGTCTGGAGAGGGGAAAGAGAGAGGGCCTCAGAAAATCCAGAAAAAAAGAGAAACAATTAACCAAGATGGATGAGAAGTGCCACTACCACAGGCAGAAAAAATACGGCTTGGAGCGCAAGTTAAGGAACGGCTACAAACCTGCAAGAAAGAGATCTATTCAACAGAGTATTGACAGGCACAGGTCTCTGATCAGGCACTATTGCAGCTAGTATCAAAAGGACTCTGGCAATCCAGCCAGTCTGCATGCCTGGTCGTACCCATCCCCCGGAAACAGCTCATCCATGGTTTTAGCGGTACACTCATGATCGGTCATTCTATCACCTACAGCCTTAATCACGGATACCTGGGAAGGGGTTACCTCATACTCGCCGAAAAACTCCCGAATATAATTGATCACTGCCCAGTGGCAGCCGGTAAGTTGAAGGTCATCGGCAGCGGCCAGGGCATTGGCAATTTCGTCATCCCATTCATCAAAATCCAGCATGTAACCAGAATCGTTAAACTCCACCTCTCGATCATCTATCCGCTTGGCTAACATGGCAACTCTCCTGTTGAAACCGGTTTCAAAAACATTCCCCCTGAAACACTCTTTTGGTGTTTTCTGGACTACGGGAACAGTTCCGCATAAGTCTGAACCGCTGTGTTGATATGCTATTAATCTACGCCATTTTGCCTGCTGGCACTACTCACGTTGTATTGGTTGAAAAAAATCATACGGTTACAACAGGCTCAAGCACCGTTTGTATAAACAGATATTAGCAAAAGTTATAGTTTTTTATGCGTCTGTATTCGGCATAACCTGGCGAGCAGATTAAGGTTCGCACCCAGACAGGGCATTGGGTTGCAATTGAACCCCAGAAAAAATATCTATCTCTTGTCAACCGACCCCCTCCCCCCGCATTAATCATGTTGAGCGCTCAACAAAAACACCAACTTTTAACCAGGTAGTAAACCCAATGAATATGAAGAGAATCATAACCGCCAACCTGCTGCCCATACAGATATACAAACCAGGTAACCAGGCCACGGAAGGGTTTCCATTGGCTCCGCTGGATGCTGGACAGGACCTGGAGATCATCACCGCCCTGGAGGAACCGGAGCTACTGGAAGATATGGAGTTCTATTACTGGCTGGATGAAGGCAGTAAAAATGCGACTTAACGGTGCCACGCTATGGCTACTGTTAGCCAACCCGGTTCCCACCCCCCATCTGGTTTCTGGCACGATGAAAAACCTACCGGGATGGGTATACTGTCCCCATAACCCACTGGCAAGAAATTGTAGCGTATGAAATTCTCAGAGATCCAGAACTTTCTCAAATGGAGAAAACAGGCGTCGCTGGACGATTTTGCCCGTAGCTTCGATCTGGAGCGGGAACATATGCAGGCCTCCCTGGAGCAGATGATCAAGAACGGAGTAATGCGAAAACACTATGTCTCCAGCTGTTGCAATGATGGCTGCGAACCCTGCGTTCCAACACTCATTGAGTACTACGAACTGGTGGAACAAAACGTATAAACCAGAATAAAACCTGACCAGACCACTTCCACAGCTCAATTATTCCAGGGTGTGCGCACCGGCTGAGGGCCAGCTATGCTGAGCTAAGGTCTGTTAACACTAAGGAACCTCTGATTAATTCAGAGATTCCAGCAGCGCATGAATGTGCTGCCATTTTCTATGGCTATAAGCCATTGAAAATGAAGGAAGTGGAAAATCGCATTTTCCATTTACGTGCTCTGATATAGATATGTCACACCACACCGAGTGAGGATAATCCAATGAAAAGAATAACAGCTCTTATCGTATCTACCCTGCTCCTGGCAACCATATCGCTGGCCACTAATGCCATGCCGCCGAAACAGATCAAGCAGATACTCAACCTGACCAAGAACAACTGGGTAGCCTTCCGCGATTTCAATGGTAAGCAGTTGATCTATTTTACCCATTTGGAGTCCTACACCTGTGGCATCAGACAGGTTAGCTACAGCCTTAACTCCGACACCCTGGATAAGAGCTGGGAACTGCAACCATGCACACAAAAGAGCCCCAGCCCCATTACAAAAGATATTGTCTATCTGACGCTACCGCTGGGCACAGCCAAATCCACAGCCGTACAAGTGACCTTTGCCGATGGAACTAAAAGTGAGGTAGTCCAAAAGACACCTTAAGCATCATCTATCACACGCAAACGGGTAGTATGAAGGAGGCCCCTGGAAGGGACCAAAATATCCATTCCCCCATAAATTTAGCCTGTGGGAGTGGCGACTCGCCACAATGGACTTGGCAATCAACCTGGCATATTCCATCGGCGCGGGACGCGCCTCCCACAGGTGAACAAACTCACTCTTCTGCAAACGAGCGCCACTTATTCCCTGCGCTATGCGCAGGAACGGCAAAGCCTTTTTCAACTTAATCCTGAGTGCCGGTACTGGTCATATGGACGTAAACAAGCCATGAATCACATCAAAACAGCTTTGAGCTAAGAGCATTAAACCAAACCAGCAAGGTATTCAAAATCTGAGCCCCCACTCAACCAGCCATGCTTAGCGCCCACGGCAATACCACACAATCCATCAGGTAAAAACCTACATAGATATATTGCTGGCGCTACAACTCATTTGCCATTTCAAGTTGACTAATAAAACCTCAAACCCTATATTCTGCGCCATGATCTGTAACTCACCACTGTCAATGCTTCGTCGAGTATTAATAACATGGCTTATCGTGTCCATTCTCGGTTACGGGATGGTGGTGGCTGCTGATGTACATAGCGAACTGGCTACGGATCAAACTCACGCTTTTAGCGATCATACACACAATCCCAGTGACGCGGACGATACCAGCGACTGCAACCACTGTTGCCACGCGGCCACCCATCTACTCGGGCTTAGCAGCGCCGAAGCATTCAACCTGACTATCGATCGTGGTATTTTACTGATTCCATATTCAGTTTTGCCAAGCTCCTTCTTCCCTACCTCACATTTCCGCCCTCCAATCACCGCCTGATTCCGTCTTTTTCAACGCCTGCCGTATGAGTCTGCCTGCCGTTTACCAGGCCAGTTTTCATAACAGGCTCGCTTATTAATTAATCAACAGAACTCAGATTATGCCGTTTTCTGTCTGCGTACATACAGGCATGTTCACCTGTATCTTCGCGCTTTTTGCCCGGATCGAGTGTTTAAACACCTCCGGCGCCTTGAATAAATAGCCAAACAAAACAACACCGGAGCAGTAACCATGAATATTCGAACTTGGAGCCTTTACCTCCTGATCCTGACCTTCCTTTACACCCAGCCGCTTATGGCAGAAGACGGGCATGATCATGCAGAAGAGCAGGCAGAGGCAGAACTCAGTGACAAACATGAGGATGAAGATAAGGATGAACAAGGGCATGAAGAGGATGACGGTGTACATCTGAACCATGAACAGCGTCACAGCGCCGGAATAGTGGTGGAAACCTTAACCCCTCGTCCCGTTCCCACAGAGATCGAAGCGCCTGGCGAGATCCGGCCCAACGCCTATGCCTCCAGCCAGGTTACTCCACGTATTGAGGCCCAGGTTGTGGCGCGTCACGCCCGCCTTGGCGAACAAGTGGTAAAGGGACAGCTCCTGGCAACGCTTTCCAGTGCAGATATGGCAGAGGCACAAGGGGTCTACCTAGTTGCCGCTACGGATTGGCAGCGGATAAAAAAGCTGGCTAAAGAGGTAGTGTCAGAACAGAGTTATCTGAATGCCCGGGTGGCCTTTCAGAAGGCACATGCCAAACTGCTCGCCTATGGAATGACTCCCAAGCAGACCAAAGAGTTGATAGATGAAAACAATGTCAGTTTGGCAGATGGCCAGTTCACACTACTGTCTCCCCAGGATGGCACGGTAATCAAGGACGATTTCGTTATCGGGCAAATGGTGGAGCCAGGTGAACTGTTGTTTGAACTCACCGATGAATCCAAGCTCTGGGTTGAAGTCCGGGTCAAACCAGAATCCGTTTCTAATCTCAATGTCGGCGCAGTTGGACGCGTACTCGCAGGAGAGGTATGGATTGAAAGCAAGGTGATCCAGATACATCACTCGCTGGATGAGGTAACACGCACCCTGGCAGTCCGCCTGGAGGTTCCTAACCCACATGACCGACTGCACCCTGGTCAGTTTGTGACGGCAAGAATCCAAACCGCTGATTCTGGAAAGAGCGCCATTTCTCTACCACAGGATGCCGTAATGCGCAGTCCCGATGGGGATTGGCAGGTCTTCGTGGAAGAGGTCTCGGGAGGGTTTGAACCAAAAGAGGTGGAACTCATTCGGCAACTACCGGGGCAGGTGGTAATCGAAGGGCTTGCACCAGGTACCCGTGTGGTTACTCAGGGGGCCTTCTTTGTGCAGTCTGAGCTGGCTAAGTCCGGCTTCGAAGTGCACAACCATTAGGAGGACGCCATGCTCAATCGACTTATCGACTGGTCCGTGTCCAACCGCCTGCTGGTGGTGCTCGGCCTGTTGGCAGCACTGGCTGCGGCCGCTGCCCTGATACCACGGCTCAATCTGGATGCATTCCCAGACGTCACCAATATCCAGGTCCAGATCAACACCGAGGCGCAAGGCCTGGCAGCCGAGGAGGTGGAGCAGCTCATCACCTATCCCATCGAGGCGGTGATGTATGCCCTACCCGATGTGGAAGAGGTCCGTTCCATCTCCAAGACCGGACTCTCTGTGATCACCGTCGTGTTCAAGGAAGGTACCGATATCTACTTCGCCCGTCAGTTGGTGTTTGAGCGGCTGCAGGAAGCCAGAGAACAGATTCCAGAGGGCGTAGGCACACCGGAGATGGGACCAAACACCTCAGGCCTGGGACAGATCTATCAATACATCCTGCGCTCGGACAACCCGAAAAAGTACGACAGCATCGCCCTGCGTAGTCTCAATGACTGGGTGGTAAAACTTCTACTGCTGCCGGTGGACGGCATAACAGATGTGCTCTCCTACGGCGGCGAGGTACGGCAGTACCAGGTACAGGTTAATCCCAGCAAACAACTCTCCTACGCCATCACTATCCACCAGATCGCCGAGGCCATTGAGGCCAACAACCGCAACGCCGGTGGCTGGTATCTGGATCGTGGCGCCGAACAACTGGTGATTCGCGGTGTAGGCTGGTTACGGGCCGGCGAGGATGGACTGCGTGACATCGCCAACATCCCACTCAAGGAAGATGACGGTGTGGTGGTGCGTGTGGGCGACATCGCGCAAGTTACATTCGGTGGCGAGATCCGCCAAGGCGCAGTGACCATGACGCGGCGCAATGCTGAAGGAATAGCAGAACCCCTGGGCGAGGTGGTGGCAGGTATCGTACTCAAACGCCTGGGTGCAAACACCAAGGCAACCATCGATGCGGTCAAGGAACGACTACCAGCCATCCAACAGGCACTGCCAGATGGCGTCACCATCGAATCCTTCTATGATCAAGGCGACCTGGTGGAGCAGGCAGTGAACACCGTAAGCCGGGCGCTCACAGAAGCTTTCGTACTGATCGTGGTGGTGCTGCTACTGTTCCTCCTCAATATCCGCGCCACCCTGTTGGTGCTGGTCTCTGTTCCCCTCTCCGTCGGATTGGCACTGGCTGCCATGAGCTATTGGGGGCTGTCGGCCAACCTGATGTCGCTTGGAGGTCTGGCCATCGCCATTGGTATGATGGTGGACGGCTCGGTGGTGATGATGGAGAACATCTTCAAGCACCTGACCCACCCCGACCCCACCCATGAAGAGGCAGCGAAGGATAAGCTGGCGCCGGGTGATGCCGATCTCTATGACGCATCCCATGATCGCCACGGCATCTCCCTGCGCATCCAGGAGTCTGCCCGCGAGGTGGGCCGGCCCGTATTTTATGCTGTGATTATCATTATTGTGGTGTTCGCACCCCTGTTCACCCTGGAAGGTGTGGAGGGCAAGCTGTTCCAGCCCATGGCCATCTCCATCGTGCTGGCGATGTTAACCTCTCTGGTGGTGGCGCTGGTGGTTATGCCAGCACTCGCAACCTATGCCTTTCAGCGTGCAGTAAAACATCGTAACAGTCCGATATTTATGCCTTTGGAGTGGCTCTACCGCCATGCGCTCCGGTTCGCACTAAAGCTGAAATGGCTGGTGGTGTTGGTTGCCCTGGCAATGTTCGCTGCCGCCATGGTGCTCCTGCCACAGTTAGGTACAGAGTTCGTGCCAGAACTAGAGGAAGGCACGATCAACATCCGGGTCACCCTGGCCCCATCTGCCAGTCTGGACACAGCATTGAGCGTCGCTGCACAGCTGGAAAAACGGCTCATGGCATTTCCAGAGGTGACCTATGCCTCCAGTCGGGTGGGACGACCGGAGCTGGGTGGCGACCCAGAGCCGGTCTCCAACGTAGAGATATATGTAGGACTGAAACCGATCGCTGAATGGACCAGCGCCGAGGATCGTTTCGGACTGCAAAAACGGTTCAAACAGGCCCTATCCGTGCATCCCGGTCTGCTCCTCACCTTCTCACAACCCATCGCGACACGGGTGGACGAACTGCTCTCAGGTGTCAAGGCACAGCTGGCTATCAAACTGTTCGGACCGGACCTGAAGATGCTGGTGGAAAAGGGAAAGGCCATCGAGGCGTTGGCCCGCAGGGTTGAAGGTACCCGAGGTGTAGAGATGGAACAGATCGCCGGTGAAGCACAGCTGACCATCCACCCCAGACGGGATGTCCTGGCCCGTTACGGCATTCCCGTTGCACAGGTGATGGAGTTGGTATCCGATGGAATTGGCGGCACCGAGGCCGGACAGGTGATCCAGGGTAACGAACGCTATGACATCACGGTGCGTCTGGCCAAGGCTTGGCGGAAGAATGTAGTAGCGTTGAAACAGTTAGTGCTGCAGTCCCCCGGTGGGGCCTGGGTCCAACTGGGGGATGTGGCCGAGGTAATTATTGAGTCCGGTCCTCCACAGATCCGACGCGATGATGTACAGCGCCGGGTAGTAATTCAGTCCAACGTGGAAGGACGTGATATGGGGGGGCTGGTGGCAGAACTGCGCCAACGCATTGCCAAAGAGATCGATCTTCCGGCCGGCTAC
>CAZVME010000089.1:0-11618 GCA_964628835.1 uncultured Gammaproteobacteria bacterium | reverse complement strand
GACCGACTGTAACCAGATCTCCTATTAACCCGTACGGGATAAAATTCCGATCTATTCAACCATTCTGATTTTCCTGGGATGGCAAAACTAACTATATTGTTGCCGAATGAATAGAATTGTAGCTGGTCAAATTGTGCGTTAAATATAACAATATGGTGAAGACTTGGCAGCCGGGAATGTTTGCTCAATGATCTACAAAAAATACATGAAAAGAGGTATTGATATCTTTGTTTCTCTTGTGCTCCTTGTGATCACCAGCCCTATCGTATTGTCTACAGGCATTGCTCTGTCAATCCAAAACAGAGGGGATCCATTATTCTTCCAGCGGCGCCCAGGCATCCATCAGAAGCCTTTCAGAATTGTGAAATTTAAAACGATGAATGATGCAAAGAATGAGCACGGTACACTATTGCCGGATAGCGATAGATTGACAAGAATGGGAAAGATTATCCGGAAGCTATCAATTGATGAGCTGCCACAGTTGTGGAATGTACTAAAAGGCGACATGAGTTTAGTCGGGCCGCGTCCGCTTTTAATGAGGTACTTGCGACTGTATTCGCACACACAACTACGACGACACGAGGCTAGACCGGGAATTACAGGCTATGCCCAAGTCAATGGTAGAAATTCAATAAGCTGGAAAGATAAGTTTGAATTTGATGTCTACTATGTAGATCACATGACGCTCTTATTGGATCTGCGGATTATCTGGCGCACACTGCATATGGTGATAAGCCAGCATGGTGTAAATCAAAGTAAAATTGGAACTATGCCTCCGTTTAATGGTAACAATTAGTCGCAATTTATTGATTGTCGTACTCTAACGATATTAGAAAAATATTCTGTGTTAGACGACAATTCAAGTTTGATAGCATTCGAGTTGAAAATGGTAAATGATCTAAAAACTTTTCGTGCAAGCAGCAATGACAAGATCGCTATTACTGTATCCAGCTTTCCAAAAATGGCATGCTCGAATAGTAGAGCCAAGAAAAACAGTATGAAGTTGAATGCAGAAAGGTAATGCACATATCCCGCTGGATTCCTTTTGATCGCAGATGCTATAAAGCCAATTAACCCTTTATTTACAGGCAAGATCAACATTGTAAATAATAGCTCCAGCACAAATCCGATAATGGCGATTGCAGATACAAACGGGTCAAGCCATAATAGAAGTAGGCACCCAATGACAAAAAGGGCAATTTCCGCATAACAAATAAAGAGTTTGTAGAAAATAGCTCTCAGTCTACCCTCTTTGAAATCATCCTCATCTTGCTTCGGCCTTAAAAGCTCCACGAGCCTTGTACTGATGCGGACGTTTATCCGGTTCGAGAAAATTTTAACTGCTATTGATAGAAAGTAACTGATGACAACGGTGATTGTGAGCAGCATCAACCATGAGTCAATTTTGTCAGCATCAATATTGCCAAGCAATCTGAGTGAGGTTTGGTCGGCCGTCAGGATCAGGATGATCTTTAGTGGTAAAAAGAAAGAGAGTAGTTGGAGCAGTTCAGACACCACCCTTAACAAGGTCATTATCGATATTGAAGTCGCTTCCGACTTGAAAAAAAAAGCCAGCGTTTCATGCTGCCATTCAAGATGCTTCCTCAGCGCAAGATATAGACTTGTAGAATGCATGTATAAGGCCTGACAAGGTCAATTATTTCAGATAGCATCAATACCGAACGACTCTAGCAGGGACACCGAATACAGTCTCTCCTTTTTTAACGTCTTTGGTCACTACTGACCCCGCACCTATCACTGCTTCATCGCCAATTTTCAATCCGGGTAGGATTGTAGCACTGGGGTGGATTGTAACCCATTTTCCGATTCTGTTATTTCCACCTATAAACACATGACCTCCGATGTGGCAACATCTCCCGATTTGCGTATCGTGGCCAACTGTTGTGTTGTTATTAATAAATGTGTGCCCACCTATATCTACGTCGCAAGAGATGAGCGCATTACCACAAATAACAACTCCTCGCCCGAGCTTGCGACCAGAACATGTTTGCGCCTTGGGTGATATGATTTTTGTAAAAATACCGCCCTTATCACGGATGATTTTGACATAGCGCTGTCTTTCCGAAGGACTACCCATGGCGCAAATAAAGCGGTCATTACTTTTCGGCATGTAGTTTTCAATTGTATCCAGAATAGGGGTTCCTGCCAGTTTTTTTCCATCAAGTATTCCAGGCCTGTCATCCAGGAAACCGAAAGGCTCCCATTCAACGGAGTGATTATTTTCCACCATCTTCTTGGCAAGGTGAAAATACTCACGCCCCAATCCGCTCGCACTGAGAACAATCAAACGATACTTCATTTCAGGGATACTCCGCCGTCCAGTACGAGGGTCTGTCCTGTTATCCAGCGACTCGCATCAGACAGGCAAAATACAATTGCATTTGCCACGTCTATAGGCTTGCCAAAACCAAAGGGATACTTGCTTTCATCCACCTCTAGCTGAGCTTCACTATAGCCACCCTTAAGCATCGGGGTTTTTATCATGCCAGGAGCAAGGCAGTTACATCTAATCTCCTTGGCTGCAAGTTCAGACGCCATAGCACGTGTCACACCAATCAAGGCAGCTTTGCTGGCACTGTAAGCTACATATCCAGTCCAACCGAAGATAGCTGACAGGGAAGATATGAATACAATGGAGCCGCCATGCAGCAACTTACGACTTTTTATCAATTCGCGAGTAAGGGCTACTGGAGCATCCACGTTGGAGGCAGTCATCTCTCGCATCAATTTATCTGTTGTGAAGCGGATTGGAGCTACTCTTGATATGCCGGCGCAATGTACAATCCCATTGAGTTCACCGCATTCATCTGCCAGCCCATTGATCTCGTCTGGCTTGAGGAGATCGGCAGATATAGCCAGATGCCCAACGCCATCCAATTCTTTAAGTGTACGCTCGAGACGCTCCTGATTTCTTCCACTGATTATTACGGTTCCGCCGCAGCGCGCTACCAGCTTTGCAGTGGCACGACCAATGCCTGATGAGGCTCCTGTAATGAGATAGGTCTTGCCCTGCAGGTTATCGGAAGCATAAATCAAATTTCCACCAGTTCCGGCATTACGATTTTATCAGTTTGGCAATGTACTGTAGCCCAAGACAGTCCAACTCCAAAGCCGCAGAGAATAAGACTGAGAGGCTTGGCCACCAAGTCTTCTTTACACTGCAACTGCATGGTAATGGGAATTGAAGCAGAGCTTGTGTTTCCGAATTGCGCTAAAGATGAGGGTACACGTTCAGGTTCAAGCTTAAGGCGCTTTCTAATTACATCATTGATCATCTTGTTGGCCTGATGGAACACAAAGTAATCAATAGCCTCTACAGGATGCTTCGAATAGGACAGCATATTCTTGACTACATCAGGCGCGACGCGGGTAGAAAAGTTAAATACATCCTCGCCCTGTAGCTTGAAATTCCCTCCGACCAGAATTGTTCCGTTCTCAAGTTCATCATAGCGGAAGTTTTTTTTCTTCAGGGGAGGATTGCCGCCTGGGCGGCGCGACATGATAACATCCCACCTCGAACCGTCCGTGCCGAAGTGAAAATGCATAGGTGTAGTATTCTCAGACCATTCCAGGGCTGTGGCCGACACTGCATCGCCAAAGATCGGGGCAGTGGTAGTGTCCCTGGAGGGCAGGCTCATTTTTCCTGCCGTATCTCCCACGAGTAAGATGGCCTTTGTGGGTCCTTGGGAACGTAGTTGGCATCCAGCAATGTGCAGTCCATACGGGTAACCTGCACACCCCTGATTTACATCGAAGGCCGAGCATTCCTGGCTGAGGCCGAGCCTGTCATGCACAACACAGGCTGTGCCAGGAAGAGCCATATCAGGCGTTTGAGTTACAAAAATCAGGCTATCTACTTCCGAGCGATCCCATCCTAATTCGTTCAGTAGACGGTCGGCTGCAGCATATCCAAGGTCAGAAACGTACTGTTCAAGTGAGCAAATTCTTCTGTTCTCTATACCAGTGGCAGAGACAAACCGTTTCCTCATGGATTCGGTTTCATATTTGCTTTCGATTATCTTCTGGCTGTTTTTAGGTACTGCAACTGAAATCCCAGCAATACGGACATGATTGAGAGTGGTTTGCATCAGGATGCGGCAGCCTGTTTTTCCTGGATAACGCCCATGAGCTCACCCAGGCTGTTACACGCTAGCAGTTCATTTCCCGAGACCTGAATATCATACTCCGCATAAATCATGGCCACGGTGGTAACAGATGCCAGGGAATCCCACGCGTCTAACTGCTTATAGTCGCACTCCAGAGTAAGGCTTTCTACCTCATCATCAAAAACTTCCAGCATATTATTAAGAAAGGTATCAGAATTCATCTAGGGGTTATCTCATCATTTTAGTGGTTAATAAACTTCATAAATTGCGAATAGCATCCGCCTGTCAGCAAGCGTGTTTACGAAACTTGTAGAATCCAAATAGTTTTCGAGGCTCATCAAGACCCATGATACAATGACAACTCTACATGTTGATATAGCGAACAAGATAAGTCAATGTCCAATCAATTAGAGAGACCGTTACCCCTTAATCAGCTATTGGAAATCACGATTTCCTGGTGCGAAAAACAGCTTAAAGAAAGTAAGCGGATTAATGAAAAGACTCTTTTTGAGTCTGTGAAGGTCAAGTGGGAGAACCGTCTCTGCTTGTGGGAGGATATCAATCCTTTTGTTAAAGAAACACTAAATATCAGGGATTTATATCCTGACGAAATTGCAGTTAGGGAGACTGTGGGCGGTTTTTGCCGCAAGCTTGCTAACAAAGCCATCCAGCCGCTAGAAACAGCAAATGAAAATGAGGGCCAAAATAGAAAAATACCCCTTATGCCGCCTGGGAAAAAAATCGATCAACCAACAACGTTTATCCTTAGTAGCCCACGTTCCGGCAGTACTTTGTTCAGAACAATGCTTGCTGGCCATCCTGAATTAAATGCCCCCCCTGAGCTCCACTTGCTTGGCTATAAAAGCCTGAAATCAAGGGAACGCTGTATCGTAGACGACGGAACCACCTGGAAACTTTCAGGCCTGATGCAGACACTTGCAAGTCAAATGCAAATGACGGAGGGACAGGCATTTACCTTACTATCAAAGCTTACCAGCAAAGATCTACCAATTTACCGTATATACGAACTGATACACTCCTCAAGCAGCAAGCCAATTCTGGTCGAAAAAACACCCTTCATGATAAGATCAAAAGCAGCACTGAGACACGCAGAGCGAATGTTCGAGAGCCCTAAATATATACACCTGATTCGTCACCCAGGGGCCGTGATTGAGTCATTGGAAAGAATGAGACACATCATGAACCCCAATCTGGAAAAAGAGTATACAGATCGTTTCTCAAGGTTGAAATTAACTGAGAGCGAGTGGAGAACTCAAAACGAGAACACAAAAAAGTTCCTGTCTGATATTACAAACGAAAGACATACCAGTGTACTGTATGAGGAGCTTGTTCGCTCCCCTGATTCGGTAATGCGGGCGGTAGCAGAATTTATCGGTGTTAAATTTGATGATGCGATACTGGACCCCTACTCAGGAGAGAGATTGATAACTGGAATTGGTGACCCCAATATCACTAGCCGTGACAAGGTAGATCCACAACTGGCTGAATCCTGGAAAACAAATTTGGGGGATTATACGTTCGACAATGAAACGATAGAGCTTGCTAACAAGTTTGGCATTGCAATCTAATATGCACAGCATCCAGAGTAAAATTTAGCATAACCCATGCTCCCATTACACTTAATTCTCCAATACCACACTAACACCTAGTGTCTTATGGGAAACTAAGGCTGTGCTTTGTGTTGACAGCTAGATTCCGGTGGATGCTGGACCTGCCATCTCGCCCAACAAGCAAGACATCCACTTTCTTATTTGTTCCTAGACCAAAATGAAGTGTGGTGGATTTATTGGAGCGGTAGCCAAAATCTGTACGAACTTCATCATAGCCTATTAGATGCTCTGTTCCGCTTTCGAAGACAGTAACTTTAGTGCCGATACCTAATTTGTTGCTCTTTGCCGTGATATCAATCTTTATATAATTGTTATCGTTATTGTGGGTATTGAGATAGACATGATTCCCCCCAGCCATTATTGCGTATTGATCAGGTTTTGTTGCGATGATGTCCATCCGACCATCATCGTTCAGATCGCCAAATGTCATATGCTTGCCACCAGCTTTCATTCCAGTGAAAGCCGGGCCTACGGGGGTGAATCTAGCCATTCCGTCATTTAGAAAAATCCAGCTATGCGCTCTGAGAAGATGTGAATCTTTTTCTTCGCCCATATTATATCTGAGTACTACAATGTCATTATCTGCATCGTTATCCAGGTCAATAGCTATGAGATTAGTAGGTGCTGACAAATGGCTAAACCGTGGTATACCATTCTGCCCTACAAGATGAGGATAGGCATCAGAGTGATTTGTCACATTAATAAAAGCCAGTCCTGATTCCTTTGTTATGTCGACGAACTTTACTTTTCCGGGACTGGATTCATTTCTATATACACGAAGAGTATCCGTCGCATGCTCTACTGATCCAGAAAACATACCACCATGAGGCCCGCCGACCACCAGATCCAAAAGCCCATCAGAATTCAAATCCACCGGAAAGATGGTTTTGACATGCATTTGGTCAGTTCGTCCATAAGCGTTCTCAATAGCGGTATTACTGACATCCTCAAAGCGTATTTGTCCAGGCTGAGAGACGTTTCTGAAAATAAAAATTCCACGATACCAGTCCCCCTGGTAAGCAGGGCCGTCAGCGGGGGTTGTTTTTGTGTTATCAGGAGCAGCACGGATATCTGACATCGCCCCACTAACAAGATCAGGCTTGCCGTCGTTGTCAAAATCCCTGGCCACCGCCCCCTTGAAGTTGATGGTTCCGTTGCCATCCTTGTCGTGCCAGAAGTCCTCAGGGGCGTTGATGAGCATCTGGTCAAGCATATCCGGCCCAAATCTACCATCTGAACCAATACCCGGGTAGAGCTGTGCAGGTGCGGGGCTCCCCAAATACCAGGGCCCGTAGTAAGGCGAGGTGTTAATATAGGCATCAAAATGACTATCGCCATCAAAATCAGCAAAAACGATAGCGCGCTTACTACCTACGCCATTTGCCCCCAAGTCCTGGTAGGCAAAGGTTCCATCACGTTGGTTGATTTGAGTGCTGTAGTCTCCAGAGCGCCTTAGACCTGCTTTGCTAGGCCTCCATGCAGTCCGCTCTGTGCCCTTGCCCATGGTTCCCAAATGTAGATCTAGATAACCATCGTCATTAAAATCATGCATACCGAGTGTTTTGGCCAAACGGTGCTTGCCATCTTTAACGTCAGCCACTCTGTAAGATCTCATTTTAAAGTCGTGACGCCCATCGGCCGCCCTCGAATTCATCAACACAAAGTAACTCTGGGTGCTATTAAGGATGACAATATCATCCAGACCATCCCTGTTAACATCAAAGACACCGATGGCCTCCCCTGGCTTATCGTGTGTTTTTTCTCCCTTTTCCCATATAGTATGGAACTCCTTATAGTGTAGAAAATAGAGCGATTTGTCCCAATAGTCCTGCTCCTCAGTAGGAGAACAGCCCGCAAGCACAATTGATAAAATTGCTAGCGCAATAAAGTTAATAAGCAAAGACCAGCTATTAATCATTAATATAATCTCCGTTGAAAGTCAGATAATAATATGATTAGTCAAAAAATAACTTTGCCTATTTGTCTATTTATCACATCCACTATGATGCAGCAGCCTGTGTTTTATGGGAAATTTAGGTTGTGCCTAGTGTTAACAGTCAGGTTCCTATGAACGCTGGATCGTCCATCTCGTCCATCAAGCACCACATCTACTTTCTCTACCGTCCCTAGTCCGAAATGAAGCGTAGTGGATTTCTTGGAACGGTAACCAAAATCTGTACGAACTTCGTCATACCCTATTAGACGTTCTGTTCCACTTTCGAAGACAGTGACTTTTGTGCCAATTCCCAATTTGTTAATCTTTGCCGAAACATCAACTTTGATATAGCTGTTAGTATTTTTATTGGCATTGAAATAAACGCGGTTTTCTCCCTTCGTAGAAGCTAGGTGATCCGGTTTGGTAGCTATGATGTCCTGCTTCCCATCTTCGTTGAAGTCACCCAGGCTCAAGTGTTTGGCGCCAGCTTTCAGCCCAGTTAATTCTGTTCCAACTGAGCTAAAGTTTGCCTCACCGTCATTGATAAAAATCCAACCTGGTGCTTGTGACACTTTTAAAGGTGTTACTTTGCCCAAACCAACTTCTAGGAGCACGATATCATTGTCGGCATCGTTATCGATATCAAGGACAACTGCATTGTATGGGATACTGTCAAAGCTGAGCCGACTATCTGGCGCTGCCTGATGGGGGTGAGAACCATCTTGTTTTGATACATTGTAAAAATTCAGTCCCGATTGCTGTGTAATATTAGTAAATTTAATTTCTCCGGGGCTGGAGTCGTTACGATAGACACGAATCATGTCTGTTTTGTGCTCTATAGAACCCTTCATCATCTCCTCACGAGGCCCTACAACAACCAAGTCCAAGCGTTTATCGTTGTTCAGGTCCGCAGGAAAAATGGTAGAAACATGCATCTGGTCAGTTCGCCCATATGCGTTCTCAATAGCGGTATTGCTGACATCCTCAAATTGGATTTTTCCTGACTGAGACACGTTTCTGAACACAAAAATCCCACGATTCCAATCCCCCTGGTACGCTGGACCATCAGCAGGAGTCACCTTGTTGCCAAACGGATCACCGCGAATATCGGCTATTGCTCCGCTGATAAGGTCTGGTTTTCCATCATTGTCAAAATCCCTGACCACTGCTCCCTTAAAGTTGATCTTTCCATTACCTTCCTTGTCATTCCAGAAATCCTCGGGGGCGTTGATGAGCATCTTGTCAAGCATGTCCGGCCCAAACTTACCCTCTGAGCCAATACCTGAGTAGAGCTGTGCGGGTGCCGGGCTACCTTGGTACCAAGGCCCGTAGTAAGGTGAGGTATTAATATAGGCGTCGAACCGACTATCACCATCAAAATCGGCAAAGACGATAGCACGCTTGCTGCCAACACCGTTTACCCCAAGATCCTGGTAGATAAAGGTTCCATCACCCTGATTGATTTGTGTGCAATAGTCTCCTGAGCGCTTCAGCCCCGCCTTACGCGGCCTCCAGGCGGTCCGCTCTGTTCCCTTGCCCATGGTACCCAAATGCAGGTCGAGGTAACCGTCGTCGTTAAAATCATGCAGACCAAGAGTCTTGGCCACACGCAACTTGTCATCTCTCACCTCTGCCACTCTGTAAGAAGTCATATTGAATTCGTGACGCCCATTCGCTGTCTTTGAATTCAGCAACACGAAGTAGCTCTGCGTACTATTAAGAATAACGATATCATCCAACCCATCCCTGTTAACATCAAAGACCCCTACAGCTTCCCCTGGCTTATCGCGTTCCCTTCTACCATTTTTACCCAATCCTTTAGTTATGGTATGGAACTCCTTATGGTGCTGAAAGTAGAGCGAATTGGAATTAGAGCCATGCTCTTCTGCAGGAGAACAACTCGCAAGCAACACTGCAATAATTATGGCCGACATCGAATAACTGATGTGGAAAGTCCAGCTTTTAATCATTTAACCAATTACCTTTTTGAGAAAAAATAAAACGGCCTATTCAAAGCTAGCAGTTTGCAGGCAAAGTAAAAAGCCCCGGAACAAACAATAATATCGATAAGATCAAAATCGGTTCGGTATCAACAGCTTTATCTACACTAATTGCCAATCTAACTTTTTTACTCAACGACTATGGACTAAAGTCCATAGGTTGTTTCACGAACGACTGAAAGTCGTTATGTTGAACTGCAATGTATCGCTACGCGATGCCATATATATGCTAAAGCCTTGCACTAAATTGCATAGTTTTGACTAGCGTGATGGATAATAAATACTACCAGTAAAACAGGTAGTATGATGACAGCTTCTGGAAGAAACCAAAACACCTTAAACACCACTTTTCACCTGTGGGAGCGGCGTCTCGCCGCGATAGAGTTGGTGACGAACCTGCCATATTCCATCGGCGCGAGACGCGCCTCCCACAGGTAATAGACGCTATTCCACAACATAAGGCTACAATTGGTCCCATTATACTAATGCACGCCGGAATGGTAGAGCCTATTCGTGCCTCACCTACACGGTGAATCGATTCAAGAACTGGGAACACAGCGGCCACATCACCCTGCTGCGTGGAGAGCGTTCACGGCTGGCGGACTATGCCTCAGACCGGCTTTAGCTAAATCTCCAAGCATGAAAAAGGGTCTGGCCCAATGGTCCAGACCCTGAAAGACTTCAATGATAAAGCTGTTTAGCTAGCCTGCTCTTCCACCTGCGGCTTACGCACCCGAATGGAGAGTTCGCGCAGCTGTTCTGGGCTCACATCAGACGGTGCAGAGGTCATAAGACAGGCTGCAGTCTGGGTCTTGGGGAAGGCCATGACATCGCGGATAGAGTTGGCACCGGCCATCAGCATCATAAGGCGATCCAGACCGAAGGCGATACCACCGTGGGGAGGACAACCAAAACGCAGTGCGTCCAGCAGGAACCCGAACTTCTCCTGGGCCTCTTCCTCACCGATTCCGAGTAGCTTGAATACCTTCTCCTGCACCTCTTTCCGATGGATACGGATAGAGCCGCCACCGACCTCAGTGCCATTTAGGACCATGTCGTAGGCGCGGGAGTCACAGGCGCCAGGATTGCTCTCCAGCAGCTCCAGATGCTCCTCTTTGCAGGCTGTGAACGGGTGGTGCAGCGAGTTCCAACGCTCGGACTTGCCGTCTTTTTCGAACATGGGGAAATCCACTACCCACAGCGGACGCCAGCCATCTTCCATTAGCCCACGCTCCTCACCCAACTTGACGCGCAGGGCGCCCAGGGCCTCGTTTACGATCTTGGACTTGTCCGCGCCAAAGAAGATCAGATCCCCATCTTTGGCCCCGGTACGAGCGAGGATCTGCTCCACTGCCGCATCCGGTAGAAATTTCAGAATTGGTGACTGCAACCCATCACGTCCCTGAGCCAGATCATTTACCTTGATATAGGCCAGCCCCTTGGCCCCGTAGATACCTACATACTTGGTGTACCCATCAATGTCCTTGCGACTGAGTTCACACCCGTTGGGCAGGCGCAGGGCAGCAACCCGGCCATCCGGGTCCTTGGCAGGACCGGAGAACACCTTGAACTCCACCTCCTGCATCAGGTCACCCACATCCACCAGTTCCAGTGGGCAACGCAGATCCGGGCGGTCAGATCCGAAGCGGTGCACCGCTTCGGCGTAGCTCATACGCGGGAATGGGTTGGGCAGCTCTTTACCAAGCACCTCACCCACCACCTGACGGATCATCTCCTCCATCAAGGTCATCAGGTCATCCTCGTTGATAAAGGATGCCTCTATATCCACCTGAGTGAACTCCGGCTGACGGTCGGCGCGCAGATCCTCATCCCGGAAACAGCGCACCACCTGGTAGTAGCGATCCATACCGGACATCATCAGCAACTGCTTGAACAGCTGCGGCGACTGCGGCAGGGCAAAGAA
>CAZVME010000088.1:0-11681 GCA_964628835.1 uncultured Gammaproteobacteria bacterium | reverse complement strand
TACCACCTGGCAACCCACGGTTGATTATCTGTCCGGTAGTATCGCCCAGGTCAAATTCAAGCTCCTGCCGCTGGACCTCAAGCAGATGGAGCTGGCGGTAAAGAGCCAGACGGTGGATCTGATTTTGACCAATCCCGGTAACTATGTAGATCTTGAGTATCGCTTCGGGGCCAGTCGTATTGCCACTATTCAAGACACGCATGATGCAGATCCGCAAACTTCGATGCGTTCTGCCCTGATCGTGCGCTCGGATCGACGTGATATTCGCGAGATCTCTCACTTGGTTGATGCCTCGTTGATGGCGGTCAGTCCCAGTGCCTTTGGTGGTTATCAGGTAATCTGGCGTGAATTTAAACGCCAGAATCTGGACCCCGTAACTGACCTTTCTGCGCTGCGCTTTGCGGGGTTTCCCCAAGACAATATCGTCAAGGCAGTACTCTCAGGTGAGGTGGATGCCGGTATTATCCGTAGTTGTCTGCTGGAAGAGATGGCCAAGGCCGGGGATATTATTCTGGAACAGATTCGGGTGCTTAACGCCGATTTCTATCCGCCGTCTGATTGCCTTGCCAGTTCCATGGCCTATCCTGATTGGCCCCTGGCCAAACTAAGACACACCTCAGATCATTTGGCCAAGCGCGTCACTCAAGCCCTGCTGGCCCTGCCGGAAAATCACCCGGCGGCAGTAGCCAGTAACCATGCGGGGTGGACTATCCCGGTGGATTATCAGACAGTGCATGATCTGTTCCGAGAGTTGAGGATTGGGCCTTACGAATGGATGAGTCACACTACGCTGCGTGATGTGTGGGAGAAGCACTGGCAGTGGGCGTTGTTGGTGGTGCTCGGTGTTATATGGTGGCTGTGGCATGTGTACCGGGTTGAGCTTCTGGTGCGAGTGCGTACCGACCAACTTTCTGAAACCAATAGACGCCTGCGGCATGAGATGAGCGAGCGGCAGCAGGCGGAAGAGCGGTTTCGTCTGCAACAGGATGAGCTGGCGCATGTTGATCGGGTGAGTATTGCCGGAGAGTTGGCCAGTGGCCTGGCCCATGAGCTGAACCAACCACTCTCTGCAATCGCCAGTTACGCCCAGGGTTGTAGCTGGCGACTGGATGCAGGCAAGATGTCTCCCGATGAGTTTGGTGAGATCAATCAGCGTATCTCAGATCAAGCTGAGCGGGCTGGCGCCATTATTGAGCGACTCCGGACCTTTCTGCGTAAAAATGATGCGGTCTGCACCGATGTGGATCTAAACTCTGCGGTCAAGGAGGCGGTTGCTCTGTTTGCCAGTGAAGCGAACAAGCAGAAGGTTAGTGTTGCCCTGGAACTTGCCCCCAGATTACCCCCGGTCTGTAGTGAGAGTGTTCAGGTGCAACAGGTGATCATCAACCTGCTGCGTAATGGCGCCGACGCTATGGGTAACTTGCCGGTAGAGCTTAGGGTGTTGACTGTCACCACCTATGTGGATCAGCGATATGTATGTGTCGCGGTCACAGATAGGGGTGAAGGTATATCGGAGCAGAATAGTGCGAAGCTGTTTGAACCTTTCTTTACCACCAAAAGCGAAGGGATGGGGCTGGGCCTCTCCCTAAGCCAGTCGATCATCGCCTCCAACCACGGCCGTATTCGGGTCGAGAGTGCACAGGGTGCAGGCACCACCTTCACCATTGAAATGCCGATCTATACAGGAGAGGGTGCTGCCGATGCAGAGTGACACGGTTTTTATTGTTGATGATGATGCATCCATTCGCGACTCGTTGACCTGGTTGCTCGAAGCGGTGGATATTGATGTTAAGAGCTTTGACTCTGCAGAAGCCTTCCTGGAACAACATCTGGAAGATACCTCAGGTTGCCTTATTTTGGATGTGCGTATGGCGGGCATGAGCGGCCTGGATCTATTGAGCACCTTGGTGAGCCAGGAGAGTACGCTGCCGGTAATTATTCTCACTGGTCATGGCGATGTGCCTATGGCCGTGAGGGCCATGAGCGATGGCGCTTTCTTTTTTGTACAAAAGCCGGTGAATGGCACCAGTCTGGTTTTGAAGGTGAGAGAGGCACTGGAACAGAGCCATAAACTGTTACCCAGAAAACAGGAGCTAAAGCGACTCAAGGCGCGCTATAACACATTGACCAAACGGGAGCGGCAGGTAATGGAGATGATTATATCCGGTGCGGCCAACAAGGTGATTGCTATCGACCTGGGCATTGTGGAACGCACGGTGGAAGTACACCGGCATCGGGTCATGGAGAAGATGCAGGCACGCTCAGTTGCGGATTTGGTGCAGATGGAGCAGCGTCTAAAGCCCAGGGATTAAGCGCCAGTGAATCCCATCCACCCGGTGCAAAAAAAAGCCCGCCGGATGGCGGGCTGAATTTGCAGGTCTGATTATCAGGCGCCTGCACCCTCAGGGACTGGTCCCGGTGCATCAACACCTCTGATGCGACCACCGTTATCTGCGGCTATAGTAGCGATGCCAATCTGCAGGTCTTCAGTGTTTTTGTGCAGAAGGTCCACATGGGATGTGCCGGTATTGCGCATGCCCAAATGAATCAGCTTGTAGAGGCCGTATGCGAGCAGGGCCCACCAGGCAAGCATCATCAGTTGCTGACCGAGTTCATTTTCTGGGAATACCAGCTGGTACCATTTGTAACTCTCAACCATCAAGGTATCTTTCTGGAACGCCTTGTGGCTGTTATAGAACAGAGTGAATGGCAGATAACCTACGGCGAAGCCGATCAGTCCAACCCAGGTGTTGAGGTATCCCAGGCCGATGCGCATGTAGGAGCGGATCTCACAGCCGATCAACAGCACCGCGCCAACACCGAGCAACAGACCACCAATCAGGCTGCCGGCGGTGAGTTGGTATTTGATGCTGCCTTCAAAACCGGGTTTGATTCCGAAGAAGGTCCAGGCGCCCCACATGAAACCGAGCATGATGACCCAGGATGCCATGACGCCGATGATTGGCAGATAGCCGCGCATCAAGGTGCGGGTGATTTTTGGAACACCCATCTTGGCATAGAGGCTGTCTTTCTTGGTCATGGAGCCGGCGGTTTCCAGCGACACCAGGGCGCACTCAGTACCGAAGCCGCTTTTGGCCATGGCAAACCCGCCGAGGATACCGGCACCCAGCGTACCAATCACGTAGAACCAGCTGGTGCCATCCACTGACTTGCCAAAGGCAGCCAGATCACCCTTTTTCAGATGTTGCAGGTTTTCCGGATTGAATAGGCCGCCATAGATAGCCATCCCAAAGAAGATCACCAGGAAGATCAAGGCAAACCAGTACATGGGGCGTTTGCGTGGCTGATAGTCAGGGTCGTACAGGGGGGATTCGCTCTGCTCACTGGCATTCACATAGGAGAGGGTCTCCTGATGTTTGAAGTTGGCAGCCAGATCGAGCTTGCTCATAATGAGGAAGGCCAGCGCCCCGCCCACGGCCATGAAGATGACGGTAAAGGTGGAGTGGATGCTCATCATCGGTATGCCGCCAAGCAGGTGGTTAAGGGTGCAGCCACCAGCCAGTCGCGTACCATAGCTGAATAGAATTCCACCGAGGAAGGAGACCCAAAGCATACGGTCTGAGTATTTCACCCAGGAGCGACTCTCGCGCTCTACACGTGCGACCAACCAACCGCCGATCATCATGCCAACGATGGGCCAGCCCACGCCGGGATAGAAGGCGCCGCCACTGGCGATGCCGTCGACGCTAAGACCGTATAATTGAGTATCTGCGATACCCAGCGTATCGGTGATCCAAAGCTCCATGCCCCGAAACATTCTACCGAGGTCGGTGGTGACGGTGATGGGCTTGGATACGGCCTCTTTACCCGCATCCCACTTGGTGATCCACAAGGCCACCATATAAATGATCTGGGCCAGACCGAAGATAATTCCGGCCCAGAAGAAGGACCACTGTTTTTTAAGCACCCGGTCCGTAAGGGTTTGATATTTTGATAACATAATATCCACCTCAAGTTGGAAGAACGAGGCTGACAGAGTTCGGCTTTGGATTTCTGTCAACGCCTTGCCGGAGGTGTCTGGTTTTTGTGCCAAGACAGTTTGATCCGGCTTGGCTATAGCCTATGACCATGCGGGGTGTGGACCTATTGTGGAAAACCGAAACAGTATATCGGCATATGCTGATAAAATGATGCTGATCACTATTATTCAGGATATTAATTCCTAATCAGACGGGGCAAGGTATCTGTCTTGTTGTAGCTGTTCACACAGGCTGATCCATAGTCTGGGTGTAGGCCTGGTCAAGCCAGCCCTGAGTTGGGCGTGGGTGATGTTTTTAATCCGGCACCCGGTCAAGTTTCGGGTATCCACAATATCCAATTGTATTTCTGCTGTTTATGCTTCCTACCGTCAGAGATGAATAGTAGCACTCAATCTGACACCTCCCCATCTACAAACGGCAATTGTTGTTGAGATGGTGTTTTCATCCCGCCTACCTCAGGCGGGATTTTTTTTGCCAGATTTCAATTCCAGCCTGGGTCTGTTTCGGACATCCACAATACCCGTCTCCTCCCGGGAGGAATAGTCTGCAGTCATGGTTAAGCAGCAACATTACTAATCTGACAAAAGGCTAATGGTATGGACAGTGAACGAAGATCATTTCTAGGTGGGGCTGTTGCAAAAGCAGCGGCGCCAAAAGAGCGCTGGGGCATGGTGGTTGATCTAAGGAAGTGTATCGGATGTGAGGCGTGTACCGTGGCTTGCTCAGTGGAGAACCAAATACCCAGTGGCCAGTTTCGTACCATCGTTTCCAGCTATGAAGTGAATAGAGCCGGGACTAGCAAAAGTGCGGTATTACCACGCCTGTGCAACCACTGTGAGAACCCGCCATGCATTCCAGTGTGCCCGGTACAGGCTACCTATCAGCGCGGCGATGGCATTGTGGTGGTGGATAACACCCGTTGTGTGGGTTGTTCCTACTGCGTGCAGGCCTGCCCGTATGATGCACGCTTTATCAATAAAGAGACCAATACCGCAGATAAATGCACCTTCTGTGTGCATCGGGTTGCGGCGGGACTTCTTCCTGCCTGTGTTGAAACCTGTGTTGGTGGTGCGCGTATCTTTGGTGATCTGAATGATCCAGAAAGTGAAGTTACTAAACTTATTATGAAATACAAAACCGATGGTTTGAATCCCGAGCAGGGTACCCGTCCACAAGTTTATTACATCGGATTGGATGAGCGGTTACAGCGCAAGATCGAAGGTACACCCAGCTTATGGAACAGTGTCGAAGCCATTGAACAGGAGCATGCATCATGAGTAACGAAATCATTGAACTGATCTCTATAGATCAAGCGGTTACCTGGAATTCATGGGCCGTTCAATACTTCTTCTTTATCGGTATCAGTGTGGGTGCTGCACTGTTGTCAACCCCAGCTTTTGTTTTTGGCAGGCAGGGTTGGGAGCAGTTTGGACGTGTTGCGTTACTGGTTGCATTGACTACCGGATTGGTGGCGCCTGTTGCACTGGTCTCAGACCTGCATCAACCGGCACGTTTTTTCCAGTTTTATCTGCACTTCACGCCAGATTCATGGATGAGTTGGGGGGCGTTTTTTCTTCCTGCCTACCTGGGTGCGTTGGCTCTGTTTAGCTGGCTGGTGTTTAGTAACAGTCAAGCAATCGGTACGGGAGCTGTACGTGTAATAGGCGTAGCGACAGGAGTTTTTGCACTGTTGATTGCCCTATACACAGGTAGTGAAATGGGCGTACTTGAAAGTCGTGCATTGTGGGAGAGTCAGTGGTTGGTACCACTCTATCTGGTTAGCGGCCTAAGTGGCGCCGCAGGACTGTGCATGGTGCTGACCAAGATGTTTTATCCTGAGCAGATGGCGCTCAACCGCCTGGCCAGTTTCGTGCTCAACGTAACGCTGTTTATGGTTATAGGTGTGACCGCCTTGTGGTTGGGAATGGGCGTTGCTGGTCACAGCACTTCAGGTGCGATATTGGCAGAACTTGCCGTAGGGTATGGCCAGTTTGAGATTGTGGTCCTGTGGTTGATTGTTGGTACGTTTCTGCCACTGGTTATTACGTTTGTAGAGCTCCCGTCCCTGGCAGTTATTACCGGTGCCTGTGCCATATTTGGCGCCTGGATGGCTCGCTGGGTGATATTTATCGGTGGGCAGGAGCTACCGAAAAATGGTGCTGGCTTCTACAACTTTGAACTGCCGCTGGGTGCAGAGGGATGGCTGGGCATACTTGGTTCATTCGGTTTTTGGCTGCTACTCGTTATCCTCATTACCACTATGCTGCCATGGCAGCGTTCAGACCAAAGCGTCTGAGTATTGCCGTCAGTTATTGGAGAATAAATCATGACTACTTCGCGTCGAAATTTTCTTAAAGGAGCCGCAGCTGCAGGTGGAATTACTGCCTTTGGTTTCGGATATAGCCATACAGCCGAAAAAATGTTGCGTGGCCTCTGGTCCGGTGATCAACCTGCAGATGCCATCAGCGGTAAGGCGCCCAAGCCGGAGTTCATGGTAGATCCTGCCACCGGCGCACTGATCCCTAATCCTGATCAGGCTATGAGCTATACCATGTGCATGGGTTGCACCACGGTGTGTGGTGTGCGGGTGCGGGTGGATAAAACCACTCAATCAGTTATGCGTGTTACCGGTAACCCCTATCACCTGCTTTCCACCGACAAACACATCCCTTATGCCACACCGCTAAAACAGAGCTTTGTGGGTGTGAGTCGCCACCAGGAGCTGGGTTTGGCCGGGCGTTCTACAGCCTGTGCCAGAGGCAATGCCGTACTGGCAAAATTGACTGATCCCAATCGGGTGAAGGTGCCGTTGAAGCGGGTTGGTCCGCGCGGTGGTGGACAGTGGGCGCCCATCTCTCCCGAGCAGCTTATTGAGGAGATCGTGGAGGGTGGAGATCTGTTTGGAGAGGGCCAGGTGGAAGGGCTGCGTGCCATCCGTGATCTCAAGACCCCCATCGACCATGAAAATCCCGAATTTGGTCCTAAGGCGAATCAGTTGGCGGTTATTCCGCCCTTCAAAGATGGGCGCCTGCGTTTTGCCGCACGCTTCGCCAAACAGAGTTTTGGTACGGTGAATTTTACCGGGCATCGATCCTATTGCGGGCTTTCAATGCGCTCTGGCTACGCAGCGCTGCTGGCAGATTGGAAAAAACAGCCGCACCTGAAACCGGATTTTGCCAATTCAGAATTTCTGCTGTTTATTGGTACCGCACCGGGTAATGCCGGCAATCCGTTTAAGCGTCAGGGGCAGCAGCTGGCCAAGGCCAGAAGTGAAGGTAAGTTGGAGTATGTGGTGGTTGATCCGGTACTGACCAACTGTGACAGCATGGCAGCGGATGGGCGTAGCAGCTGGCTGCCAATCAAGCCCAATACCGATGGCGCCATGGTTATGGGAATGATCCGTTGGATCATTGAGAACCGGCGCTTCGATGAAAATTTCCTGAAGCAGCCAAACCCGAAAGCAGCAAAGGCTGCGGATGAATTCAGCTGGTCCAATGCCAGTCACCTGGTGATCGTGGAACAGGGGCATAAGCAGCAGGGGCGTTTTTTGCGCGCCACCGATATGGGTCTGGCGCAAGGTGATATGAAAAAATCTCCGCTGGTTGTCATAGAGCAGGCCACCGGCCAGCCCGCCAATCAGGCTACAGCCGGATCCGCCAAGCTTTTCGTGGACACCAAAGTTGAGACTGCCAGTGGTAAACAGATTGCGGTAAAGAGTAGCCTGGCCATGTTGCGAGATGAGGCGATGAAGCATAGCCTGCAGGAGTATTCTGATATCTGTGGGATCTCGGAGCAGAAGATCATAGAGCTGGCCCATAAGTTCACCAGTCATGGCAAGCGAGCTGCTGCCGACTGTCATGGCGGCACCATGGGTAGTAATGGTTTCTATACCGCCTATGCCATTGTTATGCTGAATGCCCTGGTGGGCAATCTTAATGCCAAGGGTGGCACTACAGCTGGTGGTGGACGCTATAAAGAGATCGCGCCTGGTCCCCGTTACAATCTGAAGAAGTTCCCGGGGATGGTGAAGGCAAAGGGTGTTGGCCTTGGGCGGCACCGCTTTCCCTACGAGAAGAGTAGTGAATATAAGCGCAAGGTTGCGGCAGGTGAGAATCCCTATCCCTCACAAGCGCCCTGGTATCCACTGTCACCTGCCATGTCATCTGAGTTTCTGACCTCGGCGCTGAATGGTTACCCCTATTCACTCAAGGCCTTGATCCTCTGGAGCTCAAACCCAATCTACGGTATTGCCGGGTTGCATGAACAGGTGAAGCAGAAACTGGCTGATCCCAAGGTGCTGCCACTGATTGTATCTGTGGATCCGTTTATCAATGAGTCCAACACCTATGCCGATTATATCGTGCCGGACTCTGTTCTCTACGAGAGTTGGGGCTGGGCCAGTGCCTGGGGTGGTAATCTGACTCGGGTGAGCACCGCTCGCTGGCCGGTGGTAGAACCCGCCCAGATCAAGGATGCCCAGGACCAGACGGTGGGTATGGAGTGGTTCTTTATCCAGGTTGCCAAACGTATGGGGCTTGCTGGTTTCGGTGACAAGGCAATCAAGGACAAAGATGGCAAGATGCATCCACTAAATACCCCGGAGGATTTCTATCTGCGGGCTGCCGCCAACGTCGCCTTTGATGGCGGGGCTGTAGCTGATGCCGATGATGAGGCGTTGGAGCTGACAGGTGTCAGTCGTCTCAGCAAGCTGATGCAGCAGACACTTAAGCCAGAAGAGTGGCGCAAGGTGGCCTATGTGTATGCCCGCGGTGGTCGGTTTGAGGATGAAGCCAAATCTTACAAGGGTAATGCCCTTGGGCGGCGCTATAAAAAACCCATGCAGATCTATGATGAAACCCTCGGCACCGCACGCAATACCATGAGTGGTCAGGGTTATATTGGAACCCCCACCTGGGTGGCGCCTTCGTTGTCTGATGGTGCCTTGCTGGAACAGCATTTCCCCACGGCGCAGTGGCCCTTCAAGGTGATCAGTACCAAGTCGCAATTTGTCTCTTCACACACGGCTGGGATTCAGAAGCTACAACAGTTCCATCCCAATAACGCTATAGTGATTAATGCGCAGGATGCTGCCCGCTTGGGTGTTGGCAACGGGGTAAAGATCCGTGTCTCCACACCGGGTGGCAGTGTTGAGGCGGTGGCTCAGGTGCGTAATGGTATCGCCTCTGGTGTCTTAGGGATTGAGCATGGGTTTGGACATCGGGAACTGGGTGCCAGAAAGCACCGCATCGGGAACCAGATGACACCGGGCTCAAGTCTGGCAGGTCAAGGGGTCAATTTGAATGACCTGGGTTTTGCCGACCCAACCAGAAAGGGATTGAGTGTATTGGCAGACTGGGTGGTTGGGAGTGTGGCAAGACAGGGGCTACCCGCAAAGATAGAAATAATCTAGGTCTGTGTAGTTGAAGTTGCTGGATGAACCCGGACATATGGAGTGTGCCGGGTTTTTCTATTTAACTCCGCATATGTTTCTGGCTGGATGTTGCTAATCGGACCGTAAATATGGTGTTGATTGTGGCTATGGTTGTGGTGGTATACCTGCTTGGGCTGTGGCGGCTTTTAACTATTTTCGCTTCTGTGATGGACTCAATGGCAACTCACCTCCAGGGTCTGGTTCAGGGCTTTAGCGTCTAGTGTCAGTTGCTGCATCCACCGCAACTTCCCTGTTCTTGTATGGGGGGGCAGGGCACACTCCCATAGGAGCAGAATACGCAACAATCCCCTGCTTTGGGTTTTAGCAGCGTATGGCACTTTTCACATTCGTAGTACCACTGACAGGCGTCAGTGGGCATGGTCTCGGTTTTACTGTGCTCGCACTCCGGACAGGTGAGGGTGGATTTGAGGATGATGTCTGACATGGGTTTTTTCTCAGGAACCTTTGCTGAAATCCACCTTACATACCTTGTCCATATCTTTCGCTTTATACATATCCCTGTCCCCCGCCTTTAGTAGCTCATCCACTGTGGTGCCATCTTGTGGAAAGGTGGCGCAACCGATGCTGGCGCGCAGCTCTATTTTATGGCCATCGATAAAGGCCGATCCAGACAGGTTCCGCATCAGGTTGTGCTTGATCCTGTTGATATCTTTCTCCTCACTAACCCCATCAGCCAGAATGACAAACTCATCGCCACCGATGCGCGCCACTGTATCCATGGTGCGCACGCTGCCCTGCATACGCTGTGCTGTTTCGATTAATAGATCATCACCCACCTTGTGGCCATGGCGGTCATTGATCTGCTTGAAACCGTCCAGGTCAATATAGAACAGTTCGAATGTGGACTGTTCCCGGTGGTTACGAACAATCATCTGCTCGAGTCGATCCTCAGCCAGACGACGGTTTGGTAGCTGGGTAAGGTGGTCATACATGGCTAGGTGACGGTTGATGGCGCGAGTCCAGAGCAGAGCCGCTATCAGTCCTCCCAAAATCAGGGCGATGGCCCAGCCTGAGAAGCGTGCCAGCCAAGGGAATTCGAGATTTGCACTCCAGCCGCCATGGGGTAGTGCGGCAATCTGCCAGCTGCCATTGGGGATTATTATTGATTGCAGCACTGGATCAGAGTTGAATAGCTCTCTGTCCCCAAAAATCATCTCCCCATTTGTCCCCAATCCATCTTTGCCGCGCATGGCAAAATCTATTCCGTTAATCTCCTCACTGATTCCGGCGGCGTGAAACAGCGGTGGTAAGTCTATTACCATGGAGGCGATCCCCCAGAACTGTGGTTTATGTTTATCTAGTAGGCCGGTGACTCCAGAGCGGGTATATATGGGAGTGCGGGCGATAAAGGCCGAGCCGCCCTGGATCAGATTAACCGGGCCGGCAACCACCGTGCCCTTCAGCTTCATGGCCTTCCTGACTGCGGGCCACTGCTCCGGATCATTTTTGTAGTCCATCCCCAGCGCTGCTTCGTTATCTGCCAGGGGGTACATGTAGGTGATGATGCTGTTCTTGGCCAAGGCGATATTACGGATGTTGCGGCCGATGTTGTAGATTTCACTCGCCAGTTGAGTGAATTCAGAGCCATTCACCTCGGGGTGGGTGGCGACATATGCGATCAGGCCCCTTGTCAGGTGCAGGGTGGAGTTGATCTCGCCCTCAAGCCGGGCCCGCATGGTTGCCAACCTTTCAGTGGTTTCTGACCGCAGGCGTTCAATCTGGCTGCTGGAGATAAGGCTGACAATCAACTCTGTGGTGGCGCCCGCCAGGAGCGTGGCCAGCACCCCTGCCAGCAGATAGTGGTACACGTTTTCAGTATGTTGGTTGAAGGATTTAGAGAACATTAACTACCGCTAGTTTCTTTAGAACATGCTTCTTTGCAGAGGTGCTGTTATTTCATCCTGAAAAATATGGTTGTATGCACCGGTATGGTGCTCATGTCATTGCGTTAAAAGTATAGGTGATAAATCTGGTCTGGGTATCCTTGGTACGGGCATATCGTAGGTATTTCCCCATGCATGGGGGCTGGCGTGATGCTCTGGTAGTTATCGTTACTACCGTTATGCCCCTGTGCTATATGCGGTAGTTGGTGTGAGGTCTCTTGTTCTGCCTGTATCGGAACGGCCGTGATGAGGGCAGGTAAGCCCGGCATTAATGAGGTGATCTACTCCATTCGCTGCCAGCCATGGAGAGCGAAGCGAAGGCTGGTAAACCCCGGTAGCCGTGAG
>CAZVME010000087.1:0-12712 GCA_964628835.1 uncultured Gammaproteobacteria bacterium | reverse complement strand
CTGATGAGCGGCACCTCGAAGTAGCAGCGGGTTCCAGTGTCCCGGACCACAAACATATAATAGGGTACTAGCCCCAGGCGCAGCTGTTTGTTCCACATGGTCTGCCATGTCGTGGGATCATCGTTAATGTGGGCGAGCAATGGGGCCTGCGTTCGAAGGATAGCTCCTGTTGCCTGAATACGGCGCACAGCTTCTTGAACCACCGGCGGCTCTATCTCCCGCCAGTGATCGGAATGGACCATGATGGCCAGATGTTTGCCTGCCTGTACCAATCGTTCGAATAAGCGCAACAGGTCATCGGCATCAGGGTCTGTGATAAAACGATATGGCCAGTAAGACAAGGCCTTAGTGCCAATGCGGACATTCTGCACATGCTCGAATTCGGGTTGCATCATAGGAGCTAAATATTGTTCCAGCAGGTGGGTTTTCATGACCAGCGGATCGCCTCCGGTTACCAGCAGGTCACTGATTTCAGGATGGGACTTGAGATAGACCTGCAGATTGTTGGTGTCGGATGCCGCCATACACAGAGTCTTATCCCCCACAAACTGGGGCCAGCGGAAGCAAAAGGTGCAATAAGAAAAACAACGTTGCCCTTGACTCGGGAAAAAGAGTACTGTTTCATGATACTTATGCTGCATGCCTTCCAAGGGAATGCCATTAAGACGTGGAACATTAAGGGTCAACTGTTCAGCAGGATGGGGATTCAACTCTTTGTAGATCTTGTACACTGCCGCTTTGACCGTTTTTCTGTCAGCTCTTGTTTGCAGCAGCGCTGCAATCCTCGCAAAATGAGGGGGGGAGAGCATTTCCGGCTGCGGGAAGCAAAGCTGAAAAAGGGGGTCGTCCGGGATGTTATCCCAGTCGATAAGCTGCTCTATAACATAGTTATTGACGCGGAAAGGTAAAACATTGGCCACGACACGCATCGCGAAACGTTGTGCAGCAGTCAGGCACTGCAGCTGTTCAATCTGATTGAGGTGATTGGCCGTATAGATACGCAATTCCATTATTCGACTCGAGCGTTGAAAGGAAAAAATATGGGTTCATTACATAATGAGCTAGTGCCTGTCCATTATCTTGAAAACCTCCCCCTTTTCTTTTATGTTATCGCAAAGAATAACCTCAGAGCAAATATTTCTAAAATATGTCGATCTTATTGAAAATGAAGATGTTTCTCATTTGAAGTGAAAATCAGAGGTTGATTTGTTTGAATGTGTTAAATGTCTTCCTGTTGCTGAATACTAGTGGTCTGGTTCGGACAGAAAGGAATAATCCCTAGTTATTTTGAGAAAAGTATTTGATGATGAGTAATCCTAAACGTACTCGCGTAATAATAATGGGTGCTACGGGTCGTGATTTCCTAAACTTCAATATGGTGTATTGCAAACGATCCGGATAGCCATGTGGTTGCCTTTACCGCAACCCAACTTCCTGAAATCTCTGGTCGTCACTATCCGCCCTCGCTTGCAGGCACTCACTATCCCGATGGCATTACAATTGTTGACGAGGCAAAACTGGAGCGCCTGTGTTGCAGCGAACACATCGATCAGGTCGTTTTTGCATATAGTGATGTTGCTCACAGCCTTGTAATGCATCGAGCCTCCATCGCCCTGGCATCAGGGGCTGACTTCCTGCTGCTGTGACCTGAGAGCACTATGCTGCAGGTATAAGTACCGGTCATTGCCACTTCCGCCGTCAGAACCGGTTGCGGCAGCACCCTGTAACCTTGGAGCGCCGATTGAGATCGATAAGCCCGTCGTGCGCGTCAGTTATGAGTTTGCCAAGACCGGCGAACCCAAACTCAGCCGCCTGATAGAAGCTTTTTAAACCCAGCGGAATCTAATGAGAAAGACATAATCGGCATGGAGCATGGGGCCATGCACTTTATTGCCTTGCACCCCTGACCACCCGGGGAACCCGATCTGCGACGCAAGTCACGATTTCATAGTTGATCGTCCCAAGTTTTTCAGCCACTTCATCGGCCGTCACCTCCTCTTTACCCTGGCTGCCGATGATAACCACCTCGTCGTTCAGTTCGACCTGATCGCGCAACGCTGTTACATCAATCAGACTCTGGTCCATGGTAATGTTTCCGACCTGTGGACAACGCACGCCGCGAACCAGTAAATCGAGATTGTTAGAGAGCCGTCGACTGAGACCATCCCCATATCCGACAGGAACCGTGGCGATGAGCGACGGCTGTTTTGTACGAAAAACATGCCCGTAGCTTAGCCCGACGCCGGCAGAAACCTCCTTGAGAAAAGTGATCCCTGTCTTCCACTCAAATACCGGTTTCAGGTCCTTTACGCGCGGACTTACGATTTGCCTGGAAGGAGGCAGGCCATAGATAGCGATTCCTGGCCGTACAGCATCAAAATAAGACCCCGGCAGATCGAGGATTGCTGCACTGTTCGCAATGTGACGCACCTCAATCCCATAAATGGTTGATGCCTCTGCAATGGTTCGAAAGCGCTCGATTTGTTTGAGAGAAAGAGTTTTGTCCCTTTGATCCGCACAGGGAAAATGACTCATGATCCCTCGAACCCGCAGAGCAGAAAGTGTGCTGCATCGTTGCAAAAAAGAAGGTGCCTCTTCGGGACGAATGCCGATGCGTCCCATTCCGGTATCGACCATCAGGTGGACGGACACAAGCCGTCCAAGCTTTTCCGCGTCATGCGCCAGCGCCTCCACCATTTCAAGCGTACACACGACGGGTTCACAGCCATAGGTGACGATCGCCTCGCTATGTTCAGGAGATGTCGCTGAGAGAACTAACAGGTTGACGTCAACGCCCTCTTCAGCCAAGGCCACAGCCTCGCTGATGTGGGCGACGCAGAGTGTGTCATAGCCGAGTCCGGCCAGATGCCGGGCAACAATTGCAAGCCCGTGCCCGTATGCATTCGCTTTAATGGCAGGCCACAATGGTCGCCTGCCCACAAGCTTCTGCAGGAGTTGCACATTTTGCGTCAGCCGGTCAAGGTTGATGTACGCCCTGGTCAGATGAGATGGGTCCGTCATGAGAATTCATCCAAATGCACACCCCCTCGCACGGGACGTTTTTTCACGTATTCAGAGGTCATAGTCGCGAGAAGAGCGCTATAGTTGGGGGAGAAGGCAAGTTCGTCGCCCACTCGCAGGCTATCTGACACATCTGTCACATCTACCACGAGGTAACCGCTCGAAGCGCCAACAATCCTGAGGCGAGGATCGAGAGGGGTGATGCCTTCAACGTCCACATCCTCGCGCCCCACATTCAGTAGCGCCCTGTCCATCTCGCCCCGCTCCTCGAAAACAGGTGGCCTGCCAAAGGCATCCTCACCACGCTTTCCAATGGGCATTGACGGCTTAGTCTTGAGTTCCAGCACCTCGGCGTGCAGGATAAAGGCGTCCTGGCAGGTACCGGGCCAGGCCCTGCGCTGAACGGTTTCGCGTCCCAGCAGGATGGCCTCACCAATGCGGGCGTGATTGACTTGTTTCGGCATTCTTCCGGAAGCAATAAGTTCGATGCCGCTGGAATTTGCGCCCGAGATCCAGTCAAGAGAAAGATCGAAAGTTTTCTCCACCTTGCGGGCCAGCTCGACCAAGAGGTTCATGTTGTCTGTACTGGGCGCCACTCCGCCGAAACAGGCGAGATTAGTGCCCAATCCCTTGATGCGGACCCCCGGCAGCTTAAGAGTATCACGCACGAAGGGGATGAGCTCATCGGGCCAGATCCCCTCGCGCAGATCACCGAGGTCCACCATCAGGATCACATCATGAACCTGAGCACAACGTCCGGCTGCCTGCGACAGAGCTTCAAGAACCGAAAGCTCGGAATTCAAACTCACAGCCACCGATTCAACGACCTCGTCCGCACTGGACAGAGAAGGAATCCTCAACAACATATATGGTAAATCAATACCATTAGCCTTGAGCCGGCGGATGTTCTCCATGCGCGAGTCAGCGATGGAAAACACTCCTCCGCGAAGCATGGCCCTTGCCACTTCGGGATGACCGCATGTGGCTTTGGTAACACCTGTCACATCAATGCCCTGCTCACGACACAGGTTTGTTATGACGCGGGCATTGAGTTCTATTTTGTCAAGATCAATGGTCAGAGAGGGAGAGGGTGCAGATGTTGTTAAACGCATTACTCGGCGTCCCACTCCCGCATTTTGCGCACCAGGAAGCTGGCCACATCGCGGCCCGTGCTGCGCCGGCCGAAACCGGCATCCAGTCCGCATTCACGGGCCAGTTCATTGGTTATCTGGGTGCCGCCGGCAATGAGCATCAGCCGCCGACGTAAACCACGCTGTTCCGCAAGTTGATGAAGACGCTGCATGTGTTTCCTGTGTACATTGGTATGGGTAACCATGGTCGAGATCAGCACGGCACGAGCGCCCGTTTCCTCAGCCGCGTTCAGGACTTGCTCGACCGGCACCGAGGTGCCGAGAGCATGACAGTAAAATCCATATTTTTCTATACCACCATGCTTGATGTCGAGGATCTCATGCAACCCAACCGAATGTTCATCTTCACCGACCGTTGCCGCCACAACGTGTATGTTTCGGCGGCGCACCCAGGATTCTATCTCATCATCAGGAAGCGGTTGCTCAATCGGCGGTACTTCCAGATCATCGATCTTAAGCACGACATCGAGCACCCCTTTGATCTCAAACACACTTCCTTCGGCCGGGTGCATGAGTCGTCGACTGATCACCTCGGGATTAGCAAGTCCCATTCGATTAGCCATTTCAATGGCAGCCGCCTCTGCCAGGCGCGGACTTTCAGGCACAAACAGCGTTACACACACTATGGAGTCACCATGCTTTTCGACCTCAGGGCGCAACAAACCTGCAGCCTTTTCCGCCAACGGTAGTTCTAAACGTGTTTCTACATTGTCTCGGGGATCCAGCTCATCGATGTATTGAATTTTTACAGGATCACAGAGGGTGCAGCCTCCATAGTCATCACAGAGCCTGCCTTCCTGCCGGGTGTAACTATTCGTGCCAAAGTGACTGCACACCGGGGCGCCGTAACCTGGCTGACGGTGAATCACGGTGGCTGCAGCGTCCCCCCCATCCGGATCACGCACAATCCCGTCCCCTTTGCGTTCCGGAAAGTACCCCTGGTCGACGAAGTGGCCGGCTGCAACGGCGTTGTAATAACCGCCGATCTCAAGAATTTCTTCCAGGAAAAGCACTGCGCGCTCTTTGAGCTCGCGCACCATATCCTGCATTGGCCCTTTTCGGCACACCTCAACCTGTTCGTTGAGGCCATCAATACCCATGAGTGTTTGCCGCGTCGTATTTACCCCGGCAACATTGTTATAGTGCCAGGGAATATTCCGTCCCTCATCCGGGGTGATGGAGCTCTGGATATCGGCCGAGGTCAAACGTGAGATCAGGGTGTCGAGTACATGGGTAACAGTCGTCTCCATGGTGTCGGACTCCATGTACCGTGTATTCTGCTGGGCGCGGAACCTGTAGCCCTGGAAAAGCTCGCGCAGCGCAACAGCATAAGGCAGATCCAGGCGCATCTTCGGGGCCGGTGGCGCAGTGGGTGGGACCGTGGACAGGGCAATCAGGTCTGCCCGCATTCCCGCCGCTCTCGAATAGGCGGTATTGATGGCGTGCTGCACAAAGAGCTCCGGCGTCACCTTCCAGGCCTCTTTAGCGGTGGCATTGGCGTTATGGGCGCCATCGAGCTGGAGGATTCCGGCTCCGTCCATGATTTTTTTTGCCTCTGCAGCATCAACAAAGGAACGGTGCATATTGATGTTGCGATACAAGACATTGTACTGTGGGTCCTGGTGGGCCCCGTTCATACCTTCTTCAGCGAATAGAACCGCTATCTCCGGGCCGGCAACGCCGCTCACGTAAGAATGAAAGTTGATGGGTCTGCCAACCTCGTCTTCGATGGCATCGAGCGCCTTACGAGTCGCCCGGACCTGTTTTCTGGTAATCGGGATGCCGCCGACACCCTCAGGCGTGCCCTCGATAAGTCCGTCAATATGGGATTGGCCAGTGGTGCGGATAACCATGATATGGTCGGCGCCATGCCAGGCAGCCATACGCATGCGGCGCAGATCATCCTCAAAATGACCGGAAGCGATTTCCGTGGTGATCACCATGTCGCCCTGAGGATCGATGTTTTCAAAGGCAGGCGCGGCAGACAGTGGAACCGAGTTCTTAAGATCTACAGAGGAGTCTTTATAGATAAAGGGGCCGACCTGCCGGTCCTCGATTTTGGTGCGCCAGGTCCAACCCTTACGTTTTGGCCGATAGCTGTCGAGGTCCTTGAGCACCTCCCGCACGTCCAGTTTCTTATCAGGAGTTAACTTCATCGGTCCAGTTCCTCCCAATAACGTCCTGCCAGGAGAGCAATCCCAGCCTCGCGGACAGAGATCCCCTTACTTTTGCTCAGTTCGAGAACAAGGCGGCCTGCACCGTGACCAAGAAGCTCGCGTTTTCCCAACAGCTCGACGAGTGATTTAGCTTCGATGGATGAAAATCCCATCCGCAGCAACACGGAGCGCTCAATGGACGGGGTTGTGTGGGTGCGCGCCTCTTCAACCAAAGGTTCGACAATTTTCTCGGCAAGGCTCCAGAAGTAGGAATGCAGTTCGTTGTCCGACATGGCCTGCAGCCGCTGGCGACGCGACGTAAAATCATCTTCTCTTTCCAAGGATTTCATTGCTGTTCTCCCCTGATTCGTACTTCTTAATTAGCTTTCTCACATAGGTCGGACTAGTTCGAGTCTCGTCCGCCAGGAACGTATAATCAATATCACGTAGATGCACTCCATCAGGGAGTGTATCAAGAGCATGACGAACATAAGAGGTGCGAATATGGTTCAGGTCCACATCCATAACCCTGAGGTCAGTTGGATGTTCCGGGATCACAATTCTCTTGCCCGGTTTCTCTTCCCTGGGATCACCCCGCTTCACCTCGATGCCCAATTGCCTGGCAAGGTTAAGCTGGGCAAGCGGATGCTTGCCCGCACCCGTGTATTCTGTCTCCTGAACGACGATGATGCTATCCTCGTCGAGCTCCTGTGCAATGACAAAGGCAGCGGCAAGGGAGGTATTACCGGCGGCTCCACGCTGTAGTCCTTCCAGTTTCGCAAGCACCTCGGTGATATAAAAAACCTCGCCCTGGGTGACGGTGACAAATCGATCCATGTAGCGTAATGGCCGGGCAGCATTACGGGGCACGTCGACCCTGTCAGGCCAAGTGGTGAAGGGCATGGAGAATCCGGTGTGACCGGTGGTGAAGGACTTTCGGTTGAAATCGTGGTCCGAAGCCATATGCAGCCCGGAAAGGTCGACACTGGCTGCGATCATTTCGGTTTCAATAGCCCCTGCCTTGAGCAGGCCCCTGGCCGTACCTGTTACATTGCCGCCGCCGGCGTGGGTGGTGATAACAACATCCGGAAACCTTCCTGTTTGTTCACGAACCTGGCCTGCAAGCTCATAGCCAAGTGTTTCAATGCCGAGGATCGAATAGGGCGTGTACAGAGAGGCATTGAAGTAGCCGGTTTCCTTGAGAATGCAAAGAAAAACGTAGAAAAGCTCCGGGCCCACCGAAAGGCGGACCACCTCCGCACCGTAGGCCTCGCAGGCACGGGTCTTTTCGGCAATCTCTGGCTGGGCAATGGATTGGCTGTCGAAAGCCTCCTGCACCACAATACAGCGCAACCCAGCCTTGGCGGCCTGTGAAGCCACCGCAGCACCGTAGTTGCCGCTCGTTGCGGCGACAACTCCGGGGTAGCCGCGTTTTTTCGCCTCATGTATGGAGAGCGAGGCTCGCCGGTCCTTGAATGATCCAGACGGATTCGCCGCCTCGTCCTTGATGAAGATTCTCGCGCCTTTGCCGGGAGTTGCGAATGCCCGCGCCAGCTCAGTAATATTGCCCAGCTCAACCAGTGGCGTATTACCAACTGCTGTCCGACGTTGCACTGCGTATGCCGTTTCTATGTCGTAACCCGTATCAATGAGGAGTTGTTCGTAGTCAAAGGCAAGCACGCCCTTTGTATACTGCGTATAGTCGATCCCAACAGATTCCCGCATGATCTCAGCGCGTTGCGCCATGATTTGTTTGTAGCTTTCCTTCACTTAACGTGGCCTCGCTTGCGCAGAATGGTTCGCACCTCTTCCCCGATAGTGGAGAGTTCAGGGATCGGAGGTCCAAAACCGTGGGTATAGGCGGGATTGACCTCTGTAATGGTCCCGCGCAATCGTCGGCCAACGGATGTGATGATTTCAGCTTCTTGACCCAACAAAGCAGGCTCGGCCAGAAAGCCTTTCACCCGCATCTCCAGAGGATGCTGACAGGTATCTGCAGGAACCTGCGGTGCACGTTCATCGGGTGCAAGCAGAGTCCGGTGTATCTCCACCCAGATGCCTTTTGCTATCCGCTCAGGCATGGCGTCCCTCCTGAAGTCTCCTCTGGATGAAACTTCGTGCGTCACTCAATATGGCTGTGGGCACAGGTAAATCAGCCATACAGTGGAGTCCCGGTGCTGCGTTCAGCAGCCGGGGGATTGTATTCACCGCTAGGCTGCAGGTAGCTATTCCTCCTGGAATTTCAGGGCTTCCGGTAAGACGGACATCCGGGGTGCCATTTATTTCAATGGTGTCGCAGGTTGTTGTCCCTTCAAGTTGCGGATGGATCTGCTGGGGATGAATCAGGGTAATTACCGGTGCACCCTGCCGATAGGCCACTGCCTGATGAAAACAGCCGGCCACCTGTCCGCTTGCCACGGTGACGAAAGATGTCTCGCGCCGGACCCGCGAAACAATGGGCTCCCTGATCTCTTCAATACGTTCTATCTCCCAGCCTAAAACGTCGGCGATCATGTGAATCGACTCCGTGAATCCAAAGTGGCCGACAATCGTGCCATCTTTCAGGCCCTTTTGAAATTCTTCCAGGTCAAGTCCAACACCCTGACCGGCAAGCACCGACGGTCCGTAGGGCGATAGATCGTTGACGCGTCTGGCAGTGATCGATCGAACATCAGCACAGACACCTGTCAGGGCAATAACGAGCAGGTCAAGGACAAAGCCGGGATTTATGCCGGTACCAAGAACCCCGACACCGCGAGAGACGGCCAGGTCATGTATTTCTTTGGCAAAGATCGGTGAACTGCAGGCAGGATAGGCCATCTCTTCAGCAATGGAGACAACATGGAGGCCGTGGCGCACCAGAGTCGTAATTTCTTCCCCGGCATCGACTATTTTTGAACAGGTGGCCTGAATCGCAACATGCGGCCTGGTCTGCTCGATCACCGTTGTCAGATCCGCGCTGATGGGGATGCCAAGGTCTCGTTCAAGACCGATCGCCCGGCCAAGATCCATGCCGGCTCGCTGAATTCTTCTGCCATAGGCACCCACCAGCTCAAGGCCTTGCTTGTCAAGCAACAAACGGGTAATTCCAGCTCCCATTTGTCCGGTCCCAAGAAGCAGCACCCGGATACGAGCATCTCTGCCGAAGCGTTCTAATTCCATGGAAAGTGATTTTCACCTTGCTTTTTCAGCAACAGAGAGGAAATTGTTATTTTCTCGTTACTCCCCCCCATACAATATCAGGTACATTTCGATCAATTACGGCGCCCGCCTTACCCTGCAGGATTGCATCTACGTCCTTGAGTGCGCCAATGCCTACGACAGTTCTGCTCTGCTCGAGAAACTCGATAGCGGCCTCCACTTTCAGACCCATGGATCCAGGAGCAAAACAAAATTCGCGTAGTCGCTCTGGTGTAATACGCCGAATGGCGCGGACGTGAGATTCACCCCAATCCTTATAAGCCGCATCAACATCGGTTAGCAGAAGAAATGCATCGGCTTTCAGCTCCCGTACCTCTTCAAAAAGTTCCAGTTCAATGCGCCTGTCATTCATCTGGACAATTTGCTTGACCATTTCAAATGCCTGAAGAAATTCAACCCGTTTTTCAGTATCTAATTTATCCAGAAAACAAAAAAAGCCGGACTACCTTTTACTAAGGCAGCCCGGCTATCTCTTGAGACCCGTGGCTTTCCGTCCCTGTCTTGCAACAGGTTTGGCTTTGCCCCGTATAAATTAAGCTGAGTTTTATGTATAAATTATCTTATGGCACAACCTGATAGCACGTCAAGGATATAATCTAGCACTGGCGGGAGACAAGTGGCAAAAAGTCAGATTGAAGATGTCCTGTACACAGGACTTAAGCATGAGCTTGCTTATTGTCGGTTGAGGTGCCTACTCTGCTCCTTCGATTCTGGGAATTAAGATATCTCCTCATCCTGGAATCTTAACGAATCAGGTGGTGTTCAGAAAACATCTTAACTTGCGATTTTTCTTAATAGGTTAAGGTTGCCACTTGCATCCTCTCAATTCTTATCCCCTACTGTTAAAGAAGTTATATTTGTGATTCAATAAATAATGATCACTTTGAAAGAGACGTTCCATGCGTAAGGACAAACCGAGTCGTACTGCGTGTAAGGTCGCTCTGAATATCATAACTTTGGGTACGAAACCGGGGATGGATAAAGTTTTTCCTCCCGGTATTGTCGAGGCTACAGCAAAGCTACTCGTTGCATCCGGTCTGGTAAGTGCGACTGTAGTTCGCTGGTGCCGTTCCCAAAGAATGGTCTCGGTTTATGAAGCATTCGACTGGATGATGCCGGGGCAGTTTGAGGCCTTTGCCCACAGAAAGGCATTTTGTGAGCGCCAAGTCAGAGAAGGAATTTGTAAAGGTGCAACACAGGTCCTTACCCTGGGAGCTGGTTACGATACAATGGGATGGTGTTTGGCACCGGAGTTTACTGATATAGAGTTCTTTGAAATCGATCACCCGGCAACGGAGTACCTCAAGGCAAAGGGTGTAGAAGCCATGGGAATGCGAAATAATCTTCACCTGATTCCAGTGGATCTCAGTAAACGGAGACTGGCAGACGTTCTTACTGCACACAAGTCATGGGACAAGGCAGCTCAAACCGTCGTGGTAGCAGAAGGGCTGCTGATGTACTTGCCTTATGCAGCTATACAGGATTTGCTCGGTCAGTGTGCTGCAATGACCGGTGTTGGTAGCCGGATCGCCTTTACTTATGTTGGTACCAATGCTGATGGCCGCCCTGACGCCGGACCGTGGACAAGGTTTGTTCTGTGGACTCTTAAACTTAATGGAGAACCGTGGCTCTGGAGTATACGACCCGAGCAACTGAGCCAGTTCCTTGAAGAAACAGGTTGGAGGAGCGCGCCAGATTCGTTGGGGACCACCAATAAGCATGGTGTAGAGTTCTTCGGTGTAGCTGTGAAATAAGGGCGTTGTGCAATGGTGAAAACATATGAAAATTACACACTATCTCTACAACTCCTTCGTCATTGAGTCAGGCAATAAAAAACTCGCTATCGATCCGGGGGCGATATTTTTTTATTTTTTTAGGCTTACAACGTTAATTCCAAAATCTGAATGGAAAGATATCACGCACATTTTTGTCACCCATGGAGATATAGACCATTATTGGCATACGGACAGGATGGTAGAGGTCTCCGATGCTCCCATTATCTGCAACGAAACTATGGTGAGAACCATCCAGGGGAAGAACCTCATACTCGGTCCTCGGGACAAGGGAGTTTCCTTTACAACACCCATAAAAAGGCTTCACACCATTTCAGTCGATGAAACAATTCAGTTAGACGGAATGTCAATCACCGGAATACGTGCAACACATGGCTCTCTTACTTTGAAACTTGGACCTTTTTCTAAAACATTACATCCTGGGCCGGAAGAAAGGGTTGGCTGGGGAGCGATTGGATTCAATATTCAACTTGATAGCAAGAATATTGTTAATCTTGGCGACACTCTCCTTCATGAAAAAGAGTGGAGTAACATAAAGAATCCGGATGTCTTGATGATACCGATTGGAGGGAAAACGATTCATAATACTATGGATGAGGAAGAAGCTTTGCAGGCAGTAGGCATCATGAAACCAAACTTAATCCTTCCCTGTCATTATAACTGTCCAGCATTTTTTAGTAGAAAATATAACGCGGCTGATGAGAAGATGTTTCAAGAGGAAGTTGAAAAGATAGGTATCACGTGTAGGATTTTACATCGAGGAGATTCCATAGCTATTTGAGTAAGTGGAAAAACTGAACAGTTATAGGGTAATGTCATGGAAATCTTCCATGTATTAACACTGCTAGGCCTAAACAAAGGGAGTCGACAATGAATTCACATGATTTTCGATTGTTCAAGCTATTCATTTTAATCCCCTTTCTTCTCTTTTTAACTTCCTGTACTGCAGGTGATGCTCAATTCACGCAAGATAACCCAGCTGGTTTCTGGTACGGTCTCTGGCACGGAATCATTGCGTTTATAAGTCTGATTATCCATATATTCAATGAAAATGTCGTTGTATATGAAATAAACAATACGGGTGGCTGGTACGATTTTGGTTTCTTATTAGGTGTAATATTTATCTGGGGTGGTAGTTCTCATATGACTTGTAAATCTGTCGTGAATAAAAAACGTGAAAAAGAATGGGATGAGATAGGAAAAAAAGTTGAAAACAAAGTAATGCGTAAATTAAAAGAATGGGCTGAAGACGAAGAAAGCACTGATTCTGGCAAAGACTGGGAAGAGATTGGTGAAAAAGTAGAGAAAAAACTGAAGCGCAAAATTCGTGAATGGGCAGAGAAGGACTAAAGCTGAAAGGGAGCAATGATATAAGTGGAAAAATGCCTAA
>CAZVME010000086.1:0-12736 GCA_964628835.1 uncultured Gammaproteobacteria bacterium | reverse complement strand
TAATAACCATTTCACCCTATTGTTTGATGTACTGTATTTTGATGATAGTGCCATTCAGATTGACGCAGCACATATTCAATATTGTGCAGACAATGCACCCAAAGACCACAAGAAGCCTTATTCACCATCAACCACAAAGCAAGAAGCCAGACGGTTAAACACCCAGGCCAGGGATGAGGATATCAAGCAAGCCTATTTGGAAATCCGCAAAATACACCCGTGGTCTGGCTTCCATACTGACCAATGGGTAGCAAAGGAGATTTCTAAACTTGAGATAGCTCAGGGCTGTTCAATACCGCGTATTATCCGAATCATGAAAAGTTAAATAGTTTGGCGGAAAATTCCCGCCGAATTAACTTCTTGATAATTCAGCTAGTTACATAATCCTCTCGAGGTTTAGCTTCCAGTAATAGCGTTTCTAAGTGTCTGATTTAACGGGCCTAGTAACCACTAGCATAGGCTTTGTAACGCCAAAAACGCCACGCCATATTCTTTCTCGAACACTCCTAAATCGTTTACTGAGGTTTGAGAACTATGCACAACATACTAAGGCTACCTGCCGTTAAAACCAGAACCGGGCTTTCCCGCTCCACCATCTATCTACGCATTTCAGGTGACAGCTTTCCCCGCCCTATATCACTTGGAGGCCGGGCTGTTGGCTGGATTGAATCTGAGATTAATGAGTGGTTGGAACAGCAGATAGAGGCCAGCCGAAAGGCTGCACACTGAGGGGAGTCAAAAGCAATGAGCCTAAAAACAAAAGGCCACACTGACTGCCATCAGGTGACCTCAATTACTGCTTTTATCAAGAACTATTTTACCCTGTTTGCTAACCATCTAAAACCTGTTGTTCTAACTCTGGTTACATGGGGTTTGTGCCCCATCAGTTTGGCTGAGTGGGTTGTTCACTGTGGAGGGGAAAATAATGAATGATGCTCTCTCCCAATTCCGTGATGCAATCCGGGCTGGCGGTCTGGAACCACCTGATGTGATTGAACCAGGCAAACTACACCGTTTCCCTGGCATGGGTAAACAGAACGGCAATACCGCTGGTTGGTGCAGGCTGTTTGATGATGTCTTAGGTGGTTGCTTTGGTGACTGGTCTACTGGCTTATCTGAGAACTGGCAGGCAAAGCGAGAAAAGCCGTTTTCACAGAGTGAACGGGCAGCATTTATGCACCGTGTTGAAGAGACAAGAAAACGTGCAGAGATGGAACGCCAGCAACAGATTGCCCATGCAGCCGAAAAAGCGGCATCAATCTGGAATACGGCAACACCAGCAAATGAAGATCATCCGTATCTTATCCGCAAGGAGATCAACACCAATGGTTCACGATTGTATAAAGGGTCTCTGGTTATCCCAGTGCGTTCTGGTGGTGAACTTTGCACCTTACAATTCATTGCTGAAGATAGCAGCAAACGATTCCTGAGTGGTGGACGGGTTACTGGAGGTTACTACAGCATTGGCACTGTTAAGGGTGCAGAAGCCTTGTGCATTGTTGAAGGCTTTGCCACCGGCGCAACCATTCATCAAGCTACTGGTTACCCTGTTGCTGTTGCTTTCAATGCTGGCAACCTGGAACCGGTAGCCAAGGTTATGCGGCGAAAGCTGCCTGACCTACCGATGATTATCTGTGCCGATGATGATGCAGCCACCGAAGGTAATCCGGGTATTACTAAAGCAAAAATAGCGGCGCTGGCAGCTAGGGCAGAGATGGCTATCCCTCTATTTGGAGAACATCGACCTGAAGGGGCAACCGATTTTAACGATATGGCTGCACTGGTTGGGCTTGAGGCAGTGGCCAAGGCAATTCATGCAGCAACAGAACCAGATCATGCTAATGCTACCAATGAAAACGGCTGGCCAGAGCCTTTGCCACTCACGGCCAAAACCACCCATGAACCATACCCACTGGATGCACTCCCTAACACGATACGTGCCGCTGTAAAGGAGGTCTACGCATTTACCAAGGCACCTTTACCTCTCATTGCTTCAAGCGCACTGGCGGCTTTGTCGCTGACAGTACAGGCTCATGCCGATGTTAAAAGAGCGGAAAAACTGTCTGGCCCTGTTGGCCTTTTCCTGCTGACTATTGCTGACTCTGGCGAACGCAAATCAACCTGTGATGGCTTCTTTATGCAGGCAATTCGTGACTATGAAGCCAATCAAGCTGAAATAGCAAAGCCACTGATAAAAGATCACAAGGCGGCAATGGATGTCTGGGAGGCAAAGCGTGGCGGTATCAAAGAGAAAATTCGCCAGCTTGCCAAGACGGGGAAGCCTGCTCATGAACAGGAAGTCGCGCTACGTGATCTTGAACATGACAAACCTGAACCGCCACGGGTTCCACGTCTGATTTATGGTGATGCAACACCCGAAGCTCTGAAATGGAATCTAGCAATGGGCTGGCCATCAGGTGGGGTGGTATCAAGTGAGGCCGGGTTGGTATTCGGTGCGCATGGCATGGGCAAGGATTCAGTCATGCGTAATCTGGCAACACTAAACCAGCTTTGGGATGGTGCAGAGATTGCCACTGAGCGACGCACTTCAGAATCATTCACGGTTCGCGGCGCACGGCTAACCATTGCCTTGCAGGTACAGGAAGCCACTTTGCGCAGTTTCTTTGACCGATCTGGTGGACTAGCACGGGGTACGGGCTTTCTTGCCCGCTTTCTTGTCGCTTGGCCGGAATCCACACAAGGCCATCGGCCATTTACTGACCCACCGGATAGTTGGCCTGCACTGGCAAAAGTTAATCAGCGTATTGCCAATATTCTAGAACAGGATGCCCCTATTGATGAAGATGGTGCATTATCCCCTGCCCTTTTAACTCTCGCCCCAGATACCAAGGCAGCATGGGTGAAATTTCATGATGCCATTGAAGGTGAACTGCAATCTGGTGGGGAACTGTACGATGTTCGCGACGTGGCCAGCAAAACTGCTGATAACGCGGCCAGAATAGCTGGCCTGCTCCAACTGTTTGAGCATGGCATGGCTGGTGCTGTAGGACTTGCAGCATTTGAAGGGGCTTCACGCATTGCAGCCTGGCATCTACATGAAGCCCGGCGCTTCTATGGCGAATTGGCTCTGCCTGAAGAACAGGCCGATGCGGTACGACTGGACTGCTGGCTAATCAACTACGGCAAGAGAGAAAAAACCAACATCATCCCCCGTCGGGAAGTTCAACGTAACGTAACACCAGGGCACCTACGCCAGAAAGCCACACTTGATATTGCACTGGCAGAACTGGTGGAGAGTGGCAGGGTGCGACTAATACAGGAAGGCAGGCGCAAAGAGATTCATATCAACCCAGTATTGCTGGAAAGGGGTATGCAATGACCCTAACAGCTTTGATCCACAAAGGTGGGCTTGCCCGTGCTGCGACTGCGACACCCGCGACAACTGCGACACATGAAGCCAATAAACCGGTAACTGTCGCACCAGGCGCAACTGTCACTGTCGCAAAGGGAACTGAACAGGCGTCCGCACTTTTGCCGGATGAAGAGGAAAGCATCCTGTTATGGCTGACACATATTGAAGAGAGAGACTCTGCCATTATTACTGAAGTGTTGAACTCATGCCGTAATGACTTAGGCACCCACCAGTATTATCTAAAACGATCAGAAGAAGTACCAGAACCTGTCGTTCGTAATAACCTGGTTACTTGTGGAAGCTGCTCTCAGTTTGATCGCATTGAGCATTCCCACCTTGGCCATTGCAGAAAAGGCGAACCAGAGGCTATTGCCGGGATATGGGATAGTGATCGGCGATACTGCAAACAATACCTAGCAACACCAATTCAAAAGCCAAGAAATGAAGATTAAAAGTGCAGTTTCCCAATTGATTTCGGTAAAATCTGGAGGCGACCATGGGCGGAACGGGTAGCGGAAGGCACTGGTACTTCGGTGCAAAAGATACAACAAGCGACTATCGAGCATTGGATGTAAGGCGCTGGAAACAAGATGGATTACTAACACCCGGCCAAGCCTTTGGCTGGAACTGGTCACGCCATGGTGAGGTTGTCGCATCCATCCGAGTGCGAACTGAAGCAGACCGAGTGGTTCTAAATTATCGGCACCGAAACCGAGGGGAAGAGGAATGGCAGGATGAAAGCTATCCCGTCCATCTGGATTGGACACCTTGCCACCTTGGCGGGCAACGCCCTTGGTTTCTCTGTCCTGCCAGAGGCTGTGGGCGGCGTGTAGCTATTCTTTATGGTGGCGGAATATTCGCCTGCCGTCACTGCTACCAATTGGCCTATGACAGTCAACGAGAAGTACCCTACGACAGGGCCGCCCGCCGTGCAGACAAAATCAGGGAAAAGCTTGATTGGGAACCAGGCATTCTCAATGGCAATGGATGGGGGAAGCCGAAAGGAATGCACTGGAACACCTTTGAGCGACTTACCACCCAACATGATGCCTTTGTGTCTATGTCACTTGCCGGGATGGCGCAGCGGTTTAATCTGCTGGGTGAATCAATAGAAGATTGGATTTAAGATATTCAAAAATTATCAGTAGAGACATATAACACGCGGGGGCAACTCTGGGGGCAACAGAAACAAGTCAGATGCTTTATTACGTTATATTACATATAGCTACAGTTGCTTTTCGGTAGTCGCCGCCCCACCAATTAAATGTCCAAAAAGATCCAATGCCAACCTAAAGCCCGCATAACAGCGGGCTTTTTTATTGCTTGCTCGTCCGATAGCGTCTAAAGTTACCCCATAGAATCCTGAATCAAACGGGGGTAACTATTGGGGTTACCCCAAGACTGACGGAGCAGTTACCCCAAATACCACTCACAGACACCGCAATCAAGAAAGCCAAGCCCGAGGCCAAACAGCGTAAACTCTATGATGAGCGGGGGCTGTTCCTGCTTACCAGCCCCAAGGAAGGCAAATGGTGGCGGTTCATATCGCGATATTGCGACCTCTGCCGACTATTCAACATTTTAGGTTATTGGTAGTGTTATCACTGCCTCAAGTCCAACTCCGCCTAAACCTGAGCGCAAAATCAGCTCGCCGCCATGGGCACGAGCAATATTTCTGGCAATACTCAGTCCCAGACCAGTTCCTCCTGTATCTCGGCTTCTAGAGTCTTCACCTCGAACAAATGGGCGAAATATCCTCTCAAGCTCATCTTCAGATATACCCGGACCCTTATTAACAATGATGATCTACAACTGTTGCTCTGTCTGCTCCAGACTCACTTTGACCTCGGCCGCATAGCGCACGGCATTCTCAATCAAGTTGGTCAGACAACGTTTCAGCAACAGTGGACGACCGTGATATGGCTTAAGTTATGCAGTCTCAAGATCGATCTTACATCCAAGCTCATGCATATCATCCAGGGGGGCTTCGAGCAGGGTCATCATCTACTACTAGTATATGTTGTTGTTTGTCCATCGGGCTAGGTTATACCGATAAGATTGAATATTTAGGTCACTTTTTGTAACTCAATGTAACAACGTAGATCCTGAAACAGTTTATTACAAAAAACCCAGTTACAGACATACCGCAGTTACATTCAGGTGTTCCTATATATCCACGCTAGGCATAAAGCCTAAATATCAATAGCACAAGGAGCACGACATGAAACGTTCAAAAAAAGTTTTGTTAAGCACAGTTGCAGTAATTGGTCTAAGTGTTGCATCCGTATCTCTGGTATCAGCCTTTGGCGGTCCTGGAGGACATGGAGGACATGGAGGACCTGGCGGTTTCGGTGGTTGTGATAGAAGCGGTTATGGCCCAAGCCCACAATGGCAACAAGGCAGAATGATGCACAGGCCTGGGTTTGATGGGGGTTTCGGGTTTGGCATGGAAGATATGATGCAAAACAGACTCGACCGCATGAAATATGAATTACGCATCACCAAAGAACAAGAACCTGCCTGGAAAGAGTTTACTGAGTCTGCGAGCAAAAAGATGACTACTATGCGCGACCGGATGCAGCAACGAGGGATGCAAGGAACGGTGGCTGAGCGGGTAAAACTTATGCGCGATGGAGCAACCAATATGACAGAAATGGCCGACGCCATCGAGAAACTACATAAGACTCTTACCCCTGAACAGCAGAAAATTACTGACCAGATTAGTCCAAGAATGATGCGTGGATTCTAATAACTTAAAGGACACAAGGCCACACATAAAGTGTGGTCTTGTGTAGATTATAACGATTAGGCTGTGATCGAAACGGACCGTCAGAGATAGCTGATATAGGCATATAATCCGAGAGCATCTTCATGGCATTTAAGTCTCTTCCTTAAGAAAGTCGAAAGGATGTCATAGATATGAGGGACAATTAAGTCAAGGTCACCTACTTATACGCAGCCTCGGTATAAATAATACAGAAGACGCTGGATTGTATAATTTATGTTGTGAGAAATATTTACCGGCTCATATTTGTTGTAACACAATAATTTTCTGCTCTCTTTTATATTTGTTTAAAATAGCCGCAACTAAAATCAACTTAGGAAAACAATAATGAGTACTTTTCGCTATACAAGCTCGCAAATCGCCATGCACTGGGCATCAGTGCTGGTTATCCTGTTCTTGCTTATCACTGGTAGCCTGGTACTAGCAGATCTGCCAAATACCATGGAAAAAATTGCCAATCTTCGCATTCATACGATCCTGGGCGGATTAGCTGGAATCCTAGTAGTTGTTCGTATGATTCTAAAAAAACGTTCGCCTAAGCCTGACATAACATTAGGTGGCAAACTCGCCAACGCTGGTCATATAGCGTTGAATATTGTTGTGTTACTTCTTGTCATAAGTGGTGTTATGTTGTCACTACAAAGTGGAGCATTTGATGCGGTATTTGGTAACGGCACATTACCTGAGGACTTCTTCAATTACATACCGCGCAAAATTCATGGCCTGTTGTCTCGCATCGCCATGGGGCTGATTGCCATTCATTTTTTAGCAGCGCTATACCATCAATTGTTCCTTAAAGACGGTTTAGTTACTCGCATGATGCCTGGTAAATAGCTGTTATCAAACAATTTAAAGCAGTATTAACTGGCAACCGATGATGCCCTCAAAATACATAACCTATTTCATGAGCAACTTATTGATCTAGGTTACTGTATTACAACTGATGTGGATTACAAATATGCCCCAAATAATGGTCTCAATACCTTTACTTCAACTGTCGAGGATCTTAGTTTCCGGGAGACTGTTTAATAATTATATGTCATACCATCTTAAATAAAGTGCTGGCGTAATATCCGCTATATATATGTACTACTCCTGTTAAGAAAACTACCTGCTAACAGGACGGTATTATCAACGCTAAGCCCTCTATAGTTCGCGCTTGACCTTTCCCCCGTATTTAGCACCATGACCACGATAAGATTTCCAGATATTCTATCAAAAGGGAGACCTCAAAATAAAGAAACGATATACAGAAGAACAAATTATTAGGGCCATCAAACAGAATGAGGCAGGCACTAGGGTTGATGATATCTGTCGTGATCTTGGTATTTCGACAGGGACGTTTTACAACTGGCGCGGCAAATATGCCGGCCTGGAGGTTAATGAAGCCAAGCGATTACGTGAACTGGAATCGGAAAACAACAAGCTCAAAAAGCTTTTAGCTGACAAACTGCTTGAAGTTGAAGCCATGAAGGATGTGCTCTCAAAAAAGTGGTGAAGCCCACCAACAAAAAGCCGGTTATTCTATGAATTTTCACCTGATCGTCACATAAGACGTCTAGTCAGCTTTTCTAAAGCGATATATCAGATTAGGTTCACTTATGATGTACAGATTGTTATCCGCATCCAGAGTCACCCCTTCGGCCTGAGGTATAGCATATTTCAAATTGTTAAAGCCCACATCCAAGTCCATGTAACTGATCTTATTGCCCTGTAGGTCCACTTCAGCCAGCATCTTCGATTCGTCACTGAGAATCAGTAAATGGCCAGTTCCTGAGTCAAAATGCAGTCCCGAGAGGTCATCCATGTACAAATCACCGACATCAATACCTGGAGGAAACTCGACATTGATTCCAGGCTTCTTATCTAATATTCCTTTAACACTTATCAATCTCATAGGGTCTCTCTCGCGAACCGCGTATATGGTCTGTTTCTCGTAATCCACGGTCACCCCTTCCAACCCCTTGTTGCTATTGCCATCGATGTTGATAGTCAGATGGTGAAGTTCATCTTTATTCAGTGATTGGGTTGCCTGATTAATAGGGGCCACGACTATCGACTGATCGCGTTCGTCAGCAATGATATAAGTGCTATTACCTGCATAGGCGATAGCTTCAGTGTCGGCGAAGTTTTCAAGTTCAATGAGTCTTAATGGCTTCAAGTCTTTGTCGAGTTCTATTAATTGTTGAGGTTGATTGATAATTACCCAGAAACTGCCGCTGTCCGAGTTAAAAGTGATACCGGAGAGGTTCCCATCAACCCCCTTGATGACCATAGCCTCCACGTCTACCTCATAGTGCGGCAACCAGAGAGCATTGTGTTTAGAAGCCTGTGGGGTTTTCCAGTCAAGCCACAGGTACCAGGCTCGATCATCCAGATCGAATAGGTGAACCGTCACCGCTGAGATGGCGAAAAAAATAGCTGCGGCAAGATAACGATTTTGTCGTGACATACATGGGCTCTTTGGGCTAGGCAATTGAACACAGAGACAATCGTTGTGGCACTTTAGTTCCGTCCCTCTTGCTGATACTTAGCTTCGGCCCTAAAACATAAGGCGCCTACTTTTCATGGATAACTCAGGGCGTTAACGCTTAGGGTGTGGGTCAAGAGCGGTTGGTCGAAAGAGCAAGAAACTCAATCCAGCAAAAACAGTCTATCGGGAATATATGGTTCTTTCTTCTTAAGCTACGACCTAATAATTTGGAGTCCTCATTCAAGTGTTTGTAGGGGGTGCTGAGGCCTATCTTTAACTGTTTTGCTGCGTCAGCTTTGGACATCCCTTCGCCTATGAGTCTCTTAGCTGTATCAATTACTTTAGGGTCTGTTTCTTTCCTGCCGAAAGGAGCCTGTCGACCTAACGATACGAGTAACGCCAGCGGCAACTTCAAACGAACAAAAACTAAGAAAAGTAGGCCCTTATTACCCCATAACCTAGGGTTCTATTCAACCCCCCCTACTTTTCCATTGAACCCAAGCCTGTGAAACCGAACTCTTAATCAACTAGTAGCATCTTCACCTTTTTCGACGTCGCATATAGAACATGCTTAAGGGCGTACATTTTAGCCATACAATGTACGAGAGAAACCGAACCCGAATAACTTTTTTATATATATAAAACAAATAGTTAAAAAACTATAATATGTAAATGGAATTTGCAAACGTTTCCCGCCACCGCCTCCACCAACCAACAAAGGGTCGCCATTCGGCGACCCTTTGGCGTTTTTGGGGCAGGAATTACGAATCATCGTAGCTGATTTGACAAGACACCAAAGGTGTCGCAGAACGCCTGAGCTGAGCGAACGTGGCCCCGAAGGGGTGAGCAAACATCTATTCCAACGCGTGCATAGCTTGCGCGGATCCAGCTGCGCAGGGCTATTGAGACGTAGCCTGCGAGGTAAAAAGAACTAGGTAAGTCCAGCCCTGTTTGCCCTCACTATTGCCATGAGTCGTTATTCAGATCAGCCACAAGACGACGATATTCAGGATGTTTGCCTAACAGTTTATGTCCTGCCAGGATCAATCTGTCCACTTGTTCGTCGGTAAGAGAGAAACTGGTTGGTAGCTGGTCAAAGAACAGGCGCAACGCTGGATCTTGTGCATCTTTGAAGCTAATGTGGATGAAATAGGGTGTTACTTGCCTTTCCGGAGTTGATATCTCTTTCGCCCAGTGGGCCAAGCGGCGCTCCATTAGCCGTAAGGTTGCCGCATTATAGCGGTTGAGTTGCACATCTGTTACCGCAGCAACAGTTTCCTCTAGAGAAGGTAGTTTGTTGCTCTTGTCCATCTCCGGCCCTGAGTCAGTAGCAGCATTCACTGAAATAATCACCATGCGCTGCGGCGATTGTTTTTGGAGTATCTTCTGAGTTTCCTTTGCGCCTCCAGCCAATGTTACGATATCGTAAAGGGAGCGCAATCCCAGGTTGTCAGTAATGCCACCATCTACCAGATGAGCATATTTGACTTGATCTTTATCGAGGTAGTTCGACAGGCCAGCAATTGTCAACGCTAGCTCAGGGTCACCTTGCGCCCTTTTCTCCGCCGCCACCAACCAGTCTGGCTTGGTGGTATCACAACCCGAATGGTTTTCAACCACGACCGGATTGAACAGGATGGGAACGGCAGAAGATGCGGTAACAGCGCGCGCTACAGGATATGACTTCAGGTCGGAGCAGAGCAGGTTGAAGTATTCCTGAATAAAAGAAAAACGTACGCCATGGCCAAGATCAGAGGCATTGATCACAATCTGTGGACGACCCGGCTGCATCATGTCTGCAAAAGTAGCGCGGTGAAATACGTTTTCCTCGTAGTATTCCACGGCCATGTCAGTGCGGCCCTTCTTGCTAAACCACCGGAGTGGATTGAATAATCCTTTAAATAGAGCGCCTTCTACGTCGCGCCGAAGGAAAACTTCCCCGAAGTCCTCGAAGATTTTGTCACCATAAAGACCGTAATAGGCTGCCGTGAAGCTTCCTCCGGATACTGCACTGATGCGGTCGACCTCGTCCAGGAGACGCGTCGACTTCCTATCGACCCTCACATTAGTGTCACGCAACGCTTGTAGAACACCGTATGAAAAGGCAGCCGCCCGAGTACCCCCGCCGGAAAAGCTGAGAAATATTGCAAGCTCGTCCGCACGCTTCTCACCCTTTTGCCATGTTAAGAAAGAGTATTCATCACCGGCACCCGACACTTCTTTGGGCAAGTTCTCCACGACACCATAGGATGCACACCCTGAAATCATCACAATAATGAAACTCAGCAGGATGGTTCTTAACATAATCACCTCTTCTGTATACCGGTAAACTCTGTTACCAAACCAAACAGCTATATCAAGTCTATCTAGACCAAACGCAAAAAGGTACTTTAATATATGACCAGCGAAGCAGTTATTCAACGCACAGCCAGTTTACCAACAGCACCCCCTACCTTGATGCTCCCCAGACCATGGAGACGACAACAAATGGGGCACTCAGACTAGATAATGATTGCACGCGTTTATGGCCAGTGGATACCGGATACTGACCCAAATGCCATAGACAAAGCTGTTGCAATTTTTGGCGCCAATGACAGCATTCTGCCGGTCTAAGACTCCAACTCATTGAAATAATGAATAGTCACTAGGGCCAAAAGGCCCACCCATCAATTAGCCTGTGGGAGGTGCGCAGCGCGCCGAAGGAATATGATAGGCTGATTGCCAACCCCATCGTGCCAGGTCACCACTCCCACAGGTGAACAAACTCATTCTCCTGCAAAAATTCCACTTGTTCCCTGCACTGTGCACGGGAACGGCAAGGCCTTTTAATATCTCACCGCCAGAGGCGGTGGTTAACCTGGATACAATTAACCATAGGCAGAGTTGAGGGGGCCAAATAATATCTGTAGATTACATATCTTCAGCCTATAGTTACTCACAGAACGAATAACCAACCGAAAGCTCAGCCCACTCATCGTAGATTTCTCTCCAGATAAACAGGGATACTTCATACCTGGTTACATACAGCTGGAGGATAACAACAAGGAGGAAGAGAATGGCAAGTTCTAAAAGGATTACAAATACCCAACCCGATGTACCTGATTCACGTGACTGGATCTACCAGCCAGCACTTACCTGTCTAAAGGATTTTATTGATCCGGCAGTCCATACCAGAAGAAATATTCTCGACCAAAAAAGTGAGGGCGCCTGTACCGGGTTTGCGGTGGCCGCCGCCATCAACATACTCAACCAATGCACCCAATGTGACACCGTAGTCAGCCCACGCATGCTGTATGAGATGGCGAAGCGGAATGATGAATGGCCTGGTGAAGAGTATGACGGTTCAAGCCTGCGTGGGGCCATTCAAGGCTGGAAGAATATGGGGGTCTGTGAAGAGGAATACTGGCCTTATCGTATGGGGGCCAATAAAGGCGAACTAACCATTGCTGCAGCAAAGAATGCCCGCAACCACACCATCGGCGCATACTATAGGATCAAGCCTGTTATCAGTGACTTTCATGCTGCACTAAATGAAGCCGGTGTAATTGCCGTGTCTGCCAAGGTTCACAAGGGTTGGAATGCCCCAGACAATGGGCAGATAGAACATCATGACAAGCCCACCGGCGGCCACGCCTTTATTATTGTGGGCTATAACGACAAGGGTTTTTGGATTCAAAACTCCTGGGGAAAGAGTTGGGGTGATAACGGCGTGGCGCTCTGGAGCTACGAGGATTGGGTTGAGAATGTTATGGATGCCTGGGTGTTTCGACAGGCGCTCCCAACCCCACAGATATTCGGCAAAAAGACCGTCTCCTCGCGCCTTGCCAGCGAAGTATCGGATAAAACAAAAAAATCGAGTGTACCCCGGGCCAATATCGCCGGGCATTTTATCCATGTTGACGATGGGAAGTATAAAACCAGTGGTCGCTATTGGAGTACCGCTGAGGATATTGAGCAGACGGCACAACTCGTCGCCAACACGGCAAAATACAAGCATATCTTAATCTATGCTCACGGCGGCCTGAATTCACCAGATGCATCTGCCAGCCGTATTGCCGCCATGAAGTATACCTATAAGGCCAACGCCATATATCCATTCCACATC
>CAZVME010000085.1:0-14449 GCA_964628835.1 uncultured Gammaproteobacteria bacterium | reverse complement strand
AAGAAAAGGGTTACCAAGAAGAAAACAGCTGCGAAAAAGAAGGTAGCTAAAAAAAAGGCTACGCTGAGGCCACGTAAAGTTAGACCACGTAAAAAAGCAGTAAAGAAATAGCGCTCAGCACATCAGCATAAAAAAGACCCGCTTTTAGCGGCTCTTTTTTATGCAATATCCTTTTTAATCAACTAGATGCACAGCCCGTACTGGCAAATAACTTATACGCAGGATTAGCCGTCTCCTCCTTACAGGAGAGGCCAAACTGCTTAACAACTGCGGTTACTTTATGCCTTGAATCCTTTTCAACATGAATACCCATCAGAACCCTACCGTAGGCGGCGCCATGGTTTCTATAGTGGAACAGACTGATGTTCCAACGACGCCCCATGTGTACCAGAAAATCCATTAAGGCCCCCGGGCGTTCGGGAAATTCTATACGATAGACACTCTCCTCAACTACTGCCGGGGCATGACCTCCCACCATATAACGGATATGCAGTTTGGCAAGTTCATTCTCCGTCATATCAATTACCGGGTAGCCCTTGCGCTGAAGTTGTTCTATTAACTTATATCTCTCTTCATTACCCTGTGTCAGCTCTACACCCACAAAAATATGGGCCTCATCAGCATCACAGTATCTGTAATTAAACTCAGTCACACTGCGTTTACCCAGGGCACGGCAAAAGGTTAAAAAACTACCTGGGCGTTCCGGTATCCTTACCGCAAGCAGTGCCTCGCGGCTCTCACCAAGCTCAGCCCGCTCCGCCACATGGCGCAAACGATCAAAATTTATATTGGCGCCACTGGCTATTGCCAACAGATGCTTATCGCTGATAACCCTATCGCTCACATATCGCTTTAAACCTGCAACCGCCAAAGCCCCGGCTGGTTCTGCAACTGCACGCGTATCATCAAACTGGTCTTTAATGGCGGCACAAATTTCATCGGTGCTTACCAATACCACCTCATCCACAACCTTCTTGGCAATACGAAAGTTCTCTTTCCCCACCTGCCGAACCGCGACACCATCAGCAAAAATGCCTACTTGCTTCAGGCGTACACGCCGATTCGCTTTTAATGCCTGTTGTAGGGTTGGGGCATCTTCCGGCTCTACGCCGATGATCTTAACCTCTGGATACACATACTTTACATAGGCACCAACCCCTGCAATAAGTCCACCTCCACCTACAGGCACAAAGATGGCGTGGGGCGGACCCGCATGCTGTCGCAACATTTCAACACCTATAGTGCCCTGTCCGGCAATAACCTCTGGATCATCAAATGGATGCACAAAAGCCATCTGCTTTTTTAGCGCAAGCTCCATGGCATGCTCATAGGCATCATCATAGGAATCCCCATGCAGAATCGCCTTGCCACCCAGATCCCGCACCGAACGCACCTTGATAGTGGGTGTGGTCTTTGGCATTACAATGAGCGACCCAATCCCAAGCTTACTGGCTGACAGGGCAACACCCTGGGCGTGATTTCCTGCGGATGCAGTAATCACCCCTCTTGCCCTCTCTTCAGGTGTAAGACTGCAAATCTTGTTAAAGGCGCCGCGCAGCTTAAACGAGAATACAGACTGGAGATCCTCACGCTTAAGATGAATATGATTATCGAGTCGCCCCGAAAGCTTCGGCATATATTCCAGCGGTGACTCCTTGGCCACCTCATACACCCTAGCCCTAAGTATCTTTTCAATATATCGCTTTGACATCTCTACAGTTTCCCATCCATTAGGCCTATGTATGCACTCACCCATAAGCAAAAGTTGGCGGCCCACAAAAACCATCATGACTTACACCTAAGGCAAGGCTATCATAGTCACAGCCAACAACCACACTGGAGTTATTTCATGACAGCGGATGAACAGAAAATAATTGCCGCAGAGGCAGCACTGGAATTTTTCGTCGAAGGAATCATCGGAGTGGGCACCGGTTCTACGGTAGACCATTTTATTGATGCACTAGCCAAAATTAAACACCGGGTAGAAGCTGCGGTATCTAGTTCTGAGGCCTCTACCAGGAGACTTCAGGGCCATGGCATCCAGGTAATTGACCTCAATGCAGCAGGAGACTTGGAGCTATACGTTGATGGCGCGGATGAGTCCAACCATCACCTACAACTAATCAAGGGCGGTGGTGGCGCTCTGACCAGAGAGAAGATTATTGCCGAGGTGTGCCAAAAATTTATCTGTATTGCTGATGAGGGCAAGCTGGTCAAGATGCTGGGGGAATTTCCACTACCGGTCGAGGTGATACCCATGGCTCGTAGCCTGGTTGCCAGGCAACTCGTAAAGCTGGGTGGGACACCGGTGTGGCGCGAAAATTTTATTACGGATAACGGCAACCAGATTCTGGACGTACACAATCTGGAAATTGTAGAACCGATAAAACTGGAGCAACAGATAAACAATTTAACCGGCGTGGTCACCGTAGGTCTGTTTGCCCAGCGCCCAGCTGACCTGCTAATCCTAGGTACTAACCAGGGTGTAGAGCTTATTGAAGCCTAAACACCTCTTCACAGAAGAGCCTAATCTCTAGGACGAATTAATACCAACAACCTGTAAGGTTTCGTCTGATCAATTTGTGAGGTGCCTGTCATGCCAGACCCGTTTCAAACCGCTATGAAAGCTTTTATCAATGGCCAGATAAAACAAACGGAAAAAATCTGTAAAGCCATCCTCAAGCAACAACCAACGGCCCACCCGGCGCTGCACCTCCTTGCAATGACAGAAAAGCGCCGTGGTAAATACCAACTTGCCATCAGAACTTTTCAAAGGGCATTAAAACTATCCCCATCAACCTCCATGTATTGGAACAACCTTGGAGAGACCTATCGTGAGATAGGAAACCACGCTAAGGCCATCGAAAGCTATCAAAAAGCCATACGCCACCGCCCAGAGTATGCCGAAGCATACTGTAATTGGGGAGCAACGTTATTAGGCATGGGAGATAATATTGCGGCAGAACAGCATCTAAAAAAAGCAACCGAGCTTAACCCTCAACTGGCCAATGCCCATTACAACCTGGGCGTACTCTATACCGGTAACAACTCACCAGGGCCAGCCCGTCAGGCGTTTGAATGCTGCTTAAGCATAGAATCCAGTAACGTCGAAGCGCTGGTTAACCTTGCTTGCCTAGACCAAGAAGAAGAGAGATTCGACCAGGCCAAGACCAATTATCTGCGCGCAATTGCAATAGATTCCACAAACCTAAAGGCACACCTGAACCTAGGCAGCCTGTACAACAATAATGAACAAAGTAAGGAAGCAATACAATATTACTCTGCGGCCAAAAAAATAAACCAAAAAAGCTTCGACGCTTGGCTAGGATTAGGCCAATCCAACCTGCAAGATGGCCTTTTTCTAGACGCGTACCACGCCTTCAAACAGGCAATATCCTTAAACAAAAACTCAAAGGAGGCAATCCTTGGGCTAGCCTCAACCAGCTTAAATACCTGTAATGCAAACGAAGCAGAGTGCATTCTAAGAAAATATAAGAAATCTTTTGGTGAAGACCCCCAATTACACTTACAACTGGCATTAACATACCTTCACGACAGAAACTGGACATCGGCAGAGATTGAAGCACGCCGCTGCCTTGCCCTTGATCCTCAAAATATATTTGCGTACCAAACAATCACGCAAATAAAACATGTCAATGGTATTGAAAATGATCTTCAAGACATGCTCGAACTATACAATCAAAACAAGCTTCCTGAAAAACAGCAATCCACCCTAGCTTTTTCAATAGCAAAAGCCATGGACATGACCGGAGATCATGAAGGAGCATTCTTCTATCTCGAACAAGGAAATCAAATATGGATAGGTGACAATAATATAGCCGCAAATACAATAAATGAGACAAGGGCAATAGTAGAAAAGATAAGAACCACATTTACGCCAGATTTCATAAAGTTACATGAAAAATCCGGGTTTTACGATGACACACCAATTTTCATTATTGGATTGCCTCGCAGCGGAAAAACAGTCACTGAAACGGCTCTTAGCCTTAGCACACTAGTTACTCCTGCTGGCGAATCGAGGGACTTCGCAAATATGGTGGCAACTCTACTATCAACGGAACACCAAAAAGAATTTCCTGACGGGGTAGAGTTGCTGAGTGAATCACATTACAGGCTAATAGGTAATGCATACATATCTACATTAAAAAAACGATTTAAAACGAATAATCGTATAACGAATACACTTCCTGGAAATATTTACCATTTAGGAATGATCCGTCTCTGCCTACCGAAAGCGAAAGTGATCTGGATTGAACGAAACATAAAAGACAACTGCTTCGATATGTACCGAAAAAACTTTTCTCGTGGACACAAATATTCATACGATCTTGGCGCGTTAGGAGAATATATACTACTATTCAAGCAACTTATGAAACACTGGGACCAGTTATTTCCAGAGTTTATTTATAGCCTAAAGTTTGAAGAACTTATTTCCGATCCTGAAACTCAACTGCAAGCCCTTGCAACCTTTTGTAACCTCGATTGCAAAGAGATGAAAAAAGAATATATCGATATCAAGGAGGAAACCAGCTACTCTTTCTCGTCATATATGCCTGCATCAGACGAAGCTATTGGCATATGGAAACCCTATGAAAAACATCTGACACCACTTTTCAAAACGCTAGAAAAACAATTAACAAAATTAGAGGGCGTTTAGAATTCAGTGTCAGCTTAATCGGCTAAATATCCGACAGGTTATCTAACCGGCCTTCAAAATAAATCGGCAACTGGGACCACTCCCATAAATGGAGCCTAAAGGCCCCGTTTATTTACTCAGGTTCTAATAAGCAACTTAGAGCTTGTGTACGATACCTGAAGAGAAGCCATCGATATCTTCATCATCTATATCAGCATCATAGTCTGCATACACAGCGTAGACGTTGGTGCGCTTGCTCAGCCTGTGATCAATCCCAATTGAGAACGCTTCAGGATCTACATCGCCAACATAAATACCGGCCTCACCATAGGCGGCTTTAACTAGGTTGTTACCGGATGTGTAGCTAGCGGAGATGTGTAAAATCTCTTCGTTGGCACCATCAATACCGTTAGCATCATCGGCGTCCTCGTAGATGAAGCCAAGGTGAAAACCGCAGGCCTATTTGCCCAGCACCCAGCTGATCTTCATATACTGGGCACAGATAAACTTGAAGGATCGGAGTCATTCCATCCACCATCTGAGGTTTCAACATCGGTATTACACGGAAGGACTCCGACCCCAAAAAAAATCATCCAAAAAAAACGGGGCCCGAAGGCCCCGTTTAACGACTCAGGTTCTAAACAAACTTAGAACTTGTGTACGATACCAACACCGAAGCTATCCCAATCACCCCTGACGGAATCAGCATCATAGTCAGAATATACAGCATAGACCTTGGTGCGCTTGCTCAGCTTGTGATCAAGACCGATAGACCACTGTTCTGGGTCATCCCCATTGTAGGCATCTTCCTGACCGTAGGCAATCTTGGCTACGTTGTTACCGAAGGTGTAGCTACCGGACAGCTGCCAGCTATCCTCATCGGCACCATCCATACCATCGAAGTCATCACGATCTTCATAGATGTAACCAACGTGGAAACCGTTTGCGGTGTAGCCCAGGCCCAGACGCCATTTGTCTTCTGATCTGCCGAGTCTGTCAGCGTGACCACCGCTACCACCGTCAAAGCTCTCGGCAGCCAGGGATGCGAAGAAAGGGCCGTTCTTGTAGGTGGCGGCCAGGGAGTAACCCTCAACACCGTCTTCGTCATCGTCTGCAGAAGGCATGGTAATTGCCGCACCGAAGGAGAGGCCATTCCAGTTCGGGCTGTAGTAGAACAGGCTGTTACCCAGACGCTCGTCTTCAAAACCGATCTGGTTGTAGTCACCCTGGATAACTGAGAACAGCTCCAGAGAACCGGTGGACTTCTTGAACGGGCTGTCGTTGTGACCCAGAGCTACCTTACCCCAGTTGCCGGCCAGGCCAACGAAGGTGTTACGGTTGTTGTTCAGATCACCACCATCTTCGGCGTCTGCCAGGTGGAACTCCATCTGGAAGAAAGCGCTCAGGCCGTTACCCAGGTCTTCGGTACCCTTGATACCGAATCTGGAGAAATGGCTCTGTACGCTGGAACCTTCAGGAGCGCTGGAATCCCAGTTGGCAGATCCGCCTGGGCTACCACTACCATCGTGATCCAGGTCGTTGATGCTCATCATCATTACGCCATACAGGGTAACGTCACCGGCGGAGGCGGTCATTGGTACTGCAACTGCTGCGGCAACTGCTGCGGCTAAAAGTTGTCTTTTCATGGAAACTCCCGTTCTCATCATTAATGTGTTTTAAATCGAAATAATTAAATTCTGTGTCCAGCGGAGTAACTATAGTACCCCCCAGACAACTTCGCAACACTTTTTTTGAAAAAAAACCACACATTGCCATTATGTTGCACAAACGCAACACTGGCAATTTATAGCAACACCTGCGTTCAGGCCCTCACCAGCCGGCCACATACCAAATAACTTACTGATATCTCAGCAGAATTAACCCTTAAACCGCAATATTACGCAGCCCGAAGCAAGGGCTATCATTTCTGCCGATCCATAATTATGCTCTAGCTTCATAACGGCAAATACAAACTTCTTTTGCAGATCAACACCGATATTTTCTTACTTGTTGCAAAAAAAACGGCAGCGGGGCGGGTTATGCTTGTGTTGGCTGGGGACCGAGGATTATTCCGCCATCCATGGCTCCACCTCTGCGGGGCCAGCCTCACTACGTTCGACTGTTCGGAATCGCTCCTGGCGATTCCGTCGAACCGAGGTCCTCATCCTCTCCCCCAGCACAAAACAAAACCCGCCGAAGCGGGTTATGCTTGTGTTGGCTGGGGACCGAGGATTCGAACCTCGACATGCGGAGTCAGAGTCCGGTGTCCTACCATTAGACGAGTCCCCAATGTCGCGGTTTCCAGCAACTGGCCAAAAACCGGAACAGTGAAACTAGCGCTTGGAGTACTGAGGACGCTTACGGGCCTTGTGCAGACCGACCTTCTTACGCTCAACGGCACGGGCGTCACGGGTCAGGAAGCCAGCCTTGCGCAGCGTGCTACGCAGTGATTCATCATAACCGGTGAGCGCGCGGGCGATACCGTGACGGATGGCGCCTGCCTGTCCAGTGGTGCCACCACCGCTAACGGTGATCTTCAGATCAACCTTGTCCACCATATCTACAACCTCAAGGGCCTGGCGCACCACCATGCGGGCAGTCTCGCGGCCAAAGAAGTTATCTAAAGAACGGTTATTGACAGTGATGTTACCGCTGCCTAGTGACAGAAAGACGCGAGCAGCTGAGCTTTTGCGGCGTCCTGTTGCGTAGTTTTGTGCTTGTGCCATCTTTATCTATTTCCAGATCGAATGTTAGTTATGCCGCCGTTGGCGTTCCTAGATGTCCAGGGGCTTGGGTTGCTGAGCTTCATGCCCATGTTCGGTGCCGGCGTAAACCCGCAGCTTTTTGAACATGGCGCGTCCCAGGATGTTCTTAGGCATCATACCCTTCACTGCCTTCTCTATCACCCGCTCCGGGGCCTTATCCAGGAGCTTGCCCAGGCTGATCGACTTCAGATTGCCAATATAACCGGTGTGGTGGTAGTACATCTTATCAGCCAGCTTATTGCCGGTTACATGAATCTTCTCTGCATTGATCACTACGATGTAGTCACCGGTATCCACGTGCGGGGTATACTCAGGCTTATGCTTGCCACGCAGGCGGCGAGCAATCTCACTGGACAAACGTCCCAGTGTCTTGTCAGTGGCATCTACTAGATACCATTCGCGGCGCACCTCGGCCGGCTTTGTACTTACGGTCGTCATCTGACTCGCTCCGAAAGAGAACATAATCTCTATAAATAGATCTATCTGATACCAGGCCACCCTGCAAACGGACAGCCGTCAAATCACTCGAAAAAAGAGCGCGAATGTTACAGGACTCCCCAAAAAGATACAAGGGGCAGTGAAAAATAACGGGGAATTGAGAGCCAAGCCTATCCGGGCTGTAAATTTTATATGGATCGGGGATAATCCGCCAGTATGATCCACCATAACCCATTGAAGCACAAACCCAAACACAAATTCGATGGCGCACACACAATCACTATCGACAGCCTTCGTCCGTAGAGTGGCTGCATGAACCAGGAGCAGATACTCGCTGAGGCCGACCGCTGCGTAAAATGTGGCTACTGCCTGCCCCACTGTCCCACCTATGCGCTAAGCGCTGATGAGGGCGAATCACCACGCGGGCGCATTGCGCTGATTCAGGCGCTGATCCAAGGGACGGTGGACACCCCACGCCTGCACCAACACCTGGACTCCTGCCTGGCCTGTCGCGCCTGCGAGCCCGCCTGCCCATCTGAAGTCCATTATGGTCAACTGATCACCGCAGTACGATCCGTGCAGCACGCCAGCAACAAAACCCCAGGCCGATTCCACAAACTGGCGCTATCTCTCCTGTCACAAGCACCATACAGACGCCCCCTGGCCGGCCTTGCCAGCAGTTTTCAGGGGCTGGGGCTTGCCACCCTGGCAAAGAAGCTGGGAGGAGAGACCATGGGCAGACTGCATAGATTGCTGCCTAGCGACCTTAAGGCTGAAGCCTGGAACAGCAGCTACCCGGCAGAAAACAGCACCATTGGCCGCGTCGGTCTGTTTACCGGCTGTATCGGACGCATTACCGACCGGACGGCGCTCCTGGCCAGCATCCGGGTTCTGAACCGGCTGGGTTATGAGGTGGTGGTTCCACCAGACCAGCGCTGTTGCGGCGCCATGCATCTGCACAGCGGACACCAGACAGAGGCGGAGGCGCTGGCAGCCCGGAACCGGGATGTATTCTCTGGCCACCAGTTGGACGCTATCATCGGTGTAGCCACCGGCTGTAGCTCACGACTCACGGAGTATGGACAGGAGGGCACGCCACTGGCGGCCCCGGTGTTGGATATCAGCAGTTTCATCTGCAGTGCACCAGGATTCAGTGAGCTGGAACTGCGGCCACTGGACCAGAGGGTGGCCATTCACACCCCCTGCTCCATGAAAAACGTATTAAAAGACGCGTCCGCACCCCAGAGGATGTTGCAGCAGATACCTGGGATAGAGCTGTTGCCGCTACCGGAAAACGGTCTCTGTTGTGGGGCGGCAGGCCTCTATTTGATCAGCCAGCCGCAGAGGGCAGACGCACTGCGCGAAGACAAGATCAGCGGCCTGCAACAGTGTCAGGCTGAGATCCTGGTCACCTCCAACACCGGCTGTACCCTGCATCTGGCAGCAGGCGTACGCGAGACCGGCATGGAGGTAGAGGTGTTACATCCGGTGGAACTGCTATCCCGGCAGCTTGCAGATTAAGCGTTCCGTGGAAGCATGAGGTCCGCAAATATACGCAAATCATCTACTACCCAGAAAACGGGTAGTATGAAGAAGCTCCCTGGAAAGGGCCAAAATACCCCCCCATCAATTAGCCTGTGGGAGGCGCGTCCCGCGTCGATGGAATTTGGCAGGCTGAGTGCCAACTCCAGCGTGGCGAGTCGCCACTCCCACAGGTGGACAAACTCACTCTTCTGTTAAAAAGTGCCACCTGCTCCCTTTCCGGCACTGCGCACAGCAACGGCAAAGCCTTGGTTTATCTGGATTCAATCAGAAACCACAATCTCGGCCTGTAGGCCAGAATAGGCAGTAGCGTTTCTGGCGCATGGCCTGTGGTTGGATATTTAGGGAACCTCTGATTTATTCAGAGGTTCCAGCAGCACATGGATGGCTTTAATCAGATCTTCCTTAGAGTATCTTGCCGGGAACACTGCGCTTATCCCTGCCTACTGACTTATTCCAACAATATGCCGAAACCCCGGAACCCGCCCCCGACTAACAACCAGGGGGATAGTTTTCTATTTGCGTTCAGTTGCGGATAAAAATAGATCTCGGGGTTTAAGGGCAGATTATTTTGACTTCGACCACAGGGGCTATACCTCCACCAGTTCAAACCCGTGGGTAATATCCACCGAGGCCCCCAGCATAATGGAGGCCGAGCAGAACTTCTCGGCGCTCAAGGCCACCGCCCGCTCTACCGCCTTCTCTTTGAGAGCCGGACCACCCACCTTGAAATGAACATGGATGCGGGTAAACACCTTGGGATCTTCGTCCGCCCGCTCGGCCTCCAGCTCCACCTCGCAGAAACTGACCTGATGCCTGCCCTTGCGCAGGATATGCACCACATCAAACTGAGTGCATCCGCCCAATCCCAACAGGATCATCTCCATGGGTCTGGTGCCCAGATTACGCCCCCCAAACTCCTCGGGGCCGTCCATTACCACGGCATGCCCACTACCCGCCTCCCCCACCATAAGGGTATTTTCCACCCACTTGACCCGCGCTTTCATTCACACCTCTCTAGATTTTATTCTTCACTACTAATATATTGACGGATGAATCACAGATCGACAACCAAAACCGGTTACCATAGAAGCTTCTGCCCCAGAGCACAAAACAAGAGCGCGCCAAAACCATGACAATAATTCAACCGCCACCGCCGGAGCCGGAGTACCTACAGCCCTTCCTCTCATTCTGTCACCGCAGAAGATATCCAGCCAAGACGGAGATTATCCGCCCGGGCGACCCGGCCGATGTCCTGTACTACATAATTGAAGGCTCTGTAACCATCGTCATAGAGGATGAGGATGGCCGGGAGATCATCCTGACCTATCTGAACAAGGGCGAGTTCATCGGTGAGATGGGGCTGTTTGTACCCCAACCACAGCGTAGTGTCCTGGTGCGCACCCGCTCCGAGTGCGTCCTGGCTGAGATCAGCTACAGCCGGCTGGAACAGCTGTTCGACAGTGATCTCAAACAATATTCCCGCCAGATACTCTACGCCTTTGGCGCCCAGATGACGGAACGTCTGCTGCACACCAGCCACAAGGTGGGGCACCTGGCGTTTCTGGACGTTACCGGACGCATCGCCGGTACCCTGCTTGAGCTATGCAAACAACCAGACGCCATGACCCACCCCGACGGCATGCAGATTCGGATCACCCGTCAGGAGATTGGACGTATCGTAGGCTGTTCGCGGGAGATGGCCGGGCGGGTACTTAAGGCCCTGGAGGAGCAGGGGTTGATCGGGGTAAAGGGCAAGACCATCGTGGTATTTGGAACCAGATAACTTACAACCTATACCTGAACTACAGTTAGCGTTGAACCACCCCAGTATCTCCACTGACGGAGCCGATATTCTTGGCTGGAGCAAAGGTAAATACCTTTGGTACCGGATTGGTCAAATCTCTGGTTTGAGGCCGATTAAAAAAAACCATCGCCACGGCTGTGACCAAGATCCCAGCCAACATCGCCACAGATATTAAACCCCAACCACCCAGCTTACCCCCCACCCCGTCGCGTTCAGGCAGCACCGGCTGTGGAGGCATGGAATCCTGAGCCTACTCGGTTAGGATAAACTGGGTTTTTTCCATATTCAGATCGGGTTGCAGAATACCGGTGGCCAGCATCTCGCTGCGGTAATCCGCAGTGGCATCACGCAGCACCAGTTGCAGATTACACACCGCACCCCTCTGCTCAATCTTATTGCGCAGACGCTCCGCTCGCTCATGGGTGAGGTCACGACGAATGATTGAGGGCTCACCCATCAGCAGTACCCTTACTCTATCTTCCGGCATCCTGAACAGACGGCCTAATTCAGCCACGACATCCTGTGTCTGAAAACCACTTATCACCCATCCGGTCAGAACAATGCGGTATCTCTCTACCTGCATCATATCCGTACCTTTTTTATTATCTATCTGCGCGTATGGCCCTGCTACCTGGCCATACTCACGGGCTTACAGCTTCCCCTGTCACACCCGGAACCCTGAGATTAAGACAATTAATCGTTAGATTCTACCTCAAGTATCACCCCAGCAACACCGGTTACCCGCACCTTTGTCCCTGTCGGACAATCATCTCCGGTTATCTTCCAGATGCTGTCGTCCACCTTGATCTTGCCCTGACCATTCACGATGGGTTCGCCTAGGGTAAACACCCGCCCCACATACTGCTCACCACGCCGATTGAGTTGTGGCTGGTCAGACTGGATGGGATGCAGCTTCAGATAGTGGCGCCAGATGACGATACTGGCCACACTGAAGGCGGCAAATAGAAGAATCTGTGTCTCCCAACCCATGGCTGGCATCAGTAACACCAATAAGCCAACCACTCCGGCAGAGATACCCATCCAGAGAAAAAATATCGCGGGGGAGAGGATCTCCAGAATGATCAGCAGAACCCCCAGAACCCACCAGTGCCAATAGCTGGCCTCCTGCAACCACTCCATCAGGATTCACCTCCACTCTGCTTACCCAAGGCACCCTTGACAATCTCGGCAATGCCACCGATAGACCCAATGAGGCTGGAGGCCTCCAGCGGCATCAGCACCACTTTTTGGTTATCGGCAGAGGCGATGCTCTGTAGCGCCTCTGTGTACTTCTGGGCTACAAAGTAGTTGATTGCATTAATATCACCCTTGGCGATGGCCTGGGATACCATCATGGTGGCCTTGGCCTCAGCCTCGGCCAGACGCTCTCTGGCTTCGGCCTCACGGAAGGCCGCCTCTTTCTCACCTTCGGCCTCCAGAATCTTGCCCCGTTTCTCACCCTCGGCCTTTAGGATTTCAGACTGTCGTTCACCCTCAGCCTCAAGAATGGCTGCACGCTTCTCACGCTCAGCCTTCATCTGGCGCGCCATGGCGTCCACCAGATCTCGCGGCGGGGTGATGTCCTTGATCTCGATCCGGGTCACCTTGACACCCCAAGGCGTGGTGGCGTCATCTACTACATTCAGGAGTTGGGCGTTGATAGTGTCACGCTGAGAGAGCAGTTCATCCAGATCCATGGAACCCATCACGGTACGGATATTGGTAGTAGTAAGATTCATGATGGCGCGGTACAGGTCACTCACCTCATAGGAGGCCTTGGCCGCATCCAGCACCTGGAAGAACACCACCCCATCCACCCGCACCATGGCGTTGTCTTTGGAGATGACATCCTGACTGTCCACATCCATCACCTGCTCCATCATATTCATCTTGGCACCGATGACATCCACCACCGGCACAATCAGACCCAAGCCCGGAACCAATGTCTTGGTATAGCGGCCAAAACGCTCCACTGTGTACTCCATTCCCTGCGGCACCCGTTTGGCACCCAGCACAACTATAATCACCGCCAACACGACGATTACGACAGCAAATTCACCCATGTGGAATCCCTCCTGATAATTAGTCTTAATGGCCTAGAGTATACCCTGTTATGCCAGAGCAAACAGCGCAAAACCTCCCGCAGTTTCCTGCTACACTTCCCATACTTAATCGTTGCGCCGGCCTATCCGTTTTCCATTGCGGCACAACAAAAGTTTTTCCTCCACACCAATAACCCGATATTCAATGAACAGCTCTATCCAGAAACCACCCAAATCCCTGCTGCGCAAGGTTGGCAAAGCAGTTGTCGACTACGGCATGATCCGGGAAGGCGATCGCATCCTGCTGGGCGTGTCCGGCGGCAAGGACTCCCTCTCCCTGCTGCAGATCCTGGCCCACATGCGCACCTATGCCCCGGTCAAATTCGACCTGAGTGTAATCACCGTGGACCCGGAGGTGGAAGGGTTTGACCCCGGCAAGCTCAAGGCCTATTACAACTCCCTGGGCATCCCGTACCACTACCAACAGCAACCCATCATGGAGGAGGCCAAGCAGCACATGGATGGAGACTCATTCTGCGCTTACTGTTCACGCATGAAACGGGGGATCATGTACAGCACCTGCCGAGAGCATGGCTACAACGTTCTGGCCCTGGCGCAACATCTGGACGACCTAGCCGAGAGCCTGCTCATGTCCATGTTCCATGGCGGCCAACTGCGCACCATGAAGGCCCATTATGTAAATGACGATGGTGATATCCGTATCATCCGTCCCCTGGTGTACTGTCGCGAGACCCAGACCGGCGGCTTCGCCCACGATGCCGGCCTGCCCATCATCCCCGATAGCTGTCCGGCCTGTTTCGACATGCCAACCCAGCGCCAGCACATGAAGGAGCTGCTGCTGGGGGAAGAGAGGGAGAACCGGCATCTGTACGCCAACCTGCTGCATGCTATGCGGCCGCTGATGGATGAGGCACCACCGGTTAAGTCAGCATCTGTCCAGGAAGAATAGCTCTCGCCAGGGCGCAAAGACGCCAAGAAAAAGATTTTAATATCCCTTCACATCTAACTCCCTCTCCCGCAGTGAGACGCCTACATGGATGCAGGTGGTAGGGCAACGCAGGAGCAGCTTGGCGAGGGCTAGGGTGAAGGGGTAATGTCTTCTAAAAAAAACACTACTGTCCCGTTAACTTTTGATGGATTTGGTTAGAAGCCTGGGAGACATGAAAATCAAAAAAGA
>CAZVME010000084.1:5558-14615 GCA_964628835.1 uncultured Gammaproteobacteria bacterium | reverse complement strand
CCTTTTGGGGACTTGGATGTCCCAAAAGGCATCACGAGATCAAAGACTCGCTTAAAACCGAAAGGTTACTGGTGCACTCTATTAGATGCCTGGGTCAATCGCGCCCAATTGGGTCAAGACAAACGCGACCAACAGGTCTTGGAATTCCTGCCCGCAGCACTGGAGGTACTGGAGCGGCCGCCATCACCGGCAGGCAAACTGCTTGGCCTGACTGTTATTGTCCTGTTTACCATCGCAGTTGTTTGGGCCTGTGTAGGTGAAGTGGATATTGTCGCCATGGCCGAAGGAAAAATTATTTCCAAGAGTCGCATAAAAGATATACAGCCTCTGGAGAAGGGTGTGGTTAAAGCCATACTGGTCTCAGAGGGTGAACAGGTAACAGCTGGTCAGCCATTGGTAGTACTGGACCAGACCACCACCATTGCAGAGCAGACTCGTCTTAGTCATGACCTACGCTTCACTCAGCTAAACCTATTGCGCCAACAAGCCCTGCTCAGGGCCCTGCAGGGGCAAGTGGATAAGCCGGTATTTGAAACACAAGATGGTATAGATATCACGTTCTATGAACTAAACATGCATACACAGCTCTTGCAGCAAGAGTGGCTCGACTACCAGTCCCGTATAAATACCTACCTTAGTCAGAAGAGCGAGCGTGAAGCTGCCCTGCAAACCAATGCGGCACAGCTGGAACAACTTAAGCAAACCCTGCCATTGGTAACCAGACGTACTGAGGCAATGAAAAAACTGGTAGACAAGAGTCTGGCTCCAGAAATGGAGTACCTGGAGTTGGAGCAGGAGAGAATCGAACAGCAACAAACCCTGGTAACCCATCAGACACAGCGCCAGCAATACATCTCTGCCATCGAAACCACAGTACAGCAACTCAACACACACAAGGCCGAGGCAATCCATCAATCCCTGACCAAGACAGATGAATACCGGCGTCAAATCCAGTCACTCACACAAGAGCATGCCAAAGCCAAAGACATGAATGCCAAACAGATCCTTTATGCACCAGTGGATGGAACTGTACAACAGTTGGCGGTACATACTGTAGGTGGTGTGGTTACTGAAGCCCAAGTGCTAATGAAGCTGGTGCCAAAAGATGATTATCTGGAAGTGGAAGCGGTCCTCGAAAACAAAGACATAGGCTTTGTATTTCCAGGCCAACCTGCGGAGATAAAGGTAAACACCTTTAACTTTACCAAGTACGGCATTATTGATGCAGAGGTGCTTGATTTGACTGCTGATGCAATTGCCGATGAGGTAAAAGGTTTGGTTTACAAACTGCGCCTGAAGTTGCAGCATTCCCAGATGCAGATTGATGGCCGCGCTGTTGATCTATTACCTGGTATGGCAGTAGTGGCAGAGGTTAAAACCGGTAAAAGACGGTTGATTGAATATGTAATGTCGCCCTTAATGAGGAAGGTGGATGAGAGTGTTAGGGAGCGATGATGAAAATAGATGTGCCTCTCAATAATACTGTCCGTTTTACTGGGGGAGCCTCAATGCGTCCCTTTATCTCTCTGACGAAGGAAATAGAAAAATGATCTTTGTTGTCATTCAGTTACTCGCACTTTGTGTATGGGCATTTATTGGCTGGGGAATCATTAGATATCTCTTGGCATCTAAAGTCAGAAAACAGAAATCAAAAATACTCCACGTAAATATAGGGATATTTCTGCTGACATTATGGTTAGGTTGGCCTTTTTGGGCGATTAGTGGAAAAAGAATGTATTACGACGCACAGGTGAATAAAATGTGCTCAAAGGATGGTGGGGTCAAGGTATATGAAACAGTATCCTTGCCATCTGATAAATTTGATAAGTGGGGCTTGATTAATTTCTATAGGCCTACACAGGGCGAGGAAGCATTAGGTTCTAATTATATCTACAAAAGGAATGAATACTATTATAGGCGTGGTTCACCAGAGTTAATCATGCGCCGATATAAGGTTATACGTCAGTCAGATAAAGAGCTCCTTGGTGAAACGATTTTATACGAAAGAGGCGGTGGTGGCATTCCTGGACCATGGCAGCCTTCGAGTTATTCTTGCCCGGATGTTAGACAGGCTGGACCTAACGTACTACTAAAATCAATATTTATAAGTTCAAAGGGAGATTGATATGGGTTTAATTATGGATTATTACAACAATTCTGAACTTGCAATGGCGTCATATGCTGATCTGTCATCAGGCACACCAGATGAAGCGGCACTTCAACATAAAGACGTTGGTATGTCTCTTACTCAAGCCCAACAGTTTGCTGAAAATTGGCGAGTCATTGATCAAGAGCCGAATACTGAATCTGGGTTTTCAGGAACGATATTCCAGAACGTAAAAACTGGTGAATACTTTTTTGTTTTCCGCGGAACAGAAGACCCTCGCGATGATTGGAATGATTGGTTTAATACAAATTTCCCTGATATTGGCGGAGATGGTATTGCAATAAGTCAGGCGGTTGACTTATTTAACTATTATCAGCGTTTGACGGCAACCGGTAGTGAGGTTATCCAGTATGAATATCATGAAGAGTTAATATTAGTAATAGATGAGTTTACCCAAGAGGCTATTCCAGCTCATATCTCTTCAACATCAGTGTCTACCTCATCCTTTAGATTATCAGAGGTTGGTGCTCTTGTAGGGAAGCAGTTTGCAGTATCAGGGCACTCACTTGGCGGACACCTTGCCATGATTATGTCAAGGTTAGATCCAGATAATGTTCTATCTACTTATACTTACAATGCACCTGGTTTCGATACAGGTTTGGTAGGATCTGATAATACAGAATGGTTTTTTAATGAGCTTGCACGAGAACAAGCCGAGGCCGAGTGGAGTGAGTCAACAATCGGATCTGCGTTCCCAATTGATAAAATCGCTAATCTTGCTGTGCCGGAAGACGTAGTTTCAGACATTGGAACAATATTCGGGGTGCAATTAAGTCATTTCTCTGAGGTAACAGATTCAGCATTAGATCTTGCTAATGCCCATAGTATAAAACATGTAACAGACGCCCTTGCTGTTTATAATCTACTTGCAACCTTAGACCATGATTTAACTCTTTCTGATATTACCCCGATTCTCAAAATGGCTAGCAACCAGCCCGAGAAGAGTCTGGAAGATGTCGTAAATGCCGTTGGTGATCTATTCAATGCAGGAAGTGAAGTAGAAACTGATAACAGAGATCAATTGTATAAACGCCTTCAGGCTATTCAAGATCCTGACAATATTCTGTTCCAGCAATCAGCGGGCAAGGTAGAAGTTGTACTTACCACAAGCCTTGCTGGCAATGCTAAATGGATTACGGGAGCGGGATATGCCTACCGCTATGCGCTAGTCCATCTCAACCCCTTTGCCATTGTTGGTGATGCAAGCCTCTATGATCAGCACAACAACAATGATGAGCTTGAGTACTATGATCTAGCTACAGGTGAAGGCACGCTTACAGATCAATACTTTGAAGACCGCGCTAATTTTCTATACTGGAAAAACCACTATGGGTTGCTGGATACTGAAGGAGCAATGATAGGTACATCTAATCCTCCTGATAAGATTTACAGGGATAAAACTAGTGGAATAGAAATAGAAGTCATAGGAGGGACAAGCCCCGTAGATGGAGTTCTGTTATTCGGCACAAAAAATGCTGATATAGATTTGTCTTCAGATGCAACCGATAAAAAAGACCACATATACGGTATGGCAGGCAATGATCTTATTGATGGCAAGGCCGGAGATGATTATCTAGAAGGCAACCAAGGCGACGACACCCTGATAGGCGGCGAAGGCAATGACACCCTCATGGGTGGCAAAGGCAGGGACATCCTCAAAGGAGGTGCAGGTAACGACACCTACCACGTAGCCGACGGCGATACCATCATCGATAGTGATGGCGGTGGCAGTGTTTATTGGCACAACACTCAACTTGTCGGAGGAAAGCAAATTGGCTCTAACGTACAAGGGGCGGATGAAGCAAAGACATATAAGAGCGAAGATGGAACCTTTTTATATCGGCTGGATGGTGATGAGCTTACTGTATATAAAGGACATGAGAGACTGAAAATACAAGGCTATGCCGAAAACAGCCTTGCCATAATTCTCGCGCCTGGAGAAGAGTTCGCTGCGGAATACGTAATTAGCGGTACATCTGGCAACGATAATTTCGTGATTGAAAAAGGGTCAAACGGTGATCTTTATTTGTCAGAAGGTGAAGGCGGACCTCAAAAATGGCCGTACCTTGTAGACTTAGCTGAGGACGTATCGGAGCAGATACGCAATAATAACAACGAAATTGACGACTTAAGATCAATGGAAGGACCAGGAATTGGAGAACAAATAGAAGCGCTGGAAGATGCTAACGAAGAGTTGAGAGCTATTCGTGAAGAGCGATATCGAAAACTACTTAATCAGGACGCCTCTTTCCGTGTGGAGCTATTAGAGGGGGATGACGTTGTCTGGTCGACTCCGAATCAAACGGAGATATTTGGTGGCGCTGGAAATGACTACTTGCTAGGTGGTTTAGGTTCTTCACCAGTGTACGGTCAAGAAGGTAACGATATTCTGCAGACTGATTCTATGGAGGGTAACCTGTTTGGTGGGAGTGGGCAGGACTTATTGTTTGGTGCATCTGGGTCAGATCTATTAGAAGGTGGTGATGGTAACGACGTGCTGTTTGGCGATGATATGCTGACCTTTACTCATCAGTGGCGAGACGTGCACGGGTATGCGTATAGTTGGGATGGGCCTTCGAATGGATGGAAAACCGATCCGATAAGTGGCAAATACTATTACGATGTCGACTTGAATTTAGATTATTCAGGGCATGGTCATTGGATTTCGGTGGCAATTACTTCGACAGAAGATGGTGAGGGCAATCCTCTGCCTGGTAATGATTTTCTGTTTGGTGGAAAAGGGGATGACCTGCTTGCAGGTGGCGCTGGAAATGATCTACTTGATGGAGGAAAAGGCAAGGATCTGGTCGAAGGCGAAGAAGGGGATGATGTTCTCTATGGAGGTAGCGGAGATGATCTGCTTTATGGGGATATCTCACCTGACAGCTATGAGTATGGATTGAAAATCGTATACACAGAAGAAATCGAGGAGGGATTTGTTTGGGCAACGCAATACCGGAATTATGAGAACGGACCGGACGTGGGAGGCAATGACCGGTTATATGGCGGTGCAGGTATGGATAAGCTGTATGGTGGTGTTGGAGATGACCTGCTGGACGGTGGTGCACAAGGTGATGTAGATACACTGGAAGGTGGCAAGGACAACGACAGCTATATCTTTGGATACGGTTATGGTGTCGACATTATTCGAGATGAATTAGGTACTGACAAAATTATTCTAGGGAGCGGTATCATCAAGGATAATATATTAATGCGAGAGCAGAATGGTGATCTGGTTGTTGCACTGCTAAACAATAATGTTCCGACTGGTGATATACTTATCATTAGTGGGTGGTATCAGGGAAAACGGGTAGAAACCATTGAGTTTTCCAATGGCACGGTTTTGTCGGTCGCTGAAATTGAAGCGATTACTCAAATTGAAGCAACAGCGTATACCGGATCGGAGGAGAATGACACTTTAATAGCTGGAGGGCATGGTGCAGATGTTTTAGTAGGAACCAGTGGTGCAGATTCAATCTACGCTTTGGGTGGTGATGATCAGCTAGATGGCGGGACTGGCAATGATACCATGCACGGCGGTACTGGTGATGATGTCTACCTCTTCAACAGAGGTGATGGGAGCGATTTAATTTCAGATGATGGAGGAGAAGCGGACAGAATAGAGTTTGGGCACGGCATAATTGGCGATGATATAAACCTGACACACTCAGGCAATAGTTTAGTGATTGAACTTCTCGAAAACGGTTCTGCAACTAATGACCGTATCACCGTGTACCACAACTATTTCGCCGAGAATCACATTGAAACCTTAGCCTTTGCTGATGGAACTACCTGGGATGCGGTGGATATCGCAGAGCACTTGCATGAACATATGTTGACACCCGGCGAGAGCGCAGAAGGTAATGAGTATGACACTACCTTTACTTTCCTGCCGGGACCAGAAATGGTTGATGGGTTTGAGATCAACATCTCCGACAGCGGCGGTAATGATCAGCTGGTGTTTAAGCAGTACGACTATTTTCTTCCAGAGTTCGCAACTGTTTTCTACGCCACACCACACTTAGATGGCTATACCAGAGATGGGCACGATCTGGTTTTGGATGTCTCTGTAGCCTCTCGGATAAACTGGATACCTGATTCAACCGGTCAGGTTCGGATTGATGGGTATTACTCTGCTAATGGATACATTGAACAAATAGAATTCCCCGATGGTGTTCTGAATGATCCCAACACTGCACCAGAGGTGATTGGTACCATTCCGGGACAAGTGATTCTTACTGATGATTTGTATAGTTACCAAGTGCCTTCTGGTATCTTCAGTGACCATGCCCTGGATTACCTGCAGTTCAGCGCAACCCTCGCCAACGGAGACGATCTGCCCCAATGGTTACAGATTGATGCTGCCAGTGGTGTCTTATCTGGAACTCCGATTGAGGCAGATAAAGGGATAATAGAGCTGGTGGTTAGAGCCACCGATACACATGGCTTGGCTGCATCAACTAATTTCACTCTAAACGTTGGTAATGTGAATGTAGCACCAACCCTTGGACCTGAACTGGTGGATCAGGAGGCTAAAGAGGGATCGCTTTTCACCTTTACCGTTCCAGATACCACTTTTTCTGATGTAAACATTGGAGAGTCTCTCACTTTAACTGCGTCCTTAGCAGGCGGCGAACCGCTGCCGGATTGGCTAACCTTCGATGCCTCCAATAATACCTTCAGTGGTACCCCTGATACTGGAGATGTAGGGTGTATGGATCTGCAGCTATATGCAACAGACAGCGGTGGGCTTGCCGTATCTACAGACTTTACTGTTGCTATAGCCTATCTGAATGACGCTCCTGAACTGGCAGTTACTCTGGATGATCAGACGGTAGATGAGCAGTCTGATTTTGCCTTTGTGTTGCCAGACAATCCATTCTTTGACCCCGATATTGTCCATGGCGATACCATGCATTTCAGTGCCACCCTGGCAGATGGCCCGCCATTACCAGCTTGGATGCGTTTCTCTGGCAAGACCTTATCTTTCAGTGGCAGGCCAGTTAGGATCGCCAGCGACAGCACCTACGATGTACGTGTTACCGCCACAGACAGTAACGGGGAAAGCGGACACGGCGAGTTTCAGCTGAATGTGTTGGCTGATTCCAGTGCGGTGGATTGGCTTATTCCAGAAGATGTAGAAATTGTCAGCAGTGCTGCAGCTGATGAAACTAATGAAGGGGTAACCGTAGCACTCGCAGATGGCGGATACCTGATTGTATGGGGCGGCTATGCCGCCGCAGAATATGGGCCGATCCAGGCCATATCTGCTCAGCGTTACAACTCCTCTGGTGATCGTATTGGGGCGGAGTTTCACATGCCTGGTGCTGGCTTTGCTCAAATCAATCCTACAGCAGTTGGTCTACCGTCCGGTGGATGGGTGGTAACCTGGGATTCTATAGATCAGGATGGCAGTGACAGCGGTGTATTTGGGCAGCTTTTTAATTCTGATGGAAATCCAGCTGGAGCAGAATTTCAGGCCAACATGACTACGATTGACAGTCAGAGTGATTCTGCGCTAACTGTGCTTGCTGATGGCGGGTTTTTGATAACTTGGAGATCAGATGAGGAAGGGATAAACCCAGAATTCTTCAATTACGATAGTAGTGAGTATGGTGTCACTTATGAGCCCGGTATCTACGGTCGGCGTTATGATGCTACGGGCACCCCAGTAGGAGATGAGTTCCATCTCAGTAGCAATGATTTCACAAACCAGTATCAACCGAGCGTTACCGGTCTTTTAGATGGTGGCTATGTGGCAGTCTGGACGTCGTTGTACCAGGATGGAGATGGAAGTGGGGTTATTGGCTGGCGGTATGATGCAGCAGGCAACCCAATGGGGGATGAGTTCCAGATTAACTCTACCAGCGCTGGTTCTCAGGAGAAACCATGCGTAGTAGGTTTGGCAAATGGTGGCTTTATCGTGGCTTGGCAATCTTCAGGGCAAGATGGCTGGGACATATATGGTCAGCGCTTTGGGGATATGGGACAACCCCTGGGTACAGAGTTCATCATTAATACTGGGAGTGTTGGTTCACAGACAACCCCGAAAATAACTACGTTGCCTGGTGGTGGGTTCCTGGTGGCATGGGGCTCGCAATATCCAACTAGTACTGATGGTTCAGAGTACGGAAATGTGTTTGCTCAACGCTTCACTGGTGATGGTGTTCCGGTTGATGGTGAGTTGCAGATCAATACTGGTCCTACAAATACTAGTTCTAATCTATCCCTGACTGCGCTTTCCAACGGTAGTCTATCCATTGTCTGGGAGCAGAGATCCGAATATGGGCAGGATGTGGTTGGTAGGTTCTACCGGCTTACACCAAATACTTCCCCGGTTCTTAATGGTGCACTAAGTGACCAAGCAGTACGTATACATGACGAATTTAATATGCAACTGCCGGATGAGCTATTCTCTGATTTAGATACGCCAAACGGGGATGTGCTCGACTATTCGGCAACGCTGGCCAATGGAAATCCACTACCAGATTGGCTTAGCTTTGACTCCGAGTATGGTGCCTTTAGTGGCACACCTGGCAATGGTGATGTTAATGAAATTGATATCAAAGTAACAGCTACTGACCGTGGTGGTATTGATATAAGCGATGTATTCGAATTAACCATTAAAGGAAACAATGATCAACTAGAAATTACACATTTGGGTGGATCTGGTCATGATGCCATTACAGGGTCTGTTGGAGACGACAACATAATAGGTGGAACTGGCAATGACACGCTCAACGGTGGTGCAGGAGATGATACCTTCATAGTTGAAGGTATGGATCAGGGTAGCGACCGCATTATCGGTGGAGACGGCTTCGATACCATCCAGGGAGGAAATGGTGATGACGGCATTGGCCTATCCAGGCTGTTAGCCACAGACAGTATCG
>CAZVME010000084.1:0-5458 GCA_964628835.1 uncultured Gammaproteobacteria bacterium | reverse complement strand
AGGTACCAGCTCTGGCAATACCCTTGATCTCTCAAGTACGGAGTTACTGAACATAGTTGCGATAGATGGTGGTGCTGGCCATGATGCTATTACAGGATCAGCTGGTAATGACACCATCATTGGTGGAACGGGTAACGATACTCTGAAGGGTGGCGCAGGAGATGACACCTTCATAGTTGAAGGAACGGATCAAGGCAGCGACCGCATTATTGGTGGAGAAGGCTTCGATACCATCCAGGGCGGAAATGGTGATGACGGCATTGGCCTATCCAGGCTGTTAGCCACAGACAGTATCGATCGCATTGATGGTGGTCTGGGTAACAACACTATAGTAGGTACCAGCTCTGGCAATACCCTTGATCTCTCAAGTACGGAGTTACTGAACATAACTGCGGTAGATGGTGGTGCTGGCCATGATGCTATTACAGGATCATCTGGTAGTGACACTATTATTGGCGGAACCGGCAATGACACACTTAATGGTGGTGCGGGTGATGACACCTACAGATTCTCCGTGTTAGATGGACAGGACACTATTGTTAACTTTGATACCAATCAAGTTGATTTGGATATGTTGTCTTTTACTGATGTTGCATTCAACGATTTATGGTTCTCCCAACAAGGAAATAATCTTGTTATTGATTTGGTAGGTACAAATGACCAAGTTACAGTGAAGAACTGGTATCTAGGTGAGAGCTCTCAGCTTGATACGATAAAGGCCAGTGATCTTCTCTTACAGCAGGGCCAAGTGGCTCAACTGGTCAATGCAATGGCAGTGTTTGATGTTCCAGCAGGTGTTGGTGCAGTTGTCCCCCAGGAGGTAAAAGACCAGTTAACAACGGTGTTGGCCACATCTTGGCAGTAAGTACTTTTCGACTAGAGTCCCCGAGAAAGTTCTCGGGGCTTGATAAAATGGTCTGACGCTACTTGGTTACTATGACAATATTTAGCACCATGATTGTTTCTTGTATATGGGTTGAGATAAATAGAAGTGTTTGATGTGTAGACTGGAGGTATCCTAAATATCCCGCAGAAGAAGTTGGATGATGTCTCGGTAATTATTGTAGAAAACTGGAGGTTTTGTTTTTTTTAGGGAGTCGAAAATAATAAGTTTGTTGCGGCGTATCCTATTCCATTCCTTTGGGGTGGCATCATGAATCAAGCCTGTTGCTTCTGGCTGATTTGCTTGTATTTGTGGTCTGAAAATTCCAGGATGGAGTTATTCAAACCTCTATTAGAGTAAATAGGTGATTATTAGATGAAATTGGCATTATCAGGTAGCGCTGGTGTTGGTAAAACGACACTGGCAAAGGAGTTGGCCGTAAGATTGAACGCTGACTTTATAGAGGAGCACTACTCCGGTTTTTTCGATGAAGTGGGTAATTTTGTCGAGCCGCCAGCGACCCTGAGAAATAAAATTTTCAATGTTCTTGAATACAAGCATAATTTAGAGCATGGCTCAAATGGATTCGTATCAGATCGTTGCCCGGTAGATATTTTTAACTTATGGCTGAGCAGAGGGTTTGCGCGCTATCAGGATGAAACAGCCGATCTCTATCGGAAGTGTCGTGCCTATATGAAGGGATATGATGCTGTGGTGGTCTTGCCGTGGGGGCAGATTCCGCTGCAACAAGTGGAGGAAGCTGGCGAGAATAGGAGGCGAATAATGAACCCCTGGACTCAGTTGCATAATCACTCAGTTATTGCCGGTTTACTGATTCAGTGGCTTCCTATATCCAAGATTATTCCTATACCTGCACATATTAAAGATTTGAGATCAAGAGTTGAGTATCTGATGTCATTGTCTTCTATGCATACTGAAAGAGGTTCTGACACCGCCTGCCAAATACGGTAGTTTACTTTTTCCTTCACAGTGGTTTTTACTAGTGTGGTATTCCATACGGATGGGGAACAGTCTAGATTCAATGCATCACGGATGCGACTAACTAGGTAATGCTTGTGGGTGTCAGGGACGGTATGGGGTCGCTCCCAGTATAGTGAAGTGGACGCCTGACATGCCGTTCTGCGTATCTATTAATGATTGGACACGGCACCGTCCATAAGCGAACGGTGCCGGATTTTGAATGTCCAGCGGCCACACGGGGTTAATCTAATGAAGTGCCAAACCACATGCGTTTGAATGCTGAATCTTTGATTATCACTGAATGATATATCGCTGCGATAACATGCAGTGCTATAAGTGCAAACATGATCTTCGTTGAGATGCCGTGGACAAAGCGTGGAACAAAATCAAAAAAGCTTTCCGGGAGTTGTCCCTGACCAAAGAAAACTATTTCTGGCAATCCAGATGCTATAGCTAATCCTACACCGCTGATGGCAATGATAACAGCGGTAATATTGAGGATGTAGTGGGCAGCAACGCCGGCCTTATCCAAAAATGCATTGTTAGTTTTAAGATGAGCCGGTTGTGGTGACTTGCCCCGCCAGACGATACGGGCAAGCGTTAGAAGAAATGCCAGGCCACCGATGATCATGTGGATTTTAAGGTTGTTAACCTTGTCAGGATTTACATTGTCTATATGACTCAGGACAAAAGTTCCTGTAACGAGTAAAAAGCCTATAACACTCGCTGTCAGCCAATGGAGTGTCACTTGGAGGTTGTTGTATTTTGTTGTGTTCATTTGGTCTCTTCTAACAATTTGAAGGGGGGGATTGGAGTTGCCAGTTAATGCTTTACAGAGTACAGCATATAAGGATTGCATTAAATGCTAATTATCAATTCCGCTCCTCATTATATGGGTAATCAGTAACCTATAAAATTTATGTATGGAAAATCCACTCGCCATTAGCGACTTCAGCTCGATGTTGTGAGAGCTGCATTTCAAGTGGTTCAAGCGGATTAGACCGGATGTAAAGAAACCCGATGCTATATAAGCACCACAAACAGGCCGCTCTGTGCTGGTTAGAAACTTAAGCAGCCCCCTGATTTGACTAATGCTGCATCAGATCATAAATATGATGTAGTGCTTCTAAGGGGGGGTAATGGTACGAAAAATTTCACTAAGTACAGATTGCTTTAATTTAAGGTAGTGCGGCATATAGCAGTGCAGTCACGTGAAAAAATTTGCTCGCCATCTCGCATTTTCCCAGTGCCGCTGAACGTTTTAGTTATGAGCAATGAAGAGCAATTTACAGAGTGTGATGGGTATGGGAAGCAACAAGCAACCCATGTATTTCAATATTCTGTTATGAGTCTAGTCGACCGCCGCGCGCCAGGGAGAACAAAGTGAGAGAGGGTAGCTCTCCATGGCGGGCAGCAGTAGACTAAAAAATCACTCGTTAGAAGACCATGCGCCAGCTGGCATTAATGGTCCGTTGGTGATCGCCTTGTACACCGTTGCGATCCTGATAGATGGGTTCACCATACTCGAGAGACAAATTGTGGCCTCTGGCAGGCATAAAGTTTACCCCGAGAGAGAGCTCGACTTTTTCACCACCGTAGTTATCTGGATCTGCCCCGACGGCTGGACCGACCATTTCCGGGTCACTGCCGTCGATGCGGCCTTCTTTAGAACCGGCCAGACGAATCGAGGTGGTGAGTTGTGGCATCCATCTGTAGCTGAGCCAGGTATTGACCTCTTGCTTGTTTCCATAGCGCCAATGCTCATCGTTCTCATCTTCCATCCGTATTGTCGCCATATACTGCGCACCCCAGCCCCAGGGTCCTTTCTTGCCCCAATAGGCCAGCCCCAGCATGGCATCCCATGTGCCTGAGCCGAGTTGCATGCCATAGAATAAGCGGGTCGGCTGCATCACACCCATCGGGTTAAGCGCAGCACCCTTTTTGGTAATGCTGCCGGTTGGCGCACTTAGAATGGTGTCGAGAAGCAGATGGTGGACCTGGTCGTCATAGAGCCGTGTTACCAAACCTAGTTTAATATCGCCCAACCCGTTGGAATCATTAACGCTGGTGCCGATGCGGGCATTACCAGGCGCATTAAAGGTGACGGCTTTCATATCCTTTCTGATGTAGGGAACAAGCGCCGCTACGGCGACATGGTCGGTGACAGAATACAAGCCATAGAATTTGTGGACATGGACATCCAGTTTCGTAGGTATTATGCGCTGTGTAGGCGGTTGGCCGGGGAGGCCAAAGAATGGATTGGGTGTATTCGCAGCTACGTATTCCGGCGATACCTCATCGTCCCCCTCGATTAAACCTTCGACCTGGACATTGGTATAACCGTAGCCAAATACTCCCTTGCCCTTTTTCGGCAGCATGTAGGTGCCGAACACACCAGATGGCATTGGATGAGGCATTTTCTTTGCCATCATCTTCATCATCATGGCTTGTTTTGCTGCAGGGTCCATAGCCATACCATTCGGCGATTGCGCCATGGCGGCCCCTGATGTGGCAAATATGGCTAAGCCAACCGCACATACCAGACCTGATCTGCGAGGGCCGGTAGATTTTTGATTTATTATCATGTCATTTTCCCACTTAAATGTAAGTAGTTGATTTTGGTTGACGACACAAACTACAGGCTTGATCAGAGCCCAGTACGTCACGTGGGGCGGCATACGCTGTATGCCGCCCCCTTATTTACCGCTAATCTACGATATAGTGATGCGTCCACTTCCATTGCAGGTTTCAAATATACCACAGATGAAGCGGGTTATTCCATTATGTAAGGGGATTCGCCATGGCCAAATCGGAACACGTTGTGGCACATTGCACAGCCCTTCAATACCTCGCCCATTGTCTCGCTGGCGGTTACAAAATCCTTCTTCAGAGCTAATTCAGCCACTTTTTCCAGATTCACTTCGACCATTTCATTAATTTTAGGCAGGATGCCGAGCGACTCTACGTTTATCTGGTTCAGCTTAACGTAGGCAAGCAGGTGTCCCTTCGGCCAGCGATGTCTTGAAGCGCGGACAGCACAATCGGCAGCGGCCTCTCCATTCTCGACCATCAGCATGGTTGTCACGCAGTTTACATCAGTGACCAGTTCCACCATCACCTGGCGCGCTGTGGCCACGTGACTGAACCGATTATGCTTTGATGTCATGTTCTTGAATTTTTTTATGAATGCTGGTGGCAGTTTCTTTACTCGTTCCATGAATTCTGGTTTCATCTTGAACTCGGCCGGGGCGTCGGCAGATGTTTTCTCAATGCTTGGGTATTCGTGATGACCTGCAGCGCTGGAAGGGGTATCTGCGGATACGGTTGACCATACACCCATGCTTGACACAAGTGCGGCTGCCGCAACAAGGGGAAAGAGTTTCTTTATCTTAGTAGCTTGTATTAATCGCTTAGAGATCATTGGTGATTTCCTCAGTTTTATGTCTTAATTTTGTGGTAAAAGTACCAACCCTACCTGCAAACAGCCAACCTTTTACGATCTAGCTAATTTGCATGCTGGAAGCGATTATAACAAGGAAGGTAAGGTTGTATGTTTCACTCTTGAAACGTTTTGTAACACATTGTATCAGGTGG
>CAZVME010000083.1:0-14786 GCA_964628835.1 uncultured Gammaproteobacteria bacterium | reverse complement strand
CGACTACCGGGGTTTACCAGCCTTCGCTTCGCTCTCCATGGCTGGCAGCGATTGTGATGTTCTTAGTGATTTTCTGGGAAAGTACATTCCTGGCGCAGATAAATTACTTGAGGAAGGGAAGCATGTCACATTGAACGTCTCGCCGCCATGGCCCCTGTTACGTGCGTTGAGAAAGGTGCGGATGCAAGTTCAGCCAGAAGGAAGCTAGCCATCAATGGAAACCCGCATGCTTCTGGCGCGGCTTACACGGAGTTATCGAAATAGACTTAAACCAGGGTCAGGTGGTAAAGCTGGAATACTACCTGAGGCTAAACATCGTTTAATCAAATCTGCAGTGGATTATCTCTGGTTACGTGATAAGTATGGCGTTACATTTACTGATTTGGATTATGAGCTTATTGATCCTGATTTGACATTAGAAGACAAGCATTCTGTTTCGGTTAAACTGGATGACATCATTGATTTTTCCAACCTGGAAGAGGTCACTCTTGAAATTAGATGGTATCAGAAGAGAGGTTTGGTATTTTATTATTATTACTTGATCTTTATTCTTAGGCTGCGGATTCAGCGTATTTATTTTACCTATATTAGGAGTATGCATCCCATGCTTATGGGGTCGAGACGATAAGTTGCCAGGCTTATTATTTACATTAGGAAATTGATTTTGCACCTTATTCTTCACATCGGCAGCCCTAAAACTGGAACCACCTCTATCCAGAACTTCATGGCCAGCCATCACACTGCATTGCTTGACCGGGGGTTTTTTATCCGGTCAGAAGGTCAGTTACCGCAAATCATTTATTAATCCCTGCGGGATTTGTTCATCTGAAAAAGTTTGCCATACCCCAGCAAACAATTTTCTTAAACAATACATACTTATACAATTACAGTTTCAAGTTATTCTGGAATTGTTTCCTGGTTGATCTGCGGAGGCATCAGCCACATACGGTTCTACTATCAGCAGAAACACTATTCCATGATTTTTCAACCATCTCCAAACACGCAATATCTGAACTATTAGCCCCGCACTTTGATCATATCTCCGTTATTGCATATATTAGAAGCTGGCGGTATCTGACTACAGGTCGAGATTATCACAGCATATACGTATAGGTAGGATAGCACCTCCCATTTGTGTTCGCCCAATCAAGGCAGTTATCGAATATTATGAATGTGAATTTCCAGGTAAGGTTGAAGTGTATCCTTTTGAGCCGCAGCAGCTGAGAGATGGTGATGCACTGTGTGACTTCCTGGGAAACAATATTCCGCAGGCGCTTGATCTGTTAAATGGTGAGGCCAACAGATTTTATAATACCTCGCCACCGGGAGCGCTTCTGCATTAATTGCAGTTGTCCAGATTTGCAATCCAGCCTAATGGTCTGTTTCCATTTGTTTCGACAAGGGCATTAATACAGTTGACCATCAATAATTACAATAAAATGCCAATAGAATGGAAACTAAAGAATAGTCTTCAATTGCGTAAAGAGGTAGAAGACTTTCTCCGTGTTTCTGCAACAGATTACCTGTGGTTAAACAACAGGTACGGTGTGATTTTCAGCGATCTGGATTATTCAAAAATTCAGGAGACGGAAAACCCCTTTAAGAAAATGCAACTATTGGATGAAGTCTGCACTATTGATTACTCTCAGGATGAGCAACTTGAACATGCCGGGTTGCCAAAGAATGTTATTATAAGGCGAATACTGGTGTTTAAATTTGTCTTGAAAAATATGATGTATGCAATTTACAAGTCAAGGCTGGCTAATACATGGGTATCTAAAACGAAACGTTATATTTTTTACCGGGTTGCGAGGGTGTTGCATGCCAACTGACAAACACTGGCCAATTAAGGGAGAGTGGTTGCTTGTTTCTCTGCTTAGTGCGGGTTCGAGGATTCTCGAAACCGCTTCAATGATTCTGCCGGTTAAAGCAGTGTTTGTTCTAATGAAGCCTGAAATACTTCCTGACTTCTGGTTGCAATCCGGGCTAGGCATCACGCATTTATTGGTATCCATAATAATACTAACCCTTATTATGTTATTCACAGCTAAACTGCTAGATGTCCTGGCCCGACACAGGGCGCATAATCTACATCCAGAAATTCTGGATGCGGATGCGGATGCGGATGCGGATAAAATGGCATTGATAACCACCAAGATATCGTCTGCTGTTATGGTGATGTTCGTTTTTATCGTAATTATTGGTTTTGTGGATTTGTCTGCGCTGTTGATAATCGTTTTTTTACTTATCATAAGCCGTTTACCGTCACCGTTAGTTCGGCATGAGGTTCAAGATAGAATCTACCAACTATTCGGCATAACCACAAACGCTGCTCGTTACCGGTTTATCTCGCAATTACTTTTTCAACTCTATTTCATGTCAATACTGACACTGGTTATATTACAGGACTCAACAGTGACTGTTGTGTTACTGCTAGTCATGTTGGTAGGACGCAGGTTGTTTCAGGAGTACTCAAGATTACGTGTAGGATTATTCCAAAGAGAAGAACTGAGGTCAGGTAAACTCATATCCGAATAACCGACAATCCATCTCGTGGAGATAGTATGCCACTTAGTAATGAAAATTTTGTCTCTATCATTACCCCAGTCCGTGATGGCCAGCGTTTTCTTGCCGATGCTATCGAGTCTGTGCTGGATCAGACTTACCCTTATTGGGAAATGCTGATAATAAACGATAACTCCAGTGATAGATCTCTAAGCATTGCTACCAGCTATGCTGAAAAAGATACGCGAATTAAGGTGATCGATTCTGCCCAGTCTGTGGGAGCCGCCAAAGCGCGAAATCTGGGTATTTCTGCGGCATGCGGGCGTTATATAGGATTTCTCGATGCAGATGATTGTTGGCTACCAGAAAAGCTGCAGAAGCAAATTACTTGCATGAGTACAAATAATTACGCCTTTACCTATACCGGATACGAAAAAATAGACTCGGATGGGTCGACTCTTTCATGCGCATATGCTCCTCCATTTATTAATCGTAAACTTTTGTTAACCAAGAAACATATCGGTTGCCTGACTGTAATTTACGATACTATGTGTCTAGGAAAAGTAGAAATGCCCTTAATTGGAAAGCGTCAGGACCTTGGGCTGTGGCTACGACTACTTAAGCGTTCCGAGAAGGCATATGGCCTGAAACAGTGCCTTGCCCGTTATAGAATTCATGATGAGTCAATGTCTGCAAATAAAATGTCTGCAGCTTTATTTACCTGGTGTTTATTTAGGAAATATGAAGGCATGTCTGTACCAGTCAGTCTTTATTATTTTTCCTGGTATGCAACAAGTAGAGTGTTGAGGCATTCCTTTCCGGGACTTGCGGCACGTTTAGGATTTGAATAACCTGCATATGCAGCAATCGATGCTAAAAATCATGGTTACAGGCGCCAACGGTTTTATTGGGTCCGCATTGATCAATGCCCTTTTAAATAAGCGTATATATGAGGTAGTTGCAACATATCGGCAGCTACCGAAAACCACACCGGAGTTAGTATCAGTTTTTGAAACAGGCAACTTGGTTAAGTCCATAGACTGGGCTCCTGCACTTACAGGAACTGATGCTATTGTGCATTTGGCAGGCCACGTTCATATACTTAAAGAAGGCCGGGATGAGCCATACGGTCTCTATCAGAAGGTCAATATCGGCACAACTATCGAACTGGCTCGCCAGGCAATCGAGTCTGGAATTAAACGCTTTGTATTCGTCAGTAGCATAGGTGTCAATGGTTCCGTTAGCCGCAGACCACTCAATGAGGAAGATGCCCCAAGTCCAGAAACATTATATGCTGTATCTAAGTATGGTGCAGAGCAGGAGTTACAGCAGTTATGTTCTGGCTCATGCATGGACCTGGTGATTATCAGGCCCCCACTTGTATATGGTGCAAGTGCTCCTGGCAATTTTACCCGCCTGATAAAGTTAGCTAGCTCGCCCTTACCTCTACCCTTTGCGCGCATGGATAATCTAAGAAGCTTTATTTCTGTGGCCAACCTAGTCGATTTTCTTGTATGCAGTGTGAGACACCCGCATGCTGCGAATCAGTTGTTTTTAATTAGCGATGGTGAGGATGCATCCGTCGGAGACCTGATTGCTGGTTTGCGCAGAGCCATGGGGAAAAGTGAAAGACTATTCACCATGCCACCAATATTCTGGAGGCTTGCAGCTTTATTGCCAAGTCAGGCCCCGACTATCCAGCGACTGCATGGCGATCTGCAAATCAACCCCGGCAAGGCAAGATGCCTGCTGGACTGGCAGCCACCACAAAGCCTGGAGCAGGGTTTGGCTGCGGCGGTATGCAACGACAAAAGATAAGGGAGATTGTCGCGTGCGTTATGGGCGGTGATCTTATTGCTTAATTGGTTAGTATTGCATTAAAGCGGGGATAAAATAATCAGCAGCCTGGACTTGACTCGTCATTCAGTCGCCAGTCGCTTTGGTCGCAGATTGCCCGCCTCTGTCATTGATCGCAATCTCAGCCATAGCAATCCCCATTTCACCAGAGATAGTGTAAAACAGGTGGAGCAAGCCATTTTCTTGGAAGACATAAGGGTCGCGTAATTGGTGGACTTTTATTGCCTTCCCCTTCTTCGAAGGTGAAACTGGATACTGGATTCCTTCATAGACTGTTTGTGGCCGGATAACTTCAACAGGTTTTGAGGCCGTCCACTGGTTCCAGTCATCAGAAAGTGCAACTGTTGAAACGTAAATACGCTCGGGAGCGTCTTCCTTTCGGGTATAAAACAGATAGAGTGTATTATTATTTACCAGGACGGAGGAATGCCGAATACGCACATTTGTTCGTCGGCCGTAGGCATCATCAACAGTTACATGGGAGAGTAATTTCCCGCCTCTCTTGTGCCAATCTCTGTCCGGATAACTCGATCGATTCAATCTACCATGCCCATCAATAGCATAGAAGTATCCGCCCCATCGGAAGACTCTAAAATAGGCCGCGCCGAGGATTTCAGCGGAAACGTTAAAAGTCACTCCATCCCTCGAAACGGCCACTCCGGTTCGCTGCTTGTTTTTACTTTTTGTACGCGCATGGAAATACATGCGTATTTGCTTTTTCTCTGCGTCAACATGCACGTCAGGTGAGGCGATATGGCTCTGGAATGCTTTCGCCTGTTCGAGTGTCAGTGTGCCGGGTTCATGGATTATCCATGGCCCTTTCAGGGCATTAGCATGGGCAAGGCGTATAAACTTGCCATGGTGATGGGCGAAATACATGTAGTACTTGCCCAGTGGCGACTTTAGCCAAGGTGGGGACTTTATTACTGTTGGTCCGTTGATATTATTACCAAGTGAAACTGATGAACTGAACGTAATTAGGGGGTTACCTGAGTGCCGCCTTACCGTAATGTCCCGATCTTCTATTCCAAATCCTGGAGTGGCTGTCGCCCAAAGCAGAAAGCAATAGAACAGTGTAGTGGTGTTTTTCCTGATCATAACCTGATTTTAATATCCATGTGCAGCCTTAACGATTTGGGTGCAGGGTAGACTGTAGTATTGTTAAATCTTCTCATCCCGGCCAGACCGGGAGAAACGTAGTGCCTAGGCAGTCGTTATTTTATCTTGTTTCTCCTGCCCTTACGCTAGCCGTAACCATCACCAGTGGAAGAAGCGCAGTCACTGAAAACGGCAACCCAAGTCCCGGATACAAGACGCTCAACCATGCCCAGGGTAACAACCAGAAAACATTTATCCCTATCACCCCATAACAGACCAGTCGATGTGCTCTTGCCCTGGCCTGTTCCGTGGGCTGATTACTGTCAGATGCCAGCTGCTGACTTATTTTCTGATAGGCATGTGAGCGATGCGCCAGATACCAACGTTCCCGTCGCTGCATGCGACGTAGCAGAGTAAATGTAGCATCTACAAAGAAGACACCCAACAGGATCAGCCATGTCCAAATATTGGCGCTCCCTTCAAGTGAGGTTATAACCGCGAATGCTGCCAGCGAAAAACCCAAAAACACGCTTGCAGTATTACCCATAAAGATACGTGCAGGTGACCAGTTCCAAAGCATAAACCCGGCAACTCCAGCAATCAGAATAAGCATCCAGAAAATTGAAAAGCTGCCCTGGGACTCAGTCAGTAAGATAAGTATGGCTCCTCCCGCAACAGTTAACACCTCAACACCGGCAATGCCATCAATCCCATCCATGAAATTGAACAGATTTTCAACCCAGACAATGGCCAATACTATTAGCGGTAACCCCCACCAACCAAGATCAAGGTTCCAGATACCCAGGGGAATAGTCGGTATCCCAACCATAATAGAAACTACCAGTGCCGCAAGAGCATGTGAGAGAAGTCTCCAGCTAACCGGAAGATTACTGCGATCATCCAATAATCCAACTATCGCAACCAAGGAGCCGCCAAATAAGAATGTAAACAATATTGCTGGCTCAGGTTTTGCACCATCATCAAAAAATATATAGGACAACCCCAGAGCTGTCAGAAATGTGATAACAAAAGATAAGCCACCACCATGTGGTGTGGGTGTAATATGAGAACTGCGCTTGGTCGGCCTATCAAGAAAGCCAATATTTTTGGTAAAAACCAGTATCAACCAGGTAAGCGCAAAAGTTGTAAGAAAAGCAAGTAGAATTACCCAAAACACAATATAGTCCTAGCCCTTATTAAATCACCCAATCCACTGAAGCAATTAAATGTCTATCTAGCCTTACAAGCAAAAAAGCAAGTGGTTTTTCCTCTTATTAAAAACTGGTACCTAAGGTGTCACTGTAGACAATCTATAGATAACTAATTTGTCATCTTCATCATTTGCAAACGTAATCACATATTCGATTGTTTTATCCGCTACAAGGCCATCCAGTATCTCCGCATGGTTTTTATCCTGGTCCTGTTCGATATTGACAATAATATATGCACCCTTAGCTAACGTACCATGGTTAATGCCTTTTACCAGCTTTTTAAAGCGCATGCTATCCTTGCGTGAGCGACCTCTGTCAGTATAGTAAAGAGCCTTAAAGTAATTTGAATATACAGGTGTAGAGTTATCTACATTCTCCCTGACCCAACTGCCGGCTTGCAATACATAGTCTTTTGAATCACCCTGAGTGGTAATAAGTGAGTCGGCAGTAGTCAAAAACAGGTAAAGAAATATCACAGATACAATCTTTCTTCTGTGCCTGCTGGTGGATATTGCTGGTAGCAGCTGCTCCACAATCTGGCCAGTTAGCAGCAATAACATGAATACCAGTGATGTCGTATAGCGCGGTGTAAGGACCGGCCCCTTCAACATATAAACACAAAAAAACAGGAACAGAAAAGCAACAAAATAGAGGATAATCCGGTTATATTCACTAATCTGTATTTGTCGTTTAAATACGCCATAAGCAAAAATAGCAGAATAGAAAAAACCCAGGCATCCCAAAACCCTGACAGACACATAGGCCAACAACCCGGATGCATGAATAACAGCTAGTACCCAGTAATTCTTGTCGATGTGCAATCCTTCGTATTTATACAGCTCTCCTACATTTCTAACCGCATTGTCGTATAACCCAAACACCCCATCTCCAAGGATAAAATGCAATGTTTTTTTCAACTTACCAACTGGTATATCAAGATACGAAATATCCAATGCAACAAGAATGGCAGCCGCAACTATTAAACCCACAGCGTAGAGGCCATACAATGCTCCCGCCTGAATAATGCGCTGTTTCATTGGGGCATGTTTTAAAAATAAAGCTAGCGGCCCCAGCAATATTATTATCAACCCCTCTACACGGGCCAAAAATGCCAGTGCCACAAATAACTGCCAGCCAACCCCTGTGGTCCACCTCGGGCTTTTGTAATAGCGTAACAGACAGAAAAATCCAGCCAGAAAAAAGAACCAATACGGTATATCACGCATTATGTCAGCACGAAAGCTGTTGATTCCGCCAAATGCCAGAATTAATATGGCCGCAACCCACATCGATCCTTTGTGGTTTGTTATCTCTGCATATATCCGGATAAAAAGCATACAAGAAAGAGAGATAAACAGGGCGTTGATAAAGTGGGCTGTCTGCTCAATTTGTGAAAAGAACAAGACCTTATGTACCAATGCCACTAACCATGAATAGAATGGCCATGTGTAGCTATTAAATGACGCAATAATTCCGTCTCTCAGGACAGTCTTGGATGCATCCATAAAAAACACAGCATCATGATTGATAAGATTGTCAGTGCTGATTGCCAGGTAGGAAAAAAACAGGCTAACAAAGAATGTCAGGATATATGGATTGTATCTTTGGTACTCATGCTTTATTGTCATATTGCTTTTATTCCAGAGTTGTAAGCTCTAATTATTGGTTCCTATCGCGGGTCGGCGCATGGAGAAGCGTTGTAGTAGTTGGAAAGCATGAGCCCGATCAGATAGTTAGAAGGTGTGAATCTAACTGGGTATCTGGGAGGGACTCAGAAACAAGGCAAAGGTAACCAGCTATCCTCTTGGCCTTTTGATCCCGCTAAGCGTCATATCTGCTGAATGCAAATTCCCATTCCTTATCTACAGAAAATACTCGAAAAAGACCGCGAACAGACCGGTTGCCAGGGTTAGACTCGACAGGGTTGCCGGGACGCCACGTTTGATCCATATGGCAGGTGTTATCCGTGCCTCCTTGATGCCACACTGTTCTGATTCTGTTACTACGATCAGATTTGCAGTTGCGCCGATATGGGTTGCATTACCACCCAGCCCCACCCCTAGAGAGAGAGCCCACCACAGAGGTGTGATGTTTGCGCCCTGACTCTCCAGGCCCAGGATGATGGGGATCATGGTAACGGTGAAGGGGATGTTGTCAACAATTGCGCTGAGAACTGCAGATACCCACATCAGCAGCAGACAGGTTATTAGTAGCATTTCCGGATCTGTTGCCAAGGTCCCAAGCTTCTCTCCCACCAAATCCAGCAGGCCGGATGACTCCACCCCACCAACTATTACAAACAGGCCGGAAAAGAACACCAGTATCGACCAGTTTACTGCTCCAAATAGATCATCCGGTTCTGGTTGTAGCAGAACCAGGGCCAGGGCCAGGCCTATAAAAGCGGCAAAGGCGGGATAGAAATGGAGATGGTGATGGACAAAAAATAGCAGCACAATCAGACCCAGGGCATAAAGTGTACGCCGTAGGCGTACCGGGTCCTTGATTGCCTTGCTGTAATCCATGTCCAGCTGGGAGATCTCTCCAGGGGTCAGATCCTTGCGGAACAGAAACAGCAACAGCCCGACAGTTCCAATCCAGACCACACTTACCGGTGGTCCCATATGTACAAGGAATTGGGTAAAATCGATGTCGCCGGCGCTGCCAATCATGATGTTAGGTGGGTCTCCCACCAAGGTGGCGGTGCCCCCAATATTGGAGAGCATGGCCTCGGCAATCAAAAAGGGCATGGGGTTGAGATTCAGGATGCGGCAGATAAGTATGGTCAGCGGGGCAAAAACTATTACTGTGGTCACGTTGTCCAGTATCATGCTGATCAGACTGACCGCCAGGCTGAGAAAAACCAGCAACCGCTTGGGATCACCTTTTGAGAAGTGGGCAATGCGTACCGCAGTGTAGTCAAAGGCACCGGTGGGTCGTAGCAGGGCAACCACCATCATCATGGCTGCTAATAGAAAGATGGTGTTGGCATCGATGGCGGTTAGGGCTTTCTCCTGTGAGTAGAAACCCATGAACATGCCCACGCCAATCATGACCACAGAACCTAGGATAGCTGCATAGGTGCGATGTATAATTTCGCGGAATATGAATACGTACGTAATTGTAAGAATTGCTGCTGAAACCAGCATTGCAGAGCTGTCAGTCACCAGTGCGAGTCTCCGTTGGGCAGAGCTCCCAGTGTTTCAGTAATAGGCTGGCGATACCGAAACGGGTTACTGTTCCCTTATAGTCACCGTTATCGATGACAAATGCATAGCTGGAGTTAAACTGCTCCATAATGGCAACCGCTTTTCTAACCGAGGAATTTGAGCTGAGTGCAGGAATATTCTTCAGTAGGTATAGTTCCACCGATTGGCCCAAGATCTTACATTTTTCTATATTCTGCAGTTCCATATGGTCGATATGGTCCCCCATTAAATGGGCTCCTTCGATTATATCCTTGGTTACGCAGGCTTGGCGGAATACATGGCGTATAGAGATACGGCCAGTGATGATACCGTCTTTGTTGTGAAACGGTATGCCGTGGACTCCCTTGGCAATACACTCCTGGAATACCTCTCCCACCATCATGCTGGGGTGGGCAATGATTGTTGGTATCAAGACCTCTTGTAAAATCATAGCCGTAAAACCTGAAAATATGGTTGGAATTCTAAATATAGTTTAAGCGTTATGTGTGGTTTTCACCAGAGGAGAAATTGTACTTTCTGGTTTGCTTAAGAACGCAAGAAAACTCTCTCTGCAGCCTGCAGCCGCTATGTGATATTAGTGTTTGAAACAGTCGCAGAATGGCTGGTTCTGTATGACTTTGATTCAATATATGGGAAAGGGTAGGGTGAAGAGTCTATTATGGATAGCTGTGGTTATGTTAAGTCTCATGGACCTGCTGATGGTGCAGAGCGCTGCACCTGCTGAAAGCAAATTCCTATCTCTCGGGCATGTTTTTTTATCCCTTTCCCTTTAGATAACTTTGCAAGTATTCACCGGTATAGGATCCGTCGGTCTTGGTCACCTGTTCCGGTGTGCCCTGGGCGATGATCCTGCCACCCTGGTCACCACCCTCCGGTCCCAGGTCCACGATCCAGTCTGCGGTCTTGATTACATCCAGGTTGTGTTCGATTACCACCACGGTATTGCCGTGATCCCGTAGTCGATGCAGCACCTCCAGCAGGTGCTCAATATCGTGAAAATGTAGCCCGGTGGTGGGCTCATCCAGGATATACAGGGTGTTGCCGGTGTCGCGTTTGGATAACTCCCGTGACAGCTTCACCCGCTGCGCTTCACCGCCGGATAGGGTGGTGGCGTTCTGCCCCAGGGTTATATAGGAGAGCCCCACATCTATCAGGGTCTGTAGCTTGCGTTTGATGGGGGGGATGGCGTCGAAAAAGGTGAGGGCGTCCTCCACTGTCATGGCCAGCACCTCATCAATCCGCTTGCCCTTATACTTGATGTCCAGGGTCTCACGGTTGTAGCGTTTGCCATTGCACAGGTCACACTGTACATAGATATCGGGCAGGAAGTGCATCTCCACCTTGATTACGCCGTCACCACGGCATGACTCACAGCGCCCGCCCTTCACATTGAAGCTGAAGCGTCCTGGGGTGTAGCCGCGAGAGCGGGACTCCTGGGTGCCGGCAAACAGTTCGCGGATGGGGGTGAACAGGCCGGTATAGGTAGCAGGGTTGGAGCGTGGGGTGCGGCCAATGGGGCTCTGGTCGATATCCACCACCTTGTCGAACAGCTCCAGGCCGGTGATCTCACTATGCTGTTTGGCATCACGGTTGGCCTTGTTCAGGGTGGTGGCCGCCAGCGGGTAGAGGGTGTCGTTGATCAGGGTGGATTTGCCTGAGCCGGACACGCCGGTGACACAGGTGAGCAGTCCCACCGGTATGTGTAGGTCCACCGCATTCAGGTTATTGCCACTGGCCCCCAGCAGGGAGAGTATGCGCTCCGGGTCGTTGGGGGTGCGCTGCTCTGGTATCTGGATAGAGCGCCTGCCACTCAGGTACTGTCCGGTGAGTGACTCCTCACTGTCGGCGATATCCTGGGCCGTGCCCTGGGCGATGATTCTGCCGCCGTGCACACCGGCGCCAGGTCCGATATCCACCACATGATCGGCACACTGTATCGCCTCTTGATCATGTTCCACCACGATCACGGTATTGCCCAGATCCCGTAGGTAGGTGAGGGTGTTTAACAGACGGGCATTGTCGCGCTGGTGCAGGCCGATGGATGGTTCGTCCAGTACATACATGACACCCACCAGACCGGCGCCGATCTGGCTGGCCAGGCGGATGCGCTGGGCCTCGCCGCCGGAGAGGGTCTCGGCACTGCGGTCCAGGGTCAGGTAATCCAGTCCTACGTTTACCAGGAAGCTGAGGCGCTGGCTTATCTCACGATTAATTTTGGCGGCAATCTGTCCGCGGTGACCAGGGAGTTCTAACTGGTCAAAAAATTCTTGGGCACGGCCCACTGGCAGAGAGGTTATAGCTGGCAGGTTGTGTTTTGCTACAAATACATGGCGTGCCGCCTGGTTCAGACGAGTTCCCTGGCACTCAGGGCAGGGCTGATGGGCCATATAGCGTGATAGCTCATCCCGTACCGCGTTGGATTCAGTATCCCGGTAGCGACGCTGCATATTGCGGATGATGCCTTCGAATGGATGGGTCTTCTTAAGGCTACCGCCGCGCTCGTTAAAGTAGCTGAACTTGATCTGCTCCTTGCCGCTACCATAGAGGATGGTGTGGCGATTTTCCTTTGTAAGATCACACCAGGGTGTCTCCACATCGAAGCCGTAGTGGTTGCCCAGAGAGGTGATTAGCTGGAAGTAGTAGGCGTTGCGTCGGTCCCAGCCGCGAACGGCACCACCGGCCAAACTTTGTTCGGGGTGGGCCACTACCCGTTCTGGATCGAAGAACTGCTCCATGCCCAGACCGTCACAACTGGGGCAGGCTCCGACCGGGTTGTTGAAGGAGAACAGACGCGGTTCCATCTCTTGGATGCTGTGGCCACACTTGGGGCAGGCAAAGTTGGCAGAGAAGATCAGTTCTTCCCGTACTGGCTCATCCTTGGTGCTACCTTCGTCCATCCAGGCGATGCGTGCCAGACCATCCGACAGGCGCAGGGCGGTCTCGAAGGATTCGGCCAGACGCAACTCCAGATCCGGTCGCACCTTGAAGCGATCCACCACCGCCTCGATGCTATGTTTTTTGTGCAGCTCCAGTTCCGGTGCGTCGTCCAGCTCAAAGATCTCGCCATCAATGCGGGCGCGGATAAAGCCCTGGGCCAGTAGCTCCGCCAACAGCTTCTGATGCTCACCCTTACGCTCTGATACCACTGGGGCCAGCAGTATCAATCTGCTTCCCTCAGGCAGGGCCAGGACCTGATCCACCATTTGGCTTATGGTCTGGGCTTGCAGAGGGAGGTCATGGGTGGGGCAGCGTGGTTCACCGGCGCGGGCGAACAGCAGGCGCAGGTAGTCATAGATCTCGGTGATGGTGCCCACTGTGGAACGTGGGTTGTGGGAGGTGGTCTTCTGCTCAATGGAGATGGCTGGCGATAGGCCCTCGATATGGTCTACGTCGGGCTTTTCCATCATGGATAGAAACTGCCTGGCGTAGGCGGAGAGTGACTCCACATAACGGCGCTGACCTTCGGCGTAGATGGTGTCAAAGGCGAGGGAGGATTTGCCAGAGCCAGACAGCCCGGTGATTACGATCAGCTTGTCCCGAGGCAGCTCCAGATCTATATTTTGCAGATTGTGGGTGCGGGCGCCGCGAATACGGATGTTTTCCATCTGGTTCAGACTCTAAAACTAAACCCATTACTATACGCCCTATTCTATTTGCGGCCAAAGGGTAGATGGCATGAAAAATCACCATACTGCTATGCTCCAGTAATAGGCCTATGGAAAAGATCAAAACCCCGTGGCAATTTCCCATGCGGACGGCATCAATTTGGTTCATCAGGACTGCCAGGCAGCTTTTCTCAGAGTGCCAAACCACCTATGACCTAATCCTGTGTGATCTATTTGACCATGCCCGGCATGAGTCCTGTATCTCGCAGGTTGCTTTCTATACGGATGTGTTTTGGAGTCTGGCTCCGGGCGGGATTATGGTCATCAATACCCTGCCCGGGGTTGGACTTGTTGCAGTACAGGTGCCGGGAGTTGAAGCGCTAGACTGGGATTGATTTGGGTGCCCATCTCGGCATGATCCGGGAACTGCTCAGACGCTAGCCCCAGGTGACGCCAAATAACCTACCTAACAGCTGGGAAATAGTCTACCTTTATGGTTATGGATCAGAGGAGGGCCTGGTGATGGGGTGTGCTAAACCATCCAGTACCGGGATGTTCAGGATACCAATACCCCCAGATTTCTCAGTTTCACCAGCTTTGTCCCCAATGTGACCCATGGGCCAATATTATGGAGGATCCAAAAATGAAAATACTATGGTCAGTTCTGATTGCAGGAGCGCTTGTTTATTGTGCGGGCGCCACGGCTCGTACCCCTGCACCGGATGGGGCCGGAGTCTATATCATCGCACCTGCAGATGGTGCCATGGTGGCCAGCCCGGTTACCGTCAGGTTTGGGCTCAAAGGGATGGGGGTGGCGCCGGCCGGCACTAGCAAGGCCGGGACCGGTCATCACCATCTGTTGCTGGATGCAGAAAAGCTGCCAAATATGGATCAGCCCATACCCTCGGATCAGTGGCACCGGCATTTTGGTGGGGGACAGACTGAGACTATTGTCAAACTGGGCCCGGGCCGACACACCCTGCAACTGCTGCTGGGCGACATGAATCATATACCCCATGCGCCGGCTATAAAGTCGAAACGGATCACCATTACCGTTAAGTAGGCGATTCCGGGTTAGAAAAAATATGGGTTCAGTACTAGCCCCTGTCTCCGATAGGGGCCAACAGCAGATACAGGATCCAGGCGAACCAGGAGATGAACAGGACCGCTACCAGCCAGAACAGTTTTTCAGCTCCAGTAGTCTTGTTGGATTTTAGGATCAGGATGATGGGTAGCAGCCAGAAAAATACGAACAGGAACAGGGCGCTAGCACCCAGCCCCAGGATGGTCTGTATCATTTAGTG
>CAZVME010000082.1:0-14992 GCA_964628835.1 uncultured Gammaproteobacteria bacterium | reverse complement strand
GCTGGTAACAGGTAGTATATTCCATCATTACAAATACCCAGCTTATTCAGGCTATAAAAGAAAGAAATCTAAAAAAACTGAGTAGACTATGCTTGCCATGATCAAACTGAGCAGCATGGTGGGTGCCTATGCGCACCCAGCCCATGGGTGATATTCATGCACCTGCTATACCACTATTCTCAGATTCAGTTACTGACTGTAACTGAAATTTTGCCGGAGAAATCCGTTTGATTTTTTTTGTCAGGTATTCGGTGGTAATCCGAAGCACCAGTTTCCAGCGGGTTTGGTGTGGAAAGTTCTGAAGGGTGGTGGTTAACACCCAGCGGAATATGCCTCCTGGCTTTGGGGATATGCCTAGACATTGCAGTACATGGTTCATATCCAACCAGCACCAGTCCTTCTGCCAGCTCCTGTACTTTGGAGTACAGTCTGCTGTTGTTTCAAAATAAACTGTTTGTTTCAGCCCCAACATTTCTGCGATCGTCAGAAAATCACCGTTGATTTTTGGGCCGCGTGGAAAAATCGATACCTTGCCTTGATAACCGGGCAGTAAGATTAGTAAATGATGGGCTGAACCTTCGATGCCGGCCAGATGTTCGGCGTCTTGGATATATTGGAGCTGCTCAGTAATGCTGTATTTTTCAGGCTGGTAGATCGTCCAGCCTTCAGAAGTCAGATACTCTTCAAGGATCTGTTCATTCAGAAACCGTCCATGGAGTACATCTTTTCTGGAAAGCCAAAGCTTCTTACCAGGCTTCAGGTGCACCTGATCGAATACTTTCAGCGCCTGCTTTTGCAAGGCCGAAAATTCCGATGAAACCATATAGCCGGTTTGTGAAACGATCAGTTTTTCAATTTTCGACTGTTCAGTCAGGATGTGGATCGTATTCTTGATTTTGAGCAGAGACAGGATTTCTTTCTGGAAAGTGCTGAGTTCTTGTTGCTGGTGGGCGGCTACCCAGAGAATGGGGAGATCTGGGTTCAGCTTTATGAACCATAGGTGTGCCAGGCTTTCTAGTAGGAAATGGCCGAAGTGACTGACCAGAAGTCCCGCATAGATATATGTGCCGGTCAGTTCCTGTTTTGTCTCGCCGATATCATTGGGAAATTGAATTTGGCGGACGGGAGAATTGTCTTTACCTTTGTAGCTGATATTACCGTTTTGTTTCAGGCAAGCTGATGCGCTCTGCCGGTAAAGAAACCCTTCAGGGATCGGTGTTCCATCCGCCTGGTAAAGGCCACCTTTTATGCCGGGACCAATCTGGTTGTTTTCTGCGCCCGAGCAGGGCAGGCAGATTACATCTTGGTATGCCTGTGATTTTATGCATCTGTTCATTTTTAGGTCTGTTTGTTGAACGGTTTCCGAAAAATGTGGTGGTAGTCATATTTCCAGATCGACCAAAGGGCATCCAGCATGAATTCTAGTGTATCGGAAGCAACTTATGCTAGTAGTGCACTGATAAATTTGGGTGGATCATTCGGTTTTCAGCGATTTTTTCCCTACTCTTTATATGTCGTGTAATGATCTTGTTTCTAAGCATTTCACTAACTTCGGTGGAAAAGAGGCCGTTTTTCAGCATGGATCAGTCAGTTCCAATGATCATGCGCGGAATCCTCAGTCCACAGGTCTCTCCCTAGCCCACTTGCTGTACACGCAATATACAGCCATCATCTCATCAATAATAATAAGACGGTAGGTGGTGTACCACTTATTTTCTATCACTTTCACTCGTCACAGCTGCTGGATAATGGTCAATTGAATCGTCTTTTTTTATATTTACACCTGAGTGCGCCGAGCCATCTGCAATTTACCAAATCTATGAAGATCCGCTTTTGAAAACAATTGTAAAGCTGGGTGATACAGATCTGGATTTTTCAGCTGGATCGCATCGTTTAGCCCAGCTCCACTTGAAAAAAACGCCAAATTTGGTATCTTCCTATTTTTTTGATAGTACTTCCAAACTTATGTTCTTCAGAAAACGTATTAAACGCTTGGAACGTCGCTTAAAGAGGTATGAACTCGAGCTGGACACGTTGCGCTGTCGCATTGATATGAATGACAGTCTGCTTGACAGCTGGCTGAAGGATCGAAAAACAGCTGAATACCAAACTGTATTTAACGAACCTGAGCCACTTGTCTCAATCTGTATCGCCACGTACAACCGTGGAAAGCTGCTCGCTGAACGTGCCATTCCCTCAGTGCTTAAGCAGACTTATCGCAATCTAGAGCTGATTGTTGTGGGGGATGACTGCCAGGATGACACTGAAGAACGCCTTGCCAGAATTGATGACCCGCGCTTAACGTTCATCAACTTGGACAAACGTGGCGCATATCCTGATGACTCCTATCTTCACTGGACAGTCGCGGGTATAAAACCGGAGAATCATGCGCTTTCACTGGCCCAAGGGCATTTCATCACGCACCTTGACGACGATGATTTTTACCCGCTTGACCGGATCGAAAAATTACTGGGGTTCATACAGGAGAACCGCTACGATTTTGTTTGGCACCCGTTTCATTACGAAAATAAAATCGGCAGATGGGAATTGATAGAAGCGCCCGAATTCGCAAAAGGGCAGATTACTACCTCCTCAGTGTTCTACCATCGCTGGTTTAAACACATTCCCTCAGATATCAGCGCCTATCGATTCAAGGAGCCGGGTGACTGGAATCGCTTCCGAAAGTTCCGTTACCTCGGTGTAAATGCAGGCCGCTATCCTGAACCGATGCTCTTCCACCATAAGGAACGTGGCCAAGGCAATGGTTAGGATGCCGTTTCTGAAACCGCCTCGAAAAACGTTTGATGCGCAGTTTCTAAGAGACATATGGAATTAAGTTACTCTATCGTGGTTTCATGGGCTAGGTTCCATGCCTGGGGGCATTGAAGTAGGTGGCGTTCTTACTAATACTCGGCCGAGGCTACCAGCAATATTGTTCCCAGCAAGAACTCACGAAAACGCACTATATGCCAGCACTGGTACGCAATCGTGTCTGTACAATGGTTGAATGGGACTGCCCACATATCGGTTACCACAGCCGCTGTGCCGGCAATCGTGTCCAGACAGGCAGGAATTGATTCTCACCGATCCAGTGGCATTGTGGCATAACTCGGATACCGTAGTTGAAACCGCCCTGCGCAACGGCACAACAAAAGTGAAAACCTGTATTACAGCGTGCACATCAGTTAAGATTCATCCTGGATAGACACACAATTCAATAGGTTACCTGCATGCAGGTAAAACAATAGTGTCTTTCAGCATATTAATCGGGATTGCCACGTGACCAGCCACGCAACACTCAACAAATCGGCCTGTTTAATTGATTTACCCTCCTACAAGGACAATCGTGGTGTACTGACCTCAGTTGAACAAATCAGTGATATACCCATTGATATACGGCGCGTTTTTTTTATGCATCATATGGTCAGGGACAGGGGTGGACACAGCCACATTGAAACTGATCAGGTAGTAGTCGCTGCCCATGGGTCCATGTCCTTCAAGCTTATCTTTCCCGACACATCCACCTGCGAGTACACCATGGATGATCCCTGCAAAGGCCTATACATACCAAGGCTGACATTTATTGAAATTCGCAATATATCCCAGGACGCTGTTTGCTTGGTATTGGCCAACACATTTTATGAAATGTCTATGTCATTGCGCAACATCGAGCAATATCTAGATTATATAAAGGACCATTACAACGTGGAGAAGCCCTAGTGGATAAAACTGGTGCCACCTTCCTCAGTTCCATGTTGGCAAGGGAAAACCGCTTCCAGGCATTCAGTAGTTTTGATCACTGGTTTGACGAAATCAAATCCAATAGTGACTTTAGAGTTTCCCCGATCAATTTCGATGATATGAAGCAATGGTCACTTAATTCTGCGGGCAGCTTGGCGCACAATAGTGGGCGATTTTTCAGTATTGAGGGAATCGATGTTGATTTAAATACCCGCTTCAGCGCCACATGGGACCAGCCAATTATCAATCAACCTGAGGTCGGCTTGCTTGGAATATTAACCAAGCAATTTTCCGGTGTGCGGTACTTTTTAATGCAAGCTAAAATCGAGCCTGGTAATGTTGGCATGGTTCACTTATCCCCCACGGTTCAGGCTACCTATAGCAATATAAGGAAAGTGCACGGTGGACAGAGTCAACACTACATTGAATATTTCCAGGAGAATGGGAAATCAGCAGTCGTTGTTGACCAGCTGCAATCCGAGCAAGGCGCCAGGTTTTACAAAAAACAAAACCGCAATGTAATAATCGATGTAACCGAGGAAGTACCAGTGAAAGACGGCTTCCACTGGCTCACGTTAAGAGAGATTAAATTGCTTCTGCAAAGAAACAATATCGTTAATATGGATTCCCGCTCGGTTTTGTCCTGCATTCCAGGATTCAGAACAGACACCAGCGGTGGAAAGGATACCGACGTACTGGAACTGCTGTCAAAAGAGTATCCCGGGATTCAACTAGATGACTTTTCATGTGAAATCATCAAATCAAGCCAGAATACAGGCAATACCCATGTCGATCATTCAGAGATCGATGCATGGCTTGCCGCTATAAAACGAAAATATCCCATCAAGTCCAGGCTAAAACAATTGCTTGACCTGAATGATTGGGAAATACATGACGACAAAATAAGACACAAGTCTGAACCTTTTTTTTCAGTTATCGCGGTTAATGTTCAGGCAAGCAGCCGGGAAGTGACGGAATGGGATCAACCCTTGCTGAAAGACGATGCGCTTGGCCTCATTGGTTTTATCACCAGAACAATTGATAATAAAATGCACTTTCTAGTGCAGGCAAGAGTTGAAGCCGGCAGCCGATTGAGTATCGAGCTGACCCCGACGGTGTCTTGCTCCAACTATCACTATAAATGGAAAAAATGGAACAGAGATTATGCATTCCTGGAATATTTTATGGATCCAGATCCGATGACAGTGATTTGCGACACCATTCAGTCAGAAGAAGGTGGCAGATTCTATCAGTATCAGAATCGAAACATGATTGTTCAGGTGGCTCATATTGATGACAGTGAGATTCCGGATAATTTTATCTGGATGAGCCTCTACCAGATAGAGGAATACCAGAAACTCGGCCTATGCACGGTTGACACCAGAACACTATTGTCATCGTTGTTTCTTCGCTTCACCTGATCGCCAACATGCGCATTCTATTCCTGGGATTCTCAAATTTTGTCAGGGAAAGAATTTTGCCTTTTCTGCCATCCTGCGAGGTGTTTTCCAGGATAGGAGTGGCTTCGAAAAGACGGGGAAAAAGCCAGGGGATGGAATTTCCTGTAATTACAGATTATTTTCTGGATTACGAATACGCTATCAAGACTTTCTCGCCTGATATCGTTTACATCTCCCTGGTCAACAATTTACATGCTACCTGGATAGAAAAATGCTTGGTGAAGAACTGCCATGTTATTGTCGACAAACCGGCATGTGTGAATCTGGCAGATGTCAGCAGATTACTTGATCTGGCGGACAGCAAGAAACTGTGTCTGGCTGAAGCGCTGGTTTATGCTGCACATACACAACTGGATAGCATCCGCACTACCTTCGCCGACACCAGCATCAGGCCAGAGAAGATTGTTACCACCTTCAGTTTTCCTCCCCTTGATAAAAGCAATTTCCGTAACCAGAAACATATGGGTGGTGGAGCCATCTGGGACCTTGGGCCCTATGCTATCTCAATTGGCCGCTTTCTGTTTGAGGACACTGTGGATTCCATCTCGGCTCATGTAACCAATAGACACCCAAAAACCGGCGTTGAAACTGGCTTTTCAATGATGGCGAAATTCCCTGTGGGACGCTCGGTGATAGGACATTTCGGCTTTGAAACCGAATATAGGAACACCGCCAGTATTATGGGACGGGGTATGACTATTGAATTGGATCGGCTCTATACAACCCCGTACGATTTCAGTAACACCCTCAGAATTCAGCACCAGGGAAAATACAGCAAGACTTCCATTGCTCCTTGCAATGCACCCGTCGAATTCATTACTGCCGTTGCTGGTGCAATCGGCAGAAAAGACTGGCACGAGTACAGTGAAAGCCTTCGAGAAGATGCATTAGCGATGGCAAAGCTAGTACAAGCCATGGAAAGATAGGCAATTACTATGAAAGTTAGCGTTTGGAGTTATCTCGAAGAATATGCCGAGGAAAAGCAAGACATATTAAAGACTGTGGAGTCAGTCTTTGAATCAGGAGAATTAATTCTGGGTAACAATGTCGCTGCCTTTGAGAAAGAGTTTTCAAATTATTGCGGTTGTAAATATGGAATCGGCGTTAATAGTGCCACCGACGCCCTTTTTCTGGCACTGAAAGGACTTGGCATCGGTGAAGGCGACGAAGTTATTACCGTATCAAACACTGCAGTTCCGACGGTATCAGCCATTGTATCAACTGGGGCCACCCCTGTTTTTTGTGACATTAATCCCCTGACATACCTTATGGATGTTAACCTGTTGCCGGCATTAATAAGCAGGAAAACAAAATGCATTCTCCCGGTTCATTTGTTTGGACAATGCGTAGACATGGACAAAGTCTGCAGCCTCGCCAAACAACATAATCTGTCTATCTTAGAAGATTGCGCGCAAAGCCATGGCGCAGAATATAAGGGCCGTAAAGCCGGCTCCATGTCCGACTACTCGGCCTTTTCATTTTATCCAACCAAGCCGCTCGGTGGTTATGGCGATGGCGGTATGGTAGTTACCAATGCCTTAAAACATGCCGAAAAAGTTCGCCGTCTGCGCTTCTACGGTATGGAGAGCACCTATGATGCAATTGAGCATGGTTACAATTCAAGGCTGGATGAGGTGCACGCGGCCATTCTTCGCTTTAAACTTCGCAGAATAGAAACCTATATCGACAAACGCAGGGCACTGGCAGAAAAGTACGATCGCAAACTTGCAGCAACCGGTTTGGTACTGCCCAAGGTCTCAGGTAGCAACAAGCACGTATACTATCTATATGTGTGCCGCCATCCGCAACGTGACAGCATAATCGAATCACTTAGGGCCAGGGATATTTTTGTTAATATCAGCTATCCATGGCCAATACATACGATGAAAGCATATGAGCATCTGGGATACAGACAGGGTGATTTACCGCATACCGAGCTTGCCGCTAAACAGATCTTTTCAATCCCCATGTATCCTACCTTGACTGTTGAGCAGCAGGACTATGTTATCGAGGCATTAACGGATCTTTGTTAATATCCGTGCTTCTCGCGCTCCCGTTCCAGGATCGAGTCCAGCAGGAAGTCGCTTATCCAGGTGTTGCATACCGGTCTCCATGCGCAGCATTTCAGGCACTGCATCAGGATTTATGCAAAACTATCCCATCGAAGGTGGACCGAATATCGCTGGCAGGCGCGCCGGTTTCATTGTCATCGAATTCGCAAAGAGAGCAGCATAAAGTGAAAGAATCTCATCGAAGCTTTGGTTCTAATGCAGGGGAAAGGTCAACCCCAGTCAGACGTGGGCTCTATTTTTAAAAAGCAATCACGACAAATCATTAGTATCAGGAGGTGCAATTACATGGAATCTAAGTGCGCTAAATGCGATTCATCAAATGGGTAATGAATACGAAGAATGAGGGTCATAGAGCAATTGTTTTTAATATTAGAGTTTATTGTTCCCTGACCAGAATTGCCTAACGGCCGTGCCGGATCAAGTCCGGTTCTGGGAATCATCCAACTAAATTCTGTATGCAGTCAAGAAGAGGAGTTGAGAATCTTGCTGTGGTTGCTGTATATAGGATTGTCTGAAGGAAAGTATTCCAGAGTTGCTTCCATATAGCGGTCAAAGGGGTTTTTTACTCTGGATATAATTCTCCGTTTCTCACGAGGCAGATCATAGCTGTTCGTACCTATGGTAAATGGAACCGGGTAATCGGTGCCGAACAGGATTTTTTTATGCACATCGGTCTGCTGGGAGAGATGGCGCAACGCCCGGGCGCGCATGGGTGCCAGGATAGCAGAGATATCTGCATACAGGTTTGGGTGGCTCTTTAGCATCTCCAACAGTTGAAAATAGTCTTCATCGAAGTACGCTGGATTTTTGGATAGATTGCGCCAGAAGCGCAGTTTATAGTTTATCCTTCCCAGTCCCATGTGAGCCGCAATTACAGTTACGCCAGTCTCCAGTGGCAACCGCAACATATCGGTACTCTCATATTCAGAAAAGGAGTCGATGCTGTACTCGCTACCCACATGGATGATTAGCGGAATGCCATGGTCTCTGAGTCGCTCATAGTAGGGGATAAACCTCTTATCGTTCGTATCTACACCCCAGTAGTTCTGAAGAAACTTGGCCCCTCTGCAACCGTTTTCAATCTGGCGGTCGATCTGCTCTATGGCATCGGCACGGCAGGGGTTGATGGAGAAAAACGGGATAAACTGTTCTGGATAACGCTTGGCAACCGCCACCACATCGTTACTCATGGCACAGACTGTCGGATCACGGTCTATCTCTCTGCCATGATCATCTAACCGCACATCTACCCCAAACAGACATGCTTTCTTTACATAGACAGACTCTCTTATGGAATTAGCCATTGCATCCACGTAGGTCTCGTATGGACGCTCTCGCAATTGCTTGGGGTCAACCCCCAGGCTTTTGGCAAAGAATGAGATGGTGATCCGGTCGTACAACCGGTTGAACTGCACCTTGGGACTGAGCAGGTGGGTGTGGGTGTCTATGGTCTTCATACGGCGGCTGTCTCCAACGCAATCTGTTTTGCCGCACTGAAATTGCTCTTTCCACTTCCGAGTTTTGGTATAGCCTCGACCGGGACCAGCAGGGCCGGTCTCATCAATGGGTTCAGTTCAGATTGGTCTATCAGTAGTTTCAGGTGGTCATGCTCAATGTTACCTGCAAACAACATAGCCACTTTCTCACCTTTCTTATCATCGGGGATGGTTGTGGCCAGGATCTCGCTATCCTCTGGCAGCTGCTGACCAATGGCGCTTTCGATGGCCCCAAGACTGATCATCTCGCCGCCAATCTTGGCAAACCTGGAGTAGCGATCAACAATAGTCAGGAAGCTGCCTTTAACCAGATGTCCCTTATCTCAATTACCATCTCTCTTCCAAATATTCAGATCTAGTTACTGAGTATAAGGTAGAAAACAAACCCCGCTACGCAGGCAAATAGCCAGAGCTTTCCCGCCGCATGTTTATCTTTTGTCTCTCCCTGGCTGTAGATGATGCCCATTACCAGGCCGACAATTGGGATCAGAAATGCAGCCAACATTACGCCATATTTCATCAGTGCAGAGACCGGCTGTTGTTCTGCGTTTACCTCCACCTGTTGGTTGGTGTTGCCAACTGATTCAGCAACCAGCTCATGGCTGCAATTGCCACAGAACTTTGCGTTATCTAGATTTTTGGTCCTACACTTCTGGCATAACATGGTACATCTCTCCAAGTGTGTCTATTCTATTATTGCGCTAGATTGTATAGACATAACTGCGGGTGTTTTAATCCTCCAACCAATTCCGATTGCAGTTACTACCAGACTTCTACTCAAATCTAGATGACTACCTTTATTCACTAATCTAGGACAAGGTTAACAACAATACTCCAGCTTTTATGACAGCTAATGCTGAGAAAATCCACCAGAGCCTAAATATAAACCATGAATAACGCGATCTATATTACAAGCGCTCCGGTCACGCCGAAACTGCTGTATAGCTTGCACTGGACACATCAGGCTTCCATTACTGCAAGTTGGGTGCGAAACAGTCTTGTAAATGGAGTGACTTGCTGGTTGACCATCTGGCCCGCTCGCGGTGATGGTGGTTATTCCAACATCTTGCATCTGCTTGGTTTTTGGCCACATAGCCCTGGGAGTGGATCTGACCAGTTGGCGTAGCCTCGTTATTTGGCCTGCTTGCTGCCGCGCTGTTTGCACTCCATATGGTTCCTGCCATCTACTGCATCATGGACGATTTTGACGCCATGGGTGAGGAAAGTACAGCTGAGTAGAGAAGTGATAATCAGAGCTACCTCACGTAACTATGCATTTTGCTGGTTTTCAGTACCCCACTCATACCAGCTATTGCATATCATCTGCACCTAAAGTAATCCCTCGCCCGGTCGCCTATATATATAGACGTATATGTTAAGTAGATATACAAATAATAATATCCTGTAAATTCATGACCTTATCCGTATAATTAATGTGGGTTTGGTTGTGCCTGGAGACTGGACATCTAATGGATCTAACCAGGTGTAATTTCATAAGCGTGGCAGCTTATGCCTTGTTACTGCTTGTCTTACCCCTTTCTACAGCTCAGACAGGTGAAATAGCCGATAAGGCTATCGCTGCTGTCATCGCTCTTAAAACTAAGGGAACGATTGGACAGAATCCGGTGCTGAGACTGGTGGTGAAGAAGGGGAATATGATCAACTTCGCTGGTAACTCCTTCGAGTTGAAGCAGCAGTGGGAAGATGCGACTGGGGTGCAATTGGATTTAAAGGTGATGCCGCAGGTCGCCTCACTGGAATTGATACGCAGTAACAGGAATGTTGACCTAACCATTGCACGAAACAGAGAGTTCCCTGATCTTTACCATAAAGATCTGCTGGTTGATTTAACCCCGCTATTTGCGAAATATGGATTTGATCTTAATGATGACTCTGAATCCGGATTTATCCTGCCGAAGAAACAGGTGTATTTCGGTGACAAGATCATAGGTGTGCCAGCAGATAATGATGTCGCTCTGCTATATCTGCGTAAGGACCTGCTTGAGGCTGAGGATAACAGGCAGGCCTTCAGACGCAAATATTCTCTGGATCTGAAAGCACCAGAAACCTGGGGGGATTATCTGAGGCTGATTGAGTTTTTTCATCGCCCACAAGATGGGTTATACGGCAGCCTGGAGCCCAGAGAGGAGTTGACCGCATGGATGTTCTGGATGCCGCGCTATCTCTCCAAGGGTGATCCGGTTCAACCGCTGTTTGATGACAATATGCGACCATTGATTAATTCGCCAGAGGGGCTAAAGGCCACTGAAGAGTATATTGCCACCATCGCTTTCACTCCGCCAAAACTATTAGATCCCGGAAATGACTACAACTTTACCTTACCCCGGTTTCGTGCTGGGCAGGGCTTTTCCACCATAATAACTGCTGCGGGTGGAAAGCTTTTTAATATGGATAGCTCTCCCATACGTGGAAAATATGCGGTATACCCCATGCCGGGAGACGTTATTAATGGAAAGTTGGTAGCGCATACCACATATATCTACGGCAACAATCTGGTAATCCCCAACAACGGTAGCAATCGTGACTTGGCATTTCTTTATGCTATGTGGCTTACAGACCCGGATATCTCTACACACTCTATTTCTGCCATAGGTGGGTTTTCCGATCCCTACCGATTCAATCATCTAAAACACCCATTAGTTAGAGAGAGATACACCCCCCAGCTGATAGATATTTTTTCAAACCAACTGGATATCGCAGTCCCGGCCGGGACCGGACTGCCTGGTGATACAGAGTATTTTTCCGTGTTGAATGAAAATCTACGACGGGCGGCTACAGGTGCAATTACCGCAGCTCAGGCGATGCAACTGACAGCCACCTCCTGGGAAGTGATTACTGAAAAGTATGGGCGCAAACAACAGATTGATTACTGGCAAATATTTACTCGGTATTTCCCAAAATGAATAGCGTTACTGGAAACTAGAGTGGCTTTAAACAATAGCAGACTAGGGTTGTCCATTAGCACCAAACTTCTGTTTGGTGCTCTGATTGCTACTGTCTCACTGATTTTAGTTTCTTTTGAAGGTAATACGATTCTTGGCGATGCTGAAAAGCAGATGAACACACTGATAGAGAATCAGGTGCGACCACTGGTAATGGTGAATCGTCTACAGTCACAACTGGATAGTATAAGAATAGTTGAGGATGAACTGCCACAAACCAAGGACTACTTTGCAATAAGTAGTGTGGTACTGAGTTTAGAAGAAAAAATCAGACAGTTTAACCTGGATATTCGTAACCTCGCAGAAGAAGTAGATCACGAAGGAACTGGTATAGCCCCCAGAATTCTTCACGATTGGAGGCAGTATGAGCAAGATATCCAGGCTGTGATTACTGCGGCCAATATCATGAACCTGAAAGAGGTAATCAGGATATCCCAGTACAGTTCAGGTCCACATTTTGAGAGTATCTCGCAAAGGCTGAGTCAGCTGTCTAAGACCATGGAGCAGCAGGCACAAGCATATTATCAAACCACACAACGAAATACTTCCAGAAAGCGAATTGCCTTTTGGGTTATGACAGGCATTGCGGTAATGTTAATCCTCGTATTTACCACCCTGGTTGCCCAGTCAGCTTCTCAGCGCATCCGCAGACTACGCAATGCAGCAATTGAAATTTCAGAGAATGCAGACATTGCGGCTATTCGGGCAGAGGGAAGTGACGAACTCACAGATCTGGCAACGGCCTTCAATCTTATGCAGGTCAAGATTATGGCGCGGGAGTACGAACTCAAGAGAGAACAGGATCTATTGGAACAGCGGGTTGAACAGCGCACCCAGGAACTCACTCAGGCCAATGAGCAGCTGCATCAGGAGATAGAGGAGAAATACCGCTCACAACGTACCATACGACTGTTATCAAAGGCGGTGGAACAGAGTCCGGTGGCTGTGTTGATAACTGATAAAGATGGTGAGTTGGAGTATGTAAACAACGCTTTTATGGAAGTATCCGGATACGATCGGGACGAGGTGATCGGCAAGAACCCACGCATAATTAAGTCCGGTATGACAAGTGAAACCACCTATCAGAGTCTGTGGGGAACCATTACACAGGGCCGTGATTGGAGTGGTGAACTGTTGAACAAGCGTAAAAGCGGAGAGCTGTATTGGGAACAGGTTACTATCTCACCGGTAACAGACAGTACGGGAGATATCACTCACTACCTGGCGGTTAAAGAGGACATAACCATCAGAAAACAGCAGGAGGAGAAGATTCGACGGCAGGCGCAGTATGATGCCCTGACCGACCTTCCCAATCGTCTGCTGGCTATGGATCGCCTGCATCAAGCACTGCAAAATGCCAGCAGACATAATGAAAAGGTTGCCCTGCTGTTTATCGACCTGGATGACTTTAAAAAGATCAATGACTCACTGGGTCATGAGCTTGGTGACCAGATACTGATTAACGTGGGTGAAAGATTGCAACAGGCTGTACGCAAGCAGGATACAGTGGCCCGCCATGGTGGTGATGAGTTTCTTGTAATCATGTATTCCGTGAATACAATCTCAGACTTGGAACTGGTGCTAAGAAATATCCTGCGGGTATTTGTAGATCCATTCACTCTGGAGGGTAAGGAATTGATAATGACACCAAGTATAGGTGTCTCCATATATCCAGATGATGCCAGTGAATCGAGTATGCTGCTGCGAAATGCCGATCACGCCTTATATCAGGCCAAGGATGAGGGCGGAAACACATTCTCCTATTACAACCACGATATCCACACCTCCGTAATCAAACAACTGGACCTGGAAAGTAATCTGCGACTGGCCCTGGAGCGGGATGAGTTTGAACTTCACTATCAGCCACTGATAGATGCGCAGAGTGGTGAACTCAAAGGTGCAGAGGCGCTAATACGATGGGATGGTGAAAAATATGGTTACCTGCCACCAAACAAATTTATTCCGGTAGCTGAGCAGAGTGGTTTAATCGTCCCAATTGGTGCCTGGGTACTCTCAACTGCTTGCAGGCAGGCGTCTATTTGGGCGGGGATGTTGGGAATGCCATTTACCATAGGAGTCAATGTCTCACCCCGTCAGTTCCAGGATAAGGATATTATAAATGACATTACCTGCGCGTTGGATGCAGCGGGTTTGGCCCCAAACCAACTGAATATCGAGATCACGGAGGGAATGCTGATCAGAAAATATATGCATGTTGAGGACACACTTCGCAAGCTAAACGAAATTGGTATAACTCTATCAATGGATGATTTTGGAACTGGCTACTCTTCCCTTAGCTATATAAAGAATTACCCATTTAATATTCTGAAGATAGACCGCTCATTTGTACACGATATTCCAGGTGACCAGGAGAACTGTGCTCTGGCCAAGGCGATTATCACCATGGGCCATGAGCTGGGATTGGAAATTACCGCAGAAGGTGTTGAGACTGAGACGCAGGCAACAATGTTGAAGCAGGCCGGGTGCAACTCACTACAGGGGTTTTGGTTTGGCAAGCCGGTGCCATGGCGGGAGTTTGAGGATACCTGGATCAAGACAGCTGACCATAATGCCGACCACCATAAGGGCAGGGGTTAAATCTGAAGTTTTCAGGTATTACCTTCCAATACTCCAACCAGCAGTTATCACAAAAGCATAACATTTTGCTTTAGCCGGGTAATCCGAGGGAATCTGATTGCTATGCTATGCCTATTGACTAGGTGCCGAACAAAGTATCCCAGTCTGAAAATAGCGAGTGGTTATCTGTTAAAGGAGGTGGTTATGGCTACATGCCTGACTATGACCTTGATTATATTACTTCTTAGCCCCACGTTGCTCCATGTCGCAAAACAGAGTTCTACTCATCTACCTTTGGTGCAGCCATTAGTGGTTATAATCCTGCTGCATCCAACAAGTCAATGCAAATTGGCCAAGGTCCAGAAGTGAGTTATGTGTAAGGTTTTGATATCAAGGAGGCAACGATATGACACCAAGATCACTAGTGCGATGGACCGATATATGCTGGCTTATATGTTGTATGTTTATTCTTTCCAGTACGGCCACAGCGAAAGAAATTAAATTTGAAAGTGCAGTAGAATCCGTTGCTGTCATTGAACTATTTACCTCCCATGGTTGCAGTAGTTGCCCACCGGCAGACATGTGGATTCGTAAATTCAGTGAACACCAGGGGCTGTGGAACAAGGTGATCCCCATGGCGTTTCATGTGGACTACTGGGATTACCTTGGATGGAAAGATCACT
>CAZVME010000081.1:0-15132 GCA_964628835.1 uncultured Gammaproteobacteria bacterium | reverse complement strand
TTAGTTTTCTGGTCTTTGCCAACATGGTCATGGAGGCGGATGAGGTCTGTTCTGCCAGTTCCGCATTTTGTTGTGTCATCGCATCCAGGTGGTTGATCGCCTGGCTGATCTGATCTATGCCGGTGGCCTGTTCGTTGCTGGCATGGGCAATCTCGGCAATGATTGTATCGACCTTTGTTACGTCGGATACTATTTGTTCCAGGGTCTGCCCGGACTCGATAACCAGATCGGTGCCGGCATGTATCTTCGTCATGCTGTCCTGGATCAGTTTTTTGATCTCTTTTGCTGCAATGGCGCTGCGGCCAGCCAGATTGCGTACTTCGGTTGCAACTACCGAGAATCCTCGGCCATGCTCTCCGGCCCTGGCTGCTTCCACAGAGGCGTTCAGTGCCAGCAGATTTGTCTGAAAAGCAATTTCGTCGATAGTCCCAATAATCACTGAAATCTTACCGCTGGAGTCATTGATGGCCTCCATGGCCGTGACCGCCCGTCCCACCACATCACCTCCATGCTCCGCACTAACTCTGGCCTCAGAGGCAAGATGCTGGGCGTGTTTAGAGTTGTCGGCGTTATAGCGTACTGTGGAGGTTAACTCTTCAACGGTACAGGCAGTCTCTTCCAGATTAGTGGCCTGCTGCTGGTTGCGGCTGGAGAGATCATTGTTGCCTATTGTGATCTCGTCAGAGAAGAGATGCAGGCTAGCCATTGCATCCTGCAACTGGCGGATAATGCTGCGTAGGCCATCCTGGGTGCCGTTGACATTGGATTTTAGTTTGCCGAAGGAGCCGCTGTAGCTGCTCTGTATCGGCTGGCTCAGGTCACCCTGCGCCATGGACTCCATAACCTGGTCCAGGTCGTTGAACATCCTGCCAACCTGATCAATCAGGGTGTTGATGCCAACGGCCAGATTTTTGAAAAATCCCTCTTTGTTATTGCTGTCGATGCGTTGTGAAAGATCACCATGATGGGCCGCAACGACAATCTGTTCCACTTCGGTTTCCACTGCCACCTCGGCGGTACGTTCGTTCCACTCCACCGCGGTGCCCATCCTCTCCCCAGCGGCGCTGATTACCGGGTTTGCAGTTATCTGCATGGTGCGGCCACCTAGAATCATTTCTGCCTTGAGTGACCCCTCTAGGTTTTTCAGAATCCTGGCCTGATGGTTTGGGTTGCGGTGGAATATATCGATGTTTGCACCCAATAAATGATTGGCGTTGAATTCTGGTAGTTGCTTGCGTATATCATCTTCAGCTTCCAGAAACAGCTGCTGCGCTGCGTGATTGAGGTAGAGGATGTTGCGTTCATTATCAGCCATCATGACGCTGCTAGAGACATTATCCAGGGCGACCCGGATACGCAGGTTTTCACTGGCAATCTTGGCGTCAGCTTCGATGCGGTCTTTCAGGTGTTGTTGCATCTGCTTGAGGCTGCTCAGTAGCTGCCCCGTCTCGTTCCGGGTGCTACTGTCAATCTGATTTTCCAGGTTGCCATCTGCGATGCTGTCGGAGACGGCAACTGCCCGGTTCAGTGGAGTAACGATGCTGCGAGTCAACAGCCAGGCCATGGCAGCAATCGCAACTATGATCAGAGCAATAATCCAGAACAGTCTGTTGCGCTGGGTTTCATAAAGCGTTGTGACATGTTGGTTGGCCTGGGAGATATTAGATTGCTGTGCATGTACGATCCTATTAAGCTGCTCTTGAATTATGGTAAGTAAAGGATTGATCTCGGAACGGATCAGGAAGGCGTCGGTGCGCCATCTTTCGCCGCTGTGAATATCCACAACTATTTTCATATCTGCAAAGTAGGCGTTCAGCACGCCTGAGAATTGCTCCAGGGCATCGGCCTGCTCGAGATTGAGGATGTCGCTGTATCTCGATTGCAGTCGGCTGGTCTGGGTTTGAATCGTTTGTTGATAGAGCTTCATGTTGTCCTTGGCAGCATCAGAGCGAAATGCCAGAAACACACGTAGTTCGTTATTCAGTAAGGACCAGGTCAGACGTAGTTCATTGACATGCTGCAACATCTGTTTCCGGTCCTGGGCGAGGGGCTCCTCCTTTTCTGAAGTTGCTATTAGCCCAAGAAGTTGAGTCATCTCCCTGAATCTGGGATAGATGTTTTTAGCAGCAAAAGTAATGGCCGGTGTATTTTTTCTGACATCTGCAGCAAGTTCAAGCATGTGCTTCTGATGCTCCTGAAAGCGGGTAATATTATGTGTGGTATCCGCCACCAGCTTCCGGGTTTCGGCCTGACCACTTGCAGCGGCTTGTTGCTGAAGTCTGGAAAGGCCGGAGAGTAAACTCTGTTGTCCATCTATATATGCCAGCTTGTGGACCTCCTCCTTGGTAAGAAGATAGAAGCCAAGGGCGTTTGATGTCTTACGCAGCAATTCAGAAAGCGACATGGCCTGGCTTACGGCTGGTTGATAGCGATCCACCACCACATCAACCTTCTCTTTTACAGTGGAGAGGCTGTTGACTGAATTCAGTCCCAAGGCCGCAATAATGAACAGGATGAGCATGGAGCTGCCCATTAGTTTTTTTCTGATGGTTAGACCCATCAGGTTTCTGGTTACACTTGCTTTGTCTGCCATCAGACACCTATTTATCAGGGTGGTGGTCATCCCGAAATTACTAAGTCTACAAGTGGTTAATGCAGTTGAGTGGTTCGGAATTCATGTGTTCCGCCTGCAACATAAATCTAGGAATTTACAGGGTACAATTCTATTTTCGGCCATTCTTTATAATTCTTTAGGGGTGATAGGATTATAGTTGTTGTTATTGTGCGGAGACGGCTGTTGGCACATCAGATCGGATTGCATGGAAAAGGGCGGGGTTTTATCTTGAATATTGTTGCCCAACTGGACAAAGCGCATGGGATCATTTTGCTGGCCTGGGTGAGTGCAACCCGTTTCAGTTTTGCTCCCCGGCCAACATCTGTTCATACAGTTCCCAGGCGGTCTCTGCTTCCTGTTGGGTTATCTTTTGAATGGCGTAACCGGCATGTACCACCACAAAGTCATTCACCTTAAGTGGCTCATCCTGCAGCATGAATAGGCTGATTTTTCGCTCTACACCCTTGGCCTTGCATTGAGCTGTGAAGCCGTCAATTAGCTTAATCTGCATGGGTATGCCTAGACACATATAAGGGTCATCCGTCTGGTTTGGAACAAGAGCGCAAAAAACGGGTGATTCATTGATCTCAATCAGCGCTGAGGATACGCCGGGCTGGTATAAATAGCCATTAATATTCCACTCGGGAGGGCGGTGGCAGTATGGCTTCAACAGGCACCCTGGTGCTCGGTATCGGTAACACCCTGCTCACAGACGAAGGTGCCGGTATTCACGCGCTAAATCTTCTCCAATCACAATACCCCGATGCCCCCAACCTCATCTATCTCGATGGTGGTACTTTGAGTTTTTCCCTTGCCACCTGGATTGAGGATTGCGACCAGCTCATCGTATTTGATGCCGCAGAGCTGCATCAACCAACCGGCACGGTCAGTGTGCTGGTCGGTGCAGAGATGGACCGCTTTCTTGGCGCCAACAAACGTAGCGCGCACGAAGTGGGGTTGCTTGATCTGATCGATATTGCTCGGCTAACAGATACGCTGCCGGAAAAACGCGCCCTGATCGGCATCCAGGCCGCTGAGTTTGGCTGGGGTATGCAGCCCTGTGAGGTCGTGCAACTGGCCTTGCCCGAAGCGGTGGATGCGGCACGTAATCTGATTGAGTTATGGAATGACATTGATCTGGGTCATGCGAAGAGCATTTCATGATATCAAGTGGTCATTTAGGGTCCAGAATTAGTACTGATTTGTGAGAAGAAGGTTTGATTATGGCGGATGAGGCGTTTGCGCAGTTCAATATACAGATTGGTGATGAGCTGACCCGCAACGTGCGGCCCCTGCTGCACGAGATCCGCCATGCACTGCAAGCCCTGGTGGAGAGCGGTGAGACCGGCATAATCGATTTACGCAGTATTCCCCTGGCGCCAGGTGAGGAAGAGAAACTCATCTACCAGTTGGGTAGTGGTGAGGTTGTGGTAAAACTCGATGCGCTGGGAGCGAGTGAGATTTATGAAACGCGGTATCGGGGAGTGTGGCTGGTAACGCACTATAATATGGATAACAGCATCATCGGACGTTTTGTGGAAATTACTCTGATCCCAGAGATACTCAAGGCGCAGCAGGAAGATATGAAAGATTCGCTGCTTCAACTGGATGAAGCACTATTGTCGGGTGACGATATGGAGATTCTTTAACCCTGGCGGGAGATTGTTTGATGAAGAAACATCTAACCGAAGCAGAACCAACCGGCGACGACGGCACCCTGGGTGCAGCGCTTCGACGTCAGGGCGTTTCGCGTCGCAGTTTTCTGAAGTTCTGCGCGGCCACGGCATCCATGATGGCCCTGCCGCCTTCCATGGTGCCGGCCATTGCCAAGGCGCTGGAGAGGGCAAAAAGGCCGTCGGTTATCTGGCTCTCCTTCCAGGAGTGCACTGGCTGTACCGAATCACTCACGCGCGCCCATACCGCAACGGTTGAGAGTCTGATCTTCGATTCGATCTCGCTCGATTATCACCACACCTTACAGGCGGCGGCCGGACATGCGGCGGAAGAGGCGCGTGAAGCGGCAATGCGGGAAAACTTCGGTAAATATCTGCTGGTGGTAGATGGCTCCATACCGGTGGGCAATCCCGGTTACTCCACCATTGCAGGCATCAGTAATCTGGACATGCTGATGGAGGCGGCAAAAGGCGCGGCAGCCATTATTCCGGTGGGCACCTGTGCCGCCTATGGCGGTATCCCCCAAGCCGATCCAAACCCCACCGGTGCGGTCTCGGTGACAGACCTGATCACAGACAAACCCATTATCAACGTACCGGGTTGTCCGCCGATCCCGGTGGTTATCACCGGCGTACTAACGCACTTTCTCACCTTCGGTAGCTTGCCAGAGCTGGATCAGTTGGGTCGTCCCAAGGCGTTTTATGGCCAAAGCATTCATGACCGCTGTTATCGCAGGCCGTTTTATGACAAGGGCCAGTTCGCAGAAACCTTTGATGATGAAGGGGCGAAAAAAGGGTGGTGCCTGTACAAGTTGGGCTGCAAAGGCCCCACCAGCTACAACGCATGCGCCACCACCAAGTGGAATGGTGGCACCAGCTTCCCCATCGAGTCGGGGCACCCATGTCTCGGCTGTTCCGAACCCAAGTTCTGGGATGGGGGCAGTTTCTACAAGGCACTGTCTATACCGACATCAGAAGTGGCTCGTGACGTATTGTATGCGGGCGCCGCAGCCGTAGCCGCAGGTTCGGCCCTCGGCATGATGAACCGCTCTAGCAGCAAACAAGCAAAAGCTGAACACCAGAAGGTCAGTGTGGATGACCTCAATAAAGAGGATTAGATCATGACCGAGATCGAGTTTCTGTCCTGGGTCCGTGGGCCAGGTTTTCAGATTGCTAGTGTGGTATTTGTTTTTGGCGTGATTGTGCGTCTGTTTGGAATTCTGATGCTGGGACGCAAGGCCAATCTGGCCGAAGCCAACGGCTCGGAGATGTCGGGAGGACTGAGAACAATCTTCAGTCGCATGGCGCCTGAGAGCGATACCTTCAAGCGCTCCAAGTTTACCGTTGTTGCCGGCTATATCTTTCATATTGGACTGTTCATTGTCATCTTTTTGTATGCCCCGCATATTCTACTGATCCATGAAGTGACCGGTGTTGGCTGGTCGGCACTGCCGACGCCGATAGTGGATATGGCCACGGTGATAACCATGATTGCTCTGGCTGCGGTATTGCTGCACCGGGTAAAAGATCCGGTAATGCAGCATCTCACCAGGATGGAGGATTACCTGGTATGGCTGGTAACCTTCCTGCCGATGATCACTGGCTATATCGCCTTTCACCGAGTGGGGCTGCCTGCGCCTTCACTGCTGGCGCTGCATATTCTCAGCATTGAGTTGCTGATGGTGCTGTTCCCCTTTACCAAGTTGATGCATGCCTTCACCTTCGTATTGTCGCGTTGGTATAACGGCGCCATAGCCGGTTACAAGGGGGTGCGCTCATGAGCACTAAACTTGAGCGGGCGGTACATATCCTGAAAGAACAGATTGATGCGCCGGTGGCCTCCTTCCTCACCAGTTGCGTACATTGCGGTATGTGTGCCGATGCCTGTCTGTTCTATACCGAAACCGGCGATCCAAAATACACTCCTATAACCAAGGTGGAACCACTGCGCCGGGTGTGGGAGCAGGAGTTTACCTTCATGGGTCGGCTGAAGAAAAAACTGGGTCTGACCAAACCCATAACGGATGAGTTTTTAGCTGAGTGGGAGCCACTGGTGTATGACAGCTGCACCATGTGTGGGCGCTGCTCCATGGTGTGTCCGGTGGGGAATGACATTACCTACATGATCCGTAAAACACGTGAGGGGATGGCGGTCTCCGGGCATGTGCCAGAGGGTCTGGTGGGAGCTACCACCCGTGCAGTTACTATTGGTAGTCCTATGGGGGTGAAGTTTCCAGCCCTGCAGGCACAGATAAAACACGTGGAGCAGGATTACGGGTTCAAGGTGCCGGTGGATGTGGAAGGGGCCGAATATCTGTGCATGCTGTCCTCCATGGAGATCATGAACTTCCCGGAGTATATCGGCGCCATTGCCAAGATATTCGATCACGCCGGTGTCTCCTGGACCCTCTCCAGCAAGGCGTTTGAGGCCACCAACAGTGGTATCCAGATTGGTGTTTCAGATATCGCCGCCGAACTGGTGCAGCGTACCGTCAGTGAAGCGGAGCGGCTTAAGGTAAAGGCCGTGGTCAGCCCGGAGTGTGGCCACGCCTATACCGCAATACGCTGGGAAGGCCCCAACCTGGTGGGGAAGAAATTTGGGTTTAAGGTCAGGCATATCCTTGAGGTGCTGGATGAGTTGCGCAGCGAAGGGCGTTTGAAAACCGAGGGGATGGAACAGGGTAGGTTGACCTACCATGACCCCTGCCAGGTCGGACGCCGTGGCGGTGTGCTGGAACAGCCGCGAAATATAATCAATATGCTGGTCAGTGATTATGTGGAGATGCCCGATGGCGGGAAGATGAACTGGTGTTGTGGCGCCGGAGGTGGTGTCAGTACCATAGAACGTGCTGATGAGGTCAGGCTAAAGGTGTTTCAGCGCAAGAAGGATCAGATGGAAGCGGTGGAGGTGGAGGGGCTTATTTCAGCCTGTTCCAACTGTCGCATTCATATTGAAGATGGGCTGGAGGAGTACCACATGGATATTCCGGTACTCAGCCTGACGGAGACGCTGGCAGAACATCTGGTGGATAAAGAGTGATAAGAGGGGCAGGTTATGACGGCAATCGATAACGATACCGAATTTAAAAAAGTGATTGAGGGGCTAGGCTATGCGCAGCAGCGAGGGCTGGCGGCGCAATTTATCGCAAATGTTCTTTCACTCAGCAATGATGGTCGGATTTTGCGTGTGTTAGATGTGGCAAGTGATGCAACTGCCACCACTGGTGAGTTGTCGGCCGCTCTCAAGTCTGCCCGTGCCGCCACTTTTGACAGTCACGCGCGTTGTGGGGCTGAGGGTGACTGGAGAGAGCAGGCCGGATATTTCGTAGCGCGTGCAGCCGCTGCTGCGGTAACACCTGAAGACCAGAGCAAGGCTGGTGGTCCTGCCTGGCAGGCGGCGGTGAGTTGCCGCATGGCCCGCACCAGTATAATGATCGATGCAGATAGCGTAGCCACCGGGGATGAGAGCGAACAGCAGCATCGCATCCTTTCTGAGTTACTGCAATCTTAGTAACTACATAAAGCGCAATGATGAAATAACCGTAGAGAGAAACCAGCATGTCAGACACCGGTAATAAAAGAATTGTTGTTGACCCGATCACCCGTATCGAGGGGCATCTGCGTATTGAGGCGCAAATGGATGGGGATAAAATAGCCAGTGCCTACTCATCTGGCACCATGGTGCGCGGTATCGAAGTGATTCTGCAAGGGCGTGACCCGAGAGATGCCTGGGCCTTCGCGCAACGCATCTGCGGCGTGTGCACGCTGGTGCATGGGCTGGCCTCTGTCCGCTCGGTTGAAGATGCGCTGAATTACACCATCCCGCACAACGCCGAACTGATTCGTAACCTGATGAGTGGTGCACAATATATCCACGATCACGTCATGCATTTTTATCACCTGCATGCCCTGGACTGGGTGGATGTGGTATCGGCGCTGAGTGCCGACCCTAAGGCCACCTCAGAACTGGCGCAGTCGTTGAGCAGTTATCCAAAGTCCTCGCCGGGTTATTTTTCTGATATGAAAAAGAAACTCAAGAAGTTTGTTGATGCGGGGCAACTGGGTATTTTTGCCAAGGCCTACTGGGGACACCCTGCATACAAGCTGCCACCCGAGGCCAACCTGATGGCGGTGTCGCACTATCTTGAGGCGCTGACCTGGCAGCGCGATGTGGCAAAGCTGCACACTATATTTGGCGGTAAAAACCCCCATCCCAATTTCGTTGTGGGTGGAGTTCCCTGTCCCATCGATCTGAATTCAGATTCGGCCATCAATGCCAAGCGTCTGGCGCAGGTGCAGGAGGTCATCAACCAGATGAAGCTGTTTGTGGAGCAGGTCTACCTGCCCGACACCCTGGCCATCGCCAGTTTTTATAAAGATTGGGGTGCGCGCGGTGAAGGCCTGGGTAACTTCCTCACCTACGGTGATTTTCCCGGCAAGGGCGGTATGGCAGATCCAACCGGTTTTATGATCCCCTCTGGCGCCATACTGAATCGTGACCTGAGCAAAATCCATGATGTGGATATGAATGCGTCTGAGGAGATACAGGAGTATGTGTCGCACTCGTGGTATGACTACGACGGCAGCAAGGATGGTGGTTTGCATCCGTACGATGGAGAGACCAACCTCAACTACACCGGACCCAAGCCACCCTATCAGCATCTCGATGTGGATCAGTCCTACTCCTGGATGAAGTCGCCGCGCTGGAAAGGCCATGCCATGGAAGTTGGGCCACTGGCGCGGGTGCTGATGTTATACGCCCGTGGCCATGAACAGACCAAAGAGCTGGTGGACATGGCGTTGAACAAACTTGATGTGCCAGTGACAGCGCTATTCTCCACCCTGGGGCGTACCGCGGCAAGGACGCTGGAGACAAAGATATTTGCCGATGCCATGCAGAGCTGGCTGGATGATTTGATTACCAATATCAAGGCCGGTGACACCCGCACCTTTAACGAAGTGCTGTGGGAGCCATCAAGCTGGCCCAAGCAGTCCCGAGGCGTGGGTTTTATGGAGGCCCCCCGTGGTGGCCTGGCGCACTGGATTGTAATTGAAGATGAAAAGATCCAGAACTATCAGGCGGTAGTCCCCAGTACCTGGAATGCCGGGCCGAGGGATGCCCAGGGTAAGCCCGGCGCCTATGAGGCCGCTTTGCAGGACAATCACACCCTGCATGATGCAGAACAACCGGTGGAGATCCTGCGCACCATTCACAGTTTTGATCCATGTATCGCCTGTGCGGTGCATCTGACCGATCCCGATGGTGAAGAGATTACGCAGGTTAAGATCACATAATTAACTCCCTATCAATTGGCGCATAGCCCGTACGTATCCAGAGGGCTATGTGTCAATCGGCTCATCTCCCTTGTGAGTTGAGATTAAAGAAGCTCTGATTAGAGCCATCTCTGGCTTTACCAGAGTACGTAAGGGGAAAATGCTGTTTTCCACTTCTACCTTATTCTTTTCAGTGGCAACACATCCATCGTTATCGGCCAAGGAGAGCGAACGCGAGGGTCGACAGACCCCAGTAGGCGATGCTGTCTGTAGATTCGGAATTATGACCGTAAGCGAGTGATGCAGGAGATACAGCAGCGGCTATCATCCTTAGCCGTAGAGTCACTGAGGGAGTCGTGATGTGGTGTGCACAAGCGGCTTGCTGCAAGTTACGGGCTTCATTTTATCACTTATAAAAAAGGCAAGGATTGGCTGTCTGTAACCAAATTCAACCATACAAGCGCAGCCACGCGGACAAAATACTCGAAAGCCCGCATTTTTCTGGCGCTGCAAAACGTTAGCGAGATTAGTTGAATTTATAATTGCGGTCTATGCTTATATGAGTGGCCGTAGATACACCATATGTGTTCTTGTGAAAACTTAGGAATGCTTGTATGTCTTTGAAATACTCTTTAACTACAGTGATAATAATATCAATAAATCATTCACGTTTTCTGAAAGTGGGTTTCACTCGTGGATTGAAATAGACAACTGGTTTATAGATTTTACATCATCGTTACTCCCGGAAATTGCTGCTGATGCTGGTTTGCACATTGGGAACAGATATATGCTGCGAAAGAAATTAAGTGAAGAGGCTCCTTCTCCATTTAAACTCTCAAAAGAAAAACGCTTCTATCTGGCAGCCGACCCAGTATTTACAAGAAAAAGAATCGATTTTGTATTTGAAAATGAAAGATATTTTAATGTCGTACAGGAGTGCATCTATGACTATAGCTCTAATAATGTAAAAATATATCCTGATTTATCCATAGCTGGCAGTTGGTAAATCACCATACAAGGCCAGCCAGAGGGATGCCAAAACCGCTACTTCGCTTTGGTTTTGCCACCCCTGTTGGCGGCGTTATACGTAAAACACGCACGGAGAGTTTGAGTGAAAAACATTAGAACAATCATTATCTCTGCGATTCTGAGTTTGCTTTTCTCGGGTATTGCTTATGCAGCGACTAATTTTGTAACAATTAAGCTGCCAAAGTCAGTTGCTATCGATTTACCAAGAAATTGGGTCCTTATTTCCAATAATCAGAGGATTACTCTTGATACATGGGTTGAATCCACATTCGATCTTAAAAATTTATCCAAGGTCGATTCCAGTCTTCCTTTTGCAGCCAATTATTATGTTGATGGTACTCCAGTAGGAATAATCAACGCACGATACTATCCTGAAATGAAAATTACTCAGAGCGATGCGAGGTTAGCAAATTCTGTTGGTGTCAGCAATTTAGATCAAGAACTTAGGAGCAACATCATTCCATCCATGAAAATAATTGGCATAACAGTTTCAAGTTGGGAGGGAACAGAAAAGCGCACAATAAATGGAATAACGACATTTGTAACTGAATATCATCGCAAGTCTATAATAGGCGACGGAATATTCAGGGTGCGGTTGGTCCGCGTTTTTGCTGGCAGTCGATCTTTCACGCTTACAGTCTCATATTTGGAAAGTCAGCAACTATTTTTGAAAAATATCACTGACAGAATAATCTCGTCTCTGACAATGGCTGGTATACAGTAATATTTGTGGATAGTTCACATACCAAGAACATCAAGCCATTCGCTTTTGGCTCATTGGGACGCAGCGAAGCTGGGCCCTTATGTAAACGTTAGATACAAGGCATATGATTCGTAGCACTTGGATGTAGAGAACCTATGGAAAAAGTTATTATACTTGTAGATGTCCAGAATATTTACTACACAACAAAGCAAGCTCACAATTGCAATTTTGATTACAACGAGTTCTGGGCAGAAGTTACGAAAAACAGAAATGTCATGAAAGCTATTGCCTATTCCACTGATCGGGGCGATGAAAAACAAAGACAATTTCAAAATATTCTTAGAGCTATAGGGTTCGAGGTAAAGCTAAAGCCATATATACAAAGATCAGATGGTTCTGCCAAAGGCGATTGGGATGTTGGGATAACCCTTGATGCTATGGAATACGCGAAAAGAACAGATGTAGTGGTATTAGCTTCGGGTGACGGCGATTTCGACCTGCTGGTAAAAAAAATTCGAGCGGATTACAAAATACCGGTAGAGGTCTATGGTGTTCCTCTACTTACAGCCAGCTCATTGATCAAAGCAGCATCTAAATATGTACCAATCGAAAACAAATTGCTGTTAAGGGCGGCAAAGTGTTGAGTGTAAAATGCGCTAACAAGCGACTGTGGCGTCAACCCCTTTCTAAAAGTGATCAATAAGCCCATTCTGCATTGTCCCTCACCATGGCATTGCGCATGGTGATAAATTTACGCATAAATGCGGTGATGGTAACCTTCTTATGCTTTCCATGAGCAACAAGCTGTTGATAAAAAGCCTTGATGATCGGGTTGCATTGAGTAGCGCTAAGTGTGGCCATATATAGTATTGTCCGCACACAGGCTCTACCACCTTGAATGCGCCGTTTGCCTCTTGATCTCCCGCTATCCCGGTTGATAGGAGCAACACCCACAAGAGAGGCAACTTGCTTGTTGGTCAGAGTGCCAAGCTCGGGCATATCTGCCAGCAGTGTGTAGACCAAGGTATCGCCGACCCCTGGGGCCGATTTTAATATGGCCTTTTGTTCGGACCATTCCGACTACGATTCGACATATTGATTCAGCTTTTTCTCGATACGGGTAATTTCAGCATCAAGACATTTAATGAGTCGACGGCATGAAGTCTCAATAGCTTTGCCCATGACCTGTATGAGATTAAGCTCCTTGGTACGCATTTCCATAATCTGCCTGCGCCTGGATAGCAAATCTTTGATTGCACGCAAGTTTTTACTGACTTTGGGTGTAGGTTCTGGCTGAACAACAGCAGCAAACTCAGCTATTACAAAGGCATCTATCTTATCGGTCTTAGCTAACTGCTCAATTGCCCCAGCATATCTGCGAATCGATAAGGGCTTAATGATGCAGACTGGAATCGCCTTATTGTATGCAGCAGCTGCCAGATTAAGCTGGTAGCGCCCTGTAGCCTCCATGACGAGGCGTTCCACCCGATAGTAGGATAGACGCTTTAGGATTCTTTTAATGCCCTCAGGCGTATTCTCATCCTGCCAATGGATATCTTTCTCATAAATACACACATCCAGCATCCATTTACCAATATCGACACCCACATTAACTACGGATTTTCTCTTTTTAAGGTTTGTCATTTGAACTCTACCTTGCTAAATTCGGGCTTGAAGCCCATTCGACTGTTCGAGATAAAATCGGGTCGGTTCAGTGCCCACGCTTGTTAACGGTCTTTGAGACCTAGGCATCATCGGGCTACTGAACCGGTAACTTGTTGCTGCAGGTTACGGGCTTCACTTTATCACTTCTAAAACAAGGCAGGGATTTGCTATCAACGACCAAATTCAACCATACAAGCGCAATTAACTCGGACAATTTTTCACAGTGTTAGTTTGTGCCGAGTGGCACAATCCTCACCCCGCTGCAAAGTGCCTTTTGTTGCGGGCGTCAGGTTTGCTTACAGGAGAAAAGTACATGTTTGAAAACCCGTCATTAATAACACGTATAGTAATTGGTAAAACAATAGGTTTTTTATTTGGGCTTATCGGCTTTATTTCTTTACCATACTTTTTGCCAGAAGTTGATTGGTTACTTCGATGGGGCATTTTGCTGTGGTACACAACCCTTGGCGCAATTATTGGAATGTTTGGGGTCTTTACCTATCATCCAATATTAAAACTGCCTTTCCCCTGGTGGTTTCGTGCGCCTATAGTGGGTGCGTGGATGAACTTTGTTCTAACCTTTTTCGCTTTTGATGCTATGCAGTCCATGATGTTCACTCTGTTTGGTGAGAATGGAATATTAACTCCACCATTTTGGTTCACTGCCGAAGGAGCCATTATTGGACTAATTATAGGTTATTTTGCTACGCGGTTTGGCGGAGAGGGCAAGGCTACGGTTGGGAAATAAATTGTCTATCAACAAAGAACCTCATAAGGCAAATCAACATGGATCGCGAACAGCGTAAAAAAACACGCAATATCTTTAACGTCCAGTTATTTGCGACGTTATGCTATACAAAACAAAATGCAATATGGATGAAGAATAAATGAGAACAGTAATTACTTTTTGCCTTGTACTTACTTATGCGAGCTTTACTTCAAATGTTTACTCCGAAGACAGACGAGAGAAAAACCCTTTCGCTACATTTGTAATGGTTCATCTTGAGGCTGGCGGAGACAGCAGGTTCGGAATATTTCAAGACATATTGAGAGAGGAGCTGAAGTCAGAATTTTTTATTAACAACAGAAGCTTGGCATACCAAATTGCACTTTGGCCTACAGTAATAAAATTGGTACAACTTGCCGATAAATATGACTTTAAACTTTCTTTGGCTTTGAACCCTCAATGGGCAGAATACATATTAAAGGATAATCAAAAAATAGAACACATAAGAAAATGGGTTCATAATGGGCACGAACTTGCATTCCATCATCACGGCATTAACCAGATTGATTGGAACGGCTATTCAAATAGAGCCCAAAATAATAATTTCAAAAACAGAGAAGATAGATTCACTAATAAATTAGTTTCAGATTCCTACAGAGGAAGTGCCAAGCAGGGGTTTGACCAGCTGAAACAATTAGCTTTAAAAATAGACCAATCATATAAAGTTCAAACAGGATGCATCACTGATACAGCAATAGATAAACCTCATGAAGTTTCTATTTTGACGAAAGGCTCCACTGTTTTTGAGAAAGATTTTATAAGCAAACCTGAGGCAATTCGATTACCGAATGGGCAAAATATATATTGGCTTAACCATTATCAATTGCGGTCTAATTTCAATACAGCCAGAAATCCCAATTCATATTCTAACAAACAGAATTTTGAAAAATCAAAAGAAGAGTTGGAAAAAATTAAAAATAACTATAATAAAGCTCGGCATGATGAGGTAGTTGGTATTGTGTTTCACGCATTTGACTACTACCGAGCACCTCAACTTTATGCTTCACTATTCGAATATCTTGGCTCAAAGAATCGGCGGGTTGAAACTATTAGGGCGGTCCAGAAGCGATACACAGACACATTTCCTGTTGAAGTTAGGACTTTACGACGCCCCTTGCACGGTCTGGGCTTCAAACCAAGGCGACAGATGCGTTAAAAGAAATATGTAGCATCGACCGGTTGAAACCGCAACCAAAAGCAGTCATAGAATATAGATAACATCGAGATTGAGTAAATTGGTAAAAGGCATAACAAAAACAGGTGCTCGGGCAAAATAAAGCTACGTTTGTTTCTCACCTCGCTTTATTTCCCGGTGATGTAAGCGTTATGTGCCCGAGTTACCCACGAAAGCTAGACACTTTCTTTAGTAGTATGATGAACCAAAGAG
>CAZVME010000080.1:0-15161 GCA_964628835.1 uncultured Gammaproteobacteria bacterium | reverse complement strand
GAAAAGCAGTATTTTGAGAAGCTAGCAACTGTCTAGAAAACTAGGGGCTTGCCACTCCGCATATTGAAATAGGCGGAGTCTATATATGTAAGTTGGTTGTTTTCTGGTTTTGTGTATTTTGGTTGCACAGTTCGGCAAGGCATTGCCGGGCTTTTACGGGTGATAAAGCAGTAGGGTGTTTTGAGTTTTGGCTGGTGGTTGCGCAACAGAACCATCTGATCTTCCTTGGTATTATTTTTTCATCCCAGTTTCATGCAACTGCGCATTGCAATATCTGTCTAGAGCTTACCTCAGCATCTGAGAGCCAGTCAAACGCACAGTTTGATGATAATAATCAGAATATATCAAACTGCAAAAAGAGGAAGGTGCTCATTTCTACCAGTCCTGGTTTGTTAGAGTGCTACCACCAGCCTGACTGCATCCAGTCGCAGTCTTGACGCCAGCATGTGGGTTTGCAGTGATGAACTAAGGTGCTGCATCTCAGTGATCTCTTCTGGCTTGATGTTGGGATTGACTTGTTGCAATGAATCTATGCGGTCAATCTCGGCATCATATTTTTCCTGCATGTTTATTATGGCGCTCTCAATCAGCTCGCTGCGTCTGGACTCTGCTTCTTGTTCCGCCTGTTGCAGCATACTCTGGATGCGGTTGCGTAGTGGTGCGATCAGTTTACACAATATGTTTTTATCCAGGGTCAGGCTGTTTTCTGTGATGAAATCTGGCGACAGCTTTGCGCTCTGTTCTGAGTGCTGTTGGTCCAGTACTTTGCGGATCAGGGTGGGGGGCAGAAAGCGTCCGGCCTGTAGCGCTCTGGGTGCTGGGCACTCCAGCACGAACAGAAGTTCCAGGAATATTGAGTTGGCACTGAGGCTGGGGTGTCTTATGGCCACGGCGCTGCTGTTGCCGTTCTCCCGTTCCAGTAACATCTCCATGGCATCGAGCACCATTGGGTGTTCCCAGGTCAGAAACTGCCAGTCTTCATGGGTAAGGGCGCTGGTGCGGTCATAGGTGATGGTGACGCCATCTTCGGATAAGTGTGGGAAGTGTTCCACCTGCATGTGGGCACCGGGTTTTATTACCAGGCTTTGTTGGGTGTGAAAATCCACTTCCAGATTAAAGGCGGCCAGCAGGTCATCCATGTAGTCGAATAGCAGGCTGGATTCATCCAGTGCTGCAAGCTCTTGTTTTAGACGGTTGGCCTCTTGCATGCGACATGAGTTCAGCTCCAGCAGATGGTCGCGTCCATTTTGCAGCTGTTGGTTGATCTTTAGATTAAGCTCGCGGGTGGTGGTAAGCAGGTCATCTAATGATTGGCTGTCACTACCGCCACTCTGCATGACCGGTGTGAGCTTGCCCTGGAGCTGGGATGCGATCTGTTGGCCTGCGGTGCAGGTGTGTTCAAAGGCGTTCAGCCCTTCGTGGTACCAGCGCAGCAGAACCTGTTGGGCGCTGTGTTCGAAGTAGGGTGCATGCAGTTGTACCGTATGGTGTTGACCGATGCGATCCAGTCGCCCGATGCGTTGCTCCAGCAGGTCCGGGTTGGTGGGAAGATCAAACAGTGCCAGATGATGGGCAAACTGAAAGTTGCGTCCTTCACTTCCGATCTCGGAACAGATGAGTATCTGACAGCTCTGGTCGCGGTCGGCAAACCAGGCGGCGGCCCTATCCCGTTCCACAATACTGCGCTGTTCGTGAAACAGGGCTGCTGCTATACCTTCGCGTTGCCGCAGTGCCTGCTCCAGTCCCTGCGCGGTTTCAGCATGGGCGCAGATAAGCAGCATCTTTTCACCATTGAGTTGGCGTAGCTTGTCTATTAGCCAATCCACCCTGGGATCAAACTGCCACCAGGCAGTACCGTCGGTGGATGTGTAGATGGTCTCTGGGTAGAGCAGTAGTGTTGGGTCTGATACGGTTTCGCTGGCCGTATATTGCTCTGGGAGCGGCAGTGGGTAGCTGTGGAGCTGGCGGCGGGCAAAGCCTTTTATGCGGTCGCGGGTGTTGCGGAATAGTGCCCGGCCGGTGCCGTGACGATCCAGCAGCATCTCTGTGAGTTCGGCTTTAATCCGCGCTCTCTCATCTGGCTGGGTATCTTGCGCCTGAAGCTTTTCTATTAGGGGCGTGGCGTGGTCGTGTTCCAGAATCTGTAACAGGGTATCAATCAGATGCTGTGGGAGTATGTTGTCCTCCAGCAGCTCTGTTGCGGCCTCGGCCACTGGCTGATAGCTCTGCTCCTCCTGATAGAACGCCTCTATGCTGTGGTAGCGGTCCGGGTCGAGCAGTCGCAGTCGGGCGAAGTGCCCGGAGCGTCCCAGCTGTTCTGGGGTGGCGGTGAGTAGCAGTACTCCGGGGATACAGCGGGAGAGGTTGTCTATGGCGGTGTAGGCCGGGCTTGGTTTCTCTTCATGCCACTCCAGGTGATGGGCCTCATCCACAATCAGGATATCCCAGTCAGCCGCCATGGCCTGTTGCAGGCGCTGCGTGGAGTCGGTGAGCAGGTCCAGGCTACAGATGATAAGCTGCTCGGCCTGAAACGGGTTGTCCCCCTGGTCAGATTCCACGATGGCGCGGCAACGCTCCTCGTCGAACAGGCTGAACCAAAGGTTGAAGCGGCGCATCAGTTCCACCAGCCACTGGTGGAGCAGGGGTTCTGGCACCACGATCAGGGCGCGGCTGACACTCCCATTCAACAACTGGCGATGCAGAATCAGGCACGCCTCTATGGTCTTGCCAAGTCCTACCTCATCGGCCAGTAGCACTCTGGGCGCCAGACGTTGGCCCACCTCGTGGGCGATGTAGAGCTGGTGTGGCAGTAGCTCGGTGCGAACTCCGCCCAGCCCCAGCAGATCGGATTGGGCCAGCCGTTGCTGCTGTTCTATGGTTCTGCGGCGTAGATCAAACCAGTGGTTGTCATCGATCAGGCCGTTAAACAGACGCTCCTGCGGCCGGTTGAACTGGAGGAAACTGCTGAGGGACTCTTCCGGCAGCTCTGCCGGGCTGCCGTCTTCGAGCAGGCCGATGTATAGCAACAGGCCGTCTCTCTCCCGCACCGACTCCACCTTCAGGATCAAACCTTCACTGCTTTCAGTGATGTCACCCGGCTGGAGCAGGACCCGGGTGATGGGGGCATTCCCGGTGGCGTATATCCTGGATTCACCACTGGCTGGGAAGACGAAGGTGATGGTGCGCTGTTCGCGTTTTACCAGGGTGCCCAGGCCGAGCTCAGGCTCGGCATCACTGATCCAGCGTTGGCCTACGGTGTGGTTTTGTGGAGACATATATAGCTAAAGGACCTCTGCTGCTGCGCTACAGTTCAATCTTGCTTATCGATATGCAGGTCCATCTGCGGGTAGGGGATGGAGATATTGTTGGCGTCAAATGCCAGCTTGATCTTCTCGGTCAGATCAGCTTTTACCGCCCAGTAATCACCGGTATCGACCCAGGGGCGAACATTGAAGTTAACGCTGCTGTCTGCCAGTTCTGCCACTGCCACCAGGGGAGCAGGATCTTTATGGATGCGTTCATCCTGCTCCAGGATATCCTGCATGATCTCCTTGGCCTGCTTGATGTCGTCGTCATAGCCGATACCAAACACCATATCTATGCGCCTGGTGGCTCGGGCTGAGTAGTTGATGATGTTGTCGTTGTAGATAGAACCGTTGGGTACTATTACCTCACGGTTGTCACCGGTACGCAGAATGGTATTGAAGATGGTGATCGATTCCACCATGCCAGCAGTGCCACCTGCTTCCACCATGTCGCCGGCCTTGAAAGGGCGGAACACTATAAGCATCACACCGGAGGCAAAATTCTGTAGTGAGTTTTGCAGGGCCAGACCGACGGCCAGACCCGCGGCACCCAAAAGGGCGATCAGGGATGTGGTGTCTAACCCCAGCTGGTCCAGAGCCGCGATAATTATAAATAACAGCAGGGCGGTTTTGACGATGGAAGAGACGAAGTTGATCAGGATTTCGTCCATCTCTGTTTTATGCAGGATCTTCTTCAGCAGATTGATCAGAATCTTGGAGATGGTGCGGCCAACGATAAATATGGCAAGGGCCAGGACTATGTTAATACCCCAGGGAACAACATAGGTGGATATAATTTGATTTAGTTCTCCGGTTTCAGGCATGGCTGCGCTCCTTAATGGTTACTGGATGATCCAGCGGCGTATTATGCTACGGAGGGTCTGCGATTTACAGGGTGAACTGATGCAAATGGAGTTTATAGTTGTTACTGGATTTCCTGCACCAGCAGTTGAATAGACCTGTCGTCATGACCGGAGGTCTGGGATCTTCTGAGTATGTCAGAACGGTTACGTTCGATACTGCTGGCTATGCCGCCAATGGATATCCACTCACCGATCTGCCCCCTGACAGTGGTGTGAGCGCTGGTAATATCATAGGTGCCGTGGATGGAGCCCTGGCGCTGCATCTGCGGTGAAATATTTAGTGTGACCTGATCACCATTGAGATATGGGACTACGTAAAACCCAGTGGTCACGTCGCGGTATCTGATGGTGTTTTGCTGCTGCACCACACCGCCGGAGATTATGGTGGTCTGTTCGTCTATGGGTACAGATTTGCCGGTGGCGATAAAGGCGGGTTTGCCCTCCAGGGTCTGCACATGCTGGGTGGAGTCCAACTGGTTCCTGGTGCTGGCGGATCTGGCCCTGAGGCGACTGGTCCCGGGTGGGGTGCGGCGTCCGGTTACAATCCTGGAGTGCCTACCCAGTTTTCGGTTGATATCCAGGCTGACACTGTCCCGGTTAAGGTTGTAGCTGGCGCCGTGGCGCACATATATGATCAATTTGCGGATGGGGCGGTCGATCTGCTCCAGTAATTTTCTGATCTCGGTGATCTGCTGCGGCGTGGCGCGGATTATAAGCTGGTTGTTGATACCGCTCAGGCTGCTGCCCGGTTCCAGAAGTGGCTTGATGATGGGGATGATCTCACTGGCCGGACGCGACTTGAGCTGGATGATCTCCATGTGATTGCCAGCAATCAGGACATGGCAGTGAACCAACAGCAGCAGTAGCAGAATTCGGCGCATTTAATCTCCTGACCAGAGTTGGAATTGGCCGCTATATGTGTAGATCTCGCAGATCAGAATCGGGTTCACTCTGTTCCCATACCTCTTTAAAAAACCCGCTTAGTCTTCTGGTCTCCAGTGGCGAGTTGAAATCAACCATGGCCTCATAGCCAGTATAGAACCTATGGTGCAGGTATCCGGTCTCATCTACCAGCAGAAAGCTCTCCGGGTGTTCAATATAGTCTGGGTGGGGACGCCTGATCTCGATTTTACTGGTGAGACGGCGCCACAGTTGCACCAATCTGTGGCCCTCTCGTTGCGCCTTATCGTTATTCTGAAGCAGGATTCGGACACAGGGTTGTCGGCTACGGATGGCAAGCTCTTTTACTGCCTCCACGAAAGGAGCCTGGTTATATATCTGTGGCTCCAGATCATGACTGAATATATAGATGGAATTTTTAGCCTGGGAGGTAAGGCTAAAAGCCGCCTGACGGCACTGTTCAACACTGTTGAGGTGAGTTTTTCCAGAGCTGTTCCCAAGTACGGCATTCAGTAATTTAGGGGTGGCTTCACTCTCTATCATTCGGTTGTACCCGGCCTCTGGTCTGTGGGACGGCTCCCAACTATTTTTTAGGTTTCTTCTGCCCTAAGTGTAGACAACTATCGGCGTAAAAAAAAAGAACCCCGCACGCCAGGGATGGCAAGCAGGGCAATCGGGGAACTGTGCGTTAGTAATAAAAAAATAACGCTGTCTTAAAACTTGTGGTTAATTTTAGCGAATATAATTCTGGTTGGATGTGAATTACTTCACAGTTTATGCAGGCCTGGATGGGAGACGGTGGGGTCGATTCCACCGTCTCTGTGGGTGTGGGGGGAGCTGACCGCTAGATATCTTTGGCCTGTTCGCTGGCATTGCCTATGTAACTGGCCGGAGTCAGCTTTTTCAGTGCCTCCTTGGCCGCGTCCGGTAGTTCCAGTCCGTCCACAAACTGCAGCATATCGGCCTGGGTAATGCGCTGTCCGCGTGTTAGCTCCTTCAGCTTTTCGTATGGCTTCTCGATGCCGTATCTACGCATGACGGTCTGAACCGGTTCGGCCAATACTTCCCAGTTGGCATCAAGGTCTCGCTCCAGGCTGGCACTGTTTACTTCCAATTTGGAGATGCCACGCAGGATGGATTGCAGGGCTATACTGGTGTGGGCCAGGCCTACGCCCAGGTTACGCAACACGGTGGAGTCGGTCAGATCACGCTGCCATCTGGAGATGGGCAGTTTGGTGGCCAGATGTCCGAACAGGGCGTTGGCTATACCCAAGTTGCCCTCACCGTTTTCAAAGTCGATGGGGTTGACCTTATGCGGCATGGTGGAAGATCCCACCTCACCGGCGATAGTCCTCTGCTTGAAGTGGCCTATGGAGATATAGCTCCAGATGTCACGGCAGAAATCGATCAATATGGTATTAAAACGGGCGGTGGCATCAAACAGCTCTGCCATATAGTCGTGGGGCTCGATCTGAATGGTGTATGGATTCCAGGTCAGCCCCAGGGACTCCACAAAATTTTGGGCAAATGCTGGCCAGTCCAGCTCTGGGTAGGCCACCATGTGGGCATTGTAGTTACCAACTGCACCGTTGGTCTTTCCGAGCATGGCGACAGATGCCACCTGATTGCGCTGATGTTGCAGACGATGGGCCACGTTCGCCATCTCTTTACCCAGGGTGGTGGGGGAGGCGGGTTGACCGTGAGTCCGCGAGAGCATGGGCTGGTCGGCGTGTTCGTGCGCCATGGCCTTGATGGCGCTGATCACCTCGTCCATCTGTGGCAGCAGCACCTGGCCCCGGCCCTCCCGCAGCATGAGTGCGTGGGAGAGGTTGTTTATGTCTTCGGAGGTGCAGGCAAAGTGGATAAATTCGCTGATTGCCTCCAGTTCCTGGTTGCCAGCGATCTTCTCTTTAAGGAAATATTCCACCGCCTTTACATCATGATTGGTGGTGCGCTCTATATTTTTGACCCGATGGGCATCATCCACGTTGAACTTGTCGATAATGCTGTTGAGGATGTTATTTGCATGTTCACTAAGCGCTGGAACTTCTGCGATCTCCTGCTGGTTGGCCAGGGCCTGAAGCCAGCGTATCTCCACCTGCACCCGGTGTCTGATGAGTCCGAATTCACTGAATATCGGTTGCAGATCAGTGACTTTGCTTCCGTAGCGGCCATCAACCGGAGAAACTGCTGTGAGGGAGGTTAGTTCCATAGCTTAATACTCGTTATCTGTTAGGAAAACATAATATTATAGCACCACAGCCCAGTCTGTGGCATCCAGGCTCTGGCTGGTTGGAATGGATTGTGGTCAGGTCAGATGGGGCAGGATTAAACCAACCCAGTTAGATTCGTGCGGTGGTTGTCTGGCGGTAGTTGTAATATGGAACTATTTGGTCGCCTGATACGCTACCTTGGGCTTATTCATGACCTGTGAGCTGTCATTATTTGGCTTTCCCACCGCATTAAATTCCTCTGGTGGATCAGCCAGTAAGGCCTTAATTGCTTTCCTGATTTGGTATAGCGCATTAGAGAACTCTTTAGAAACAGCTGTTCCAACCTTAGAGACCTTTTCAACAACAACGGTTCCAGCATCTGTTTTCTCTAAGCCGGTCTTAGCTACAGTCAACGCACCAGAACCAAATGATGTTGCAATGTTGTAGCCTATTTCGAATGGGATTTTCGCCATGCCCATTGGGGTGCCTGGTGGGCATAGATCATTGAAAAGGGCACAAAGGCCCGTGCTGCAAACCACCCGGCCTGTTACAGGATCAACTACGCAGTTTTCTGAATCAGATACTGGTTTTGGCACTGACTCAGCGAGAGTAGGTTGCGGAGTGTTTGTTGTTGGGGTTGGAGCTTTTGCCATTTGCTCTGGCTTAGGGGCCTCTGCAGCCTGGATGGGCTTGGTTGTTTCGGACGTGGCTTCGTTATTTGCGGGCGCTTTGGGATCTGACTGGCTCTGTTTTTCCGGGTCATCTGAACAGGCTGAGATTAGTACCACGAACGAAAGTATTACCACAGACAGAATCTTCATTACATTCTCCAATCTTTGAATCTTTGAGGCGCTACTTCTTTAGGAGGCCAAAGCCCGCGACATATTCCTGCCACTTTACCACGTAATATCGGCCAGTCCCACGGCAAATTGGCATAGTGCGGTGGCCTAATGCCTTGATTTTTCGATCTCATTTCTTAATCTTATGCCAATATCGATAATTTTTTTACGCGATATGATAATTTGTAAGCGTCTACCGCCGCACTGATGCCACAATATGGCAGACCTGATCCCTGAAAGTAGCAGGGAGCGTATGTAGTTGGTGTTGTCACTGTTTTGCAGATGCAGAGGCTCGCCATTTACCATTATTCTCGGCTGTATGGTGCTGAGGGTCTGGGAGTAGATGTCGGCCAACTGTCCCAGAATATTCTGGTGCAGCATTGGGTAATGTTCCAGCCTGGAGGTGGCAAGCTGGATGCCGTCAGAGATGATCTTTAGCAGCTCTGGCTGTTTCGACAGTTTTCGCTCCAGATGCAGCATGGTGATTACATAGCCCGTGGTCTCTGTGTTGCGGTCATCTTTTCCCGAGAGCTGCCCAATGAGGTGGCCCAGACCGGTAGAAATACCCTCCAGCCCACCATAAACAGCTGGCACAGCGTCTGCGCTCACCTGGAACAGGCTGTAGATGCTGGAGTTTGCAGCCTCCTGATTGCAGCTCCCCGTGTAGGCAATATCGGATACCAGATTGGCTACCTGGAACATTCCGGCCAGGGCGATACAGCGGTCTCTTTCAGATTTCATCTGGTTTTGTCTCTGTGCCTTGAATTGTTAAGTGAGGAACATGCTTAATATCGAAGTTCAGCCCAAATCGTCCACACGGCTCATAATGCCCGCTCAATTATACCGCCGCCCAGACAGATATCGTCACTGTATAACACAATGGACTGGCCAGGAGTTACCGCTCGTTGTGGCTGCTCGAAACGTACCTGACAGTTGTCATCCTGGATAGAGTTGACCTCACACTGTTGCAGTGGTTGGCGATGCCTGATCTTTGCCTGGCAACTGAGAGGGATTTCTGTTGGTGGAGTTCCCGCGACCCAGTGGAGTTGACTGGCCTCCAGACTATGTTTTAGCAGTAGTGGGTGGTCGTGTCCCTGGGCCACTAGTAGGACATTATTTTCCAGGTCTTTATCCACCACAAACCAGGGTATTTCATCTGCATTGGCCCGCCCCCCGATACCTAGCCCTTTGCGCTGCCCCATGGTGTAGTGGATAAGCCCTCGGTGTTCCCCTACAACTTCACCCTCCGGCGTGCGCATGGGACCAGGATCGGCGCTTAGGAACCGGCTCAGAAAATCACTGAATTTACGCTCGCCAATAAAGCAGATCCCGGTGCTGTCCTTTTTTGCATGGTTTGGAAAACCGGACTCGGTGGCAATTCTGCGTACATCGCTCTTGTTCAGGTCAGACAGGGGAAATAGGGCGTGGGAGAGCTGGTATTGGTTCAGCATATAGAGAAAGTAGGTCTGGTCCTTGCCGCTATCGCGGCTTAGACACATCTGGACACTCCCATCCGCCAGTTCCCGTTTGCGGGCATAGTGACCGGTGGCTATCTGCTCTGCGCCCAACTCCAGGGCGTAGCCCAGAAATGCCTTGAATTTGATCTCGCGGTTGCACAGCACGTCTGGATTGGGTGTGCGTCCGGCCCGATATTCAGCCAGAAAATATTCGAATACCTGGTCCCAGTACTCGGCTGAGAAGTTGACCTTATGCAGTTTAATTCCAAGCATGTCGGCCACTGCCTGGGCGTCTTCCAGATCCACGGCTGCCGAGCAGTACTCATCGCTGTCATCCTCATCCCAGTTCTTCATGAACATGGCCTCTACCTGATGGCCCTGTTGCAGCAGAAGCTGGGCGGCCACGGCGGAGTCAACGCCACCGGATAGGCCTATCATCACCTTTTTTTGTTTCGGCATGGGATTGTCTGGGTACTGGGTAAAATAACTTGGGCTAAAAATCACCGGGCATAAAGAGTGGCTGTCTGAGGTTGTTCAGATCAGTTCTCTTTCGGACTCCAGCCATCACTCCATTTGGAAATGGGCAGGATCTCCGGCTCTACACCATTGTCATAAAACCAGGAGTCCACCGCCCATACCTTGGCTGACTGGGTCTCTTTGATTACGGCGGTGGTGTGGGGCATGCCAAAGATAAAGAAGCCCCTGGTCTTGGTGGACTGAACCTGGTGCCATTTCAATAATTGGTCTCTCTGCATCAGTGCCAGATAGGTGGTGGTATTGGAAGACTCATCTATACAGTCCATCTGGTTGCCATCTTCGAACATACCGGCAAGATTGCCGCCTTTGTCATTGCTGGCATTGACCTTTTTCCCTATCAGCTTTTCCAAATGTGCAACGGCCTTTTTGATCAATATCCGTTCTGTTTCCGGGCTGTTGGGGCGCGGTTTAAAGATATTGTGCACCTGCTGCCACTCTGACGGGGACAGGGATTGAGTCTCCACCACTGCACATGTGTGTTTATAACAGACAGGAAAGCTGCTGATGGTTGGATTGCCCGGGAGTGTTGGGATGCCGCTGGAGTCGTACTCTCCGGCGACCATGGATGCTGGCATCAGGCCGATCAGGAATAATAGTCCAAACATTCTGAAGTGGTGGGAAAAACTCATATGGTGGTTCCAGCTCCGGTTGGAATTGATTGCTTTATTGTATACCAGATTTTACCCTCAGGCAGTCCGTCAGCCACGCCATGGCTAATTATTAATCCTATTATGGCGCCGGGTTAGTAGTATCCAGTTCCAGCCACTCTCCAGGTTGCAGATCACCCAGGCGCCATTTGCCTATGTGGGTACGGACCAGGCGTAGTGTGGGGTGTTCTATTGCGGCTGTCATGCGCCGCACCTGGCGGTTACGCCCCTCACGTATGCGTATCTCCAGCCACTGGGTGGGGATGTTCTTGCGAAAGCGCACTGGTGGTTCCCTGGGCCAGAGTTCAGGTGGTGGAATAAGCTCTGCCTCGGCGGGGCGGGTTGGGCCATCTTTTAGTTTCAGGCCATCCCGGAGTTGCTGTAGTTGCTCAGTGCTGGGGATATTTTCCACCTGGACCAGATACCTCTTCCAGGTCTTGAATTTGGGGTTGGCCAGACGCTGTTGCAGCTTGCCATCATTTGTGAGCAGCACCAGACCCTCGCTGTCACGGTCCAGGCGTCCTGCCGGATATACCCCTTTTATCGGAATATAGTTAGCTAAGGTTGGACGGTTCTCGCTATCGGTAAACTGGGTGAGAACGCCAAATGGCTTGTTAAACAGGATAAGGCGCGACATGGGTGATTGTGTTGTGTCTCTGCATCCGGCCTATTATCCACAACATGGGCTATTTAACCTAGAATTCTCAGTTGGACGTGGTGGAGTGTGCAATCCGCCGCGTAGCGCCCTTCACTCTATGGGTGAAGCAGGTCATCAAGGATGAGTACTTACAGATCCGGTACGTTAGCGAACAAATCAAGCGGTCAACTGAGGAATCTAGGTTGAAACACTGTCGTCTATTACCACCTGGTTGCGTCCGTTATTTTTGGCTATGTACAGGGCGCTGTCTGCCCGCCCGATCAGTGATTCTGCATCTTCGTCTCTACTTCTGGAGACTACCCCCATACTTGCGGTGATACGCAGATCCAGGTCAGGGAAGACCTCTAGATGCTCTATGTTGTTTCTGATCCTCTCGGCCAGCAGAGTTGCGCCGGAGATCTTGGTTGCACTGAGCAGAACTAGAAACTCTTCGCCACCAAAGCGGAAGATGATGTCTGAATCCCGAATGGTCTCTTCAGCCACCTTGGCAACCATACGCAGGGCCTGATCGCCAATCAGATGTCCGTACTGGTCATTTATGGATTTGAAGTGATCCAGGTCGAACAGGATAAAAGATAGTGGTGAATTTTGCCGGTTGGCCAACCCGATTTCGCGTTTTATCGAGGCGTCCATGGCGGTGCGATTCTTGACCCCGGTGAGTGGGTCTGTGGTTGCAGACTGCAGGGCCAGTTGGTAGAGCAGGGTGTTGCGTAGTGGGTAGAGCAGGCCAGCTAGCATATTCTCCGCTATGGCCAGTTCCCGTTCCTGAAACTGGTGGTCGCGATGCAGGTTGATATGGCCCAGTCTCTCCTCCGTGACGAGGAGTTCGTACGAGCAGCTGTGCTGGGAGATTTGGCCAAGTTCGATCTGCACATTCAGTGGTGCAAAGGTGTAGGTAAGACCATCGAATGGGATGTACTTGCCAAGCTCCTGTCCGAACATGGCAATCAACTCCCTGGGCTCCAGGGTCTTTTGTAGAACGGTGGCCAGTTCAAGTCTTTTTGGTTCTAGCTCATCAATTACGCCAGCGTTTTCTTGTATTTTTGGCATGTCAGACATTACACCCTTGATCTGATTTACTGAGTCGTATTGAGTATGAGAATCCATAAAATATATTCCGTATCTGCGTTCATCACTTTTGGGGTATCTAAGCTAAAAGCGTGCCATAAAAAACAATACGAGAATAATCAATACGTTACTAGTGTTTGTGATCTGTACCGCAAATTAAAGGACAATTATTTGACGTCTGGTGGGATTTTAGTTCATTCAGCTGGGACTGTTTGGCAGTAGATGTTCGGTTTCGGCGTCAACAGAATGACCGGTATACCCTAGGCTGTCTGCACCCATGAGCCACAGATAGAGGGGCATGATCTGTTCGGCCTTTTTAACACTGTTTGGGTCTTCACCCGGAAACGCCAGGGCTCGCAGTTTGGTACGGGTGGGGCCAGGGGCTATGCTGTTGACTCGAATGGTGCTGCTGTCTCTGGTCTCATCAGATAGGATCTGCATCAAGCCTTCGATGCCAAATTTGGACACACCATAGGCACCCCAGTAGGCCTTGCCTTTTCTTCCCACATGATCCGAGGTGAACAGTACGGAGGCGTCCTGCGCCTTGCGCAGCAGTGGCATGCAGGTCTGGGTCAGTAGGAAGGGTGCGTTCAGGTTGGTTTGCATCACCTGTAGCCAGGTCTGGGGATCATAGTCGTCGATCCGGCTCAATATGTTCAGGGTGGCCGCATTGTGCAGCAGCCCCTCCAGAGAACCGAACTCCTGTTCCAGCTTTTCCGCCAACTCCATGTAGTCGTGAGGTGAGGCCCCCTCCAGGTTCATGGGGTAGATGGCGGGTTGGGCGCCACCCATCTCCTCAATGCTGTCATATACTACCTCCAACTTGGGGATGGTGCGGCCCAGCAGGATCACCGTGGCCCCGTGGGAAGCAAATGTCCTGGCCGCCATGCTGCCGATGCCATCTCCTGCTCCGGTTACCAGAATGGTTCTTCCCTTGAGCAGGTCTTGGGGTGGGCTGTAGTCAAACATCTTTGCGTTCCTGGTCTGGGTTGCTGGATATTATTCTGACTCTGGATTATATCAGTAAGGCGGTAAAACCATTCGGTTTTTTGTCATGGATATGGTGTATCTGTGTGTTTGTCTGCTAGGCAGGCAGATCCAGCCACTCCAGGATCTGTGCAGGGTGTTCAATGGCGCCGTCCGCCCCCCAGTCGTCTGGATTGTCAGCGTCATCGATGTAGCCAAACATGGCCACCAGGGTAGTGGTGCCGGCGCTGTTACCGGCCTCAATGTCCCGTCTGGCGTCACCCACATAGATGCACTCGGAAGGGTTGTGCCCCCCGGCCTGTTCGCAGGCATACAGGATCGGTTCCGGGTGGGGCTTGGGGTTGGCGGTGGTGTCGCCACTGACTATGCAGGCCGCACGTTCGACCATCTGTAGCTGCTCCATCAGGGGGTTGGTGAGCCACTCTGGCTTGTTGGTCACTATGCCCCATGGGATCTGAAGTTTGTCCAGCTGTTCTAGTAGCTGCTCCATACCTGGGAACAGGGTGGTGTGGCGGCAGATATCCTGGATGTAGAAGCGCAGCAGATCCTGACGTTTGGATTCAAACCCGGCGTCATCCGGTTCGATCTGAAAACCCAGTTTGATCAGGGCGATGCCACCATGGGAGACCGCTGGCCGGATCTGTTCCAGTGATAGGGTGGGCTCGCCATGCAGTTGCAGGGTCTGGTTCAGGGCGTGGGCCAGGTCTGGGGCAGTGTCGGCAAAGGTTCCATCCAGATCAAACAGGACAATTCTGCTTTTACCCTGTTGCTGGTTGTGTTCACTCATGTGCTGGTTTGGTGCAACTGACCATGTAGTTCACATCCACATCCGATGACAGCTTGTAGGTGGTGGTCAACGGGTTGTAGCTGAGGCCGATGATATCTGCGGTGTGTAGTTCCGCGGCCCGCAGCCAGCGGTCTAGCTCGGAGGGGCGGATAAACTTGTTGTAGTCGTGGGTGCCCTTGGGCAGCAGCCGCAGCAGATATTCGGCCCCAATGATGGCAAACAGGTAGGATTTCGGGTTGCGGTTCAAGGTGGAGAAGAACAGGTTTCCGCCCGGTTTGGTCAATTCAGCGCAGGATTGAACAATAGAGGATGGATCTGGTACGTGCTCCAGCATCTCCATGCAGGTGACAATGTCATAGGTGCCAGGGCGTTCATCGGCCAGCATCTCCACTGGTATGCGTTGGTAATCCACCTCCTGGTCAGTCTCTAGCAGATGGAGCTTTGCCACTGAGAGTGGGGCCTCGCCCATGTCTATGCCGGTCACTGTGGCACCGCGTGCCGCCATGCTCTCGGACAGGATGCCACCACCACACCCCACGTCCAGCACCCGCTTGCCTGCGAGTCCGGCGATCTCATCTATATAGTTGAGGCGCAGCGGGTTGATCTCATGCAGTGGCTTGAACTCACTGTTGGGGTCCCACCAACGCGAGGCCAACTGCTCAAACTTGTGGATCTCGTCATAGTCAACGTTTTCGGTCTTGGATGTCATGCTACTTAGGCCTGTGATCGTTTTGGTCGGCTGATTATAACTATTATGGCTCTGGGTTAATAATGTCCGTTCAGAAGCATCTATATTTCTCTCGCAAAGGCGCAAAGACGCCAAAAAATAATTTTATATGTCACAAATCACTACTGTCCTGTTAACTTCCGATGAATTTGGTTAGAAGCCTTAGTGATAAA
>CAZVME010000079.1:0-15350 GCA_964628835.1 uncultured Gammaproteobacteria bacterium | reverse complement strand
ACTGTTAGCTGCTTAACATCCTACTTTTAACTTCGGTTAGAAATGGGGGGATTACCTATCTAAGTGCGATTTATTGATAATCCTAAAATATTGGTCTATATGTGAATTGTGGGGAGGACTTTAGACAACCAGAGTTCAATGGTTGCTACTCACAAATAAACACTATTTCAACTATTGTTGACTGGGTATACTTTGACCAGAGAGTGTTTTCCCGCGACTGAATAGATAATCAACAGAGTCTAAGGAGAAGATTATGTCCATTGCGCGTGTTACTGAGATCATTGCCACATCCTCCAAGAGTTTTGATGATGCAATACAGAAAGGTGTAAGGCGTTCGGCAAAAACTTTAAAAAATGTAAAATCTGCATGGGTAAAAGATCAGTCTATAGACATAAAGGAGGGCAAGATCATCACTTATAAGGTGATCCTAAATATTACCTTTGTTCTGGAATAGCTTTCTTGATTGTTACCAAATCGTATGCTGCATGATTAGTGAGTTGGAGCGTAGGTTTGATGCCTGAAGGTTGGAGACGTCCCGGCAAGATTGCAACATCTGCAACTTCTGCTCCAGTGGGGAAATGAGGGATATGTGGAAATTGACTTAGAGAGTCCATACCTGGTGCCATTCGACGGTTCCTTTAGCTCTGGAGCAGCAGCCACTGCTCCGCCAGATGATGTTAAAGGCAAGAAGGGGCTGCGACGTGAATTGAGTGGCTGGGTGAAAAAGCTGCAGCAGCTACAGCGGGTATTTTATGCCCATGATCACCACTCCATACTGCTGGTATTTCAGGCCATGGATGCAGCGGGTAAAGATGGAACCATACGGGCAGTGATGAGCGGGGTTAATCCTGCCGGATGTCAGGTCTACTCATTCAAACAGCCCAGCGCCACTGAGCTTGATCATGACTTCTTGTGGCGTACCACAGGCTGCCTGCCGGAGCGAGGCAGGATCGGGATATTCAATCGTAGCTACTACGAAGAGGTGTTGGTGGTCAGGGTGCATCCTGAGTATCTGCATGGGCAGAGGCTTCCAGAACCGGTACGTGGCGAAGATATCTGGGAGCAGAGACTCTCCTCCATTCGGGAGCATGAACTGCACCTGGCCAGGAATGGCACCATTATCCTGAAATTCTGGCTTAACGTTTCCAAAGAGGAGCAGCGGCAACGCTTTCTGTCGCGCCTGGATGAACCGGAGAAGAACTGGAAATTCTCCGCCGGGGATGTTCGTGAGCGCGGTTATTGGGATGATTACATGCGGGCCTACGAACAGTCCCTGGCAGCCACGTCCAGACCCTGGGCGCCCTGGTACGCCATACCGGCAGATAATAAGGCATATATGCGGGTGTGTGTGGCCGAGACCATCGTCAGGACCATGCAGGGGCTGGCGCTGGACTACCCCAAGGTGTCGCCCAAGGAGCGGGCGAAGTTTGATGAGATGCGTGCCTTGCTGGAGTCAGAATAGATAGCAGAAGCTTCAACCACCACTGGTTGTCTAACTTCATCACCTGGTGTGCTGTTGGATATTGTCCTGCCTGCTCTTTGCTGCGTCCATAATCACCGTTTCTAACCCTTTGGTGCGCTCCATGGTTTCGGTCTGTCCCTTCCAGATATGGTTTTGTTTGTTTTTTTGTTGCGTTGTTTTATCCGTAGTATCAGAACAGCCGGCACAGACAACCAATAGTGCAACAGGTATAACCAGGTATCTCATATCTCAATCCAATCCAGGTTGTGGCACCGGGCTGAGTTCAGGTGCGTGATTTAGCTGCCAACAGTATAGCAAGCGCTGCCAGTAGTGCTGCCAGCAGGTAGGATGTGGAGAAACTGCCACTCTGGTCGGCCATGATCCCGGCAACCGCCGGCCCCACTATCTGACCAAAACTAAACAGGAAGGTGATAATGCCAAAGGCATAGGCGGCGCGAGCCGGGCCTAATCGGTCGCCAACTGCCGCCGCCATAATCGAAGGGATGCTCCAGGCGCAGATGCCAAAGAGAAATACCGATATATAGGCCAGCTCGATTTGACTGGATAGCGCAATTAGCAGATAGGATGTAGCTTGGAGGGAAAACACCAGTATCAATCCTCTGCCCCTTCCCCAGCGGTCGGATATGGTTCCGAACAGTGGGCCTGAGATCAGACTGAAACTTCCGATCCAAAACCATACCTTGCCCGCTGCCGACTCGGTTAAGCCAAAATCGGTTATCAGCGTGGTTACAATGAAGGTGGCGTAGATCACATAGGAGGTGCCAAACAGAAAATAGATGCTGCCCAGTTGCAACAGTATCTTTCGCTCCCGGTGATGGGTTATCGGTTGCTCAGGCTCTGATCCAAGATCAGTCTCTGTTTTTCCGATGGGGGAGAGCCCCCGGTCAGCCGGGTCATTCCTCAGCAGGAGTGCGCAGATTGCGGTGATCAAAAGCACCATGCATCCCAGGAGCTGCCAGCTAAGACGCCAACCCTCTGCCCCGAGTTGCGCAATAACTATGGGTACCAGCAGGCCACTTAGCATGATGCCGAGTCCGTTCCCCATTACCATGATCCCGGCAGCCTTACCCCGTTCATTCCGGTAAAACCAGTGCGACACCAGAGCCATGATCGGTACGTTGGCGGTGCCACTGCCAAAGCCGGTAATAAAGTAGAGGGAAAGAATCGAGTAATAGTGATCTACACTGCCCACCGCAATCAGAGTTGCGCCGGTAATAAACAGACCGAGTGAGATGGTGGTGCGCGAACCCATGACCCGCACCATCTGCCCAGAGGTGATTACTGCGATCAGATAACCGACGAAGTTACCGGTGCCAACAAATCCCATCTGATCATAGCTTAGGGGGATGGCGGCCCCCATTGATGGCAGCAGCATGCCGAGGGCGAAACGCCCCAATCCCAGAGATGATAATACCGTTAGGGTGCCGGCCAGGACGATCCACCAGCCGTAGTGTATGGTTGGTTGGTCACTGCGTTCTGGCATGGGTAAAACCTGGCCTAATCAAGCCCTGGCATGGGGTGCAGGGCTGGTATTAAATCCTGCTGGGTTTCTTTTTCGGGGGGATGTCTTCCCGCGATCTTGGTTCAACCGGGCCCCAGCAGTCGAGCTTCTCGTGGTAGAGTTCGCGGTAGATCTTGTTGCCCCATGGATCAAGGTTATCAACCCAGTCATTGATCTCCAGCATAAACGGCTTGTAGGCAAAGGTGGTGAGCCAGGTATCCATGGTCCAGATGGTGTAGTCCTTCTTGCCAACACCGGTGGAGCCACGGTACTTGTTGAGGAAATCTACGTTTTTGGTCTTGAGTGTCGCCGTCCAGTGTGGCCTGAAGAAGCCGTTTCCAACCGGCTTGTCCACGGTCCAGTATTTGAATTTCTTGTACTTCTGCAGGGCGTGCAGCATGGCATTGGTGTTGCTGGAGTTATCCACACAATCAAGCTTGCCCTTCTGGTACAGGTCATACTCATTGCCAGCGATATCACCGGTGAGTACCTCGTGACCGGCCAGGATGCGGTTCTCCATATCCCTGACGGCGTTACGGATCGCCAGCAGTTCCTGCTCTGCAGATGTTGCGCAATGGTTGATCTTTTTGGATACGGTTTCCAGCAGCTTGGCTTCCAGGCGCACATCCATAATATCGGTGCAACTCCAGTTGTAGCAGAAGTCGATGATGGCGCCGTTCTCATCCAGGGTGAACTTTTCCGGCTTGGTGCGGGCATATTGTCCCGCGTACGCACTGCTAATCTGAAAAATGATGAGTGCCAGTAGTAGAGTAATTCTGGACATGGATTTTTCTACCTGTATATCTTAACCGCACAGCTGTTGGTTTCTGAGCAGATTACTTGGAAATTGGTCAGGCATTATAGCACCAGAATTTTATTTTTCTTGGGTTGATCTTGATTTTGCCGGGCGTCGACCCCAGAAGATTGGTGAGTGGAGAAAATCGTGCAGGGTTTGGTGCTTGATGTGGTTTGGGATTTCAGATCACGATAGTCCAATTGAGTCAGTGGCTGTACTCTGTCACTCTGGGTCGGTTATTCTGAAGGTTGACAACTTGGGAGCGTAAATGCAGAGGTTGATAGAGATTATGCAGCGGTTGCGTGATCCGGATACCGGCTGTCCCTGGGATAGAGAGCAGACCTTCAGCACCATTGCCCGTCACACCATTGAGGAGGCGTATGAGGTGGCGGACGCCATCCAGAGAGAGGCCATGGATGAGCTGCGGGATGAGTTGGGTGATCTGCTGTTTCAGGTGGTGTTCTACACCCAGATGGCGCGTGAGCAGTCGCTGTTTGATTTTGATGATGTGGTGCACTCCATCTGCACCAAGATGATCCGACGTCACCCCCATGTGTTTGCTGATGAGAAGATAGACAGCGCGGCTGAACAGAGCATGGCCTGGGAGCGGCATAAGTCGGAGGAGCGTCGCCGCAAGGGGGAAATTGAGGGGCCTGCGAGCCAACTGGATGGTGTGGCCCACTCCATGCCGGCCCTGATCCGTGCCGGGAAACTGCAAAAACGCGCTGCTGACGTGGGTTTTGACTGGCCGGATATTGAAGGCCCTATAGCCAAGGTACAAGAGGAGTTGGCCGAGGTCAGGGCTGAACTTGAGGTGGAGAATAACCAGGAGCGTCTACAGGCAGAGATAGGTGATCTGCTGTTTGCCTGCGTCAATCTGGCGCGGCATGCCCGTGTGGATCCTGAGAGTTCACTGCGTCTGGCAAACCAGACCTTTGAACGCAGATACAGATCCATGGAGAGGATGCTGGCGGCAGAAGGCCAGCAGATGGAAGAGTTGGATCTGGAGGCCATGGAGCAGTTGTGGGTTAGGGCCAAGGCGGAGGAGAGATGAACTTTTTGCGCCATGTTCAGGCGTGTAACCAGTACCAGCGCAGCAACTTTATCCCGTTCCGGGTGGATGCGGTGCAAGTAGGGTTGGTCCGGCCTGCATTCGCGGAACATCTGGTGCGGTGGCCGGATATCTTCAAGGTGCGCCGGGAGGCCGTGGATTTGGAGTTGCCCGGTTCCAGCATCACGCAACGCAGCTTGGTTGTCGCCGATGTGGTGGCGGAGCTGGCAGAGCGCGGGGTGATCAGTCACCTGCATGGAGAGCAGTACGTGGCCACCGCAGGAGATAGAGGGCAGGGGCTGTTGTTTCTGGATCGTGCGGCCGCCCCATATTTTGGCATCAGGGCCTTTGGCCAGCACATGAATGGCTATGTCAGGGAGGACGGAGAGTTGAAGCTGTGGCTGGGGCGGCGCTCGGCTGATCGAATCTACTCCCCGGGGTGTCTGGATAACCTGGTGGCCGGTGGGCTTCCTGCCACCATCGGTCTGGGTGAAAATCTGGCAAAAGAGTGTTGGGAAGAGGCCGGAATTGGGCGCGAGATGGCCGCGCGGGCGCGGGCAGTGGGTGCCATTACCTATAATCTGGAGACCAAAAAAGGACTCAAACCGGACACCTTATACTGCTATGATCTGGAGCTACCCAGCACATTTCAACCCAGATGTACCGATGGCGAGGTGGCGGGATTTGAGCTGCATTCCATACGGGATGTGATGAAGATCGTGTTCGAAACTGACGACTTTAAGCTAAACTGCAACTTAGTAGTCATAGATTTTTTTATTCGCCACGGGTATTTAGGCCCGGATCATGATGAATTTCATGATCTTGTGACTGGTTTGCATCCACATTTGGCAGTTTGACGGCTCCATTTTCGGGATGGTGGGATGAAACCTAAGGTTCAACCAAGGGGTCGAACCCTAAAATGGGACTAATTTTGTAGAAATTGCGGCCTGGTCCGCACAAATATGGTAAATATCAGACAGATGAAGATAGGAAGAAAAATCCTGCAATTGCTGCTCATTACATGGGCAGTTCCACTTTTTGCTGTGGATACAGAGATAAGCCTGAAGGAGCTGCACCCCACCCGGGAACAGCGCCAATCCACCCTGATCATCAACAATGTGGTTGGAAAGTACCACTATAAGAAAAGCGTTCTTAACAATGAGATGTCTGCTGCTATCCTGAAACGCTATCTGGAGTCTCTGGATGCGAACAAGAGGTACTTTACCCAGAGAGAGGTTGATGGCTTTACCAAAAAGTATCGTTACCGGCTGGACGAGGCGCTGCGTGGCGCAAGACTGGATCCGGCATTTGAGATCTTTATCGCCTACCGCATGCGGGTGGAGGAACGTATAGCTCACTCTCTGCGTCTGCTGGAGGGTAAGTTCAATTACCAGCTGGATGAGGAGTACCTCTTTGACCGGGAGGACGTCCCCTGGGCTGCCAACAAAAAACAGCTGGATGAGCTGTGGCGTAAGCGCTTGAAGAACGATGTTTTGGGCCTGAGGCTTACCGGCAAGAAGGGCAAGGATATCCGAAAGACCCTGAAAAAACGCTACGAGAACACCCTGCATCGCACCAGGCAACTGGGCTCGAATGATGTGTTCCAGATCTTTATCAACGCCTACACCCAGAGTATTGAACCGCATACCTCGTACATGTTGCCGCGATTGGCTGAGAACTTTGATATCAGCATGCGCCTCTCCCTGGAAGGGATTGGTGCGGTCCTGAGTGTGGAGGATGAGTATACCGTGGTGCTGAAGACGGTACCTGGAGGGCCTGCTGGCCTGAGTGGAAAGGTACTGCCGGGTGATCGCGTGGTTGGTGTGGGGCAGGGCAAGAAGGGTGAAATTGTAGATGTGGTTGGATGGCGTCTGCAGAATGTGGTGGATCTTATTCGTGGTCCCAAGGATTCTGTGGTCAGGCTGCAGATTCTACCCGAGGATAGTGGTAGCAACGGTCCTGCCAAGACTATCATGCTGGTGCGTAACAAGATCAAACTTGAGGATCAGGCTGCCAAGAAATCAATCATAGAAAACATCGACGGCAAGAGTGCGGTACGCATCGGTGTAGTGGATATCCCGGCCTTTTACCGCGACTTCGATGCGGCCTCCAGAGGCGATAAAGATTTTCGCAGCACCACCCGGGATGTACGTAAGATCCTGCGCGAGTTCATTGCAGAAGGAGTGGACGGGGTGGTGATAGATCTGCGCCAGAATGGCGGTGGATCACTCACCGAGGCCACAGAACTGACCGGTCTGTTTATAGAGTCGGGGCCGGTTGTGCAGGTGAAAGATTCATCCGGGTCTCTGGAGATCGAGAAGGATACTGATCCGGAGCAGATCTACTCCGGTCCGCTTGCGGTACTGGTTGATCGTTATAGCGCCTCGGCATCTGAGATCTTTGCCGGCGCCATCCAGGATTATGGCCGCGGCATCATCATTGGTGAGCCCACCTTTGGTAAGGGGACGGTGCAGACCCTGATCGACCTGGACCGGTTTGTACGCAATGGCGGAGGGAAGCTGGGACGGTTACGTTTGACCATGGCGCAGTTTTTCCGGGTTGATGGTGGTAGCACCCAGTTCCGCGGAGTGGTGCCGGATATAATCTACCCCACAGCTACTGATTCCAATGATGAGGGTGAACGCTCCTTGGATAATGCGCTGCCATGGGCCAGTATTGCCGCCTTGAAGCATGCTAAGTCCAACCTGGGTGCAATGGACATCTACCGTAATCTGCATCAACAGAGGGTGAAGTCCAATCTTGGGTTTAACTATCTGGTGCAAGAGAGTAATACGCTGAGAAAAATCAGGAAAGAGAAACATATCTCCCTGAATGAAGATAAGCGTAAAAAGAGATGGGAACAGCGCAAACAGGCCAAAAAGGATAGAAAGAACCGCTTCTTTGCCTCTATCGGGCTCACGCCGGCAGATGATGGCGAAGGTGATCTTGCCGCTGACAGAAAACGCAAAACTGCAGTAGAGGAAGATCGCAAGGTAATCAGGGAGATAGGAGTTAAGGAGGCTGCGCGCATACTTGCAGACTACATAACCGAATCGTCTCCCCGCTCCGCCATGGCCCATCCGGTGCAGTGATCGATTGCTCTAGGTACAGGAAAAGTTTGCAACCTGACCGGCACCAGATCTGAGCCTGCTAGGCCGGCTTATCTATCTGATTCTAAAAATAACATGGTGTTCTTTTGTATTCTCAACTAGAAACGCGTTTGGCTAGAGTGATCAATGCCGGGACTGCCAGCCTGTTTTCTGGTGGTAATGTTGGCTTGGAAAAAGAGAGCCTAAGAGTTTCTACAGAAGGTAGCATCTCCCGAACCGGTCATCCGCTGGCGTTGGGTTCGGCCCTGACCAATCGCTATATCACCACTGACTACTCAGAGGCCCTAACCGAAATCATTACCCCGCCTTTTACTAGCAGCAGAGATGCCCTTGGTTTTCTGGGTGACGCTCACGCCTTCATCTATTCCAATCTGGATGAAGAGGTACTCTGGGCTACCAGTATGCCTTGCGTACTGGAAGGCGGGGCCAATATCCCCATTGCCCGCTATGGCGCCTCCAATGCCGGTGTCATGAAGACCGTCTATCGGCGGGGGCTTGGACATAGATATGGGCGGGCAATGCAGGTGATCTCCGGCGTGCATTTCAACTACTCACTGCCTGATGCCTTCTGGCCGATATTCCAGGAGCTGGAACAGAACTCGGAACCGGCGCGCGGTTTCACCGATAAACACTACCTGGGAATGCTGCGTAACCTGCAACGCTATGGCTGGCTGGTGCCATATCTGTTTGGCGCCTCTCCGGCGGTGTGCAAATCCTTTATTGGTAGCAAAGAAACACGCCTGAAACAGTTCAACGACAATACATATTTTGAACCCCATGCCACCTCCCTACGCATGGGTGATATGGGTTATACCAACAGCAGGGAGAAGGGTGTAGGGATAAATGTTTGCTACGACACCCTGGACTCTTACATCGACAGCCTGAGTTCCGCTATCAATACCAGCTGTGAGGAGTGGGAACGCATCGACACTGTGGTCAACGGCCGTTATGAACAGCTTAATACAAATATTCTCCAGATTGAAAATGAGCACTACTCAACGGTTCGTCCAAAACAGATTGCAGGTGGTTTGGAGAAACCCACCCTGGCACTGCACAAGCGCGGGGTAAGGTATGTGGAGTTGCGTTCCATAGATGTGAATGCCTTCCACCCTCTGGGGGTAAGCCAGGAGCAGTTATGGTTTCTTGAGTCCTTTATGCTCTTCTGTCTGTTACAGGATAGCCCTGGCATAAATGCCGATGAACAGATGATTATTGATCGAAACTTGGAGCTGGTTGCTCACCGCGGACGGGATGAACAAATCAGATTGCTGCGTCAGGATGAAGAGATAAAACTGAGGGATTGGGCCAATGAGCTGTGCAGCAATATGCTGGGTATCTGTGAGCAACTGGATGGAGACGACCCGGAAAAGCCGTACTCATCGGTGCTGCAACAGCAGATAGATGTGATTGCCGATCCAGCACGCACCCCTTCCGCCATGATGTTGGTTGAGATGCAGGAAAATGGAGAAGGTTTCTTTCGCTTCGCCCAGCGCATGTCGTTACAGCACAAACGGTTTTTCGATAATTGGAATCTGACTCGACAGCGACAGCAGCTGTTTGAGGAGGAGGCCAAAACTTCCCTGGAATCACAACGCGCCATGGAAGATGCAGATGAGATCTCGTTTGAGCAGTTTCTGCAGGACTATTTTAGTCAGACATGATCAACTGGAAACTCTGCGCAGGGCTGCATCCAGCAGACGCGTCGGTAGGATGCGTTTAAGAACTGCAAACAGGTAGGTTGGAAAAGTGACAAAATAACGGGCTTTGGGCCGCGGGCTCTCCAGGGCATGAATTACCCGTTTCAGCACCGCCTCCGGCGGCAGGGTGTAGGCAGTGGTGTTGCCCTCCATGGCTAGTCTGGTCTCCAGTTCCCTATAGGTATCCCGGTGTACACTCGCATTGCCAGCAATGGTCTGTTGCCATTTTTTGAGAGAGTTTTCCCGGAAGTTACTCTCAATCGGGCCAGGTTCAATCAGGCTTATGTGGATGCCGCTACCATGCAGCTCCAGGCGCAGGGTGTCGCTCAGTCCCTCCAGTGCGTACTTGCTGGCAATATAGGCGCCGCGAAAGGAGAGTGAGATGAAACCAAGTATCGAGCTGTTTTGGATGATCCTGCCGCTGCCTTGGCGGCGCATTATGGGGATCACCTGCCGGGTCAGCTCGTGCCAGCCGAACAGGTTGGTCTCAAACTGTTCGCGCAGTACCGCAGTTGGGAGATCCTCCACCGCGCCTGGTTGTCCGTAGGCGCCATTATTGAACAGGGCGTACAGCTTGCCGCCGGTCATCTGCAACACCCGGGTCATGGCGTCGCTGATGCTCTCCTGCCTATCCAGATCCAACTGGCAGGCCTCAAATCCATCCTGTAGCAACATATCCACATCTTCTGGTCTGCGGGCGGTTGTGATTACCCGGTAACCACGGTTACGCAACCCGTGTGCAACACATAGTCCTATGCCGCTGGAACAGCCGGTAATCAGGATGTATTTATCGTTATTATCAGTCACTTGGGTGGTCTCTGGTTGGGTGTGGTTTTTCCGCATGTAGGCGGCAACTAGTGCGATTTATGCAAGAGTGCTGCAATCTTCTGTCTGGTAAATAAGAATTAAAGTTTTTAACATAGAGACCGCTATCAAATACAGTTATTGTATCAATAAAGTATGGTTCGTTAGATTCTAGGAGTAGCAGCTAAGTGGATATTGCAACACTCATCGGATTGCTTGGTGGTTTTGGCATCATCATTGGCGCAATCGCGACCGGTGGCGATGTGATGCTGTTCGTCAATGTGCCCTCGATTCTGATTGTGGTGGGCGGCACATTCATGGTTACCCTGATGCAGGTGTCACTGAAGGATTTTCTGGGCTCCTTCAACATGGCAATGAAGGCATTTTTCTATAAAACATACGATGCATCACAACTGATCGAAGAGGCTGCCCAGTTGGCTGATGTGGCGCGTAAGAACGGGTTGCTGGCCCTGGAAGGCCAGGAGATCAGCAACGATTTTCTGAAGCAGGGCATTAGCCTGTGTGTGGATGGACATGAGCCGTCACTGGTGCAGAAGATGTTGGTTAGAGATATTGATCTGACTATTGAGCGCCATGAGGTGGGCCAGACTATGTTCAAAAATATGGCCACTATGGCCCCGGCCATGGGCATGATCGGTACCTTGGTCGGGCTGGTGCAGATGCTGGCAAATATGTCAGACCCAGCCAGTATCGGCCCTGCCATGGCGGTGGCCCTGCTCACCACGCTGTATGGTGCGGTGATAGCGAACGTCTTTGCCCACCCCCTGGCGGATAAGCTGGCCCGCGCCAGTCAACTCGAGAAGACCAATAAATACCTGATCCTGGAGACGATCTCGGGAATCCAGGAGGGTATGAACCCGAGGGTGCTAGAACAGCTGTTGTCCAGCTTCCTGCCTTCTACCAAGCGAGTCAAGGAAGAGGAGCTGTAGGCGTAGCCCATGGCAAAAGATTGCCCAAAATGTGAGGATGGACTACCCCCCTGGTTGGCAACCTTTGCCGATCTGATGTCACTGTTGATGTGCTTTTTTGTACTGCTGCTCTCATTTGCCGAGATTGATGCCATTCGTTTTAAAAAGATGGCGGATTCCATGAAGGACGCCTTCGGCGTGCAGCGTGAGGTGCTGGTTTTGGATGTGGTAATGGGTACCAGCGTTATAAAACAGGAGTTCAGCCCCTCCACCATCCCGGAGCCCTCACCCATAGATGAGATCCGTCAGCAGACCACGGAGGAGAAGCAAAATCTGGATGTCCCGGATTCTGTGATTTCTGAGAAGAGCGAGGGTCAGGATGATTCTGACGCCAAGCAAAGCGATGCTGAACTAGAGGAGCTCAAAAAGGCGGCTCTGGCAGCCAGACTCCAGGAGATCCAGGAAGAGGTGGAGCGGCAGGCACAAGATCTAAGGGAGGCGCTGAAAGATGAGATTGGTGAGGGGCTGGTTACTGTTGAGAGGGAGGAGTCCAAGATCATCATAAGAATTCAGGAGAAGGGCTCATTTTCCTCTGGAAGCGCCGATTTCAACGTTGGTTTCCTGGATGTGATCGACCGGATTAGTGATGCTGTGGTGCGGGCTTCGGGCCGGGTTATTGTGGCCGGACATACCGACAATGTCCCCATATATACTGCGAAATTCCGTTCCAACTGGGAGCTATCCTCTGCCCGTGCGGTGACTGTGGTGCATGCCCTGCTTATGAACCCTGGGGTGTCGCAGGACCGGGTGCTGGTGGAGGGGCATGCGGACTCGCATCCGCTGGTGCCAAATGATTCTAAAGAGAACCAGGCCAAAAATAGACGGGTGGAACTTATCCTGGTGCGGGATGACGATAGTGGTGAGAGAGAGGCTATAGATGACAAATAACTCAAGGCAATTGCCTGGGACGGGCGATGAGTAACGAGATCACAACGGCTGAAGATGACATGGAGAGAAGAAATTTCTTCCGTATTGATGATTCAGTAAGTATGAGTTATCAGAAGATACAACCGGAAGAGCTTTCAGATCGGATGAACAACACGAAAGTTGAGGGTAACTTTACTGTCATGAGTAGCCTGGCATCCATCAATCAGAACATGTCTGGTGTTCTGCATCGGATTGAGGATGAAGATCAGGATGTTGCTGCATATCTCAAGGCCATAAATAACAAGATAGATATCATTGGCCGCGCCTTGCTTTCCTGTGACAGTGAACTGACAGAGCAGCCGGCACAACCGGTAAATCTCAGTGCCTCTGGTCTGGCTTTTTACACCTCAGAACCGGTGGAGGTCGGGATTGCTTTGGAACTGAGGCTGCTGCTGATGCCATCCTTTACCGGCATAATCATCTTTGGTGAGGTAGTGGGGTGTGATAGGGTGGATGAGCCGGTGGATGGGTTTGATCACTTTACCAGGATCAACTTTACGCATATGCAGGAGAAGGACCGTGATCTGCTTATTCGTCACGTAATCAAACGCCAGAGTGAAGTCCTTAGAAAACACCGCGAACAGAACGAGTAATTGAATCTAGGCAAATTACTGCCTCTGGCGGTGAGATACTAAACGGCTTTGCCGTTGCTGCGCGTAGTGCAGGGCCGGGAGCGAGTGATACTTGTTTGCAGAAGAGTAAGTTTGTTCACATGTGGGATTGGCGAGACGCGCTTTCCACAGGTTGATTGATGGGGGTGGATATTTTAGCCCCTTCCTGGGGCTCTCTTCATACTACCCGCTTTGTGGGTGGTAGATGATCTCACCAATTACCACTCCCGGTCTGCGCCCAAAAACTGGTCGAATGGGTGATTACTGCTTATGCTTGGAGTAACTCTATATCAGACTCCGAGGTACAAGCATGAAGCCGAATGAAGATGAGTTCAGAATTGCATTAGATGAGGCAGAAAGGATTCGGGAGGCAGATACAGATCCACACTCCATGGCCCAGTGCCTGCTCTATCTGTATCAGCGTAATAACGATCTGGAACAGATCCTTGAACATCTGGAAAAATATCTGAGATTCGGGCTTCCGGTGGAAGAGCACTCTGCCTTGATTCGTCTGGTGGACGGGATAAGGGAACGGGAAGAGATGATTGATGACTCCAAAGGATTCGGGCTCTGAGTTGTGATTGTGATAGAATTCTCCAGGATTTTGAAGGCCTGTAGCGCCAGCTGACTGGGGGGGTTTCCAGCCAGTATCAACCATCGTGTAGAATACTCCAAGATGCGTGTGGCCAGGTCCATAGGCGAGATGGGGCTATGCCTGATTATGGGCAAGAAAGGTCCAGGTATAAATTTCACAAGATAGAGAGTTCGATAGATGCCAATTTACGAGTACCGTTGTGAGTCCTGTGGTGAGGGCCTAGAAAAGCTGCAGAAGTTGAGTGATGCGCCACTGGAGACCTGTCCAAGTTGTGGCAAATCAGAATTGAAGAAACTGATTTCTGCCGCCGGATTTCGTCTTAAGGGTTCTGGTTGGTATGAGACCGACTTCAAGAAAGATAAGCAGAAAAACCTGCATGACAGTGGAAAAAGTGAATCCAAACCTGCCCCCGCATGTGGCAGCGGCAAGTGTCCTGCGGCCGATAAATAACAGACAGAGCATAGACAGATGCCAACCTTCAGACGCTACCTCATCGCCGGACTGCTGATCTGGGTGCCACTTGGTATCACCATATTTGTGGTGCGGCTGCTGATCAACTGGCTGGATGGAAGCATCCTATTGATACCGGAGGCGTATCGCCCGGAAACTCTGATTGGTTTCGCTATCCCGGGGCTGGGGGTGCTGCTCTCCATTTTTGTGGTGATGTTCACCGGTCTGCTGGCGGCAAACCTGTTTGGACGCAAGCTGGTGAAATTCTGGGAAAGTCTGCTCTCCCATGTGCCGCTGGTGCGCTCAATATATTCCGGAGCCAAACAGCTGGCAGAGACCATGTTTTCCGAGTCTGGAGAGTCGTTCCGCAAGGTGCTGCTGGTGGAGTTCCCCCGGCGTGGCCTCTGGACCCTGGCTTTTCTCACCGGCACAGATCAGGGCGAGGTCCAGACCAAGACCGGACATGATGTGATAAATGTGTACATCCCAACTACCCCCAACCCCACCGGTGGCTATTTTGTGATGGTCCCGAGAGAGGATGTACAGGAGTTGGATATGAGCGTAGACGACGGTCTGAAGATGCTGATGTCCATGGGGGCAGTGGTCCCGGATGCGATCCAGGATCCGTCCGAAGTTGCATCAGAGCTTGCACCGGAAGAGCCCAAACCTTAACATTCCCGCCTTTAGCCCCTCTCACTAGTTAATGGTAATAGTTTCATGCGCACCCAATATTGTGGAAATCTGAACGCCTCCTTCATCGATCAGGAAGTCGAACTTTGCGGCTGGGTACATCGCCGCCGTGATCATGGTGGTGTTATCTTCATCGACCTGCGGGACCGCGAGGGTCTGATTCAGGTGGTATATGATCCCGATTTAGCAGAGGTATTTACCCAGGCTGAGCAGGTAAGAAATGAGTTTGTGCTACGGATAAAAGGCCGGGTGCGGGCCAGGCCGGAAGGCACGGTAAACCCTGACTTACCAACTGGTGAGGTGGAGGTGCTGGGCCTGGAACTGGAGGTATTGAACCGCTCCGACACCCCACCTTTCCAACTGGAAGAACATGAGAAAGTATCTGAAGAAATACGTCTGCGTTACCGTTATATAGACCTGCGTCGCCCCGAGATGCTAGAGCGGATTCAGATGCGTTCCAAGGTCACTCGCATTCTGCGTAACTACCTGGACGACAACGGCTTTCTGGATATTGAGACCCCCATGCTTACCAAGGCCACCCCAGAGGGTGCGCGTGACTATCTAGTGCCTTCCCGCACCCATCCAGGACAGTTCTTTGCCCTGCCGCAGTCGCCGCAGCTGTTCAAGCAGTTGCTGATGATGTCCG
>CAZVME010000078.1:0-15562 GCA_964628835.1 uncultured Gammaproteobacteria bacterium | reverse complement strand
CGGTAAGCGTGGTCTTACCATGATCTACGTGACCGATCGTACCAACATTTACATGCGGCTTCGTACGTTCGAATTTTTCCTTGGACACCGTTAAATACCCCTGAATTAAATTACTGTTTCTTGATGATGGCTTCGGCGATACTTGCCGGCACTTCGTTGTATTTCACAAATTCCATACTGTAGGTCGCACGACCCTGAGTGGCGGAACGCAGATCAGTTGCATAACCGAACATCTGGGAGAGTGGAACCTCTGCCTTGATCTGCTTGCCGGATGTGGAATCTTCCATACCCTGCACCATGCCACGACGACTGTTGATATCGCCCATGACATCGCCCATATACTCTTCCGGTGTAACCACCTCGACCTTCATGATTGGCTCCAACAGCACAGGCCTGGCCTTGGCCGCACCTTCTTTAAAACACATGGAACCGGCAATCTTGAACGCCATTTCATTGGAGTCAACATCATGATAGGAGCCGTCATACAGGCTTACTTTGACATCGACCACCGGAAATCCGGCGATAACACCGTTCTTCATCTGCTCTTCAACACCCTTAGCAACAGACCCGATGTACTCTTTTGGAATTGCGCCGCCAACAATCTCGTTAACGAACTCAAAACCTTCCCCAGGCTCTTGCGGTTCGATCCGCAGGTAGACATGGCCGTACTGACCGCGACCACCGGACTGGCGAACAAACTTGCCTTCCTGTTCGATACTCTTGCGGATGGTCTCACGGTAGCTGACCTGCGGAGCGCCAACATTGGCCTCAACGCTAAATTCGCGACGCATACGATCAACAATGATATCCAGGTGCAACTCACCCATACCGGAGATGATGGTCTGACCAGACTCTTCATCGGTATGTACGCGAAAGGACGGATCTTCCTGAGCCAGCTTGCTCAGGGCAACACCCATCTTTTCCTGGTCTGACTTGGTCTTTGGTTCAACCGCAACCGAGATTACCGGCTCTGGGAACTCCATACGCTCCAGAGTGATGATGTCATCCATGCTGCACAGAGTTTCACCCGTGGTTACCTGCTTCAGACCAACCGCCGCAGCAATATCGCCGGCCCGCACTTCCTTGATCTCTTCCCGATTGTTGGAGTGCATCTGCAGTATACGGCCGATCCTTTCGCGCTTGCCTTTGACCGGATTGTAAACAGTATCACCAGAGTTCAGGACACCGGAGTAAACCCGAAAGAAGGTCAGCGTACCAACATAAGGGTCGGTAGCGATCTTGAAGGCGAGAGCGGCAAATGGTTCGTCGTCATTGGAAGGACGGGTTGCCTCGGTCTCAGCCGCATCATCCAGAATACCTTTGATTGCAGGCACATCTACTGGGGATGGCATATATTCGATCAAGGCATCCAGCATCGCCTGCACGCCTTTGTTCTTGAAGGCCGTACCACACATGATGGGTACGATCTCATTATTCAGGGTGCGAGTACGCAGGCCCAGCTTGATCTCATCGTTGGAGAGCTCACCCTCTTCCAGGTACTTCTCCATCAGCTCTTCGTTGGCCTCAGCAGCAGCCTCAACCATATGTTCACGCCACTCGTTGCAGAGATCAACCAGGTCGGCTGGGATCTCCTGCTCCTCGTGCTTCATGCCCATATTCTCTTCTTCCCAGATGATCGCCTTCATCTTCACCAAGTCAACCAGACCAGCAAAGTTTTCTTCAGCGCCTATGGGTATCTGAATCGGGACTGCGTTACTGCCCAGACGATCCTTGACCTGAGCTACAACCTTGAGGAAGTTTGCACCCATGCGATCCATCTTATTGACAAAGGCAACGCGAGGAACTTCATACTTGTTGGCCTGACGCCAGACTGTCTCAGACTGGGGTTCGACACCACCCACAGCACAGAATACTGCGCAAGCGCCGTCCAATACGCGCAGTGAACGCTCTACCTCAATAGTAAAATCAACGTGCCCCGGGGTATCGATGATATTGACACGATGCTCAGGAAACTGGTCATCCATGCCACTCCAGAAACAGGTGGTGGCCGCAGAGGTGATGGTGATACCACGCTCCTGCTCCTGCTCCATCCAGTCCATGGTCGCAGCACCGTCGTGCACTTCGCCAATTTTGTGCGAAATACCGGTGTAATAGAGTATGCGTTCAGTGGTAGTCGTTTTACCGGCGTCAATATGCGCCATGATGCCGACATTACGATACCGCTCGATAGGTGTGCTACGTGCCACGTCTAAATCCCGTCCAGAATGTTAAAGAGCAAAAAAATTACAACAACCGCCATGCGGCTGCTACCAACGATAGTGTGAGAATGCCTTGTTGGCGTCTGCCATACGATGCGTATCTTCACGCTTCTTAACCGCATTGCCGCGCTCCTGAGAGGCGTCAAGCAATTCACCACCCAGACGTAGAGCCATGGATTTTTCACTGCGCTTGCGTGAGGCTTCAATCAACCAACGCATGGCCAGAGTGTTGCGACGCACCGGGCGCACTTCAACCGGCACCTGATAGGTGGCACCACCGACACGGCGGGATTTCACCTCGACCACGGGGCGCACATTCTCCAGCGCCTTGTCCAGGGTCGCCATGGGGTCACTTTCACCACGCTCGGTAATGTAATCTAGGGCACCATACATGATTCTCTCAGCCACAGATTTTTTACCACTGACCATTACCATGTTCATAAATTTTGTCAGCAACTCACTCCCGAACTTTGGATCAGGGAGGATTTCGCGCTTCGCAACAACTCTTCTTCTAGGCATGACTTCTACTCAGTCCTGTTAAATGCTGATAATCAGCTCTTCGGGCGCTTGGCGCCATACTTGGAACGACCCTTGCGACGACTCTCGACACCAGAGGTATCCAGACTGCCGCGCACTGTGTGGTAACGCACACCAGGAAGATCCTTTACACGGCCGCCGCGAATCAATACCACCGAGTGCTCCTGCAGGTTATGACCTTCACCACCAATGTATGAGGTCACTTCATAGCCGTTGGTCAGGCGTACGCGAGCAACTTTACGCAGTGCCGAGTTAGGCTTTTTTGGCGTGGTGGTATATACACGAGTGCATACACCACGCTTCTGCGGGCTGGCCTCTAGGGCCGGCACGTTGCTTTTCTCTACTTTGCGCTTGCGTGGCTTGCGCACCAACTGATTGATTGTTGCCATCTATTTCCGTCTCCAGAGACCGCTAAAAGCCCCTATTACGTCTAGATAAAGCGAGCAACCGACCCTGCCCTACCCGCTATATGCGTGGGAGCACCGATTGCAAGCAATAATCCTGCGCCAGGTAGTAAATACCCTGGTAATAAAATTAATTTATGAGCCGGCAACCGGCTAAGGCTGCCAAACTAAAGAGGGCGCATTCTACGCACCGATCATGTGGCTGTCAACAGGATTACCCCATGAAATCGAAACAACCCTGCACCAGATCCAGCCGTATTAACCCATCTCTCTTTCCAACAGACGCAGGGCATCCCCTGCGTCTGTTGGAAAATCAGCTATCTGCTGTATTTAAGGCCTGCTTGATGGCTTCTTCCACCTCATCAGCACCCATATCCACCTTAGCGTCCGCAATCTCCGCCTCTAGCTCGTCGTCACGGCGTCTGCGTCGCTCCAGGTGATGCCTGAGCCCGGTTCCTGCTGGAATCAGGCGTCCAACGATCACATTCTCCTTAAGACCATTCAGGCTGTCACTGGAGCCGCGAACCGCAGCCTCGGTCAGAACCCGGGTGGTCTCCTGGAAAGAGGCAGCAGAGATAAACGACTCAGTCGCCAGGGATGCCTTGGTAATACCCAGCAGGATCGGCTCAAATGTAGCCATATGCTTGCCCGCGGCCGCCATCCTGTCGTTAAGATCAAGAATTCTGGAACGCTCCACCTGTTCACCACGCAACAGCTTGGTATCGCCCGGACTAGTCACTTCAACCTTACGCAACATCTGACGAATGATCACTTCGATATGCTTATCGTTGATCTTTACACCCTGCAGACGGTACACATCCTGGATCTCCTTCACCAGGTAATCGGCCAGGGGAGTAACACCCTTCAGACGCACGATGTCGTGCGGAGTCAACTCGCCATCGGCAATAACCTCACCACGCTCCACATGCTCACCTTCAAACACATTCACATGACGCCACTTTGGAATCAGTTCTACATGTTGTTCGCCGTCAGAATCTGTGATGATCAGGCGCTGCTTACCCTTGGTATCCTTACCAAAGCTGACGGTACCAGTGGCCTCTGCCATGATGGCTGGATCTTTCGGCTTACGCGCCTCGAACAGATCAGCTACACGTGGCAAACCACCGGTGATATCGCGAGTCTTGGATGACTCTTGTGGAATACGCGCCAATACATCACCCACATTTACATCCGCACCATCTGCCACGTTTACCACTGCACCAGCGGGGAGAAAGTAGTGTGCCGGAATATCTGTACCTGCAATATTAAGGTCCTTGCCAGCAGCATCCACCAGCTTAACCATGGGACGCATATCCTTGCCCGCGCTGGGTCGCTGTTTAGGGTCGATAATCACCAACGAGGTTAATCCGGTTACCTCATCCATCTGGCTATCCACTGTTACACCGCTGGGGCAGTCCACATACTCCAGCTTACCTGCCACCTCAGTGATGATTGGATGGGTATGCGGGTCCCAGTTGGCCACCATCTGGCCGCCATCAACCTGGTCACCGTCCTGCGCCGTGATGGTGGCGCCATATGGGACCTTATAGCGCTCACGCTCACGCCCTACATCGTCTATCAGAGTCAACTCACCGGATCTGGAAACAGCCACCAGGTTCTTGGCCTGGTTTTTCACCGTCTTCATGTTATGTAGACGGACGATACCGGATGCCTTTACATCAATACTGTTGACGGCTGCGGCACGGGATGCGGCACCACCAATATGGAAGGTACGCATGGTAAGCTGGGTACCCGGCTCACCAATGGACTGGGCGGCGATAACGCCGACCGCTTCACCCTTATTTACCCTGTGACCACGGGCCAGATCGCGTCCATAACACTGTTTGCAGACACCGACCCGCGCAGCACAGGTAATGGCAGAACGCACATAAACCTGATCCACACCTTCGTCCTCAAGGAGATCGACCAAGGCTTCATCCAAGAGGGTGCCGATTTTACAAATTACCTCATCGGTACCCGGCTTGCAGACATCCATAGCGATTACACGACCCAGGATCCGTTCGCGCAGGGGCTCCACAACATCACCACCCTCAATGATGGGATGCATATGCAGACCCTGGTCAGTACCACAATCATCTTCCAGCACCACCATATCTTGCGCCACATCCACCAGACGCCTGGTGAGATAACCGGAGTTGGCAGTCTTCAATGCGGTATCGGCCAGACCTTTACGCGCACCATGGGTTGAGATGAAGTACTGCAGAACGTCCAGGCCTTCACGGAAGTTAGCGGTAATCGGCGTCTCAATAATGGAGCCATCAGGTTTGGCCATCAGGCCACGCATACCGGCCAACTGCCGGATCTGAGCTGCAGAGCCACGGGCGCCGGAGTCGGCCATCATGTAGATGGAGTTAAAAGAGTCCTGCTCCACCTCTTTCCCCTCGCGGTCCACAACCACGTCCTTGCCCAGCTTGTTCATCATGGCCTTGGCCACCTGATCATTGGTATGAGACCAGATATCCACCACCTTGTTATAACGCTCGCCATTAGTCACCAGACCAGAGGCATACTGGTGCTCGATCTCCTTGACCTCTTTCTCTGCCGCAGAAAGGATCTTCCCCTTCTCCTCAGGTATGGTCATATCGTTCATGCCGATGGAGACGCCAGACTTGGTGGCGTACCTGAAGCCCATGTACATGAGCTGGTCAGCAAAGACTACGGTCTCTTTCAGACCGACACGTCGATAACAGATATTCACCAGGTTGGATATGGAACGCTTGTCCATAGCCTTATTGACCAGATCAAACGGCAGCCCTTCAGGCAGAATCTCTGACAACAGAGCACGCCCTGCGGTGGTGTCAAAACGCACCCTCTCAGTAACTTTCTCACCTGCCTCATCACGTGTAGTCTGATCAATACGCACTTTGATCTGCGCGTGTACAGAGACATGTCCCGCGGCATAGGCACGGTGTACCTCTGACACATTGCTGAACAGCATGCCCTCACCCTTGGCACCAATAGACCCACGGGTCATAAAATAGAGGCCCAACACCACGTCCTGGGAAGGAACGATGATAGGCTCACCATTGGCTGGCGACAGGATGTTGTTGGTGGACATCATCAAGCTGCGCGCTTCCAGCTGCGCCTCAATGGACAGCGGTACGTGCACCGCCATCTGGTCGCCATCAAAGTCAGCGTTAAAGGCGGTACACACCAGCGGATGCAGCTGGATGGCCTTACCTTCGATCAGTACCGGCTCAAACGCCTGTATACCCAGACGATGCAGGGTCGGCGCACGGTTGAGCATAATTGGATGCTCACGGATAACCTCTTCCAGGATATCCCACACCTCAGGGCTGCCACGCTCCACTAATTTCTTGGCCGCCTTGATGGTGGTGGCCAGACCGCGGAACTGCAGCTTGGAGAAGATAAAAGGCTTAAACAGCTCCAGGGCCATGCGCTTGGGCAGGCCGCACTGGTGCAGTTTCAGGGTTGGACCAACCACGATCACGGAACGTCCTGAGTAGTCGACACGTTTGCCCAGCAGGTTCTGACGGAAGCGGCCCTGCTTACCCTTGATCATATCGGCCAGGGACTTGAGCGGACGCTTGTTGGTGCCGGTGATAGCACGACCGCGACGGCCGTTATCCAGCAGTGCGTCCACCGACTCCTGCAACATGCGCTTCTCGTTGCGCACGATAATGTCCGGCGCATTCAGATCCAACAGTCGCTTGAGACGATTGTTACGGTTAATTACGCGACGATAGAGATCATTCAGGTCGGAGGTGGCAAAACGCCCACCATCCAACGGCACCAACGGACGCAGTTCAGGCGGCAGTACCGGCAACACCGTCATCACCATCCACTCGGGACGGTTACCTGATGCTTCCAATGATTCAACCAGCTTCAGACGCTTGGTCAGCTTCTTGAGTTTGGTTTCTGATTTGGTGGCAAGCAGCTCTTCGCGCAGACGCTCAACCTCTCGCGGAAGATTGATGGTGCGCAGCAGGTCATACACTGCTTCGGCACCCATTTTGGCATCGAACTCATCGCCATTCTCTTCCACCGCTTCCAGATACTGATCATCGTTCAGCAACTGGCCACGCTCCAGCGGCGTCATCCCAGGATCGACCACCACAAATGATTCAAAATAGAGCACCCGCTCAATATCGCGCAGGGTCATATCCAGCAACAGACCAATACGCGAAGGCAGTGACTTGAGGAACCAGATATGGGCAACCGGGCTAGCCAGCTCGATGTGACCCATGCGCTCACGCCGCACCTTGGAGAGGGTTACCTCAACCCCGCACTTCTCACACACCACACCACGATGCTTGAGACGCTTGTATTTTCCACACAGGCATTCGTAATCGCTCACCGGGCCAAATATCTTGGCGCAGAACAGTCCTTCCCGTTCTGGCTTGAAGGTACGGTAGTTGATGGTCTCAGGTTTTTTTACTTCACCAAAAGACCAGGAACGGATCATGCCTGGTGAAGTCAAACCGATACGGATTGAGTCAAAATCCTCGGTTTGGTCCTGCTGCTTCAGAATTTTAAGTAGATCTTTCAAGATCGCATCTCCTGCATTCAGATTTCGGTTGGTATCGCCTTAAACAACACGAAACCCCTATTCCCGTTCCAATTCAATATTAATGCCCAGAGAACGAATCTCTTTCACCAGCACATTAAATGATTCCGGCATTCCAGCTTCCATGTAGTGCGAGCCGTCTACGATGTTCTTATACATGCGGGTACGTCCGGTCACATCATCCGACTTGACCGTTAGCATCTCCTGCAAGGTATAAGCGGCGCCATAGGCCTCCAGGGCCCAGACCTCCATCTCACCGAAACGCTGACCACCAAACTGCGCCTTACCACCCAGCGGCTGCTGGGTAACCAGACTGTATGGTCCGGTGGAACGCGCATGCATCTTGTCGTCAACCAGATGGTTCAACTTCAGCATGTACATGTAACCCACGGTAACCGGACGATCAAAGGCATCACCAGTTCGGCCATCATACAAAGTGAATTGTCCGGACTCTGGCAGATCAGCCAGCGCCAGCATCCCCTTGATCTCCTCCTCGGAGGCGCCATCGAACACCTGGGTGCCCATGGGTACGCCTCGCTTGAGATTCTTAGCCAATTCAATGATCTCTTGATCAGAGAATGACTTGAGATCCTCTTTCTTGCCACTGGTGTTGTAGATCCTATCCAGGAACTTACGGATTTCTGCAATCTTAGCCTGAGCCTCAAGCATTTGTCCGATCTTCTGCCCCAGACCATGGGCTGCCACACCTAAATGCGCCTCCAGCACCTGCCCCACGTTCATACGTGAAGGTACGCCCAATGGATTGAGCACTATATCTACCGGTTCACCATTATCATCCACCGGCATATCCTCAACCGGCACGATTGAAGAGATAACACCCTTGTTGCCGTGACGACCAGCCATCTTGTCACCCGGCTGGATGCGACGTTTTACTGCCACATAGACCTTGACCATCTTCAGCACGCCTGGAGCCAGGTCATCACCGGTGGTCAGCTTGCTTTTTTTATCTTCGAATTTCTCACGGAACTCTTCACGCTGCTGCTTGATCTGTTCGGATACGGCTTCCAGATCTTTCGCTGCGTCTTCGTTGCGCAGCCGAATCTCCAACCACCTGTCTATCTCCAGCTCGGAGAGATAGGCCTTGGTGATCTTAACTCCAGCCGCCAACCCGTTGGGACCACCGTCCGCCAGCTTATTGAGCAGCAGTTTTTCCACGCGCTCGAAGGTATCCCCCTCCATGATGCGCAGCTGGTCATCCAGATCCTTACGCACCCGGTCCAACTCGGCAGATTCGATCTGCAGGGCGCGGGCATCTTTCTCCACGCCGTCACGGGTGAAGATCTGCACATCGATAACGGTACCGGCCATGCCCGAACGTACACGCTGCGAGGTGTCCTTTACGTCTGCGGCCTTCTCACCAAAGATGGCGCGCAGGAGCTTCTCTTCCGGGGTAAGCTGAGTTTCACCCTTGGGTGTCACCTTGCCAACCAGGATGTCTCCTTCTTTGACTTCGGCGCCAATGTAGACCACACCGGACTCATCCAGTTTGGCCAGCGCAGATTCACCAACATTCGGGATATCGCCGGTAATCTCCTCCGGTCCCAACTTGGTGTCACGGGCCACGCAGGTTAGCTCTTCCACATGGATAGTGGTAAAACGATCCTCTTTAACCACGCGCTCGGATACCAGGATGGAGTCCTCAAAGTTGTAACCATTCCACGGCATGAATGCCACGCGCATGTTCTGCCCCAGGGCCAGCTCACCCATGTCAGTGGAGGGTCCATCGGCCATGACGTCGCCCCTAGCAATCACATCGCCGGTCTTTACCAGAGGACGTTGATTGATACAGGTGTTCTGGTTGGAACGGGTGTATTTGATCAGGTTGTAGATATCCACACCCGCTTCACCCGCGACGGTTTCATCGTCATTAACCCGAACCACGATACGGCTGGCGTCAACAAAATCCGCTACACCGCCACGTTTGGCCACCACGGTTACACCGGAGTCGATGGCCACATTGCGCTCCATGCCGGTTCCCACCAGCGGCTTCTCAGCCCGCAACGTTGGCACCGCTTGACGCTGCATGTTGGAACCCATGAGCGCACGGTTGGCGTCATCATGCTCCAGGAACGGGATCAGGGATGCCGCCACCGAAACGATCTGTTTGGAAGAGACATCAACATACTCGATCTTTTCCGGGGTCGAGAGAGTGAATTCATTCTGGTGCCTACAGGAGACCAATTCATCGGTAAGCTTGCCCTTGGCATCCATACCGGTATTGGCCTGGGCGATAACATAGCGCCCCTCCTCAATGGCAGAGAGATAGTGAATCTCGTTGGTTACCTTGCTGTTTATCACCTTGCGGTATGGGGTCTCCAGAAAACCATAATCATTGGTTCTGGAGTAGACTGCCAGTGAGTTGATCAGACCGATGTTTGGCCCTTCTGGGGTCTCGATAGGACAGACGCGACCATAGTGGGTCGGATGCACATCGCGCACTTCAAAACCGGCACGCTCACGGGCCAGACCGCCAGGGCCGAGGGCCGAAACGCGGCGCTTGTGAGTGATCTCAGACAGCGGGTTATTCTGATCCATAAACTGGGACAGCTGACTGGAACCAAAGAATTCCTTGATGGCAGCAGATACCGGCTTGGCGTTAATCATCTCCTGTGGCATCAGGCCTTCAGCCTCGGCTAGGGTTAGACGCTCCTTAACCGCACGCTCCACCCGTACCAGACCGATCCGGAACTGGTTTTCCGCCATCTCACCCACACAGCGGATGCGACGGTTACCCAGGTGATCGATATCATCCACCACGCCATGTCCGTTTCTGATGCTGACCAGCTCTCTCAGGACATCCACAATATCCTCTTTAGACAGGATACCTTCGCCTTCCACCTCATCACGAGCCAGACGACGATTGAACTTCATGCGTCCAACAGCTGACAGATCGTAACGGTCAGAGCTGAAGAACAGATTCTTGAACAGGTTTTGCGCCGAATCCTTGGTGGGCGGCTCGCCCGGACGCATCATGCGATAGATCTCAACCATTGCCTCCAGAGCATTCGTGGTCGAATCAATACCCAGGGTAGTGGAGATGAATGGACCCTGATCCAAATCATTGGTAAACAGGGTTTCCAGCTTCTTCACGCCCTTTTCAATCAACGCCTCCAGCAACTCCTCGGTGATCTCATCATTGGCGTTTGCCAGTACTTCGCCGCTTTCCTTATCGACAATGGTCTTCGCAATTACTTTGCCATAGAGGAGGTCAAAAGGAGCCTCGAGTGACTTAACTCCGGCGTCTTCCAGCTTTTTTATGTGACGTTGGGTTATACGGCGACCTGCCTCAATGATAACAGTACGTTTGACCTTAATATCAAAGCTTGCGGTCCCGCCACGCAGACGCTCCGGCACCAGGTCCAGCTTGGCCGAGGTCTTAGTCAGGGTGATAGTATCTGTTTCGAAGAACATACCCAGGATCTGCTCGGTATCATAGCCAAGCGCTCGCAGGATAATGGTCGCAGGCAATTTGCGACGACGGTCGATACGGACAAACACGTTGTCCTTGGGGTCAAATTCAAAGTCCAGCCAGGAACCACGATATGGAATCACCCGGGCGGAAAACAGCAGTTTTCCTGAAGAGTGGGTCTTGCCTTTATCATGATCAAAAAACACACCAGGAGAACGGTGCAGCTGGGAGACGATAACCCGCTCGGTGCCATTGATAACGAAGGTGCCGTTATCGGTCATGAGTGGCAACTCACCCATGTAGACTTCCTGTTCCCGGATATCCTTTACTACCTTGGTATCTCCAGGCGCATCCTTGTCATAGATCACCAGGCGCACCAAAACCCGTAGCGGGGCCGCATAGGTGGTACCGCGCAGATGACACTCGCGCACATCGAACTGCGGCTCACCCAGACGATAACTTACATACTCCAGCGCCGCGCTACCAGAGTAGCTGACAATCGGGAATACGGACTTGAATGCCGCGTTCAGGCCGACATCCGACCGATCCCCAACAGCGACACCGTCCTGTAAAAATGTACGGTATGAATCGATCTGGGTCGCGAGAAGATAAGGCACTTCCAAGATACTCGGACGCTTGCCGAAATCCTTACGAATGCGTTTTCTCTCAGTGAAAGAATAGGCCATATTGCCGTCCCTCGGATGTTATGAACTTCAAGTCAGGAACTCAGCCAGCCAGTGCATGAGATCCATATAAAAAACTGTTTTTTTGGCAGCGCCACAAACTCAGGCCCTGACCATGCGCAACCCAAACGGCCGCAAGCGGGAAAAGGCCGGCGGCTAAACGCCACCAGCCTTATACCACTAATACTCGTGAGTATGCAGAATCAAAAATTATTTGATCTCTGCAGTACCACCAGCCTCTTCCAACTGCTTCTTGATCTCTTCAGCTTCGTCCTTGGCAACGCCTTCTTTAACAGCATTAGGTGCGCCTTCAACAGCATCTTTGGCCTCTTTCAGACCCAGACCGGTGATAGCACGTACTGCCTTAATTACGCCAACCTTGGCGGAACCGAAGGAGGTAAGAATTACGTCGAACTCGGTCTGCTCTTCAACGGCAGCGGCTTCACCACCTGCAGCTGGTGCGGCGGCTACAGCAGCAGCTGCAGTTACACCAAACTTCTCTTCCATCGCTTCGATCAACTCCACGACATCCATCACGGTCATGCCAGCGATAGATTCTAAAATATCGTCTTTGGATACGGCCATTTTAAAACTCCTGAATATCTGTAACTTAGTACAAGACTAAAATTGGGTAAAAAACAAAAAACTCTTAAGCTGCTTCTTTCGCATCACGGACTGCAGCAACGGTACGAACCAACTTGCCTGGGACCTCGTTCATGGTCCGAGCAAGTTTCTCTACCGGTGCCTTCATGACTGCCATCAGCATGCTGATCGCCTGATCGTAGGTTGGCATCTTAGCCAGGGTGTCAACGTCGGAAGCTGCCAGCAGCTTACCCCCAATTGAAACCAGTTTTACGACCAGTTTGTCATGCTCCTTAGAGAAATCCTTAATCACGCGAGCGGCAGAACCTGGATCTTCCTGCGAGAAGGCGAGAACAAGCTGACCTGTCAGCCCTTCTGCCATGCAGGCGAAATCCGTACCCTCGAATGCTTTCCGGGCAAGCGTATTTTTGACTACGCGGATAAAGACACCAGACTCACGCGCCTTGGCACGCAACTCGGTCATCTCTCCCACAGTCAAACCGCTATACTCGGCAGCAATCGCAGAGTAGGCACTACCGGCCACTTCAGCGATTTCAGCAACGACTGCTTTTTTCTGCTCAAGATTGAGTGGCACTCGTCACCTCCTAACTACGGTGGAACGAAACATCCGTTCCAAGAAAAAATAACGACAAACATTCGCTTGTCGCGTTGTTAACGTGCGCCGTCATTAGGGCAAACCCAATTCCGAAGCTCCGTCTGCGCAGGCAGAACCTGAATCCTTCCAAGCACCTTTAAGCACTAGGTACACCTACGGTCTTTGACAGCGACCGGGACATTTCAGCAAGCGTTTCCACCTACCCATCTGGCCGGAGCTACAAAGTCTGTATGCGGGCAAAATGCCCACAACCAGAGGTCATTGAACAACAAACCTCCAGGCTGGACCGGCTCGTTCCAGAACCGGACCAAGTTAAATCAAATAGTCAAAGACGCCTGATCAACCACCAGACCTGGGCCCATGGTGGTGGATACAGTTATCTTCTCCAGATAGATACCCTTGGCAGTGCTTGGCTTGGCCTTTTTCAGGTCCGCCAGCAACGCATTCAAATTCTCCAGCAGATCGGCCGATTCGAATCCAACTCTACCGATAGGGCAATGGATAATGCCTGCCTTGTCATTACGATAACGAACCTGACCGGCCTTTGCGTTGTTAACTGCGGTGACCACATCCGGCGTCACGGTGCCGACCTTCGGGTTTGGCATCAATCCGCGTGGACCCAGGATCTGGCCCAACTGCCCAACAACCCGCATTGCATCCGGGGTGGCAATGACCACATCAAAGTCCATCTTGCCGCCCTTGATATCAGCAGCCAGATCTTCAAACCCAACGATATCCGCTCCAGCCTCTGTGGCTGCATCGGCGTTGGCGCCCTGGGCAAAAACAGCTACCCGTACAGTCTTACCAGTACCTTTAGGCAGCACGGTGGAACCACGCACCACCTGATCAGATTTCTTTGCATCAACACCGAGGTTGACCGCCACATCTACGGACTCTGCAAACTTCACAGTTGAGAGTTCTTTCAACAGAGCAAAGGCCTCTTCCGCCAGATACTGTCTACCAGCTTCCACCTTCTCATTTATTGCGCGTGCGCGCTTTGTCAGCTTTGCCATGGCTTAGCCCTCCTCCACATCGATACCCATGGAACGGGCACTGCCGGCGATAATGCGAACCGCCGCATCCATATCTGCAGCATTCAGGTCTGCCATTTTAACTGTGGCAATCTCTTCCAACTGAGCGCGATTGACCTTGCCAACCTTATCCATGTTCGGAACACCACTACCCTTAGGAACACCAGCAGCCTTCTTCAGCAACACCGAGGCCGGTGGGGTCTTGGTGATAAAGGTGAAGGAACGATCTGCATAAACGGTAATTACCACAGGGATGGGCATGCCCTTCTCTACGCTCTGGGTCTTGGCGTTGAACGCCTTACAGAACTCCATGATATTTACACCGTGCTGACCCAACGCCGGACCTACGGGCGGGCTGGGATTTGCTTCAGCAGCAGGAACCTGAAGCTTGATATAAGCCTCTACTTTCTTTGCCATGTCTACCTCTCAGTGGGTGCAAACGCCAGAGACTCTCACTCTGACTCCCCTTTATTAAATAGTAACTTGGGCCGAGTACTCAGCCTTTTTCCACTTGTCCAAACTCTAGATCAACGGGAGTGGAGCGCCCGAAGATCAAAACAGAAACTTTCAGGCGGCTCTTCTCATAGTCCACATCTTCGACCACGCCATTGAAGTCGTTGAACGGCCCATCGATAACCCGCACCACTTCGCCCGGCTCGAACAGGATCTTGGGGCGCGGCTTCTCGACGCCCTCCTGTACCCGTTGCAGCAGGGCATCTGCCTCTTTCTCGGTAATAGGGGCCGGACGATCTCCGGTACCACCGATAAACCCTAATACCTTGGGCACATCCTTAACCAGATGCCAGGTTTCGTCCGTCATCTCCATCTGCACCAGCACATAGCCAGGGAAGAACTTACGCTCACTTTTGCGCTGCTGTCCGGCACGCATCTCCACCACCTCTTCCGTAGGCACCAGAATCTCACCGAACTTATCTTCCATTCCGGCACGCTGCACCCGCTCCATCAGAGAAAGTTTTACCTTTGCCTCAAAACCGGAGTAGGCGTGAACCACATACCAACGCTGTGCCATATTCTCTCTACCTTACCCGGTTACGGAACGAACAATGGCCATCAACGCCATATCCACCAGCCAAAGAATAATCCCCATGACCAACACCATGGCGAACACTATCAGAGTGGTCTGAATCGTCTCCTGCCTACTTGGCCATACAACCTTACGCACTTCGGTTCTGGCATCTGACGCAAAAGACCACACCTTACGCCCAATCAGGGTCTGCATAACGATAGCCACCGCAACGCCTGCAACGGCCAACAGGCCAAGCACACGCAGCAATAGCGAATATGCCTCGTAGTAATAAAACCCTCCAATCCCAGCCGCCAACATCAATACTGCCAATGCCAACTTCACTGTATCCATGGAGGAGGAGCTTTCAATTTCTGTCTTTGCGTTCATTCCTGCCTATTACGCCTTATAGTCTGGCGAAAAAATGGCAGGCCAGGAGGGACTCGAACCCCCAACCTGCGGTTTTGGAGACCGCTGCTCTACCAAT
>CAZVME010000077.1:0-15585 GCA_964628835.1 uncultured Gammaproteobacteria bacterium | reverse complement strand
GGAGAGGCAATTATTGAAGCAGTAGAAAATCAATTGGCTGATAATAATCCTCCAGAAACTCGGCAAACACTGGAAAGACTTATGGCATCTGGTGAGTCTAGAGAAAATGCATTGCGGTATATAGCTAGCGCTCTATCTGTAGAAATATTTGAAGCCCTAAAAAACAGTACTCCATACAATGAAGAGCGCTATATTAAAAATCTTAAAGGGCTTCCAGAGTTACCTTATGAATGAGTCAAATAAATCTAATCGGGTAGCCGGGGGTCTCTAACCCCCAGCCCCCACAACACCCTGCATGCGGCTCCGCACAGGGCGTTTCACTTGGAATGGTGAAGCTTGATCCATCCATCACGTAGCGCATAAAGCCCCTGAGATTCCAGATAGGCATTAGACAATGCCTGCTGTATTCCCGGAGTCTTCGAACTACGCCATGGGCCTTTGCTGGTAATGCCACACGCAACCGCTGATTGAACTCGAACTCCGAGTCTCATCAGGCTTCTTACTTTGGTACGTGGCTTGCGCCACTGTCGCCAATACGCCATCTGTACCCGGCGTCGAATCCAATGATCCAGATCGACACAAAGCTGATAGCAGTTGGCAATTCCAAAGTAGTTTATCCAGCCTCGAATAAACTGGCTGGTTTTGAAGAGCTGATATTTCATCGATACTCCCCAGTTGCGGTTCGTTAATCGCCGAATCTGCTGTTTGAACTTCAGCAGCGTCTTCGGGTGCCATTTAATGCAGCCTCCCCGGAAGGTGAATCCAAGGAATTTGCTTTCACTGGTTTTAACAACGTGGCTCTTGGTCTTATTGATGACCAGTTTCAAACGGTTTTGCAGGTACTGACTGATACTGTGGAGCACTCGCTCACCTGCTCGCCGACTTCTCACCAAAATGGTGAAGTCATCAGCGTAACGTGCGAACTTGTGGCCACGGCGTTCCAGTTCCTTGTCCAGGGAATCGAGCAGGATATTCGCCAGTAACGGCGATAACGGCCCGCCCTGAGGTACCCCTTTACGACTCTCACAATAAAGCTGGTTATCGATAAACCCAGCTCGTAAGTAGTGATTGATCAGCCTGAGAAGACGCTTGTCCTTTACCTTTCGGCCAAGGTGCGTCATCAGCAGATCGTGATTAACCCGATCAAAGAACTTGGATAGGTCAACATCCACCACAATACGGCGACCATCCTTGATAATGCGTTGAACCTGCTTAACCGCTTGCTGCCCATTGCGTCCCGGCCTGAACCCAAAACTGCTGTTCGAGAAACCGGGGTCAAAGATGGGCGTGAGGACTTGGGCGATGGCTTGCTGGATCACCCGGTCGGTGACGGTTGGAATCCCCAGTTGACGGGTACCGCCATCCGGTTTATCGATCTCAACACGCTGACCGGTGAGGGTCTGTACCAGCCTGTCTCCAGTTCGGCCACAATCCTCTTCCAGTGCCAGGATCTCGCCCAGGCGGGGAACTCATCGATGGTCATACCATCAATACCCGCCGCCCCCTTATTGGCTCGGACACGTTTCCATGCCGTTTGCAGGTTGCCCCACTCCAGCACGCATTCAAGTAGATTTTCGCTAAAGGCTGGCTTCAGATCACTACGCTGAGTCACATCATCACCGGTAGGCGTTCGTGTATTCAAGTGTGACAAGGCTCCTCCTTTGTTTCAAATGTTCAGGCCTTCACCCTGTCCCGCCCATTACGGTGGGCATTTGGCTACTCGGCTTTGGCTTCCTGCGTCGCTCTACCTCCCCCATCCATGGGGTCGTATGCCGTCTGCTGACTTCTGCTCAATCACCCAACCAGTTACCCGGTAAGGCGCTATCGGTTTCCATCGGGTTCGCTCTCCTTTGTTGATGGATTCAAAGGAGCCAAGGCATTTATATATCAGGGCCTCACTGGTTATCTGCCGATTGACTGTATGGGATGATCACTTTGAAATGGATAATACAGCTCTTACTGAAGCGAAAAAATCAATCCTAGAAGACACTATTGGTACATACATAGGTCCCGAAGATGGAAAGAGTGATGGCGGGCATTGGAAATGAAGAATGATTGCACATAACCAGGCCATAAGGAAAAAAGGGGACGCATTGAACCTCCCCCAGTTTAACCGTAGCCGCTATTGACCGCTGGCCAACAACCGCAGAAACTAACCGATGATGATCGACCTCAACGACATGCTGCTGTTCGCCCAAGTTGTAGACTCCGGTAGTTTCACTGCCGCTGCCCGCGAACTGGGCATGCCCAAGTCCACCCTTAGCCGCCGCATATCCAATCTGGAGACCCAGCTCGACAGCCGCCTACTGCACCGCACCACCCGTTCCCTGCGCCTGACAGACATTGGTACTGAGTTTTATGACCACTGCGTGCGGGTGGTGAATGAGGCCAAAGAGGCGGAACGTTTGATCAACCTAAATCTGGATGAACCACGCGGACTGCTGCGGGTAACCGGCCCCACAGATTGGGGCAATAACTATATTGGCACCATAGTATCGGAATACCTGCAACACTACCCAGAAGTACAACTGGAGCTAATGCTCACTAACCGCTTCGTTGATCTGGTGGCAGAGGGTTTTGATCTGGCCCTGCGCGCCGGGCACCTCGAAGACTCCAGCATGATAGCCCGCCGTCTGGGGGAATCACGCATGTTGTTGTGTGCCGCCCCAGCCTATCTGGAACAACATGGGACACCACAAAACCCCGAACAGCTGCGGGAACACATCTGCCTAGCCTATCCCGGCGGAGATGGCCGCACCACCCTACAGTTCAGTTCATCCAACAGCCTGTCACAGGTGGAGATAAAGGGCCGGCTGGTTGCCAACAGCGTGACCACCCTGCGCGATGCCGCCATCGCCGGTCTGGGCATCACCACCCTGCCCTCAAGCCTGTGTCGAGACGCTTTGGACCGGGGCTTACTGCTACCAATAATGCAGGAGTGGCAACTACCGGAGGATGGAGTGTATGCGGTCTACCCCTCCCCCAGACACCTCACCCTGAAGGTGCGCAGCTTCATCGACTTCATTGCCCAACGCCTATGAACCGACAGATCAGGCTGAGCCTACTGTCCCATTTCCAAGAACCACACCCATAACAAACCCCTTCATACGCCATTCACAGGCAATTTATCCATGTATTGTTCCATAAGTGGAACTATTACTCTCATAATTACTTACTAGTACACTGGGTATTATTGACCTAGAATTCTCCTCAATGGTTATCCACAAACCACTCAACAGAGGAACAACAGAAATGACCCGCAAGATTCTACACATAGACGCAAGCGCCCTTGGAGAGAGATCAGAGTCCAGACGTCTGAGCGGTGACTTTATCCAGCACTGGAGCACACTCAATCCAGAAGACAAAGTCATCCGGCGCGATATCGTTGATAACCCACTACCGCATATGGATGGCTTCACCCTGGGCAGTATGATGACCCCGATAGCTGAACGCACATCCGAGCAGGAAACCGCAGCCAACCGGGCAGAAGAGCTTATTCAAGAGTTCCTGGATGCAGATGTTCTGGTGCTGGGTGTTCCGATGTATAACCTCGGCATCCCATCCACCCTCAAATCCTGGGTTGACCATATCTCGGTAGCCGGGCGCACCTTCGAATACACCGCCAATGGGCCAAAAGGACTGGCCGGCGACAAACAGGTCTACATCCTGAGCACCAGGGGTGGAGTCTACGGTGACAACAGCCCCATGGACCATCAGGTCAGTTATATGAATACCATATTCAGTTTTCTGGGTATTAGTGAGATCCACACCATACAGGCGGAGGGACTAAACATATCACCCGAGAATCGGGAGCAAAGCATAGCGGCAGCACACGCCCAGATACAGAAAACCCTGAGCACAGCTGCAGCCTGAGGAGCAGCCATGAACACCAGGATTAAACACCCACGAACAATCCGACAGATCGTTACCGGCAGAACCACCCAGGATGGCGCAGGGGTAAAACTTAAACGGGTTATCCCGGCCCCAGGCCTGCGCCTGCTGGATCCATTCCTACTGCTGGATGTGTTTAGCTCAGACAATCCCAACGACTATATTGCGGGATTCCCACCCCATCCTCACCGTGGCTTTGAGACTGTTACCTACCTGCTCGCAGGTAAGATGCGGCATCGTGACAGCGCTGGCCACATGGGAGTGATCAAGGCCGGAGGGGTGCAGTGGATGACCGCCGCCAGTGGCATCAAACACTCAGAGATGCCGGAACAGGAGGATGGACTACTGCAGGGATTCCAGCTCTGGATAAACCTGCCCGCCGCACAGAAGATGGGGCCACCAGGCTATCAGGAGTTTGATCCGGAGCAGATCACCGAAGAGACCCGCCAGTATGGAGTGAAGGTGCGGATTATTGCCGGTGAGACCATCGAAGGCAACATGGGCCCGGTAACCGCCACCACTACAGATACAATCTTTATGGACATCAGCATACCAGCTGGCAGTAGCTTTTATGAGTCAATACCTCACGGGTTCAACGCCTTTATCTACCAAATCTCAGGTGTGATCCAACTTAGTGGGCAGGAGCCGGTCACCGCTGGGCAACTGGCCGTGCTGGAGGATGGTGACGGGGTTGAACTCACTGCCAACGAGACCAGCCACCTGTTGCTAATCGCAGGCCGTCCCATTGGGGAAGCGGTGGCGCGGCATGGCCCATTTGTGATGAACACGAATGAGGAGATAGAACAGGCCTATCGCGATTACCAGGACGGGCTGTTTGGCGAGGTGGAGGACGCCCATGATCAGGTGGCGTAACACCACCAAGTCCTGGGGCCTGCTAACAGTACTTATGCACTGGCTGGTGGCGGCCTCCATTATCGGGCTGTTTGGGCTAGGGCTGTGGATGACCGACCTGGACTACTACGACCCATGGTATCGCCAGGGACCGGATATCCACCGCAGCATCGGCATCCTGCTGTTTATGCTGATCCTGCTACGGCTGATATGGCGATTTGAGGAGATCATCCCCGACCCCCACCCCAACCACAAACCGTGGGAACTACAGAGTGCGCACATTGCCCATCTGCTGCTGTATCTGCTGCCACTAGCCGTAATACTGAGCGGTTATCTGATCTCCAGCGCCGATGGCCGCGCCGTTTCCGTATTCGGCTGGTTCGAGATCCCAGCCCTGTTTACCGGACTGGATAAGCAGGAAGAGATTATGGGGAATATCCACGAACTATTCGCATGGGGACTGATCCTAACCACAGCCATTCATGCAGCAGGCGCCCTAAAACACCACTTTATCGACAGAGACACCACACTGAGCAGAATGCTTGGCACCGCATCAAACGAGGAGAAGACAGGATGAATAATAAACGGATCACAGGACTAGTTGCTGCTGCACTGATTTCCATCAGTGCAGTTCCAACCCAGGCCGCAGACTATGTAATTGATACCAAGAAGGCCCACGCCTTTATCCAGTTCAAGATCTCACACCTGGGCTACAGCTGGCTGCTGGGACGTTTCAACACCTTCTCTGGAGAGTTCAGCTACGACGAGAACAATCCGGCTGCTGCCAAAGTAAAGGTGGATATTGATGTCAGCAGCGTGGACACCAACCACGCCGAGCGCGACAAGCATCTGCGCAGTGATGATTTTCTCGACACCAGCAAACACCCCAGGGCCAGCTTTGTGGGAACCGGCCTCAAAGATGTTGCTGGTGGCAAGGCGGAGCTCACGGGCAAACTTACCCTGCACGGCGTCACCCGCCCCCTGACCATCGCGGTGAGCAATGTCGGCCACGGCAAAGATCCATGGGGTGGTTACAGGCGTGGATTTGAGGGCACCACCAGCTTTAAACTGTCTGATTTTGGCATCAACTACAACCTTGGGCCAGCCTCAGAAACAGTGGAGTTATACCTGAGCATTGAAGGGATTCGGAAAAACTGATCCATCCACAATTTGGTCGGTTGGCAGGTTTGGCGGCTGTTACATCCCAGAGGAACAGGTTGTAGGAGCCAGCCCGGAAAGGTCGCCATAAATATCTTATGCGTCACTTTCCACTCATATCGAGGCCACCGCTAATAGAAAATTAGACTAATGTTGTATTTATTATATTTTTAGACTAGTCTCTATTAGTATATCTGCATGTTCTGATTTACTTTATCTTAACATTTGGCAGCGCCTACCATCTCTATCTTATGTATTTACGACTTATTTGGTAGGCGGTTCGGCGCATGCTGAACAAGATTGCTTTTGCCACAGTACCTGCGCCACTAACTTGGCAGGCACATGCCCGGGCTATTAACCAGGCCGGTCTTCCTAGCCTAAACCTCAACCTGTTAAGGGGTGTTGTAACCATGCCAGGAAAGCCAAACAGTTCCGTGGCCAAGTAACATCTGGAACTTTTTATTTGAGCCTTGACATATTGAAGATAACTAAATTTGTCACAAATTTGATTGCTATAGCGAATTAGACGACAGTGGGAAAATTAAACCACTGAGTCGGAAAGACAGTCGCTACGGATTACGGGGTCATCGCCCTGCCTTTCGCAGTTGATTGAGCAGATTGGTCATAATCCTTGAAAACCTTGACTCAATCTGGAGGTTTTAACATAACCTCATTGTTACGTTTTTATCTAGTAAATGGACTTTTGTAATACCTGATTGGGGCTTCCCCAAGCCCCAATCAGGCCCCATCCCAGCAGCATCAATTAGTCAGCAAAAGAGAGCCCACCGAGATACCCCAACATATGCTTAAACACAGCGTCTGCATCACGGGCTTTCAGCGCCTCATCCCCAAACAGGCTGTTCCCCACACCAACCGCCACCGCACCAGCATCCAGAAACTGTGACAGATTTTCCCTCTTAACCCCACCCACCGCCACCAGAGGAACCTCATCCAACGGCCCCAGTAGATCCTTTATGTACTTTGGGCTGGGACATGGAAACACCTTTACCATACTGGCCCCAGCGCTCCAGGCCTGATACACCTCACTCGGGGTGTAGGCGCCAGCCACGATCGGCGTTTCGTTTTGGCACGCATATTCAATCACAGCCACATCGGTATTAGGACTGACCAGGAACATGGCGCCAGCCTCAATGGCCAGCCGCGCCTCCTCCAGATTTCGCACCGTACCCATACCCAGGTAACAACCATCCGGCACCTGCTGCATATTCTGCCGGAGTATATCGCAGGCCCCGGGGGTATTCATGGTGACCTCAATGGCCTGCAACCCAGCCTTGAACGACGCCTGTAACAGTTGCGGAAAAAATCCAGGATCGACCCCGCGCAGGATTCCAATTACAGGCAACTCCAGTTTCACCAGCGTTTACTCCTTCAGACGGTTATTAACCCGGCACCATAATAGGCCATGTGTCTGGTTAATGTTACAGTTTGAATCAGATTACACATCGTATACAGTCTTACACCTAGCTCACATCCTAAAGCTGTAACCACAGATAGCACAACTGCCATTTAATGAATATCTCCGTAATCATCCCCAGCTACAACCGCGCCCATGTGTTGGCCCGGGCGGTGCAGTCGGTGTTGGACCAAACCATGCCCGCACAGGAGGTGATAGTGGTGGATGATGGCTCCAGCGACGACACAGCCACACTTATGGCAGAAAAATTCCCCCAGTGTCATTACATCAAGCAGCCCAATAACGGAGTAAGTGCCGCCCGTAACACCGGCATAGCAGCAGCATCCGGTGACTGGCTGGCATTTCTTGATTCAGATGACGAATGGCTGCCCGGCAAGCTGGCGGCACAGCAACAACTATTGCAACAGCAACCGGAAATCAAGATCTGCCATACTGAAGAGATATGGATCCGCAACGGCAAGCAGGTAAACCAAATGAAAAAGCACGCCAAGAGTGGTGGCCACATCTTTCAGAACTGCCTGCCGTTATGTGTTATCTCCCCCTCCTCCGTAATCATCCAGCGCGCCCTGTTCAATGAGTTGGGAACCTTCGACGAGCAACTTCCGGCTTGTGAGGATTACGACCTGTGGTTGCGCATCTGCGCCACCTATCCGGTGGCCTTTGTGGAAAGGCCACAGATCAAAAAATATGGCGGTCATGAAGATCAACTATCCCGACACCACTGGGGCATGGACCGGTTTCGTATCAAATCGTTGGAGAAGGTCATCCAGTCTGGTGTACTGAATAATGCCGATCATAGCGCCGCCGTGCAGACCCTGACCAGCAAGGCAGAGATACTGGCACAGGGCGCGACAAAGAGAGGCAAGCATGAAGAAGCCAGGGAGTGGTTGGAGATTAGAGGCAGATACAACTAGCCACCTTGTACGTCTTCCGCATAATCAGGGAAATAGAATATGAAATATCACTTAGCTATCTTTGCACCAATACTGTTGTTATGTTCAATAAACACCTCAATCGCAGACAGTGATACCAGAGAGTTGGTTCAACTGCCAGAGATGATGCAACAACACATGATGACCAACATGCGAGATCACCTGGTTGCCATAAATGAAATACTGGTAAGCATGGCCAATGACAAATTGGACCAAGCGGCAGAGATTGCGGAAAACCGTTTGGGAATGAGTTCATTAAGCTCTCACGGGGCCAGCCATATGGCCCCATTCATGCCCGAAGGTATGCGCAGTGCTGGCACCAGTATGCACCGGGCAGCAAGTAGATTTGCTCTGAAAGTTGAAGAGGGGGATCTATTGCCTGCCTACAATGCACTTTCTAAAATCACATCTGCCTGTATTGCCTGTCATTCAAGTTATCGCATCAGATAAAGAGAAGAGCGTTTCGGTATTAATTTCACCGGAGGCTTACTCTGGCAATAACGGTCCTGGTGGTTCGTTCTGGCCACAGCAAATTTTCTTACGATAAAACGAAGCATAAATTAAGTGCAGAAATCGGTTTGGAAAGATCTGATCCAGCCGTAAGGATTAAAGTTTGGAGCGCAACAACATAATATTACCGCTGTTATTCATATCAACCCGGTTCAGAAAACTCATACCAAGCAGGACCTCCTGTGGACTACCACCTTCGATCACTATGGCATCCACATTGTTCAGACTAATACTTCCCACCTGAACCAGTTTCAGAACAATTCGGTACCCCCTGGCATAACCTGACGCAGTGCTTACCATGGTCTTGATTCCATTCAGCCAATACTGCAGCCCCAGCCGTTTGGCCTCTACTGAACTCATGGCCACAGAAGATGCGCCTGTATCCAGGAGCATATTCACAGTGCGCCCGTTGATACTACCAACCGTAGTGTAACCACCTCTGTTGTCCCTGGGTATTCTCACTTCACGCTTGGCACCAGTATTGAAACTGCCACCATATTTTGCCCCTACCCGGTAACTCTGCCGCTTACCATCTATCTCGATTACCGCCTCACTACTGTCAGCTGAGATTAGTAGCAGGCCCTCCGGTGAGGCCTTGCCAATCTTTAAAAGACGGTTTTTTCCACCCACCTCCACCATGGCCTTGCCGGGAAACAGCGCCATTACACGAATATCATCCGCAGCCAGTACAGGCATTGCCAACACCAGCGCCAAGGTCAGACCGAAAAATCGGATAACCGAAAGATACCGCATACTACCTCCATGCAATTCAAGAGACCGGGGCCACAAAACAACTCGACCGTTATAGATAAACATAGGCCGCAAACTGGATCAGGGCAAATGCATAGATCCCGGCCAATATATCATCCGCCATGATCCCCCAGCCGCCTGGTATGTGCCGATCCAGCAGATGTATGGGCCAGGGCTTAACAATATCGAAAAAGCGAAACAATACGAAACCGGACAGTAACCATACCCAGCCACTGGGGGCCAGCCACATGGTGATCAGAAACCCCACCCACTCATCCCAGACTATGCCAGGATGATCGTGCAGACCCATATCCTCGGCAGCACGATGACATAACCAAACCCCGAATATGGACATGACCAGCACTACCAGCAGGTAGTAGACCGGCGCAACCGGCTGCAGCAGCAGGTAGAGTGGTATGGCCGCAATAGTGCCAAAAGTACCAGGGGCCTTAGGTGCTGCTCCCGAGCCCAGACCAAAGGCCAGCAGATGTACCGGGTTGTTCCACTTTATTTTTTTCTGTTGTGGCTGCATCTAACCTCAGGTGAAATGTTGATAACCGGAATCAAGCTCTAACACCGCGCCTCCGTCACACTGGACACAGGTGACACCAGAGCCAGATACCACCTCTCCCACCCGCACCAGATCACAGTCCAGATCTGCCTGGATTGCTTGCAGCAGAGGTTCCTTGTCTGGTGGAATGGTAAGACAGAGTTCATAATCATCCCCGGCGGCAACCACCGTACCCCAGCTCCCGCCCTGTTGCAGATATGCCTTTATCTGGGGAGAGATGGGAATCCGATCAAGAAAAAGTCTTGCGCCAATATCACTGCGTTCACAGATGTGCCCCAGGTCAGAGATCAGGCCGTCGGAGATATCGATGGCAGCGCTGGCAATATGGCTCATGGCACGACCCACATCCAGTCGCGGCTGCGGACGGTCCAGACGCTGCTCCAGTTGCGTCATTCCTGACTCTACCGTGTAGTCACCTTGCCGAGCCAGCAGCGCCAGTCCAGCATCACCCAAGCTCCCGGTCACATAGATATGATCACCCGCACTGGCCCCACTTCGCCGAAGTGCTGCACCTGGTTCAACAAAGCCATGGGCCGTAACAGAGATGCTAAGAGGACCGCTGGTGGTATCGCCGCCGATGAGTGCAACACCGTGTCTTTTTGCCAGGGAGAGAAATCCTCGGCTGAAGGCCTGGAGCCAGTTGGAGTCGCTTGAAGGTAGAGTCAGGGCCAGAGTGACCCATGCGGGTTCGGCCCCCATAGCGGCGAGGTCACTCAGATTGACCGCAAGGGATTTGTGTCCCAACGCCTCTGGGTCTGCACCCACAGCGAAATGGACCCCTTCCACCAGGGTGTCGCTGGTGATCGCCAATTCCATACCTGTGGGTGGCTGTAACAGGGCGCAGTCATCACCCACACCCAGGACCACATCATCCCGGCCTGCGGCTGAGTGGCTAAAGAACTCTCTGATCAGATCAAATTCAGCTAGGGGCATGATTATTTACTGGGGTCGGAGTCAAATTTGAGTACCTAACAGTAACGTGATTCCCGGGTATTGCTCAAATTTGACTCCGCCCCGGTATGTTGAGAGTACCGACTACTTCTTCTTGCCAATTTCTGTCTTGCGCACTCGGCGCGCCAGCTTGTCCAATACGCCGTTGACGTACTTGTGACCCTGTTCGGCACCGAACACCTTGGCCTGCTCCACCGCTTCGTTGATGACCACCCGGTACGGCACCTCCGGGTGATGCATCATCTCATATGCACCCAGGCGGAGTATGGCGCGCTCCACCGGGTCAATGCTCTCAATGGAACGGTCAACACAACCCTTCAGCTCTGCATCCAGCTTGGACAGATTTGCTGGAACGCCATGCAACAGATCCTTGAAGTACTCCACTTCAAAACTGTTCAGATCTTCCGTATCCAGAAACTGGTCATCAACTTCAGAGACATCATGACCGGCCACCTGCCACTGATATATGGCCTGGACAGCATGGTGCCGTGCCTTAGTGCGCTTGCCACTCATCAATCTATCTGACGCAACAGATTGACCATTTCAATCGCCGACATGGCAGCCTCACCACCCTTGTTGCCAGCCTTGGTACCGGCTCTTTCTATGGCCTGTTCGATGGTATCCACGGTAAGCACACCAAAGGAGACCGGGATACCGTGCTTCAGGGTAACCTGGGCAATGCCCTTTACGCATTCACCTGCCACATACTCAAAATGTGGAGTTCCGCCACGGATCACTGCACCCAGCGCTACCACTGCGTCATAATTGCCACTGGCTGCAACCTTCTCCACCACTAGAGGCATTTCGAAAGCGCCTGGAACCCGCACAATAGTAATGTCAGCTTCGGCTGCACCATGGCGTTTTATGGTGTCAATCGCGCCTTCCAGCAGACTCTCCACGATAAAGCTGTTGAAGCGTGCAACTACCAGACAGAAACTGGCATTCTGCACATTCAGTGCGCCCTCAATGGTCTTTATTGTCATAGTTAAATCCTGTTATTTCTGATTTCCAAGGAACCTATGATTTATTCAGAGGTTCCAGTAGCACATGAAAAATCGCATTTCTCATGTGCGTGCTCGGATAAAGCCATGGATGGTCTAAATCAGAGCTTTCCTTAAGTATTACTCGCAGTCCACATATTCAACCACTTCCAGGTTGAAACCGGAAAGTCCGTGGATAGCCTTGGGCGCACTCAGCACCCGCATCTTGCGCACACCCAGATCAGACAGGATCTGGGCACCCACACCGAAGGTCCTCAGATGGCTGCTGGCATTGCCCTGTGGGGCGGCCTCTTTTCTCTCCTTGACCATAAGTTCCCCCATGCGTTGAACAATCTCGCGCGTGGTGTCGTGATTTCGCAGCACAACAATAACTCCGGTACCCTCTTTTGCCACCTGACGCATGGCGTTTCTGAGAGGCCAGCCACTATTCGGATAGGAGGTAGCGAACAGGTCACACAGGGTATTCTGCATATGCACTCTCACTAGGGTTGGCTCCTCTGGTGAAACATCTCCCATTACCAAGGCCAGGTGCACTTCGTTATCGATTACATCCTGATAGGCCACTAAGCGGAATTCTCCATATTCCGTATTAAGTGGGCACTCGCGCACCCGTTCAATGGTCTTCTCGTTATTAACCCGATAGTGAATCAGGTCGGCGATAGTGCCGATCTTCAGACCATGCTCGGCGGCAAAGCGTTCCAAATCAGAGCGCCGCGCCATGGTACCGTCATCATTCAGGATCTCCACGATCACCGAGGTCGGCTTGAGTCCGGCCAGACGCGCCAGATCACAGCCACCTTCGGTGTGTCCGGCTCGCACCAGCACCCCGCCGGGCTGGGCCATCAGCGGGAAGATATGTCCCGGCTGCACCAGATCCTGGGGCTGAGCATCATCTTTCACCGCAGCCAGTACGGTGGTAGCGCGATCAGCGGCCGAGATGCCGGTGGTCACGCCCTCGGCGGCCTCGATGGAGATGGTAAAGTTGGTGGAGTGTGCCGACTCGTTCTGATTCACCATCAACGGCAGCCGCAGCTGCTGGCACATCTCTTTACTCAGGGTAAGACAAATCAAACCACGGCCATAGCGAGCCATAAAGTTAATCGCCTCGGGGGTGACCTTCTCGGCCGCCATAATGAGATCGCCTTCATTTTCACGATCCTCATCATCCATGATGATTACCATCTTGCCCTGGCGCAGGTCTTCAACAATCTCTTCAGTAGTATTCAGCTTCATAATTTCGGTACACAGTTCAAATTCGCGGGTAATCAAATATTCTAACAGAGCATGTGACAGCATAGAAATGGACTTAGTTGTATCTGGCCGCTCCCTGGATTATTTTATGAATCCATTCCGGGCCAGCAGATCCTCGGTTATGCCTGGTGTTTCTGCCGTCCCTACCGCCTGGTCCCCAAGCAGCAGGCGTTCCAGATAGCGGGCAATCTGGTCCACCTCCAGGTTCACCCGGGTACCGGAGCAGTAGCCGGAGATGGTGGTCTCCTGGATGGTATGGGGGACGATGTTGAGTTCAAACTGGCTCCCCTGCACCGCATTTACGGTGAGGCTCACCCCATCCACACAGATGGAGCCCTTGTGGGCAATATAGCGCGCCAGCTCTGCCGGGGCATCAATACGGAAACGCACCGAGCGCCCGTCATCCCGCCGTTCCAGGATCCGTCCCACCCCATCCACATGACCACTCACCAGATGTCCACCCAGGTGGGTATTCAGGGTCAGGGCCTTCTCCAGATTCACCGGACTGCCCGGTTTTAGTTCACCCAGGGTGGTGTGGTTCAGCGACTCACGGGAGACATCGGCGATATAACCGTCTCCCGGCAGCTCAATCACGGTCAGACAGACGCCGTTAGTGGCAATGCTATCTCCCAGCGCCACGTTGTCCATGCGCAGGTCACCGGCACGGATATGCAGCGCCATGTCACCACCACGCGGCTCCGTTGCGGCCAGGGTACCCACTGCCTGTATGATTCCGGTAAACATCTACTCTCTCTCCAGCGGTCTTGCCGTTATGCGCAAGTCCTTACCTACTTGGCGTAGATCCATAATCTCCAGATCCACCCGATCCTGCATTCTTTCCAAACCTGGAATCTCCAGCAACCCCCTGGCGCCAGCACCCATCAGATGTGGGGCGATATACACCACCAGCTCATCAATTAAACCTGCCGCCATATAGGAACCGGCCAGTACCGCGCCGGTCTCCAGCATTATCTCATTAACCTCACGCTCGGCCAGGAGCCGCAGCAGGCACTCAAGATCCACCCTCTGGTCGTCTCCGGCCTGTCGCACCACCTCGGCCCCGGCCTGTTCCAAGGCAAGCTGGCGATCCCGGCCTGCGCCGGCACAACAGACAATCATAACCTCACCCTCCAGACCCAGCATCTTGGCATTCGGTGGCATGCGCAGGGTGGAGTCCAGCACCACCCGCAGGGGCTGACGCACCTCGATGTCGGCATCCAGACGTACATTCATGGAGGGATCATCTGCCAGCACGGTTTCGATTCCGGTGACAATGGCCGAACTTCTGGCGCGCAGACGCTGTACATCCTGACGCGCCGCCGGGCCGGTGATCCATTTGCTTTCGCCACTGGCCATGGCAGTGCGTCCATCCAGGCTCATGGCCAGCTTGCAACGGACATAGGGCAGCCCCGCGTGCTGGCGTTTGATAAAACCTGGATTCAGGGCCACGGCCTGCGACTCCAGCAGACCACACTCAACCTCTATGTCAGCCGCACGCAACTGCTGCATGCCCTTGCCAGCCACTAGGGGATTGGGGTCCTGCATCGCCGCTACCACCCGGCTGACACCGGCCTCGATCAGGCCGTCACTACAGGGCGGGGTCTTTCCATGGTGGCAACAGGGCTCCAGAGTCACGTATGCGGTGGCACCTCGGGCCTGCTCCCCAGCCTGGGCCAGGGCGTTGCGCTCAGCATGGAGTTCTCCAGCACGCAGATGATAGCCCTCACCCACCACCACGCCATCCTTAACCAGGACACAGCCAACCCGCGGATTTGGATTGGTGGTATACAGGCCCAGTTTCGCCAGGCGGATGGCTTGGGCCATGAACCGGTGATCATCCCGATTCACTTCTTGTCTCCGCTATCCAGCAGGTCCAGTTGATCACGCCTGGTCTCTGGAGAGGGCTCACTCTCCAGGCGTTCTATCTCTTCACGGAATTCGTTCACATCTTCAAAGCTGCGATAGACCGAGGCGAACCGTACATAGGCCACCTGATCCAACAGACGCAACTCATCCATTACCCATTCGCCGATCTGACGTGAGGGGATCTCCTTCTCACCGCAGGCCAGGAGTCGACGCCGGATTCGACCCAGGGCATCTTCCATCTGTTCCGCACTAACCGGGCGTTTTTCCAACGCCCGGTTCATGCCGGTTGCCAGCTTGCGCCCATCAAAAATCTCACGACTACCATCGTGCTTGATCAGCCGTGGCAGATTCAGCTCAGCGGTCTCATAAGTTGTAACCCGCTCCTTACACACGGTGCACAGGACACCAAGGTGATCG
>CAZVME010000076.1:0-15596 GCA_964628835.1 uncultured Gammaproteobacteria bacterium | reverse complement strand
TGGGCAGCGCAGTGCCACCACCCTCCACCGCCTTGGCAAAAGCCTCACCGAAGGTCTTGCCGACACCCATAACCTCACCGGTGGATTTCATCTCTGGTCCCAGCAGGGTATCCACACCCGGGAACTTGATAAACGGAAATACCGCCTCTTTTACAAAATAGTTTTTCGGGATCACCTCTTCGGTAACACCCTGCTCTTTCAGACTCACACCCGCCATGCAGCGCGCAGCGACCTTGGCCAGCTGCACACCGGTGGCCTTGGATACGAAAGGCACGGTACGGGAGGCACGTGGATTCACTTCCAGCACATATATATCATCATCCTTGATGGCAAACTGGGTATTCATCAAACCGATAACCTTCAGCTCCAGCGCCATGCTTCTGATCTGCTCGCGCATGCGATCTTGCACCGAGTTGGACAGGGTATAGGGTGGCAGGGAGCAGGCGGAATCACCGGAGTGTACCCCAGCCTGTTCAATATGCTCCATGATGCTGCCGATCAACACATCCTTGCCGTCACAGATGGCGTCCACATCCACTTCGATGGCATCATCCAGAAAACGATCCAGCAACACTGGAGAGTCATTGGAGACACTCACCGCCTCGCGCATATAGCGGCGCAGGTCTTCCTGATCGTATACGATCTCCATGGCGCGACCACCCAGCACATAGGAAGGGCGCACCACCAGCGGGTAGCCAATCTCTTCCGCCAACTGCACGGCCTGTTCGGCCTCGGTAGCGGTACGGTTGGGTGGCTGTTTCAGCTCAAGTTTTTCCACCAACTGCTGGAAGCGCTCACGGTCTTCCGCCAGATCGATGGAGTCCGGGCTGGTGCCAATGATCGGCGCACCTGCCGCTTCCAGATCCCGCGCCAGCTTGAGCGGAGTCTGTCCACCGTACTGCACGATCACACCGGTCGGTTTCTCCAGATCAATAATCTCCAGCACATCTTCCAGGGTCAGTGGCTCAAAATAGAGTCGGTCCGAGGTGTCGTAGTCGGTGGAGACGGTCTCGGGGTTGCAGTTGACCATGATGGTCTCGTAGCCATCATCGCGCAGGGCAAAGGCGGCATGCACACAGCAGTAATCAAATTCGATACCCTGGCCGATACGGTTGGGGCCGCCACCCAGAACCATGATTTTCTTGGAATCAGTCGGTTCCGATTCACACTCTTCTTCATAGGTGGAGTAGAGATAGGCGGTACTGGTGGCAAACTCAGCGGCGCAGGTATCCACCCGTTTGTACACCGGACGCACACCCATGGCATGACGCTTCTTGCGCAGCTCTTTGGGGGGGGTGCCAGTAAGCATCCCTAAACGGCCATCGGCAAAACCCTTGCGTTTCAGATAGCGCATGCGCTCCGCATCCAGAGAATCGATACCACCGGCACGCACCTCTGCTTCAATATTGATCAGCTCTTCAATCTGTACTAAGAACCAGGGATCAACGGCAGTGGCATCAAATACCTCCTCCATGGTCATGCCGATACGGAAGCCGTCGGCCAGAAACTGGAGGCGCTCGGCGCCGGGCTGGCGGATCTCGCGCAGGATCTCATCCTTGGCACCGTCAGAATCCAGATCCACGATCTCATCCAGGCCGCGCATGCCGGTCTCCAGACCACGCAGCGCCTTTTGCAGCGACTCCTGGAAGGTACGACCAATGGCCATTACTTCACCCACCGACTTCATCTGGGTGGTTAGACGGTCATCGGCCTGGGGGAATTTCTCAAAGGCAAACCGGGGGATCTTGGTTACCACGTAATCAATACTGGGTTCGAACGAGGCCGGGGTGGCGCCACCGGTAATCTCATTACGCAGCTCATCCAGGGTAAAACCCACCGCCAGCTTGGCTGCAACCTTGGCGATGGGAAAGCCGGTGGCCTTGGAGGCCAGGGCCGAGGAACGAGATACGCGCGGATTCATCTCGATGATGATCATGCGCCCATCTTCCGGGTTGATGGCAAACTGTACGTTAGAGCCGCCGGTATCCACCCCGATCTCACGCAGTACCGCCAGCGAGGCGTCGCGCATGATCTGATACTCTTTATCGGTCAGGGTCTGGGCCGGGGCCACGGTGATGGAGTCACCGGTATGCACGCCCATGGGGTCCAGGTTTTCGATAGAGCAGATAATGATGCAGTTGTCTTTGTGATCGCGCACCACCTCCATCTCATACTCTTTCCAGCCCAGGGCAGACTCTTCGATCAGCAGTTCAGTGGTGGGTGACAGATCCAGCCCGCGCGTACAGATCTCTTCAAACTCTTCGCGATTGTAGGCGATGCCACCACCGGAACCACCCATGGTAAAAGATGGGCGGATAATGGTTGGGAAACCAATCTGGGCCTGAACCTGATGCGCCTCTTCCATGCTGTGGGCAATGGCGGAACGCGGCATATTCAGGCCAATCTTCCGCATCGCCTTACGGAACAGATCACGGTCTTCAGCCTTATCAATAGCCTCACGCGATGCGCCCACCATCTCTACCTCATACTTCTCCAGCACACCCTCGCGCACCAGATCCAGGGCGCAGTTTAAGGCGGTCTGCCCGCCCATGGTGGGGAGCAGCGCCTGCGGGCGCTCTTTTTCGATAATCCGTTCTACGGTCTTCCAGGTGATGGGCTCAATGTAGATGGCATCGGCCATCTCCGGGTCGGTCATGATGGTGGCCGGATTGGAGTTGACCAGGATGACCCGGTACCCCTCTTCACGCAGGGCCTTACAGGCCTGGGCCCCGGAGTAATCAAATTCACAGGCCTGACCAATAACAATTGGACCAGCGCCGATGATAAGGATGGTTTTTATATCTGTGCGTTTAGGCATAGTAAAATTTAGATCCGCAGTAACGCAGAGGCGATTAAGATCTCTGCTCCATCAACTCTATAAAATGATCGAAAACCGGAGCCACATCATGTGGGCCCGGGCTTGCCTCAGGGTGCCCCTGAAATCCGAAGGCTGGCTTGTCCGTACGATAAATCCCCTGCAGGGAGTCATCAAACAGAGAACGGTGTGTCGCCTCCAGGTTTTCCGGCAGACTGGTCTCGTCCACGGCAAAGCCATGGTTCTGGCTGCTGATCATCACCATCTTGTTGTTCAGATCCTGTACCGGGTGGTTGGCGCCATGGTGTCCAAACTTCATCTTCACGGTCTGGGCACCACTGGCCAGAGAGAGAAGCTGGTGTCCCAGGCAGATGCCAAACACCGGGATGGCACTATCCACCACCTGTTGGATGGCTTCGATGGCATAGTCACATGGCTCCGGGTCGCCAGGGCCGTTGGAGAGAAAAATACCATCCGGTTGCAGCGCCAGCACTTCGCTGGCCGGGGTCTGCGCCGGCACCACGGTTACGCGGCAACCACGATCCACCAGCATGCGCAGGATGTTACGTTTGATGCCATAGTCGTAGGCCACCACATGATGGGGCAGCTCCTCGGCAGAGAAGGCATGGGCTTGTGGCAACCCCTGCTCCAGCTCCCAACTGCCTTGGGTCCACTCATAGGAGTTGGCGGTGGTAACCTCTTTGGCCAGATCCATTCCCTTGAGGCCGGGAAAACCCTGGGCCGCTGCCAGCGCCGCCGCCTCGTTGATGTCGTCGCCTGCAATCAGGCAGCCACTCTGGGCGCCCTTCTCGCGCAGGATGCGAGTAAGTTTGCGCGTATCTATATCTGAGATTGCCACTATGCCGTTCTCAGACAGGTACTGATCCAGCGATTTTTGACTGCGCCAGTTGCTCACCAGCAGTGGCAGATCGCGGATAATCAGCCCGGCCGCATGAATCGAGGTCGACTCCTCGTCTTCATCATTGATGCCGGTGTTGCCGATATGCGGATAGGTCAGGGTAACGATCTGTCTGGAGTAGGATGGGTCGGTCAGGATCTCCTGGTAGCCGGTGATGGCAGTATTGAAAACCACCTCACCAACGGTCTGACCATCGGCTCCAATAGAGTAACCCCGGAACAGGGTTCCATCTTCAAGGACCAATAAAGCGGCTTTTCTCAAGGAAACTGTCCTCTTCAGGCATGCTAAACCGGGCGAACCAATCAGGTACGCCCGAAAACAATAATTTATCAGGGAGCGGCATTGCTGAACCACAGCATCGCCAACTGGCGGAATTTTACTTGATACGGAGTGTTTCGTCTATCTGAATCCGGCGTATTCCGCCAGTTTTGAGGAGTTATTTTGCCCGAAACAGATTCGGAAACAGTTTACTGCTAAATACCGACCTACAGTGTAGGTTACGCTGATATATCGGCCAGCGTTACAGAGGTATTATCCATCTGGTTTGGCATGCGCGGTATTGAAAATGCCACGGTGTATCTCCCCGTTGCCTCTTACAGGGTAATATTCGGTGGCTCCTGGTTGTAGAACTTGCGGTAGATCTTACGGGCAATCTTGCTGCGCCGTTTACCCTCAATATCCAGAACGATATCTGCTGCCTGCTGGTAAAACGGCAGACGCCGCTGCATAACCTCTTGTGCCGATCTGGTCTCATCCAGTGTCGGCCGGCGCTGGTCGCCCTTTACCTTGGCCGCCAGGCGCTCGATGTCACCCTTCAGCCACACCACCTGGCCATTGGCCTTCAGCAGATCGACCTTGCGCTGACTGAAGATCTCGCTGCCATCATCGGCCACATCCACAATCACGCCACCACCGCAGTCGATTATCGCATTGTCCATGACTGCGATCTTCTGCGTCACCTCAAACTCCATCTGCCTAAACAGCTGCCAGTCACCAGCGGTTTCGGCGATTATCTCTGGAATAGACCTGCCTCCGTTCTCATACTCGATAAGTAAATCTGTGGAGAACACTGGTCGTTTGGTAAGAAAACTCAGACGCCGGCTGATATTAGATTTACCAGCACCCCGCATTCCAATAAGAACAATATTCATAAAGCTTCAGAAAACACCTGGACAAATAACCAACAATAACCATTTTGCGACCAGAACACACAGACCCAGACACAACTTCAAACCCCATGCGGCCAGAATTTTATGCATTGCCCAACCACCGGGTCTGACATTTATCCTACCATTTGAACTACCCATATAAAAAGGCTGCATCTCAATCGCCTTGGGCCGCCGCTGATTGGTCTATACTTTTGTACACAGCTCTTGTGCTTGGGCAGTGCCTATGGTTTTGGTTATTAAAAAAGGGGTCTGCGTCTACACACAACCTGGAACCACCCATAAACAAAACAATCAAATAGACCGGGAACACATAAATTTGAATCCAAACAGGACGTACCACGAGTACCAATATTATGGATTACGAAAACAATAACAGCGGCAACTCCATTCAAAAACCTCGGGAGACACAGTAGTGACCATTATCGGTATTGCTCTGGTATTGATAACGCTATGGAGACTGGCCTATAAGCCAGCCAAGCCCAGTGTATGGATTGTGGCCATACCACTGTTGCTTACTGTTCTTCAGCTCAGCTATCTGCTGGCGCTAGGGTGGGCCATTTTTTTCTGGATCATCTACGCCACCTGCCTCTCCATTTACCTGGCCACGGAACAGCGTCGGTACTGGATAAGCGCCCCTCTACTGCATCAGTTTCGCAAGGTGATGCCCAGAATGTCGAAAACCGAGCAGGAGGCGCTGGATGCCGGCAATGTGTGGTGGGATGGCGAACTATTCAGCGGCAGCCCCAACTGGGATGATCTGTTGCAGTACCCCAAATCAGAACTGAGTAGCGAAGAGCAGGCCTATATAGATGGCACTGTAGGCGAACTCTGCCAGATGCTGGACGACTGGCAAATTACCCATCACGACCAGTCCATGCCGCCCAAGGTCTGGGAGTTCATCAAGGATTCGGGCCTGTTCGGGATGATCATCCCCAAGAGCTACGGCGGACTGGAGTTCTCCGCCCTGGCCCACTCCACCATCGTGATGAAGATCGCCAGCAAGAGTATCGCCGCGGCGGTTACCGTCATGGTTCCAAACTCGCTGGGACCGGCCAAACTGCTGCTGCACTATGGAACCGAAGAGCAGAAAGAGCAGTACCTGTATAGACTGGCCTCCGGCAAAGAGGTGCCATGCTTCGCCCTCACCGGCCCCAAGGCGGGCAGCGACGCGGGAGCCATCCCGGATCTGGGCATAGTCACCGAGGGTACGTACAAGGGCAAAAAGACCCTGGGCATGCGCCTGAACTGGGATAAGCGCTACATCACCCTGGCCCCGGTTGCCACCCTGATCGGCCTGGCCTTCAAGCTGGAAGACCCGGACCACCTGCTGGGCGACACTGAAGATCTTGGCGTCACCGTGGCACTGATCCCGCGTAGCACCAAGGGTGTGGAAGTGGGTGAACGTCACATGCCCCTAAATATCCCATTCCAGAATGGACCCACCCGGGGCCGGGATGTATTCATCCCCATGGACTTCATCATCGGCGGCCAGGAACGGGTCGGCCAGGGTTGGCGTATGCTGGTGGAGAGCCTGTCCGAGGGACGCGGTATCTCCCTGCCGGCGCTATCCACCGGGGCTGGCAAGATGGCCAGCCGCTACACCGGTGCCTACGCCGCAGTCAGACAACAGTTCGGCATGCCCATCGGCCGCTTTGAAGGAGTGGAAGAGGCCCTGGCGCGCATCGCCGGCATGACCTATCAGATGGACGCAACCCGCCAACTCACCCTGGACGGGCTGGATAGCGGCGAAAACCCATCGGTGATCTCCGCCATCATCAAATACCACACCACCGAACGCTACCGCCAGGTGGTAAACGACGCTATGGATATCCAGGGCGGCAGCGGTATCTGCCTGGGTCCGGCCAATCTGTGGGGGCGGGCCTACCAGGCCATACCCATCGCCATAACCGTTGAGGGTGCGAATATTCTCACCCGCAGCATGATCATATTCGGCCAGGGCGCCATCCGCTGCCACCCCCATATTTTGGGAGAACTCGAGGCAGTAAACGAAGATAATGAGGAGCTGGCGGTCAGAAAATTCGACCGAGCCCTGTTCAATCACGTCATCTTTGTAATGGCCAATATCGCCCGCACCTTCTGGCTGGGTCTGAGCCACGGTCGCCTCTCCAGCAAACCAGTATCTGGCGTTGCCGGACTCTACTTTCAGCGTCTCAACTGGATGAGCGCCGCCTTCGCCCTCTCCGCCGATGTGGCATTGATGACCCTGGGTGGGGCGCTCAAACGCAAGGAGCGCCTGTCGTCCCGACTAGGTGATCTATTGAGTGAGCTATACATCGCCAGCGCCACCCTCAAACAGTTCATAAACCACGGCAAACCGGAGCAGGAACTGCCGCTGATGCAGTGGGCCATGGAAGACTCTCTCCACCGCATGCATGAGGCACTGCACGGACTGTTTCGGAACCTGCCACTACGCCCCCTGGCCTGGATCCTGCGGTTTCTGGTATTCCCCACCGACATCAGGTTTCACCGCCCCACAGACCGCATGGACAAGGCGGCGGCCAAGCTGTTGCTGCAACCCAGCGACACCCGGGACCGACTCACCGAGCATATCTACACCTCCAGAAACCCAGATGAGAAGGTGGGCCTGCTGGATCTGGCCTTGGAGGCCGCATTTGCCGCTGCACCGGTGGGGAAGCTACTGCGCGATGCCAGACACGTCGGCAAGATAAGCCGCGAGGGTGATCAAGGATTAGTGGAACAGGCCCTGGAGCAGGGTGTGATCAATCAGGGTCAGGCTGATAAGCTGGCCCACGCCGAGGTGCTGAGGGACCGGGTAATTCAGGTGGATGCATTCAAAGACCTGAAATCAAGGGCCACCCCAAAACCAAGAGCAAAGACAGCAAAACCAAAGGCCAAACCGAAAGCAGACGCCGAGACCCCATAGATTTTTCAACCATGGGTGGTCGATATGATGACGGATCTGGTGAGAGAAGAACATGCAGAATAACAATACCTACGCACAACCGGTCTATGTGGTGGATGGCAACCGCACACCATTTCTCAAGACTCGCAGCGGCCCCGGCCCATTTCGCGCCTCCGATCTGGCAGTGGCCGCCAGCAGGCCCCTGCTGGCCCGGCAACCGTTTCTGCCAGAGGTGCTGGATGAGGTGATCCTAGGCTGCGTCTCCTCCGGCCCGGACGAGGCCAATATCGCCCGCATCGTGGCCCTGCGTCTGGGCTGTGGCGATCTGGTCCCGGCCTGGACTGTGCAACGCAACTGCGCCTCCGGCATGCAGGCCCTGGATAACGCGGCCCAGAACATAGCCAATGGTCGCTCCCATCTGGTTCTGGCCGGCGGCACCGAGGCCATGAGTCACCACCCGGTACTGCTCAACAACCGCATGGTGACCTGGCTGGCGCACTGGAACCGGGCCAGGACCATGGCCGACAAAGGCAGACAGCTGGCTGCCCTGCGCCCACACCATTTTCAACTGATCATCGCCCTGCTGCGCGGCCTGACCGATCCGGTGGTGGGGCTCTCCATGGGACAGACCGCAGAGAAGCTGGCCTGGAGATTCAACATATCCCGACAGCGCATGGACAGCTTTGCCGTAACCAGCCATCAACGCCTGGATCTGGCCAGCAGGGAGGGACGTCTGGATGAGATAGAGCCCATCTTCGACAGCAGAGGCAAGCTGCATGAGAGAGATGACGGTGTGCGCCCGGACAGCAGCGTAGAAAAACTGGCTAGACTGAGGCCGGTATTCGACCGCCCCATCGGCAAAGTTACCGCCGGTAACAGCGCCCAGATATCAGACGGCGCCGCCATGCTGCTGTTGGCATCCAAAGAGGCGGTAACAGAATACAAACTTCCGGTGCTGGGACGCATCCTGGACACCCAATGGTCTGCACTGGACCCGTCCCAGATGGGGCTGGGACCGGTTCACGCCATGGCCAGACTGCTGCAGCGCAACGGGGGCGACGGCAGCAACATAGATTACTGGGAGATCAACGAGGCCTTCGCCACCCAGGTACTGGCCTGTCTCGAGGCCTGGAAGGATAGCAACTACATGCAGAATGAACTGGGAATCGACACCCCGTTTGCAGCCATCCCAGAGGAGCGTCTGAACGTGGACGGCGGCGGCGTCAGCCTGGGCCATCCGGTGGGTGCCAGTGGCGCCAGGATTGTGCTGCATCTACTCAAAACCCTGCAACAGAACAGCGCCAAACGTGGCATTGCCAGCCTCTGCATCGGCGGTGGTCAGGGCGGCGCCATGCTGCTGGAGGCAGGATCATGAGCAAACACTGGAGATTGGAAACAGATGACCTGGGTATCGCATGGCTCCATTTCGACCACCAGGACAGTCCGGTCAACATCCTATCCCATGCGGCGCTGGAGGAGTTCGACGCCATCCTGGAACAGGTAAAAAAAGACAAACCCACTGGCCTTATTATTCTGTCGGACAAAAAGAGCGGCTTTATCGCCGGGGCCGACGTAAAGAGTTTTCGCGACAACACCGACAAAGCCGCCATTGAGCAGCATATAAAAGAGGTGCACCGCGTGTTCCAACGCCTGGAGGATCTCAGGGTACCCACCCTGGCCCTGATCCACGGCTTCTGCCTGGGTGGTGGGCTGGAGCTGGCACTGGCCTGCGACTACCGGATCGCCCGGGACGACGAATCCACCAGACTGGCCTTCCCCGAGGTCAAGCTGGGTCTGTTTCCCGGATATGGCGGCAGCGTACGCAGCATAGAGCGCATCGGCGCACTACCTGCACTCAATTTCATGCTGGCCGGACGCAGCATCAACGGACGCACGGCCAAGCGTATGGGACTGGTAAATAGCACCGCCCCGGAGCGGCAGTTGATGGCTGCGGCAGCGGACCTGATCAGCAGGAAACCACGCAACCGCAAGCCGCCCTTCTACCACCAACTGCTCAACCTGAAACCGGGGCGTCTGCTGCTATCGAGGATATTGGAGAAGGAGGTGCGCAAGCGCGTGGTCCGCAAGCACTACCCGGCACCCTTCGCCCTGATCGATCACTGGAAGGAGCATGCCGATGACCCCAAGGCCATGTATGCCAGCGAGGCCAGCAACCTGGCCAACCTGCTCAACGGCGACACCTCACAGAACCTGATCCGCGTCTTCTTTCTGCAGGAACGCCTGAAGTCCCTGGGCAGTGGCAGTGGCTTCAAGCCCTCCCGCCTGCATGTGGTGGGCGGCGGCACCATGGGCGGTGACATTGCAGCCTGGTGCGCCCTGAAGGGAATGCGGGTCAGCATTCAGGACCGCGAGGCAAAATACCTCTCCAAGGCCATGGGGCGCGCCCACGCCCTATTCAGCAAAAAGCTAAAAAAACCGCGCCTGGTGCAGGCCGCCATGGACCGACTGATGCCAGACCCCAAGGGGTACGGCGCCAGTCATGCCGACGTGGTGATCGAGGCCATATTTGAAGACGCCGCAGCCAAACAGGAGCTGTTCCAGGAGCTGGAATCCAAGGTGCGCCCGGACACCCTGCTGGCCACTAATACCTCCAGCATCCCACTGGAAACCATCAGCGAGTCACTGAAAAATCCAGAGCGGTTGATTGGGTTGCACTTCTTTAATCCAGTGGCCAAGATGCAGTTGATCGAGGTGGTACACGGCATCGGAACCAATCCAGAGCTGATCAAACAGGGTGCGGCATTTGCCCGCTGCGTGGATCGCCTGCCACTGCCGGTAAAGAGCAGTCCCGGCTTTCTGGTCAACCGTATATTGATGCCCTACCTGCTGGAGGCGATGGAACTACTGTCCGAAGGCATGCCGGCCCCCGCCATCGACCGGGCCGCCACCAACTTCGGCATGCCTATGGGGCCAGTGGAACTGGCCGACCGGGTGGGGCTGGACATCTGTCTGGCGGTAGCCAACAAGCTGTCTCCCTTCTTTAATCTGAAGGTGCCGGAACGCCTGGAGACCATGGTGGAACAGAAAAAACTTGGCGCCAAGACCGGCTCCGGTTTTTACACCTATAAAAACGGCAAGGCCATTTACACTGAGATGGAAGACGCAAACAACATCCCCACCGACCTGGCCGACCGCCTCATCTTCCGTCTGCTAAACGAGTCTGTGGCCTGTGTGCGGGAGCAGATAGTAGAAGACGCGGATCTGCTGGATGCCGGGGTCATCTTCGGCACCGGCTTTGCCCCCTTCCGCGGCGGCCCCATGAACTATATATGTAGGGATGGCATGAAACAGCAGCAGCAACGTCTGCAACAACTGGAGCAGATCCATGGTGAACAGTTCCATCCCGACTCAGGTTGGACTGATCTACTAGAGGCGTAACTTATGAAATATACCGCAGGCCTGACCAATCGCATCCAGAGCCTAGATGGCTCCTCCGGCACCGACTGGGATAACGATGTAAACACCCAGCGCACGGACTACATATCACTGCAAAGCAAAAACACCATAGGAGCGGTATTCAAAGAACGGGTACGCCGCACCCCGGGCAAGACCGCATACATACAGTTCAACGAGGAGTTGGGTGTATGGCAGGATATCAACTGGAAAACCATGTCCCGGGAGGTGGCGCGCTGGCAGGCCGCTTTCGTGCAAGAGGGGCTGCAGGCAGGAGATCGGGTGGCACTGATGCTGCGCAACTGCGTGCAATGGGCCATGTTCGATCTGGCCGCACAGGGGCTGGGACTGGTAACCGTTCCCATATACACCAATGACCGGGCAGAGAATATCGGCTACATACTACAGGATGCAGGGGCACGTCTGTTGTTGCTGGAGACAGAGGAGCAGTGGCAGGAGCTACAACAGATCCAGGAGCAGCTATCGGCGCTCACCCGCATCGTCACCATCAACCAAGTAGAGCCAAAAGAGTTGGCTGATCTGGTAAAAAATATAGATGAGTGGCTGCCGCAAAACTACGGCTCATACACCGCCGCCGATATTTCAACCGACGAACTGGCCTCCATCGTCTACACCTCCGGTACCACGGGCCGTTCCAAAGGGGTGATGCTAAGCCACCGCAATATGCTCTGGAACATAGAGGCCGGACTACAGATCGTAACCATGTACACCAACGACCTGTTCCTCTCCTTCCTGCCGTTATCTCACACCCTGGAACGCACCGTGGGCTACTACATGCCCATACTCGCCGGCGCCGAGGTGGCCTACTCCCGCTCCATTCCACAGCTGGGCGAGGATCTACTGGAGATAAAACCCACAATACTTATATCCGTCCCCAGGATATTCGAAAAGGTATACGCCAAGATTCAGGACAAGCTGCATGGCGGCCCCAAGATCGGACGCCGACTGTTTCATCTGGCAATAAACGCCGGCTGGAAAAAGTTTGAACATGAGCAGGGGCGCGCACCCTGGTCACCATCACTGCTGCTATGGCCCCTGTATGAGAAGCTGGTGGCAGGAAAGATCCAGGAGAAACTTGGCGGCCGTCTGCGCACCGCCATCTCCGGTGGCGCCCCCCTGTCCGAGAATATCGCGCAGATGTTTATCGGCTTGGGCGTACCCATCATACAGGGCTACGGACTTACCGAGACCAGCCCCATCATATCCGCCAACCCACTGGCGGATAACATACCCGCCAGCGTCGGCGTACCCCTGCCCGGCGTAGAGGTAAAGATCGGCGAGGATGATGAACTGCTAACACGCAGCCCCAGTGTCATGCTCGGCTACTGGCACAACCCGCAGGCCACCAGCGAGACCATCGACGCAGACGGCTGGCTGCGCACGGGGGACAAGGCCAGGATAGAAAGCAACCACATCTTCATAACCGGCAGGATCAAAGAGATCATCGTGCTCTCCAATGGCGAGAAGGTCTCTCCCAGCGACATGGAACTGCACATCGCACTGGACCCACTGTTCGAGCAGGCCATGGTCATAGGTGAGGGCAGACCATTCCTCTCGGCCCTGGTGGTACTGGACCATAAAAGCTGCGAGAGGTTTGGAATCAAACCCAGCGACACGCCGGAGACCAGAGAGGTGGTTCTGCGGCAGATTGCCAAACGCATCGACTCCTTTCCCGGTTACGCCAAGATACCCAAGGTTGCCGTCATCCCAGAACCATGGACGGTGGAAAATGGCCTGATCACACCAACCATGAAGATGCGACGCCGACTCATCAATGCGAAATATGACTCCAAGATCGAATCCATCTACGAGGAGTAAAAACCTTCTATTTACCAGGCTTCTCTAGGCCTGCACAAAAATGGTCTGTTTTTGAATCCAGATCTGTGGCTCCCGCGTAAGTATTAGTGAACAGGGGATAAACACAACCCCAAGCCACTAAGACTGAACTTATGAGGAGCAACACCATGAAACGCATCGTTCTTACACTCGCAGCCCTGACCTTTTCCGCCTCCAGCGTTTTCGCTGATAATATCGACAACTACGGCGACGTAATGCAGGATCAGGTATCACAAAGCTCCGGCTACTCAGCTCCAGAGACTTGGGTCGAGAACCACGGTAGCGTGCTGCTAGACGAAGTAGCCAACAACCGCGGTATCGATAGTGAAATTGAGGTTGGCGATTCTGACGGCGGACTGTTCGACGCCAACCCTGACTCAAACTTCTAATAGGGTCAGGCAGAAGCAACAAAAACCGGGAGCGCTGCTCCCGGTTTTTTATGAGTATAGATCAGATTCCTATTTAAATTCCAAATTGCATGTTCTACACATGTTCTATATACTTATTTCCCCGTTAGACGTTGGCTGCACCACTATGAATCCCGTCATTCCACCATCACTACACACACCTTGGCCCAGAGCCATCATCCTGATGGATATGAACGCCTTCTTCTGCAGTGTGGAGCAGGCGGACCACCCGGAACTACAGGGACACCCCATAGGCATCACCAACGGTTCCCAGGGCACCTGCATCATCACCTGCTCCTACGAGGCCCGCGCCTTCGGCATCCGCACCGGCATGCGCCTGCGTGAGGCCATGCGCCACTGCCCGGATTTCATTCGAGTGCCATCCCACCCCAGACGCTACGCCGAGGTATCCAGCAATATCATGGATGCCCTCACCCTGCTGACCCCGGATGTGGAGGTATTCTCGGTGGACGAGGCGTTTCTGGACGTTACCCACTGTCAACGCCTGCTGGGGCCGCCGGAACAGATCGCTAAAGCGGTAAAACAGACCGTGCTGGAGGCCTCCGGCGGTATCCTCTGCTCAGTGGGACTAAGCGGAGATAAGACCACTGCAAAATATGCCGCCAAACTAAACAAACCGGATGGCCTCACCATCATCCCACCCTGGGAGTCACGTCAGGCCCTGGCCGCTGCACCGGTCACCGAACTCTGTGGCATCTCCAGAGGTATCGGTGGTTTTCTGGCTGACCGCGGTATTAACTACTGTAGGGACATGCAACATCTACCCATAGGGGTACTGGGGAAACGCTTCGGCAACCTGGGACGCCGTATCTGGCTCATGGCTCAGGGCCTGGACCCGGAACTAGTCAAAACATCCGTACCCCAGCCCAAGTCCATTGGCCACGGCAAGGTTATGCCGCCGGACACCACCGACCCGGAGGTGATCCACACCTTTATGTTGCACATGGCGGAGAAAGTGGCGACACGCCTGCGCCGTCACCAGTTTCGGGCTGGACGTTTCTTTATCGGGCTGCGCAGCGCCGACGGCTGGCTGGCGGGTAAATTTCGCTCGCCCCTACCCATAGATCACGGACCGGACATCATGGAGCTGTGCCGCAGATTCATGGCCAGAGAGTGGCGTGGTCATCCGGTATTCCAGGTGCAGATCACCGCCCTGAACCCTCACCCGGCAAATAAACAGATGGAGATGTTTGTCCCGGACCGGGGACGCCTGGAAAGGCTCAACCAGGCCCGCGACCAGATCAACCAGCGTTACGGCGAGTTCACCCTGGCCCCAGCACGCCTACTGTTACGTTCACGCATGCCCAACGTGATAGCACCAGCCTGGAGGCCATCCGGGCACCGGGAAACTATACTATAAGTCCGCAGATGCACTGTGGAGCAGACAATTCGAACACAAGTGGCTTGGAGTTAATGCTGTTAGTAATCTCGCAGAGACGCAAAGGATGCAGAGTAACAATAAAAGCGTTTCAAACAGTTTTCTTGGCGCACTTTGCATCTTCACGCGAGTAGATTAGCAATCCATAAATCATAGATATGTGCAGCGGAGTCTATTACATCATCGACGGCGAAGAGGCTCGCACCTACTTCCCCAACCCCAAGGCCTGCCTGCCGGTAAAGAAGCGGAGCGGGAGTATAGAACTGTTGCCCTGGGGGCGACGCAAAACGCAGGCCGGACACCTGCCGCTAGGGGGCTGGGCGCGGCTCGACTCCATCTACGCCGGACGTTGGGACAAGTGGTTCCCCACCCCGGTGAAGCTGATGGCATCCCAGTTCATGGAGAAAGATATAGAGGGTCATAGTCACTGGTTCGACATCACCTCCGGCAAATGGATCCAGGGGCTGGTGGCGCACTATAACAAGGAGCGGCGGGTCTATGTGGTAACTATCACCCCGGAACGGGAGGATGCGGTACATGAACGCTGGCCGCGTATACTCAGTGGCTGAATAAGTGCTGCTATTGACTAGAGATTAATAACCACTGACACTGCCCGAAAAAACAAAAGCAACAAAGAAAAACAGATGCGTCCCTTTTCTCTTTTCTCCTTTCTCCTTTCTCCTTTCTCTTTTCTCCTTTCTCCTTTCTCCTTTCTCCTTTCTCCTTTCTCCC
>CAZVME010000075.1:0-16098 GCA_964628835.1 uncultured Gammaproteobacteria bacterium | reverse complement strand
TTTTGGGGACTTGGATGTCCCAAAAGGCATCACGAGATCAAAGACTCGCTTAATTTTTGTATCTTACCCGAAATAACTCCCAGTTCTCCCACTATTTTCCACCACCCAAGACAACAGCGTGACCTGCCCGAAACCACGCGATATCGTGAATGGGGTAGTTTCTGAGCGTGATCTGGCCGTTATCCTGCCCAGTCTCGCTCAACTGGTGGCGCCCGTAGTGACGAAGAGAGGATCCGCTTCAGGACTTATTAACACACAGCCAAAAAGCATCCACCATTAGCTGGAATCAGGCTCGCCAAAAAAATAGCCTGGATATCAATTTATTGACCCCTCTTCTTCAATTTCAACCCGAGTGCCAATAGCAAGACCAAACTGCTCACTAGCACTACCCTGGTTCACCGCTACCTCTAACAGGCCATGGGAATTCTCATACCAGAAGGGGGATCCAATGGCCACGTCACTAAATATGCATGCATGGGGAACTGCCGTACCGTTTACAGACAACCCACCTACATCTGCATAACTGGATGCGCGCATGCCAGTGATGGCATTACCAAACGCATCTATGTAGATGATCTCAGTCAGATCAGCTGGCCACTTCGAACCCACCATTAAATCCTGCGAAATTGACCGGCCTGGGTCATACTCCTGTCTACAGATAGCTGCCGCCACTGGGGCAAACAGGTCTCGCCCATGAAAGCTGGCACTCAATCTCTCTGGCCGCCACTCGATGATCTCTGCCTGAGCTGTACCGCTACGCCTTGCAGCCTGTGACAACAGACCGTTGTCCGGACCCACAAACCACTGGCCGGAATCTCTGACAACTATAGGATTTCTGTCTCCTCCAACACCTGGGTCAACCACGGATATAAACAGTGTCCCCTCAGGCATATCCTTAGCCAGTGCGGAAAGCAGGTAGGCCGAAGCCCTGGGATTGAATCGCGGGGCATCGGCCATTAACTGGACTACAGGCTGTACCACCCCGGTAGCGGCCAGCACCGCACACATCTGCCCCTGGTAGGGACCAAGCATGCCGAAGTCAGTAAACAGGGCAATTAGCGTTGGTGTATGCGGCATTTGAACTCGATCCATTTATTTACTTATGCCTAGCACATTCAAAGCATATATAGCTGCAGTTAAACTCAAATAGTAGCAAACGCAGCCTTGTTTTGTGATTAAACGTCACCCACAAAAAAACCGGGCACTGCCCGGTTTCTTCATGTAGCTCAGTAGTGGTTATTCGGCTTCTACAACCTCGACATCCTCTACCTCGGGACGATCCACCAGTTCGACATAGGCCATAGGGGCCTTATCACCAGGACGGTATCCACATTTCATGATTCGCAGGTAGCCGCCAGGACGCTCTTTATAGCGTGGTCCGATCTCGGTGAACAGCTTGCCGACAACCTCTTTGTCACGCAGGCGATCGAATGCCAGACGCCGCTTGGCAACACTATCTTCCTTGCCGATAGTAATAATAGGTTCCGCTACCCGACGCAACTCTTTGGCCTTGGGCAGAGTGGTCTTGATCAGCTCGTGCCGCAGCAGAGAAACGGTCATGTTACGGAACATGGCTTTACGATGACTGCTGTTGCGGTTCAGTTGCCGCCCTGATTTGCGATGACGCATGGATCGACTTCCTTCAAACTAGTTTAATCAAATAATAAGGGGTTGAGAGTGGTAGTCGCCCTTAGGCTACTTCCATTCCCTCTGGCGGCCAGTTTTCCAGGCGCATTCCAAGAGAGAGGCCTCGAGTCGCCAACACGTCTTTGATCTCGGTCAGTGACTTTTTCCCCAGGTTTGGTGTCTTCAGCAATTCTACTTCGGTGCGCTGAATAAGATCACCAATCATGAATATGTTTTCTGCCTTGAGACAGTTGGCGGAACGGACTGTAAGTTCCAGATCATCCACCGGACGCAGCAGGATTGGATCTATTGCTGGCTTGTCATCTTCCGGGCTGACCTCACTCTCGGTGCTGTCATCCAGGGTAACAAATGCGGATAATTGCTCCTGAAGAATGGTAGCCGCACGGCGTATGGCCTCTTCCGGGTCCAGAGTGCCGTCGGTCTCGAGATCAATAACCAATCTGTCCAGGTTGGTGCGCTGCTCGACACGGGCGGCTTCCACCTCGTAAGAGATGCGTCGCACTGGTGAAAATGTAGCATCCAGTTGCAGGCGCCCAATAGGCTGATCTTCACCCAGCTCATTCTGACGTACGGTGGTTGGCTCGTAGCCAATACCTTTGGCGATCTTCAGGGTCATGTTGATTTCGCCGTCCTTGGTCAGGTTGGCGATAACATGATCCGGGTTTGAGATCTCCACGTCATGATCGACAGTTATGTCACTGGCCAGAACCGGACCTTGACCTTTCTTGCTCAGGGTCAGGGTCGCCTCGTTCCTGGCGTGCATAACAACTGCCAGTTCTTTCAGATTGAGAAGGATGTCCAGTACATCTTCCTGTACACCCTCTATAGTGGTGTACTCATGTAGCACACCTTCAATCTCAACCTCAACTACCGCACAACCTGGCATGGAGGAGAGAAGGATTCTGCGCAATGCATTTCCCAGTGTATGGCCAAAACCGCGCTCCATTGGTTCGAGGGAGACCTTGGCATGCAGTGGCGTAATAGCCTGTACATTGACCAGTCGCGGCTTTAAGAAATCTGTTACAAACTCAGGCATTAGTGGCTTCTCCCGATTCCCTTATTTGGAGTACAGTTCGACGACTAGCTGCTCGCTAATCTCGGCTGGCAGTTCCGAACGATCAGGAACTCGTTTGAACACACCCTTCATTGCTTTCGGGTCAACTTCAACCCACTCCACAAAGCCATACTGCTCGGCCAGGGTAAGTGCTCCCTGAATGCGGATCTGCTTTTTGGCCTTCTCCCTGACTGTAATTACATCTTCAGCCTGTACATTATAGGAAGCAATGTTAACAATCTTTCCATTGACCTCAATTGACTTATGGCTGACCAACTGGCGGGCTTCCGCACGGGTAGAACCAAAGCCAAGACGATACACCACGTTATCCAGACGCTGCTCCAGGAATTGCAGCAGGTTTTCACCGGTCGCACCCTTGGTCTGAGCGGCCTTCTTGTAATAGTTGCGAAACTGTTTTTCCATTACACCATAGATACGACGTACCTTCTGCTTCTCGCGCAGCTGCAGGCCGTAATCGGAGATGCGGCGACGCCGGTCAGTGGTCTGACCCGGCTGCTTCTCCATGTTGCATTTGGATTCAAGTGAACGTACACGACTCTTCAGGAACAGATCAGTTCCCTCACGTCGGCTGAGTTTACACTTTGGACCTATGTATCTTGCCATTTTTGTTTAACTCCGATCAGACTCGACGTTTCTTGGGTGGGCGACAGCCATTATGAGGAATGGGTGTTACGTCGGTAATACTGGTAATCTTAAAACCAGCGTTGTTCAGGGCGCGCACTGCAGAGTCACGACCTGGACCTGGACCATTCACCTCGACGTCGATATTCTTCAATCCGTACTCTTTTGCCTTTTCACCAGCGCGATCAGCTGCTATCTGTGCCGCAAACGGGGTACTTTTGCGTGACCCACGAAAACCAGAACCACCAGATGTCGCCCAGGAGAGTGCGTTACCCTGTCTGTCGGTAATTGTGATAATTGTATTGTTGAACGACGCATGAATGTGTGCCACACCATCGGTTACTACCTTGGTGACCTTCTTGCGTGGACGACTGCTTGGTTTTGCCATTGCCTGGTTCCTACGAACTCTTGCTAAGTGTTACCTGCCATTCTGGACAGGACGAAATACTCTATATCTATCGCTTGATCGGGCGACGTGGACCTTTTCTGGTACGAGCATTGGTTTTAGTGCGCTGACCTCTGAGAGGCAAGCCACGACGATGCCTGATTCCACGATTACAGCCCAGATCCATCAACCGCTTGATGTTCATTGAGACATCACGCCGCAGGTCACCCTCAACGGTTAATTTGCCAACCTCTGAACGCAGAGTATCAACCTCTGCTTCGGTCAGATTCTGAATCTTCATGTCCGGCGCTATACCAGCAGCCGCACAAATTTCGGCGGACCTGGTCCGGCCGATGCCGTAGATTGCAGTCAACGCAATTACGGCGTGCTTGCGATCTGGAATGTTGACGCCTGCAATTCGGGCCATCATTAACTCCTAAAAAACGAAACAAACCCGCTTCACGCGCGGAAAACGCGTAATCTTATCGGGAAACAATATACAAATCAAGGCTCAGGTGCTATTAGCCTTGGCGTTGCTTATGCCGGCCATCCTTACAGATGACTCGTACTACACCCTTACGGCGTACGATTTTGCAATTGCGGCAAATTTTCTTTACTGAAGCCCTGACTTTCATGGCTCTATCTCCAAAAAAACTGTATTCAATTCAATGTTAGCGCCCCGTCAATATCACCTTGGCGGGGTACTTAGCTCAGCGCAGCAATCCTGATCCACCGCGACCTTTCAAATTTGCTTTCTTCATCAGACCTTCATATTGATGCGATGTCATCAAGGCCTGCACCTGCGCCATAAAGTCCATAACCACCACCACAATAATCAGCAGCGAGGTTCCACCGAAGTAGAAGGGGACGTTCCAGCCCACGATCAGAAACTCTGGTAGCAGGCAGACCAGGGTGATATATATGGCCCCAGCCATGGTTAATCTGGACATTACCCCATCAATATACTTAGCGGTCTGCTCACCTGGGCGAATACCCGGTACAAAGGCGCCAGATTTCTTTAGGTTGTCTGCCGTCTCCTTGGAGTTAAACACCAAGGCGGTATAAAAAAAGCAGAAGAAGATGATCGCCATGGCGTACAGCAGCACATAAATCGGCTCACCCGGGGCTATTTTGCCCACAATATCCTGCAACCAGCGCATATTCTCCTGGGTACCTATCCACTGCCCCAGAGTCGAAGGGAACAGGATGATACTGGAGGCAAAGATGGGCGGAATAACTCCGGCCATGTTCAGCTTCAATGGCAGATGTGTACTCTGCGCAGCGAACATCTTGCGTCCCTGCTGACGTTTGGCGTAGTTGACGGTAATACGTCTCTGCCCACGTTCCACAAAAACCACAAAAGCGGTGACTCCAATCGCCAACACAAACAGGGTCAGCACGGTAATGGCATTCATCTCACCGGTACGCACCAACTCCAAAGTGCCACCGATTGCTGCCGGAAGACCGGCAACGATACCGCCAAAGATAATCAGGGAGATACCGTTACCAATGCCACGCTCGGTAATCTGTTCGCCCAGCCACATGAGAAACATGGTACCGGTTACCAGAGATACCGCTGCGGTAAACACAAAACCAGGACCGGGGTTAATCACCACACCCATGCCACCCGCCTGTTGTCCCTGCAGTGCAACCGAAATACCCACGGCCTGGAATGTGGCAAGAAGTACGGTTCCATAACGGGTGTACTGGGTAATCTTGCGGCGTCCAGCCTCACCCTCTTTCTTGAGCTGCTCCAGCTTGGGCATTACTGCTGACATCAACTGCATAATAATAGAGGCAGAGATGTAGGGCATGATGCCTAGGGCAAACAGACTGGCTCGCTTCAGCGCACCACCCGAAAACATGTTGAACATGTCCAGGATTGTGCCCTGCTGCTGATCAAACATCGCCGCCAATGCAGCCGGATTTACACCCGGAACAGGAATAAAGGTACCGATGCGAAAAACCAGCAGTGCGCCCAGCACAAAGAACAGGCGCTGACGTAATTCAGTCAGGTGTCCCATTCCTGCCAGGGGGTTTTGTTTTGAGCCAGTGCTTGCCATTATTTACTCTTCGATCTTACCGCCAGCGGCTTCGATGGCTTCCCGTGCGCCCTTGGTTACACCCAGGCCACGTACGGTTACTGCCTTATCGATGCTGCCGGACAGGATAACCTTGGCCCGCTTGATAATGTGCGGCAGGATGTTGGCATCCTGCAGGGCCTTCAAATCAACCACATCCGCACCCACTTTGGCCAGCTCGTTCAATCTGACTTCGGCGGTGTACTTGGCTTTGCGGGAGGCGAATCCAACTTTAGGCAGACGACGCTGCAATGGCATCTGGCCGCCTTCAAAGCCTACCTTATGAAATCCGCCGGAGCGGGCCTTCTGACCCTTATGACCACGGCCACAGGTCTTACCCAGTCCACTACCGATACCGCGCCCTACGCGCTTACGGTTCGACTTGCTGCCTGCACCTGGCTTAATAGTGTTTAAACGCATCTTATGCTTCCTCTGCCTTAACCATGTAGGAAACCTTATTCAACATGCCACGGGTGGAAGGTGTATCTTCTACTTCCACAGTCTGATGCATGCGACGCAGTCCCAGACCCCTGACGCAAGCAATATGACTTTTTAGACGCCCGTTCATGCTCCGCACCAAAGTGACCTTCATCATTTGAATCTTCTTCTTAGCCATGGCTTACCCCAGAATCTCTTCTACTGTTTTACCGCGCTTGGCAGCAACAGTTTCAGCGTCATCCATCCCGGCTAGGCCGTTGATGGTGGCGCGAACCACGTTAAGTGGGTTGTTGGTGCCGATGCACTTGGCCAGAACATTATGCACACCCACAACCTCGAACACTGCGCGCATGGCGCCACCGGCAATAATACCGGTACCAGTAGATGCTGGCTGCATGTGCACTTTGGCAGCGCCGTGACGACCCATCAATGGGTACTGCAGGGTGCCGTCATTAAGCTTAACGCTACGCATGTTTCTGCGTGCATTTTCCATCGACTTCTGGATAGCTATAGGTACTTCACGCGCCTTGCCTGTTCCAAAACCTATCTGTCCGTTGCCATCACCAACCACGGTCAGAGCCGAGAAACCGAAAACACGGCCACCCTTGACTACCTTGGCAACGCGATTGACGTTGATCAGTTTCTCGATGAATCCATCGTTTTCCGGATTTACATTGTAATTCGACATAGCCTATACCTCAGAACTTGAGACCGTTTTCACGGGCCGCATCAGCTAACGCTTTAACCCGGCCGTGATACTTGAAACCGGAACGATCAAAGGCCACGGATTCAACTCCAGCCTTCTTGGCACGCTCAGCGATCACCTTACCCACAATTGCCGCTGCATCCGTATTGCCGGTGCTGCCTTCAATCTCGGACTTGACTGCCTTGTCGAGAGTAGAGGCGCTGGCCAGAACCTCGGAGCTGTTAGGCGCAATGACCTGCGCGTACATGTGCCGTGGAGTACGAAAAATGGTAAGCCGGTTTACTTCCAGCTCCCGAATCTTGGCGCGGGCGCGACGAGCCCTGCGCAAACGTTTCATTTTCTTTTGCATCGTCATAACCCCCTATTTCTTCTTGGCTTCTTTGCGAACAACATGCTCATCCGCATAACGAACACCCTTACCCTTGTAAGGCTCAGGTGGACGATAAGAGCGGATAACCGCCGCCACCTGTCCGACCTTCTGCTTGTCACAGCCGGTTACGACAATCTCGGTCTGCGAAGGGGTCTCAATAGTTATACCCTCCGGCACGGCATAGTCGACCGGGTGGGAGAAGCCAAGGTTAAGATTCAATACTTTGCCCTTGGCCTGGGCACGATAACCCACGCCAACCAGTTGCAGTTTCTTGGTAAACCCAGTGCTGACGCCAATGACCATGTTATTGATCAGAGAACGAAATGTGCCGGCCATGGCCCAGCCCTCTTTGGACTCTTCAACCGGGGCAACGGTTAGAACGGCGTCATCCTTATTCACCGAGACTAGTTTGTGCAGGGTCAACTGCATGTTGCTCTTGGAGCCCTTGACGCTGACCTCGCCACCGGCAATCTTAACTTCAACGCCGGATGGTACAGTAATTGGATTTTTAGCTACGCGTGACATCTCTCATCCCCCATTAGGCAACATAGGCCAGGATTTCACCACCGTGGCCAGCCACTCGGGCTGCCCGGTCAGTCATCAGGCCTTTGGAGGTAGATATGATTGCGATGCCCAGTCCGGCACGTACCTTTGGCAAGTCGTTTGCCCTTTTATAGATACGCAGGCCAGGACGGCTTACGCGCTGGATCATTTCGATCACAGGCTCGCCTTGAAAATATTTCAGCTCGACATTGAGAACGCCCTTGGCTTCCTCTGCGCTCATGGAATAATCGATGATATAACCCTCATCCTTAAGGATTTGAGCCACGGCTGCTTTCTTTTTGGAGGAAGGCATAGATATAGCCTTCTTTCCTACCGCCTGTCCATTTCGGATGCGGGTAAGCATATCCGCTATAGGATCTGACATACTCATTATGTATTACCTCCAGGTCAGTCCGCTGATGTCAGCGCGATACCCAAACGACTTTAATTATATATCCGCAGCGCGGATTGATTTACCAACTGGCCTTTACCAAGCCCGGGATGTCACCACGCATGGCGGCCTCACGTACCTTGTTACGGCAAAGTCCAAATTTACGATAGACAGCATGTGGGCGACCTGTTATACGACAGCGTCTCTGCTGCCGAGCCGGGCTGGCGTCACGCGGCAACTTCTGCAATTTCATTACAGCCTCATCAACCTGCTCTGGGCTACTTGTCGGGCTATTGATGGTCTTCTTCAGTTCGGCACGCTTGGTGGCGTACTTAGCTACAATCTTGGTCCGCTTCTTCTCGCGGGCTAACATGCTTTTCTTTGCCATAGCTGATCTACTCAGTTCTTAAATGGGAAACGGAACGCTCCTAACAGTGCGCGCCCCTCTTCATCTGTCTTAGCAGTAGTGGTGATGGTGATATCCATACCGCGGATGGTATCGATCTTGTCGTAATCGATCTCGGGGAACATAATCTGTTCCTTAACACCCATGCTGTAGTTACCACGTCCGTCGAAGGATTTGGCGCTCATGCCACGAAAATCGCGGATACGCGGGATGGAGATGTTGATCAGGCGATCCAGGAACTCGTACATACGTTCACGGCGCAGAGTTACACTGCAACCCACTGGCCATCCATCACGAATCTTGAAGCCGGCAACAGATTTACGGGCCATATTGACCATGACCTTCTGTCCAGCGATCTTCTCCATGTCGCCAACTGCATGCTCCATCACCTTCTTGTCAGCCACCGCTTCACCGACACCCATATTCAGAGTGATTTTGGTGATGCGCGGGACTTCCATAACGCTCTTAAAACCAAATTTCTCTTTCAGCTGGCCCGTAATCTCATCACGGTAGAGTTCTTGTAATCTTGACATCTCAATATCTGCCTTAAACGTCCACAACTTCGCCATCGGACTTGAAGACGCGTACTTTACGACCATCTTCAAGAATTTTGAACCCGACGCGATCAGCTTTGCCTGATACCGGGTTTACAATTGCCACATTAGAGATAGCCAATGGCATCTCTTTGTCCACAATTCCACCCTGCTCGCCCTTCATGGGATTACCCTTGGAGTGTTTCTTCACCAAGTTGATGTTCTCGACCACCACCTTCTCGTCGCCAACAACACGCAGGATGTTACCCTGCTTACCCTTATCTTTACCGGCCAGGACTATTACCTGGTCGCCTTTCTTAATCTTCCGCATTGCCATGGTAAACCCCTTACAGTACTTCCGGTGCAAGCGATATGATTTTCATAAAGCGCTCGCTGCGCAGCTCGCGGGTAACCGGACCAAAGATACGTGTTCCGATGGGCTGCAGCTGCTGATTTAACAATACGGCGGCATTTCCATCAAACCGGATCTTGGACCCGTCTGGACGGCGAATACCATTGGTCGTGCGCACCACAACCGCGTTGTAGATTTCGCCTTTCTTAACCTTACCGCGAGGAATAGCATCTTTCACACTGACCTTGATAATGTCACCTATTCCGGCGTAACGACGGTGCGAACCGCCCAGTACTTTAATGCACTGAACTCTTTTAGCGCCGCTGTTATCGGCTACGTTCAGGTTTGTCTGCATCTGGATCATTGGTCTTTCCCAATTATAAATTCTTTCAGTACGAACAACTTCAAGATTGCTGCTGACTTAAACAGCCTTGTTAACAACCTTGACCAGACGCCATGTCTTACTCTTTGACAGCGGCCTGCATTGCTCAACCATTACCGTATCTCCGATACCGCACTCGTTTGTCTCATCGTGAGCATGCACCTTGGTAGAGCGACGAATAAACTTTCCGTAGAGAGGGTGCTTTACCTTTCTCTCGACCAGCACAGTAACGGTCTTATCCATTTTGTCGCTAATAACGCGACCCTGGAGCACACGATTTGTCTCCTGCTGCTCACTCATGATGCCTCACCTGCTTTCTGCTCATTCATAATGGTCTTAACGCGTGCAACATTTTTTCGTGCCTGCGTCATCTCTGACGGGCGAGAAAGTTGGCCGATACCCTGCTGCATACGCAGGTTAAACTGCTCCTGGCGCAGCTCCAGTAGAATCTCTTCCAACTCGGCCAGGTTCTTATCTCTAAGTTCGCTTGCCTTCATCACATCACCGTCCGTTTAGTGAAGATGGTCTTGAACGGCAGCTTGGCTGAAGCCAATTTAAATGCCTCACGCGCCAGTTCTTCTGTGACACCTTCAATTTCATACAACATGCGTCCTGGTTGAATCTGCGCCACCCAGTACTCCACGTTACCCTTACCTTTACCCTGCCTGACTTCCAGTGGCTTTTTGGTAATAGGCTTGTCTGGAAATACTCGAATCCAGAGCTTGCCACCACGCTTTACCCGACGGGTAATTGTACGTCTGGCGGACTCAATCTGCCTTGCTGTCATGCGTCCACGTTCTGCGGACTTCAGTCCAAACTCGCCAAAACTGACGGAGCTGCCGGTAACGGCCAAACCACGATTGCGCCCCTTGAACTGCTTACGAAATTTTGTACGTTTAGGCTGTAACATTACCTAGCCCCTCTTCCCGGATGATTTCTTTTTAGGCGTAGCAGCTTCCTGCCTGCCATCATCAAAAACCTCACCCTTAAATATCCAAACCTTGACGCCAATAATACCGTAGGTGGTGTTGGCTTCAGCAAATCCGTAATCGATATCTGCGCGCAGGGTATGCAGTGGAACACGACCTTCACGATACCACTCGCTACGGGCAATCTCTGCACCGTTCAAACGGCCTGCCATGTGCACCTTGACTCCACCAGCACCCAGACGCATGGCGTTCTGAACTGCACGCTTCATAGCGCGGCGGAACATGATACGACGCTCTAGCTGCTGAGTAATGCCTTCAGCTACCAACTGCGCATCCAGCTCCGGCTTGCGAATCTCCTCCACACTCAGGTGGACCGGTATTCCCATACGGCTTGAGATGTCCCTGCGCAGGGTGTCGATATCCTCACCTTTCTTTCCAATCACCAGCCCCGGACGAGCGGTGTGGATAGTAATGTGCGCATTGTTTGCTGGACGGTCAATCTGAATCCGGCTCACAGAAGCCTGGGATAGGCGCTTCTTCAGATAATCGCGAACCTCAAGATCATTGTTCAGCAGGTTTGCGAAATCTTTGGAGTCCGCATACCACTTGGAGGTCCAGTCTTTGACGATGCCAAGACGTATGCCGATTGGATGTACTTTCTGCCCCATAATGGCCTCTCTTGCCTTACTTATCTGCCACAGTCACAGTGATGTGACTGGTGCGCTTGAGAATTCGAGCTGCGCGGCCTTTGGCGCGCGCACGTATCCGCTTCATTGTAGGTCCTTCATCAACGCAAACTGTGGATACCCGCAGCTCATCGATGTCCGCCCCTTCGTTGTTCTCCGCATTTGCGATAGCGGAATCCAACACCTTTTTCATAAGTGCCGCGCCCTTCTTGTTGCTGAAGACCAGAATATTCAGCGCCTGCTCTACTGGCAGCCCCCTGATCTGATCAGCAACCAAACGACCCTTTTGAGCCGATAGGCGTGCGTGGCGTAATTTAGCTAGTGCCTGCATTGCTCACCCCGATTATTAGGATTTCTTGTCGGCTGCATGACCACGAAAAGTTCTGGTCAATGCAAACTCGCCAAGTTTATGGCCAACCATGTTCTCTGTTATCAGAACAGGCACATGCTGGCGTCCGTTATAAACAGCCATGGTCAAACCGACCATATCCGGCAGCACCATGGAACGGCGTGACCAGGTTTTAATAGGGCGCTTACTTTTACTAGCTGCCGCTTCTTCAACCTTCTTCATCAGATGAAGATCAACGAACGGTCCTTTTTTAATTGAACGTGGCACTTTAGCTTACCTCAGCTCTGATTACTTGTGATTGCGATGACGCACAATCATCTTGTTTGTAAGTTTGTTAGTACGCGTCTTGTATCCCTTGGTGGGAACACCCCATGGCGATACCGGGTGACGACCACCAGAGGTGCGGCCTTCACCACCACCATGCGGATGATCTACCGGGTTCATTGCAACACCACGGACAGTGGGACGCACACCACGCCAGCGGGTGGCTCCAGCCTTACCTAGCTTGCGTAGACCGTGCTCTGAATTACCCACTTCACCGACTACAGCACGGCATTCGCTTCTCAACTTGCGCATCTCGCCGGAGCGGAGGCGTAGAGTAGCATATTCACCCTCACGTGCAACTAGCTGAGCTGATGATCCGGCAGAACGTGCAATCTGCGCACCCTTGCCTAGCTTCATCTCTACACAGTGGATAGTGCTACCCAGCGGAATATTGCGCATCGGCATGCAGTTACCCACGCTGAACGGCGCTTCTTCACCAGACATTACACTGTCACCGGCACGCAGACCTTTAGGCGCAATTATGTAACGACGCTCTCCGTCCGCGTACTTGATCAACGCAATGTTGGCGGTACGATTGGGATCATACTCCAGACGCTCAACAACACCTTCGATTCCGTCCTTGTTGCGCTTGAAATCAACAATACGATAGCGCTGCTTGTGGCCGCCACCACGATGCCTGGTTGTAATACAGCCAGCGTTGTTACGTCCGCCAGACTTATTCTTCTTTGCAACCAGAGGCTCATACGGTGAACCTTTATGCAGATCAGGGTTTACAACCTTGACTACAAACCGGCGTCCCGGCGAAGTTGGTTTTGTTTTAACAATAGCCATGTTAGTGCTTCCGATTTAGTGCTTTAGGCAGTTGCGCTTAAGCGCCGCCAAAATCGATGTCATTTCCAGGCGCCAGACGCACATACGCTTTGCGTATACCGTTACGACGGCCGAGTCTCTGACCTGAACGTTTTAATTTGCCCTTGATATTCACAACGCGAACGTTTTCCACTTTCACGTCAAACATCATCTCCACTGCCTTGCGGATCTCCGGTTTGGTTGAGTCTGGGGCAACTTCAAATACAAATTGCCTGTTCACATCAGCGGCAATAGTACTCTTCTCTGAGACCACCGGGCTGCGCAGGGTCTGCATCAGTCTCTCTTTGTTCATGCCAGACGCTCCTCAAGTTTTGCTACCGCATCGGCAGTAATCAAAACCTTATCAAACCCAACCAGACTGGCAGGATCTACTTCGTTCACATCGCAGACAAATACTTTGTGCAGGTTGCGTGAAGCCAGATACAGATTCTCGTCTGGATCCACGGTAACTATCAGCACTTCGTTCACTTCAAGTTTTTCTAGAATACCTACCAATTCCTTGGTTTTTGGAGCTTCTACTTCAAACCTTGCCACAGGAATCAGACGCTCCTGACGCACCAGCTCAGAAAGTATGGAACGCAGGGCTCCACGATACATCTTGCGATTTACTTTCTGCTCATAGCTCCGCGGCCTGGCTGCGAAGGTTACACCACCAGAACGCCAGATCGGGCTGCTGTTGGTACCAGCACGGGCACGACCCATACCTTTCTGACGAAAGGGCTTGGCACCACCACCAGCTACATCTGCGCGACTCTTATTTGCCTTGGTTCCAGAACGCGAGCCAGCCATATAGGCGGTGACTACCTGGTGAATCAGGGCCTCGTTATAATCTGCAGCGAATACGGCATCAGAGACCTTAAGGGTCTTGCCTCTGCCTGAGCTGCCTGCTTTTGCCTTGAGGTCCATATCTATTACCCCTTATTCAACATCTTAACGGCTGGAGTGACTATGACATCACCACCATTTGACCCAGGGACAGCGCCTTTAATCAACAATAAGTTGCGCTCTACATCCACCCTGACCACTTGTAGATTTTGAGTGGTAACCTGCTCGCTACCCATGTGGCCAGCCATTTTCTTACCCTTGAAAACGCGTCCCGGGGTCTGGCACTGGCCGATCGAGCCAGGTGCTCGGTGCGAGATGGAGTTACCATGAGTCGCATCCTGCATGTGAAAGTTGTGTCTCTTCACACCACCCTGAAAGCCTTTACCCTTGCTGATACCACAGACATCAACAATCTGGCCTTCCTCAAACACATCTACCTTGATCTCATTGCCAGTGGCGATATCCTCGCCCTCACCAGCATCCAGGCTGAACTCCCACAGACCACGACCAGCTTCAACACCAGCTTTGGCATAATGCCCAGCCTCTGCCTTGCTCACGCGAGATGCCTTACGACTACCAGTTGTAACCTGGAAGGCGCTGCATCCGTCGTTTTCAGTGGTACGCCGCTGAGTAACCTTGTTTGGTTCAGCTTCGATCACCGTAACTGGAACTGATGTTCCGGCTTCGGTGAAGACGCGGGTCATACCCACTTTACGTCCTACTATTCCTATAGCCATTGCTCTTAACCTCAGTTCAGCTTGATCTGAACATCGACACCGGCCGCAAGATCCAGCTTCATCAGGGCATCTACCGTCTTGTCAGTCGGATCGATAATATCCATGATGCGCTTGTGCGTACGAATTTCGTACTGATCACGGGCGTCTTTGTTTACGTGCGGAGAAATCAGCACAGTAAACCGCTCTTTTCTGGTCGGAAGCGGAATAGGGCCACGTACCTGAGCGCCGGTGCGCTTGGCGGTTTCCACTATCTCGCGTGCAGACTGGTCGATCAGTCTATGATCGAAAGCCTTCAGTCGAATACGAATTCTCTGGTTGCCCATATTAAATTACTCGATAATCTTAGCAACTACGCCGGCGCCAACAGTACGGCCACCTTCACGGATTGCAAAACGCAGACCATCTTCCATAGCGATCGGCGCATGCAGCTTAACTACCATCTTCACGTTGTCACCAGGCATTACCATCTCTACGCCCTCAGGCAGATCGCAAGCTCCGGTTACGTCAGTGGTACGAAAATAAAACTGTGGACGATAGCCATTGAAGAATGGGGTATGACGTCCACCTTCGTCCTTGCTCAGCACATACACCTCAGCCTCAAAGTGGGTGTGCGGGGTGATACTACCAGGCTTGGCCAGTACCTGACCACGCTCAACATCTTCGCGCTTGGTACCACGCAGCAGTACACCAACGTTGTCTCCGGCTTCGCCCTGATCCAGCAGCTTGCGGAACATCTCAACACCAGTACAGGTGGTGGTTACTGTGTCCTTGATACCTACAATCTCTACTTCCTCGCCTACCTTGACAACTCCACGCTCTATACGCCCGGTTACCACGGTGCCGCGACCGGAGATGGAGAATACATCTTCAATCGGCATCAGGAAGGCCTGATCAATATCACGCTCAGGCTCTGGAATGTAGCTATCCATGGCCTCGACCAGCTTGATCACGGATGGTACGCCAATTTCACTGGTGTCGCCTTCCAGCGCCTTCAGTGCAGATCCAGCGATAATCGGGGTGTCGTCTCCTGGGAACTCGTACTGGTCCAGAAGCTCACGCACTTCCATCTCTACCAGCTCCAGCAGCTCCTCGTCGTCAACCATGTCGGCCTTGTTCATGTACACCACAATGTACGGAACGCCTACCTGGCGCGACAGCAGGATGTGCTCGCGGGTCTGAGGCATGGGGCCGTCAGCAGCAGACACAACCAGAATGGCTCCGTCCATCTGCGCAGCACCAGTGATCATGTTCTTTACATAGTCAGCATGGCCCGGGCAGTCTACGTGGGCGTAGTGACGACCCTCTGACTCATACTCCACATGGGCGGTAGCGATGGTAATACCACGCTCACGCTCTTCTGGGGCATTATCAATCTGATCGAAGGCCTTAACCTCTCCACCGATTGCTTCAGCCATAACCTTGGTCAGCGCCGCGGTAAGCGTGGTCTTACCATGATCTACGTGACCGATCGTACCAACATTTACATG
>CAZVME010000074.1:0-16170 GCA_964628835.1 uncultured Gammaproteobacteria bacterium | reverse complement strand
TGAGGAAAGGTATGCCCCTCAATAATCTTGTCCGTTTTACTGGGGGAGGTTCAATGCGTCCCCTTATTGTTCCCTTATTACCATGCGGTATTGGTGCTTGAAAACAGCCGCGAAATGGCGCGGGTTGTGCGCTGCTAATTTTCCATCATAAGGTTTAAACCACCGGCTTTGGCCGGTTAGCTTTAGCTGCGATACTGTATCTGTAGCCTTGGGGGTTGGTATGGATTACAGATACTGGAGTCATACGGTCTATCAGATAGAGTACCACTTTGTATGGGTAACGAAGTATCGATACAAGGTACTGACAGGAGAACTGGCGGAACGTGTGCGGGAGCTTGTCAGGCAAACCTGTGAAGCCTTCGAGATACGGATTGTTCGAGGTATAGTGAGCAAGGATCATGTGCACATATTGGTGAGTTGTCCACCGAATATGGCTCCAAGTGAGATTATGAGACGAATTAAGGGTCGCACGTCGAGTAAGCTGTTTGAAGAGTTTCCGCATGTAAAGAAGAAGTATTGGGGGCAGCATTTTTGGGCACGAGGCTATTTTTGTGCAACGGTCGGCCAGATGACGGAAGAGATGATCAAGGAGTATTTGGAACATCATTTTGAGCCTAAATCTGGCGACAATTTCAAAATGGAGCCTGAATAGGACGCGTCGTTCAGTCGACGCGTATCCGGACTTTCAGTCCGCAATTCGAACCTACCGGCTTTAGCCGGTGTGTTGTTCAGTAAAAATACTAAGAAAGGAGCTGGCGAATGGGTATTACGGATAATCAGGGTTATGTCAAACAGATGATGGCGCAAAGCGCTGCATCTGCTGAAAGCAAATTCCTATCCCTTATCACTCCTTATAAAAACAAAATATGTACAAGGCTCCCGATAGATATTTTGTTCCCTAATAAATCGGGAGTTGGAGATAGACGTGAAAAAAATTGTAAGTGTTGTATGTGTTATGTTAGTTCTGGTCTTTGTATCAGGATGTTCCATGAAATCCCTGATGGTAGAAGAGCGTGAAAGTCCCTACGACCTTGAGACAACAGTTAAGAAAATTCAGGAGAATGCTGTTGCAATTGGTTGGGTTGCAAGCTCCGTTAAAAATATGAACAAAAGTGTTGCAAAACATGGCGGCAAAGTTGAAGGCGGACAAGTACGCATTGTTGAGCTTTGCAATGCCGGTCATGCAGGTAAAATTCTCTCTGATGATGAGGGAAAATATTCAGCACTTTTGATGCCTTGCGCTATTGCTGTCTACACCAAAAGGGACGGTAAGACATACGTTTCCAACATGAGAGCCGGGTTAATGGGCACCATGATGGGAGGGGTTGTTGCCGAGGTGATGCAGGACGTTGATGCTGATCAAAAGAAAATGCTTAAGTTTTTCCCTTAGCATTAAAAGTTTTTTGATTTTATGAAAGAAGTTCGAACAGCTATTATGTAAACGATTGCTCTGGTGTCTGCCATGTTGGCGCAGCGCTGGATGTTTCCCGGGATACCCCGCCGCCCACAAGCTTGGCTGTAGTTCTGCTGGGTGGCGGGCCTTTGGATACAAAGCTGGCGGAACGGGCCCATGCCGCTGGTTGGCCGCTGTGTGTCAGTTACTGCACGAGTGAGACCGTCTCGCTGTGTAATGTGGTGAGGGTGACTGGGTGCCACTACTCGTGCTATCCTGACCATTGTAAAACCTCCTTGTTGACTTATGTAGCATGACCGAAAAGTGTACGTCCTTCCAAATACTTTTTCATTCCTTTGAGTTATGTATACTGTCCCCTGAATTCGCTAAAAGCCTTTAGAAAGACCCTCTATAGAAGTTGCTGATCCCGATAGTTCAACAGCCCAATGATTCGGATCACCTCCTGTGGATCTTAAGCGCACAGCACCAAATGGTAGTTCATCACGACGAAGCTTTCCGCCCAACATAGTCGTAATTGTTCTATCTACAGCTGGATCTCTTTTGACTTTTGATGAAATTTGATTCGTTATTGAGGTTATAAATCCATTAAATGTTAATGCAGAAATTCGCTCCATATCCTCTAATTTAGGTAGGCCTTTAGGTAATCATCCCCAAAACTAGCTGAAGTCGCTCTTAAATCAGGTGGCCTTTAGTCCAAAAGGATACGACGATGTACAGCTTTGAGTGTTTTTTATGGCCTCACGCCTATGAGAATTCTGCAAAGGGGTTATTGCACACACCCTTTTGCAAGCCATGATATCGTAGAGTCTTACCCGGCTGTGTCTCTCCAGAAAAATAATTAGTGGCCATCAGGAAATCTGTTATGACGATGCGCTCCAGAATCTCTATTTGCTCCTGATACTCTGCAAATACATAACTCCAATACGGCTCGGCGGATGAATAAAGCAGATTTATATGTTTTGACTTGAGTAGTTTTTTTGCTCGTAAGTTCGGATTTTTTGCGTAATCCTTGGCAAAATGGTGAAGATCGGATTCCGGAATTATCACGTAGTCAGCTTTACGCCTGACAATCTTCGCAATAAGATCAGCTTTGTCTATAGTTCCACTACGAAGCCTGAATGCAGACGTGCCAAGTAGTAGCAAACCTGTTCCAACAAGCAGTGACCGACGTGATAGATGCCATTTTACAGTTGTTTTCATGACTACATCTATGCAACCAGATCGCCAGCCCGTAGTGCTAGAGCGGCAACTGTTAGGCTTGGATTTGCTGTAGGACAACTTGGAAAAACAGATGATCCGACAATGATGAGATTACGATACTTGTGATGAATGAGGCGATGATCCACCTCCGAATTTACTGGATTATTTCCCATTGGTGTGGTCCCTTGCAGGTGAGACTCTGTTTTACGCCAGTTAATTCTTCCTATGCTTTCAACAGGAAGTGGACGCAAAAGTTCTGGCAACTTCGAGATTGCACGTTTGATACCATTCCTTGCATAGTCTGAGGCGGTTTCATGGGATATGAGAGGAATACCATCTCTGTCTGATGCAGACACAAAATTATTGGCCTGCGGCAAATCTTCAGCAGTGATCCATAATGCAAGAACCTGTCTCCAGCGACCATATTGACATCTTAAACCATTGGGCCAGCGATTTCTGAATACTACTGTTGTAGCAGCTACATCACGCCTATGTTCTCCATCAAAAAGAGAATAATTAATTCCTGATGTTGCTGTACTACCATCAAAGTTATCTAATCCATCCAGAAATACTTCAACTTCGACGCCGACTTGCTCGTTTATACCATTGCCCGTGTTTTCAGATGCGATCCCTGATTGTTGCAGAATGTATGGAGTGAAAATTGCGTTGGCGCCCAGCACAAAAAGATCGCCCTTTGCCTTATATGACTGCCCACGGTGATTAAAGGAGACAGCGGTTATATTTAGATTTTCTGTTTCCAAACCAATCACTTCAGCCTCCAGGAAGAGTGAAACGCGTGGATCATGGTAAATATTACCCATCCCGTTGAACATGTTAAATTTCGCGTCAACGGGACACAGGTTGCAGCTGCCATGTGCACAGCAGGCTCCTCCCTGTGGTGTGGATATGCGACGGCGTGCTACCGGAACAGCGAAGTGATACTCCGGATATGTCTGCTTCATGATAATGTCAGGCGCAGCAAGCCGATGCGGTGGCTGGGGGTATGGTGCTGAACGTGGAAACATCACCTCCATACCATCCTCCCCAGATATGGACATGATTTTTTCAGCCTCTGCATAGTACGGCTCAAGGTCTGCATACGAAATAGGCCAGTTTCTTCCAACTGAGTACCTACTGTATAACTCAAAATCTGAAGGGTGCATGCGCGGTGTCATACCCCACCAGCAGTTGGTTCCACCACCAAGCCCAATTGTAAACTTCCATGGTTTATGTCCCTTTGGTATCGTGATGGTATCTACTGCATCAATGTTGGAGTTACTACCTTTCGACAATTGCCAGCTATGACTATTCGACCGTCCTCTCTCTAAAACTAGGATGCGTTTGGCCTTTGGGAACTTACGTAGAAACTTTTGGAGAAAAAATGATGATCCAAATCCAGATCCTATGATAATGACATCATAGTGAGCATCTTTTATCACTTTCATGTTTTCCTGTTAGAAATACTGGTTTTATTCAAAGACTTTTCGTGAGTCATTAGCTCTTGGTACGCGTGAAAATAAGCTTCAACTATATGGAAGGCGGCTTTGTAGTTTCCGCCCTTATTTCTATTTATCGGTTCACCATCTCTGGTAACAGAAGTAAACCAGTCACCATGTGTAGCATCATTGAAGCTATGTTCTATAAATGTAATCAGCTTATGAAAATAACTCAGATAGCGATCATCACCAGACACTAAATGGAGTCGTAAAAGTGCCAGAATCCCCTCACACTCTGGCCACCACAACTTTTCATCTGAAGCCAGCATTCCATTTCTGAAAGCGTGTTGGAAGAAGCCGCCTACTTCTTGATCCCACCCGTATTGAATGCTGAAATCCACCAGTTTTCGTGCGGTTTCATAGTGTTGTTTCATGCCCGTCACCTCATAAGCTTTGAGCAGCATCCATGCACCTTTTAGATTATGCCCAAATTCAATCCTATTATTATTGGCCAATGGGTTATAGCGCCAATCTGGGTAAAAGACCTCTAGTAAGGAGCTATAGGTTAAGTCCATGATCTTTTCAGTTATGATGTTGGCAATCTGATTTATTGAGTTAACACATTTATCTGTCCCCAGTTCTTTGTGTAAAGATAGAGCTGCCGCAAGCATGTCGAGGTGTATGCAGGCCGTCTTTTTATTGTTGAGTATTATCCAATCCCTGGTGCACACTTTATAATAACCACCATGTACATTGTCCCGGGCGTAAGACTCCAGCAACTCATAGGTATCATTTATATAGTGGAGAATCTCTGGGCTTTTCGTTACGCCATAGTATTTTGACAGACCGATCAGTGCGTACGCGTTATCAAACCCATGTTTGTTTGCTACTTTAACTACGCCTTTGCGAGTGACAGTACGATACCAGCCTCCGTACTGCTTATCCCACAAATGATCAATCATAAAGCGGACTCCATGATCGGCACATTTTAAATAGTGTGAGTCCTGTTGTATTTGATACCCTACGGAAAAGGCATAAACCATCCTGGCATGCATTGCAGTAGATTTGCTGGAACTTTCATATCTTTCGCCATTTTCAGAAAGATGGACAATATATCCACCATGGTGCGTATCAAGTGCGTTATCCTTCCAAAATGGCAGTATATGATTTGTTAACTGGTGATAAAAATATGCGCTTCCATACTTATCCGACTGCATGGGAAGAATATTTTGTTTAGTGTGATCTCTCGTATCTGGATTATGGAGATGAATCTGATTTAGATAGGAATAACCTGCCCACAGCTTGTTGGAAAGCGCATGAGATAGCTTGCCATTTCTGGCTGGTTCGAGAATGGCTCTTGCGTATTTCAGGGATTTCGATTTCATATCTGGTCGCCGTGGCTGGTATTGCGGTATCTGGATAATTGTTGCCACCTTCGGGCTTAATGACTTAGCGCTTGCTAATGTAACACAGTCTATTCCAATCCATAGAACGGGTCTAAAATGGGCCATTTGATAGCCGGTCCATTATTGCTAAATTGGCTTCTGGCTAAAAAGAAGTTTGCCAATGTATTTGTGAGAGTTTCAACGCCAAAGTAAAAGTGACGACCAGAAAAATATATGAATTTAGAGCTCGTGTTGCGGCTGCAATAGCCATATATCACACGCTTTGAGTGTTACCCGAGCGAAAACTACCTCCTGATTTTCTAATGAGGCTAATTATGGCTCCAAACATGATGCCAGAGCTATAATGCATTTGTATTATCTCTGATACAGAACAAACTTGGAATATAGTATGATTCGTTAGAATGAATGCGGGCTTTATTATTTTTGGGCAATCACGATCGGGCAGTACCATGCTTATGGAGTTGCTCGGTGCACACCCGGATATTACCTGTGAAGGTGAATTGCTTACAAATGGGTGGGGTTATCTAAATAATCGATTGTTGCGCCATCTTATCCGGAGATATCCCTACCCATACTTTGAGGCCAAGAGGAGAAGTGCAAAATCACCAGTTTATGGATTTAAGCTGTTAAGGCATAACATGAAAGATCCTGGGGAGTGCCTTATGCGCATGTCAAGAATGGGCTGGAAGATTATATTTATTAAGCGACATAATATTTTGCGACAAGCGCTATCAAATCAAATTGCCAAGCAAACTGGCCATTGGCATCTACGTCCTGGACAAAAAGATCCTTGCTATAGAGTAAAAGTTTTGTGCGAAGATATTCATAAAGGGCTCGAGTTGAGAAAGAAATGGTCATGTGAGGAAAAGCAAGCACTTAAGGGGCTGCCATATATATTTATAGGATACGAAAATGACTTATGCTCTGTACAGAATAAGGGACCGGCGCTACAGAGGGTGTTTAGTGTTCTGGATGTAGGGCAATATAATTCGGTTAGTACAGTCAGAGAAACTGATAGTAGAGGATATGAAGAGGTTATTGAAAACCACAACGAATTGGTAAGCTATATATCTAATACAGAGTACAAAAAATATCTTACTAATGGTCGGCTGTGATTCATGGGAAAATCCACTTGGGTAAATTGCCTGTCACGAGATAGGCTGCTCTTTGATCATTTAGCCTGATGACGGATTGTCCCAATGCTGATTAAAGCCTTTGTGTAAACGATCTGGATCTTTAAAATTATCGCGTATTACTGGTTATCAATGGTAGCAGTCTGCATATGATAGGTTGTAGTGAGCTGCGGTCGCGACTATTGCTGAGTTGTACTATTTTTCGCACCTTTCTGAAAAAATTGATTAATCTTTACTCGATTGGTAACGTTTTCTGAAAAACGGCTTAATTTGAGACGGCACATCCCTCCATCTTGGTGCACAAACCAAGATCCTGAAGAAATCGGGAAAGCTTAACAAGCGAGATATGAAGCTTTTTCCATGCCATCTCCTGCTGTGTCTTATCCATGCTTTGATTAATAGCAAGTCTATTCGATGAAGTGGTGTGGGCCTCGATAGGATTTTGCGCGCGATTATTTCATGTAATGGTATTTTTTTATTATTAATAATATCTAAAGCATGACTGGGAATATCTACATTAAAATCATCGTGCAAGTATTTTAGCGAATGAACTATCATCGCAGCACTTAGATACTGATCCGCCATATTAATTAGTAAGTTCCAGTCAATCCTGTCCTTGTCTTTATTTAATATATAAACTGAATCAGCTACCCAGCGTATAGCTGGAAATATATTGTAGTGCCCGCCGTGGATTAAGATGTGAAAAAGCTGTTCTGTTGGTCCGAGTGTACGGGCAGAAATGCCATTTAGGATAATTTCCTGAGAGGTTTCCCAAAAGCGGAGCTCTGCGCCCTCCCAGGTTCCGGATGAAATAGGTGTCCAGTGTAGGTCACATTCGCTTCCTGACTCATCACGGTATTCTTGTGAGTGACGTGCGCGCTGACTTCTTATATCAGTGAAGTCAAAATCCATTGTAGGGACCCATCCACTATTTTTGAGGATAGCTATTGTTTCATTCAGTTTTTTTGGGCGTACCATGATGTCAATGTCGCTCATGGGGCGTAATGCAGGAGATTCATAATATTGATTTATTAATGCGCTGCCTTTTAAAAGCATTACTTCAATATTATTCTGATCTAGCATTTTTAGCAGACTTGAAAGTTTTTCTAATAAGATATGATTTTTACACCAGTGGTAGCGTGAAATCCCCTTTAATCTGGGCATGATGTTATCCTGCACACCCAATTGAGTAAGGTTGTAATGGAGCAGTGGTATCAATCTGTATGACGCACCATCCATGTTGTCGATATCAACCATGCTTTTCCATTTTTTCCAGCATTGTTGTGCTGGCGCCCCATCCATCAGCGCGGCCTTTAAGAGCATTGTTTGCTCCTTTGTAGGCATGTTGCTGGACGGTTTGTCTGGGTAATCCGCCATAAAAGCGTTTATTTTTCTTCCTGTATACTTGGCCATCCTTGTTCATCTACATCATGAACAGGGTCGAACTTCAATATGTCCTCTACATCCTGATATTTTTCGAACGCGTATTGAATGAATGGCATTTTTGCTATTTCCTCGGCCGCATTGGGAAGAGATGAGGAGCGTGGAATTTCCAATGGTATTATAAGCTCTTCTCCGAGTAGTTCTGCTGTAATTTTGTGGAATATATTAGAAACTGAGGTTTCATCGCTATCGTAGCGTAGCAACATCCACTCTGTAGCCTGTTCAATAGATGCAGCACCAGTCAATGCGATAACAGCATCTGCTCCAGGCCTGCTTAGTGAGTAGTAAACTCCTTTTATTAAATTCAGAAAAATCATCTCATCATCATAGTTTTCTACTACAATATTTTTGTCTGGTATTTCTAGTAGTGTTAAATCCATTGTAATCTCACGATATATCTCTGCCAAGTTAGTCTTAAGCTCAGAATAACAATATTCTCAGTCAGGTATAAGCTTGGGTGAATTATATGATTCGTGCAATTTAGTCTTCATGAATTTGTTGCCTTTTTCGGTCAAGCGATTTTTTAATAACACGGACCACGTTAAGTTCGTTCATGTCTTTATTGCGAGTCATATTGTTATCATGGCGACGAACGATCACTGAAGTGCATTTAAGGCGTTTAATTATTAGGCTTTTTTCTTGCGCCCTGATAAACCAGTCATTATCTTCACCAAATCTTAGCTCTTTGTCGAAAAGACCTACTTTGTCAAATGCCTGCTTTCTAAAGACTGTACCGGTAATATAATTGGGGAACGTATCCAGTGGGCTGCCCTCATATTCAAATGAATTAGTAGTGCTGTCCATTCTGGCCAATTGGCAGTAACCTTTTACAACATCTGCATTCTGGTCAGCTATCAGCGACTCAACCAAATGGACCAGCATTCCTTTAGGCCAAAGATCGTCGCTATCCAGAAAGGCTATATAGTCACTTCTGGTGTTGACTATGCCGCGATTTCTTGCTTGCGACGGCCCTAAGTTATTTTGTGAGAAATAACGTATATCAAAGTGGTGAGACTTTATGGTTTCTTCTGTTTTATCTGTAGATCCATCATTGATAACAATTAGATCCATATCAGGATATTTCTGGGATACAACATTATCCAGTGCTTCCTTAATTGTATTCTCTCGATTATAGACAGGGATAATCACGCTTAACGATGGGAGTATAGTTTTCTGTTTAGAGCCTTTTTCAGTTTTTATCTTGGGCTTTGGATCAACCGCAATGAAGTTACTGATTGTCTGTGCAATATTATTTCTACTTGATCCAACCTCAAGATAATAGCCGGGCAGGAGCTTACTCAAGATTTCTATGAATTCATACGTATATTTGCCCGAGTAGGGTAACTGTGAAACCGTGGTAAAGCTCGCTTTTCTCACAACATCACCCCGTGTAATGTCGGGCTTAATAGCAGATGTCTCGCCATCTACTATCTTAGGGACAAAGATGGCGGCCAACGGCATACTTTCTGGAATCTGGCTCTTGTAATCCGGATAAAGCTGAAAAACTTTCTTTTCGTCGTCTCTAGCCCTGTTAGTTTGGTATGCTTTGAGGTGCTCAAATTGTATTTCTGAAAATTGATTGACTTTGGCTGAGCTGTATAGTGGATATACTGTTGGGATCGGGTCTAGGCCGACTACAACATAATCATCTCCGGCAAATTTCATATTATTGTCAAGCCCTATTAACGCCGTCGTTGACTTCCCAATCCCTCCCTCTCCTGTTAGTAATATAGCGCCGTCATCAGTGCCTATGGCAGCTGCATGTAGTAACTGCTGGCCAGATTGCTCCATGCACCAGTGAAGAATTGTGCGTAAAGGGGCTGCATATGACCAGTACGGTAGCTCTTTTGGATTATTAACCCAATAGATACCTAATGACCTACATTTATCGTATGCGCTGAATGAGAATTCACCGTAATGAAATGCAAAGCGATACCGATTACTGGTAACGCCCCAGATGTCGCCGCGATCTGTAAAACATGAGCGATCACATATAGGCGGCAACATTTGCACTCCGGAGGATACAGTGTCCCAGAGGCAAATAGTATGATCAATGGTTGGGGGGGGATCGGTAATTAGATGCCGTAATGCGGGGGTTATGCAGGTGTGCAACTGAAGGCTGGTAAATTGGAGGCAGATGTATTTTCCTGCCAAGCATATGAATAACTCAAAGTAATGATCGCTACTGGTTTTGGATTGAGTGTATGTATCAAATACCTGATTGAAATAGTTTGCCTGGTCTGATTCACTGACTAATGTATCTTTCATTATGCAGCTACCGCTTTATGTTACGTATACTGTCCAAATGTGATTTTAGTATGTCAGCATGCTGCTTGCGATATTCTGAATGCGTGTATCCAGAATTGCCCGGGTGAACTCGGCGTTCGAAGAGTACATCAGGTAATATTTTTATATTCATATTCATTGATCTGGCTCTCAAATGCCAGTCCATCTCTATTCCTACTTTTAAGTCTGCCTTGAAATCACCAATTTTAGTGAAAGTATTTCGTTTGCATAATAAAGCAGTACTAACAGGTGCGGGCATGGATTCATCTGGGCAGTATAAGCCCCTAGCCTCATCCGCGTTTAACTCAGGGCTGATGAATTGCTTGCTGTGACAGAAAACCAAATCGATATTTGGATCACCTTTCAATATTTTGTGTTGTTTGTCTAGTTTATCGTGTGACCATCTATCATCAGAGTCCAGAAACGCTATATATTCTCCATCCGCATAGGATAAACCAATATTCTTTGCAGCTGATGCTCCAGAATTTTCCTGATAATAATACCTGACTTTTTTTGGAAGAGTCGAGATCAGTTGGCTTGTGTTGTCTGTTGATCCATCATCGATAACAATGATCTCTGTATCAGGATAAGTTTGTTGCATGGCACTTTCAAGTGCTTCACCAAGATAATGTGCTCGGTTATAGGTGGTAATTATAATACTGATCATAATGCTACAGGAGGGGGCTAAGGGATAGGAATTTACCTTCAGCAGATGTAGTGCTTTGCGCCATTAGCAGGCCCAAGAACCCCGCCATTACCTGTTTAACATAACCCAGATTATCCACAGTAATAGCCATTTTCGCCCTCTATTTAAATCCAAATCGTACAGATCCGCCCATTTCGCAGCTGTTATTAGACGATAATACCACATGGCGACTGCTACACTGCCCAGGTAAAAAACATCTTTTGCATTGAGTTTATATACATACTCTCTCATTTTTATAAGCGTCAGTTCCATTGCTGAACGCCACGGAGAGTGAAACGAAGGCGCATAAACCACGGTAGCCGTGAGGCCGCGCTACTTATACATATATGGTGGCTTGCATGTCTCAAAATCTTCCACAAAGTCAAAGACTAGCTTAAGTCGTCAATATAGCCCAGTCGTTCTAGCGTAGGGCCGGCAATCTTAACCACTTCGGCGATCTGCTCTTTTGTAAGCATCTGCTTGTACCTACCGACACTGCTGCTTTTAATCTGATCATGGTCGAATCCAGCCGGATCAACATTGAGATATCCGGCCAAGTGGGCCAATTCTGCCGTGGGGTTGGTCACAAAGTCTTCATAGCGGATGATGTATATTTGATCAGCGTACTGTTCCATTGTTTCAATAGCCCTGACCCAGCGAGTTGCGATTTTTGTGGGCGTGCTCAAATTTTTCTTAGCCCAAACCTTGTCTTTCCAATCAGTTTGTACCCGTGCAAGTATCGACTGGACCACGTCTCGCCCATCACGATAGATAATAACAATTCGTATTCCATCATAGGCGCAGAGCTTTGATAAGTGCCAAAGATAGCTCGGATATTTGTCACCAACATAAGTTGCATTTGGAAAAAGGGACTGAAGCGTTTCATGAATATGAGCTATGCTTACCTTGCGATGGCCTCTGCGTAAAATCTTGAAGACAAAACGCCAGGAAAAAACAAAATCGGATAACTTCCTCGTTTTGGTGTGTTTGGATGTATATCGGCGGGTAAGACCCTTCCACAAGTTTTTACGTAGGCCACGATAGTATTCCAGAAATCGCTTGTCGGTATTAATAAATGACCTAAACTCATAGGTAATCGTCATTTGTGGATGGTTATTAAAGAGTTGTTGTAACATTGATGTACCCGAGCGTGATAATCCACCTATAAGAAGTAATGAGGGAGCGTCAGAATTATCATTCAATGTGGGACTGTAAATTTCTCTGTGTAAATGGCGGCTTGTCATAGTGACACCCGGTCACCGAATAGAATAATAAATTGACTCATTGCTTGTTTCCAGGCAACAGTCTGTAATCTTTGTTGCAAATCCGTAGTTGAGTAATTCAATTGCATTATCACTGCTGTCCCGTTAACTTTCACAGCAAAGCCATCTGATTAATGGAGGGTTGTTTGTCACGTGGTGGATCACCTCGCAGCAAAGCCAATAGGTCCCACTTCTCAAACAGATTGAGCTGCAATAAACGAAGTATTTGCTGCATGCTTTTCTTCAGCTTCGACTGGAATTTGATGAATGCCAGAAGTAGATAAACACACATCGCAATCCATATCTGGGTCATGACAGCATTCCTGCTGGTACCGATGAAGGGTTTGATTTTCAGGTTCTGCTTTATCCATTTAAAGGGCGGTTTCGTACAATAAGTGCAATTCCTAGAGAAAGTGGCCAGCTGTTATAGCTCGTCATTTTTCTCGCCAAAGGAAAATGCATAATGAGCTATAAACAGCTGACCGAAAATGAACGATACCAGATTTACGCCATGAAGAAAGCAGGTCATAGTCAAGAAGAGGTCGCTATGATCCTGGACAGGAGTCCATCTACGATCTCCAGGGAATTGAGGCGAAATGAAGGTTTGAAAGGTTACAGGCCTGCTCAGGCTCAAAGATTGAGTATTTCACGCCGCCAAGAGGCCCACAAAGCCTGCAAGGTGACCGATAAGGTAGAAGCCTGGATTAAGAAGCTAGTTCGGCAGGAGCTGAGTCCTCAGCAGGTAGTAGATTATTTAAGGAGGCATAGAAAACTCTCCTTACATCATGAGACGGTATACCAGATCATCTACAGGGATAAGGCTGCAGGTGGTGATTTATACCGCCATTTGCGTATTGCCTCCAAGCCCTATCGTAAACGCTATGGCCATTATGACCGACGAGGTAAGATCAAGAACAGAGTTGATATTGACCAGCGGCCGGCTGTCATTGAAAGACGCAGTCGTATTGGTGACTGGGAGGGAGGTACTATCATTGGTAAGGGTCAAAAAGGCGCGTTCTTGACCATGGTTGAGCGAAAGACGCTCTACACGGTAATTGTTCGATTGACAGGCAAACAAGCTGACCTACTGGCTAAAGCAGCTATTGAAGAAATGAAGCACTTGAAACAGAAAGTGAAGACGATAACTTTCGATAATGGACTGGAATTTTCTCACCATGAGGAGATCGGCAAAGGGCTTGATGCGAACATCTACTTTGCACACCCCTATGCATCATGGGAGCGGGGTACCAACGAAAATACCAATGGGCTGATACGACAGTACTTCCCAAAAGGAACTGACTTCAACCAAGCTACAGATGAGCAAGTTCAGTGGGTTATGGATAGACTGAACAATCGACCAAGAGCTACACGAGGTGGTCGGTCACCCAATGAACTATTTATGGGGCAGCGAGTTGACTTACTTGCTGCATGATTGAATTGCACTTATTACTTGAAACCGCGAAGAATAGTTCAATCTGCCAGCGCGCCTTATAGATATCAGCAATGGTCTTGGCAGCCAGTTTGAAATTGTTAGTCAGAAAGACATAGTGCTTGCCGGTCTCCGGATCTCGGTATCCGATGCGGCGCAGTTGGATGGGGCATTTCTTTGCCGTCAGGCTGCCGGTAAATTTGATGGCCTGATCGCTGGTCAGCCCCTTCTCCGCCAAGACCTGGCGGCGTTCTATAATACGGGTTTTGGCGTTGGACTTGAGGCGAGTGACAAAGAATATTCCTTTTATCGTCAATTGGTTATACCAGGCATAATCGTTATAACCCCGGCCGATAGCTACAATACTGCCTTTGGGGAATTTCAGCGTACGACCAACAGTAACGTCTCCGGTCTTGCCTTCTGTGACTGTGACAAATTCAGGAAGATAACCATTATGGTTTAACCCGACATGGAGTTTGATGGCACCCTTGGTTGTTCGAAAATCAGCCCAAGGAAAAACGGACAGACAAAGCTCAATGATAGAAGCATCCAGCGAATAAAGCTGGTTCTTGAAGCGAAAATCATGACCTGGATGCGTCCCCTGACAACGGCTCAACAATTTACTAAACAGGGCCTCGTACAGGGTATAAGGTTTGTCTTCGTTAATGCGAGACAGATTGGAGCGGGAAAGTTTTGCACTACCCAAATGATAGAGGCGATGAACCTGTGCGGAGATATTATCCACAATATCACGCAAGCTGTTTCGGCCTGCCAATTGTCCCATGGTGAGGGTCACAAACTGCGACCAACGGGATGCGGTCCGAAAAGAACGGCCCGAATGATGCTGTTTTGCCATGGTCTCGAATTCATGTCTCGGCACAAGTTTTAGTATTTGTGAGAAGATCGTATTACAATGAGCCATGGCCTGATTCTCTTTGTTGATTCAATAGGTTGTAGACAAACTCATTGTATCAATTACGGCCTGAATCAGGCCTCCTTAATCACCAGTTAACGGGACAGCAGTGATCCGGGATAGTGAATTACAACGGCACGGTACAGTACAGCAAACAACGAGACCGGAATGCGAGTGATAGCGGTGGTCGGGTTTAACATTTTTTAACAAGGCTTTATTATTCTTAGTAATGAGAATTCACTATTTGTTTATTGTTGTTCTATTTATAAGTCTGTTCGTGGTTGATATTGCTAGGGCAGATTGGATCAACTTGACCGGCGCCGAGACGTCCCCGAATGTCGCCGAGATCTATATCAAGGATGATCACATACAGGTGAACCTGGAAGTCTATATCAGCGATATACCGAAGTTTGATGATCTCGTTCCCGATGACTGGTTTAAAGAACCTGATATCAAGCGACCTTCTCTGGATCAGCGACTGAAGCATTTTTCCGAGCACGGCTTGCAGTTCGTTACCGGTGGTGGCAGCAGGCTTCAGGCACAGATAAAAACGGTAGGAACGCGTATACGTAAGGACCGATTCTCTCCTTATGCCGGGATGATAAATCCCATGACGAGGCAAAGAGTGCCCCAAGCCCCTAGGGACAAGCGGGTGCTATATGTGGAATTGATCTATCCGTTCAAAGGTATGCCTAGGTCGCTCAGCATGATACCGCCGTTAGATGAGCAGGGCAGGGCAACTGTTACCTTGGGGTTTGTTACCTACCATAAGTCGGTTCCAGTTATTGATTTCCGTTATCTGGGCCAACCCGCCAAACTCGATCTGAATTGGGAAGATCCCTGGTATTCAAAGTTTGGAAATCCCAATCTGAAACGGCATCACAAGGATGCCATGATGTCATACCTTTATATTGAACCCTACGAGGTGCGCCACGAACTGCTGGTGCGAGTAAAGGACATGTCTAACTGGATGGACTTGAATCTGAAGGAAAATCAGTATATTGAGCTGGATGAATTAGAGACACTGAAACAGAGAGTTGGTGAGTTCCTCTTGACCCGAAACCTTGTCAAGGTGGATGGTGTGGCACTCAAACCCATTCTGGATCGTAGCAACTACGTCAAAGTGGGGCTATCAGGTATCCAGTTGCTGGAAAAGCCGGAACGGCTGGAGATCAACAGCGCCATCATCGGGATCATCCTTACCTATATCACCGACGACATGCCCGCGCAGGTGACGGTGGATTGGGACATGTTCACTGACAGGATCAAGCAGGTGCCTGCTACGGCCATCGATCCGGCCGGACCTCTGCAGACCTATGTCATGCCCGATGACAATGTGCATACCTGGAACAACTACCTTAAGAATTACAAAATGCCCATGGTAGCCGAGGTACGGGTGGCCGAGGTAGGTACACGCTGGCAGATTCCGGTAGCCAGCGTCTTGCTGCTGGTGATTCTGGCTCTCACGTTTCACAATTTTCGAGGGCGTATACGCGATAGAAGACCTGTACGACTGCATGTGGGAGCCATGACGGTATTGATGGCGGGTGCCGTGCTGGCCTA